>CAZYAI010000001.1:0-2004 GCA_964645625.1 uncultured Zetaproteobacteria bacterium
AAGGAAGAACTGGGCCATGAGCTACAATGAAAAAGTTTTGTCGTGTACAGAGGGCAAAAGCACAGAACTTAACCGCCTAAAAAAACTATTGGAAGATGATGGTGCAGTGGTGGTGTTGGTGGATATGACGCAATATATTCATATGACCAAACCTGTAGAAATCAGCGACTTTATTCTATCACTCATGACTGCCTTAGCCGTTGAAGTGCAGCAAAAACACGGTTTAGAATCACTCACCCACAGTTATTGGAAACGCCTACAAAACTTTTTAGCCAGCGAAGTGGGAGTGACAGAGTTAAAAATCAATGCTGATGCGGTAGGCTTGGGTATGCAGTTAAAGTCAGAGCCCAGCTTCAAAGAACTGCTGCAACAAAAGTTGCGCGGACACGTCACCAAATTGGTGCAAGATGCACGAGATTATGTCGTCGAGTTGGTTCAGGAAATACGCCAAAGCAGCAAGGCTCCCGATCGTAAAGTGGTATTGCTGGTGGATTCTGTTGAGCAAATACGTGGTGTTGGCACGGAAGCGCATAATGTTCATAACAGCATTGTTAACCTTTTCTCTGGTCATGCGGTCAACCTTGCTTTTCCTCAGTTGCATATTGTCTATACAATCCCACCATTCCTTGCACCGCTTGCGCCGCATACATCACGCCATTTAAGTGGTCATCCCATCAGTTCTTGGCCTAATATCCATGTGCGCAATCGCCATAGTCAAGCCGATACACATGGTCTTGCTATCATGCGTAATATTATCGAAAAACGTTTTGCAGATTGGGATAAAGTATTTGCAGAAGAACAACTGAATCGCCTTGCTATGTCTTCAGGTGGTGATATTCGTGACTACTTCCGATTGGTGCGTGAAGTATTGGTTGCCAAAAGCACGGCGTTGATGGTCGGTAAAGATGAACGGATGCCCGTGAGCGATGATATTTTGAACAGTGTTGAAGGGCAATTGCGTAGCGAGTTGTTGCCCATTCCGCAAGATGATTTGATATGGTTAAGACGGATTCACCAGACTAAAAATACCGAGCTACAAAGCGTTGAGGATCTCCCCATTTTGGCGCGTTTTTTGGATTCCAATTTGATTATGAATTACCTCAATGGTGAACCTTGGTATGATACTCACCCATTATTGCAACGCGAATTTGATGGTGAATCTACAGAGCCTTCAAATAGGTAAGGTCGCTGCTGTATGACAACGCCGATACTTAGCCCTAAAGGTGAACAAGCTTGGTTACGCTTTCACCAACATATGTCATGGAGCGACCACTTTGCCTTAGGCTTTCTTTTTTGTGACGATCATAGGGTTGCCGACCTTTTTCGTGAACGGTTAGCAGACATTTATCGCGCACGAATCTCTCGTTTGCAACAGCTTACGCCAGACACAGCTGCGGCATTGGATGACCTTTTGCTTCATCGCTTACTCAACCCAGCGATACGTGATCAGGCACTGGATGCACCGTATTGGTTAGATTTGGCTATACAATCCGATGTTATCGGGCAACGTGCCAGTGCTAACTTCTTGATGCGACTTAACGAGCAGCGAGAGAAGTTGCGTCACAACCTCACTCGCCCCTTGGTTATTGTATTGCCTATATCTTTACGTCAGAAGTTGCGTGAATTAGCACCTGACCTGTGGGCTATCCGTAATATTACCTTGGATTGTGACAGCAGCTTCTTAGATGAAACAGCGCGGACAAGCATTGACCCGCATGATCGTCCAGCCCTGCCTCATAGTCTTACAGATGCACATAAAGCATCCATTAATACATGGCATGACTTACAAAAGAGCGGAACGATGGAACGTCAGAGGTTGCTTGCTTGTGCCGCAGCCGTGGATGCTTACTGCGAGGCGCATGATTATACTCAGGCGTATACTGCTGCATTAGAACTATTGTGCATGGCAAGAGCGCGTAATACTGATGAAACGCTCGAAAGTCTGCGTGATCTTTCTGTGTCACTCAAGAAGGCTGGAAATATATTGCTTGCACAAGGCAAGCT
>CAZYAI010000001.1:2104-22542 GCA_964645625.1 uncultured Zetaproteobacteria bacterium
TGAACAGGCAGCGCAAGCTTACGAGGAGAGTTTGAAGATTGCTCGCAACCTAGTTACTCGCATTGGTGAAACGCCCGAAAGTCTGCGTGATCTTTTCGTATCACTCGATAAGACTGGGGATATATTGCTTGCACAAGGCAAGCTTGAACAGGCAGCGCAAGCTTACGAGGAGAGTTTGAAGATTGCTCGCAACCTAGTTGCTCGCATTGGTGAAACGCCCGAAAGCCTGCGTGATCTTTTCGTATCACTTGATAAGACTGGGGATACACTACTTGCACAAGGCAAGCTTGAACAAGCAGCACAAGCTTGCGAGGAGAGTTTGAAGATTGCTCGCAACCTAGTTATTCGCATCGATGAAACGCCCGAAAGCCTGCATGACCTTTCTGTTTCTCTCAATAAGGTTGGGAACACATTGCTTGCACAAGGCAAGCTTGAACAAGCAGCGCAAGCTTACGAGGAAGGGTTGCAAATTGCTCGCAACCTCGTTACTCGCATCGGTGAAACGCCAGAAAGCTTGCGTGATCTTTTTGTGTCACTTGATAAAATTGGAAATACACTACTTGCACAAGGCAAGCTTGAACAGGCAGCGCAAGCTTACGAGGAGGGTTTGCAGATTGCTCGCAACCTCGTCACTCACATTGGTAAAACGCCAGAAAGCCTGCGTGATCTTTCTATCTCACTCGACAAAGTTGGGCGTGCCCTGCTTGCACAAGGAAGACGTGATGATGCCAACACCATGTTCACAGAGGCATTAAGCATTGCGCAGTCATTGCAAAATAAATTTCCCCATCAATATGATTATGATGAGTTGGTTCCTTATCTTGAACAAAAGCTACAGCCTGAAATAGGCGACGAAGGCAGCCGCTCACGGCAGGATGGCGGGCAATGAATGTTGAACAGCATACCCCTTTAGATTGTAGCTTGGCGTGGCAATTGCGGCAGCAGGCTGATGATGCATCGTTGCTGGTTTATATCTGCCCTGATGTACGCACTTACCGCCGTTTGAGCGAAGAAATGCACTTTTTTATGCAGGATCGCCCGCAAAATTTGTGGTTGTTCCCCGCTTGGGAGGTGTTGCCTTATGATCGCGTATCACCGCATCAACGGATTGTCGGGCAACGCTTTGCTACCTTGTCGCGTTTGTTGCGTGAACCTGCACCACGTGGTGTGTTGCTGACTTCCTTGCCAGCGTGGTTACAACGCATTGCGCCACCTGCTTCGGTAGCAGCACATGTATGGTCGCTAACCTGTGGCGATCAGCTGGATGCTGTGCAGTTGCGCTCACGCTTGGCAGAAGCGGGGATGATGGTCGTGGAAAGGGTGTTGGCAGCAGGCGAGTTTGCCATGCGCGGTGGCGTGTTGGACATTTGGCCTGCGCACATTGCGCAACCCTTACGCATTGATTTGTTCGGTGACGAAATCGAATCCATCCGCTATTTTGACCCAGAGACACAGCGTTCAGGCGAATCTTTACACACATTTGAATCGGTTCCTGCACGCGAGATGATTTTGGACGAGGCAGGGCGTGAACGCTTTGCGGCAGCATTTCGGGCGCGCTTCCCGCAACATCGCCAACATCCGATGTTAACCACGGTGTTGGCAGGTCGTCCACACCCTGGCATGGAAGCATTGTTCCCTCTGGCGTATGATGCTACGGCGCGTTTGCAAGATTACTTGCCAGCGCAACATCGCGTATGCGCTGCAGCCAACATCATGGCGCAGCGCGATCAATTTGCACAACGGGTACGTGCCCAGTTTGAAGAACAGCGTCATCATGGCGAGCCAGCCATCAGTCCGCAAGAATTGTTTGCCGTGGAATCATCGCTACACAGCGAGGCGTTGAGTCCTCCCGCTTGCCCAGCACCTTCACGCAGTGATTTTGATGGTCATAACCATGCTTTGCAGCGATTGTTGGCAGCGTTGGATACCCTGTTAGCCGAAGGTTGGCGCATTTTGTTGGTGGCGCATGGCGTGGGTCAGCGTGAACACATGCGCGAAGTGATGCAGCCCTTAGTTAGCAAGATCGCCGACTGCCACGGACTGCATGATTGGCCACAACAGGCAGATGTTGCTTGCTGCATTGGTTTTTTGCAGGCGGGTTTGACCTTAGAAGCGCAAGGCATTGTGATTCTTACAGGGCGAGAACTGCTCGGTCAGCGGGTGAGTCGTCGCCCCAGCCATGCGCGTATGCTACGCACGGATCTGTTTAACTCGCTTGCTGAGCTAAAAATCGGTGATCCTGTGGTGCATGAAGATCATGGTGTGGGATTGTTCCAAGGCTTAGAAGGGCGTGGCGAAGGCGATGATAGCTACGATGTCATTCGCATTGAATATGCCGCTGGCGCGCAGGTGTTTGTGCCTGTGGAGTCGTTGGATCGCTTGCATCGCCACACTGGTGAACAGCACCCTGTCGTCAGCAAACTGGGTTCGGATAAATGGAAGCGTACCCGCGAACGGGTCGAGCGTGACCTGTTGGCGATGGCGCACGAACTGATTGCTATTGATGCCGAACGTGAACGCGCTGGGCGTGCGCCATTGCAGCTTGATGGCGTGTTGCGCGAGCGTTACGACGAGTTTAGTACGGCATTTCCATTTGAAGAAACCGATGACCAAATGGCCGCAATCACGGCAGTCGAGCAAGATTTAACAGCACCACGTCCGATGGATCGGGTGATTTGTGGCGATGTCGGTTTTGGTAAAACAGAGGTAGCGATGCGCGCTGCCTTTTTGATTGCCGCTTCAGGCAAACAAGTCGCGGTGCTAGCCCCCACCACGGTGTTGGCGAATCAGCACGGGCATAGTTTTCGCGAGCGTTTTAGCGGTACGGATATACACATCGAAGTGCTGTCCCGTTTGCAGGGCGTGACAGACACCAATCGTATTGAGAGGGAACTGGCAGCAGGGGCGATTCGCATTGTCATTGGTACGCATAAGCTATTATCGCCGCGCTTCACGTTCGCCAATCTTGGCTTGTTGATTGTTGATGAAGAACAACGCTTTGGCGTGCGCCACAAGCAGGCGTTGAAGCAGCTACAGGCTGGGGTTGATTTGCTAACGTTGAGCGCGACACCCATTCCGCGCACCTTGCATCAAACCTTGGCAGGCTTGCGCTCGGTATCCACCATCACCACGCCACCAGCGGAGCGCGAGGCGATTCGTACCCGTGTGTTGGTGTATAATCGTCACCTCGCTAACGAGGCGATTCGCCGTGAATTGTACCGTGGTGGGCAGGTTTATTATCTACATAACCACGTAAAAAGCATTGAACGTATTGTAAAACAGTTGCGCGAAGACCTGCCCGAAGCAGATATTGGTATGGCGCATGGGCAGATGAGTCCTGCGGCACTGGATCAACAAATGCTGGCATTTTATGAAGGGCGATTGAACATCTTGGTTTGTACCACGATTGTTGAATCAGGCTTGGATGTTGCCAATGCCAATACCTTGATCGTCGAGCGTGCCGATATGTTGGGGCTGGCACAGTTGCATCAGATTCGCGGGCGCGTAGGACGCAGCCATCGTCAGGCCTATGCCTATTTATTTGCCCCTGACGAACGTGTTTTAAGTAGTGATGCTCGGCAACGCTTACAAGCGATTGCTGAGCATAGCGAGTTGGGCGCGGGCTTTATGTTGGCGCGCCAAGATATGGAAATTCGCGGCGCAGGAAATCTGCTGGGTGCAGAGCAAAGTGGCAAAATGGACGAGATTGGGCTAGATCTTTACCTAGATATGCTTGCCGAAGCTGTACGTGAAGCCAAAGGCGAGCGCGTGGCAACGCTGCCTGATGTTACATTAAGTGTGGGTTTGAACAGTGTCTTGCCACCTGATTACGTGCCGCAAAATGGCGAGCGGTTGGCGCTGTACCGACGCATTGCACAGGCGCATAATGACGATGCTTTGCGTTTGTTGTTTGAAGAAATCACCGACCGCTTCGGCCGCATGCCTGAAGCTGCACGCCTAACTTTGGAGTTGGCTCGCCTACGTTGGCGCGCTCAAGCGATGTTAATTACCGCCATCCGAGCCACAGCACAGGGGTGGAGTATTCACTTCACACCGCAATCGCCGATTGATCCCGTACACTTGATGCAGCAAGTACAGCAGCAGCCTAAGCGTTTCCGTTTAACGCCCGATGGTCATCTCACGCTATTGCAATTGCCAGCATCAGGCATTGAACGGCTCAAGTATTGCATCGAGTTTCTTGATTCACTGTTGGGTTAGTTTGCTTACCGTTAGAGGGGGGCTTATTTTAAGACGAAGAAGACTTACGGTTGGTGGGCGGATAAGTTAATTGTCAGCTTCCCGTTTAAGACGGGACAAAAGCAATATGGATATGCGTGACATCGTAGGTTGGGTTGAGGTACGAAACTCAACAAAGGAGCTTATGATGTTTTAAAGTTGGGTTTCGTACCTCAACCCAACCTACATTATGGTATTGTAGTGTACATGCGTCCTGTTTTAAAAGGGAAGCTTAATTATACTGGACCCCATAATAAGACAGGCAAAAGAGACAAAGGTTTGGTGTGTGCAAAAGCGGAAGAGTGGCAACAGCTCTAGTCGAGCGGTAGAGAAGCTTCCCCTCTCAGCCCCTTGCTACAATTTCTGCCTAGGTTAGCGGCAAGCGAAGCGACCCCCTACAAAACACCGCTTAAACAACAAAGATACAAGACTTGAACAGTTGAACATTCACTAATCAACGTTCAACTGTTCAAGCCCTATTTTACACAGTGATTCAGTCTTCTATCTCAGCGTTATGATACACTTGTTGTACATCGTCGCAGTCATCTAAGGCGGCGACCAGCTTTTCAAACTGCTGCGCATCTTCGCCACTGATTTTGGTCGTCGAATGCGGCACATAGGCAATATCTTCCACATCAAAATCAATGCCTGGCATAGCTTCGCTCAATGCTGTTTTTACTCGGAAGAACTCAGTGTTTGGCGCGAACACCGTAATCACACCATTTTCATTTTCGACATCGGTGACATCCACATCGGCATCCATCAGGGCTTCCAATACTGCATCCTCATCCGTGCCCTTGAAGGCAAAAATCGACAGGTAATCAAACATATGGGCAACAGCCCCAGGATTACCGATTTTGGCATTGTTTTTATTGAAGCATTGACGCACATCGTTAAACGTGCGGTTATTATTATCGGTCAGGCAATCCACAATCAACCATGCAACCACCAGGACCAAAACCCTCGTAACGGGTAACACTGTAATCTTCACCACCGGCGCCACTCGCTTTATCCAGCGCGCGGTCAATCACATGAGTAGGAACCTGATCTTTTTTTGCTTTTTCTATCAGGCGGCGCAAGGTGAGGTTGGCGTTAGGGTCGGTGCCACCACTTTTTGCCGAAACGTAAATTTCGCGACCATATTTAGAATAAATTTTAGTTTTTGCATCCGCTGTTTTAGCCATCGATTCTTTACGATTCTGATATGCTCTTCCCATAACGTAATATCACCTTCACAAAGTTAAAATAACACCATCACCTGCAATCATTGCAAGCATTCGATTTAATGGCGCGTACACTACTACAGCAAACCGCAATTGCTAACGGGCATAGTTCTTGAGCAGTAAAATTTTATCTCAGGCGACGTAATTGCATAAAACGGTACCATGACTTACGGTACAGCAAGCGATACACCAGCAGGCAACTGCTATCAAAAACGAAATAGATGGCTCCAACGCCACTGGGAGGATTGGCACTGGGCATCCAAGTCACCGTACCGAACCAATATTCTGGCCATTGCCAGCATTGATACCAAGTGCCGAATAACTCCAGATAGACCACAATAAAAAACATGGGTAAAAAAAATAGGCGAGTATGCGGAAACCATTGGAAGATTCCGATAATGATCAGCATCGACATAAAACCATAAAGATCATCTGCCAGCAGTAACCAAAGCGTAGAGTACATCAGCATCGCTGAGTAAAGCAAGCTGATTACACGCTGTTGCTGCCGCCGAATTAACGGCTCTCTGATTACGTAGTAGATAGCGGCATAAACGATGGCGTGACCCAGCGGCACATAGAAGGGAACATTACCCAGTCTGTAGGTGTACATGCCAAAACCAAGTGCCAGTGTCACTTCGCCGATATAGGCAACCACCACCCCGATCAACATTAACCGCCGCGTCACCCGTGAGACCTGCATATAGATCCAGCCAAAGGCAATAATCACCACTGCATTGGTGTACCACTGGTTGTGCGACAGCACATCTGCAATGGTCGTGCTATCCAAGAATAACCCGAACCATATAGTAAACAGGGCTACACCATAGATGTGCAAATATTTTAATTGATGATAAACGCTTAACATGATTGCGATCCTATTGTGTGGTTTGTTGGTAGCACTTACATATGGTGGTGAGATTTGAACAATAAACGAGTATGCCTATTAACTACGCTAGATTACGTTCGCTCATTGTAAACCGCAGCAATCACCTATCAGGACTAGGCTTGCTCGGTTCATGGTAAACCAAGGTTGCCGTGCATCCTTGTTGGCGCGCACGGTTATATACGTGATTTTTTAAGTAGCAATGAGTCATTGCGGGTTTGCTCCGCAACTTAGGGAACGGGGGCAAAACCGTAGGGGTAGCAGGGGTTATTTCAAGGTGTTGCAACGCAGCTAGCGACAATATAGACCAGCTCAAATTCCATGAACTTCTGGAGCGTGGTACTAGGAGGCTATCCGAGAATAGAAAAGTCTGTTCATTATTCAGTTCACCTCGTTCTGAATGATGATGTGTTATAATGCTACAGTAATCGTTTTTTTGTGTGGTAATGGTACATAACAGGTGCATCATTTGACGCTTGCGCAACAGCTTGTTGTGTCTGTTTGAAACAATCGGAGAAGATCATGAAATTTCAACACCTGCTACCTAGTTTGTTGGCTGTGACGGCCTGCACATTGGCTGCAAGTCCAACCTTGCAGGCCGATGATTCTGGATTTTATGTCGGTGCGGCTGGTGGTGCCTCCACTTCACAGCTAAAAACCGACCAAATGACCAAGCCATTTTTGGCTGCTGGTCAAACCCTAGCAACCATGAGCCATGCTAATCGTAGTGTGGGCTACAAGGCTTATCTCGGCTATCAGTTTAATCGCTACATTTCCCTCGAAGGTGGGTATTTCAATCTGGGTAAATTTAATTTCACCTCAGGTGCTGCCACACCCGCAGGCACGCTGAATGCCAAAACCAAAGCCAATGGCGGCAACTTAGATTTGGTTCTTGGTGTTCCCCTTTCGGAAACATTTTCTCTGTATGGTCGCCTCGGTGGTACCTATACAAAAACGCAGTCGGATTTCACAGGTACTGGTGGTATTCCTGCCATCACTACGCCCAAAAACAGTGAAAAAGTCTGGGGTGAAAAGTTGGGGCTGGGTATGCAGTACCTGATTACACCAGCACTTCGTCTGCGTACTGAGGCTGAGCGTTACCATATTGGTGACGGTCTTGGTAATAAGGGCTATGTGGCTTTATATTCGCTGGGGCTGGCCTATCAGTTTGGTGTGGAAGACGAAGCACCTAAAGCGATGCCAGTTGTTGTCGAAAAGCCTAAACCAGCACCTGTTGCCAAACCTGCACCGCAACCTGTAATAACGATGCCCAAGCCACAACCTGTGGTAAAAGTTGAGCCAAAGAAAGTTGTGTTCTCCGACACATCTACTTCCAACTCATTGTTTGCCTTCGGCAAATCCATTCTTAGTGATAGCGGTAAAGCATCGTTGGATCGTTTTGCTGGTGAACTGAACGGCGCGGATTATGGCACGATCAAGGTTATCGGACATACTGACCGTATTGGTTCAAAGAAAGCAAACCAACGTCTTTCCGAAAAACGCGCCAATGTGGTCAGAGACTATCTGGTCAATCAGGCGGGTATTCCAGCGAGCAAGGTAGTTGCCAACGGCATGGGTGAAGAACAGCCTGTGACGGACTGCAAAGGTAAAGCAAGAACCAAAGCGTTGATTGATTGCCTAGCTCCTGATCGTCGTGTTGAGCTTGAAGTAATGGTGACCCGCACCGAATACCGTTAAGCGATCGACTCAAATGATCCGAAAAGGGCAGCCACGGCTGCCCTTTTTTGTTATACCTAAATCCTGCGGTGTTTTGTGCCGTATTGGGTGTGATATATTGGTTTGTATGGCTTTTTGTGGAAATACGCAGTCACCTTTTTGGTGATAAATATTTTCACAGAATGTCAGACGAATCAATAGATTGTGCTCAGTATGTGCAAAACATTGCAGGATTTAGGTTATATACGGATGTTACGCACGGTCATATACGTGTTTTTTTGCGTAGCAACACGTCATTGTGGACTTGATTCGCAATCCAGAGAACGGACGCAAGACTGGATATTGAATCAAGCGAAGGGTGACGGAATGGCATCGGCTGATTTTTTCATATCCATTCAACTGAGCGACGACCAACATAAATAGCCAGAAGTACCATCATAAACCAAAGTACATACCACATTATTATCCCTCCTGTTGACAAGTTTTTTTGAAGATAACTTCAAAGGATTGTCCGTTAATAGCTTGCATGATCGTTGTCGATGATTTGCTGCACGGTTACTTTGCCGCGCATCACACGGAACACCCAACTGGTATAAGCCAGTATCATCGGCATAAAAATTACCGTGGCGATTAGCATTAAGCCCAGTGTGTGTTCGCTGGATGTGGCATCCCACATAGTCAGACTCTGTGAGGGGTGCGTGCTTGATGGCAAAACGAAGGGGAACAGGGTAAGACCCGCCGTAGCAGCGATGCCAGCGACGGAAATTCCAGAAGCAACCCAAGCAAGTCCCGCCCGAAGCCGACCAAGTACCATGACCATGAACGCACCCACAATTCCCAAGGCAGGAGCCAGCCATAGTGCTGGAGCATCCTGATAACGCGCCATCCAGCCGCCAGCCTCATGCACCACGGTTTTAAGCATTGGGTTGGATGGAGCGGATGCATCAATCACGCTCACAACACGAAAGCCGTCCAAATGAAACATCACGAAGTAACCAGCCAGCAGGAACAGTGCAATGGTTGCCATTGCTGCATAGCGGGCAGTAGTCGCGGCACGCTGCTGGATAATGCCTTCCGTTTTGATGAGTAGATAAGTCGCACCGTGCATGGTCAGCATCGCCACCGATACCAGCCCTGCGAGCAGGGCAAACGGGTTGAGCAACTGCCACAACGTACCAGTGTAGTAACTGCGCAAGGTATCATCAAAGTAAAACGGCACGCCTTGTAGCAAATTACCAAAGGCAATACCAATCACCAGGGCGGGTACTAGACCACCAACAAATAGCGCGTAGTCCCAAGACGTGCGCCAAGTTGGGCTTTGCAACTTGCTGCGGTAATCAAAACCGACGGGGCGCAAAAACAAGGCAAACAGCACCAGCAGCAAGGCCGCATACATGCCAGAAAACGCCGTGGCGTAAATCATCGGCCATGCCGCAAACACTGCGCCAGCACCAAGAATCAGCCACACCTGATTGCCATCCCAGAACGGTCCGATGGCATTCAGCAACACCCGCCGTTCGACATCCTCACGTGCTACAAAGGGTAGTTGAATTGCCACGCCAAGGTCGTATCCATCCATGACGGCATAGCCGATCAGCAAAATGGCAACCAGCAGCCACCAGATTAAGCGAAGGGATTCGTAATCAATCATGGGAGCCTCCTTGTTCAAAATGGTAACGCCCAGTATGTAAGGCACTTGGTCCGAGTCGGGCATACTTGAACATCAAAAATAATTCGATCGCGAACAATGTGCCATACATCAGCGCAAAGGCAGTTAGGGAGCCCCATACATCCGATGTCGCCAGGCTTGAAACCGATAAATGGGTCGGAAGAATACCGTAAACCGTCCACGGCTGGCGACCGAACTCTGCCACAAACCAGCCCAGTTCAGCGGCGATAAACGGCAGCGGTATTGCATAAAGGGCGATGCGTAGCAGTAGACGGTTGTTCCATGCCGAACCTCGCCGAGCGGCATACAAGGCGTAGGCGCAAATCAGGAATAACACCATCCCGATTCCCACCATCATGCGGAATGACCAGAACATCGGCGTGACTTTCGGGATGGTGTCGGCGGCAGCACGGGCGATCTGTTCATCCGAAGCTTCGTTTGGATTTTCGACGTACTTTTTCAGCAACAGAGCGTAACCAAGATCAGCCACATGGGCGTGAAAGGTGTCCATTTCTGCTGCGGTCGCGGTTTTTTGACGTACAGCAGGCAGCAGTGCGTAAGCCAGCAAGCCTTTGCGAATGCGATCTTCATTGGCTTGGATTAGGGTTTTTACCCCAAGGATCGGCTGATCGAGCGAGCGAGTTCCAATCAGCCCAAGCAGATAAGGAACTTCGATGGTCATGCGGTTTTGCTGCGCGGATTGGTCAATGTCAGCCACAAGCAGCAGCGGCGCAGGTGCTGGCGCTGTTTCCCAAATTGCTTCCATTGCTGCCATTTTTTCTGGTTGCGCGTGCGCTACTTCATAACCAGATTCATCACCAAGGAAGATGGCACTGATCGAAACCACGGTGCCGAATCCAGCGGCAATGGCGAATGAACGGCGGGCAAATTCGCTGTCTCGCTGCTTGAGTAAATAGTAGGCAGAGATGCCGAGTACAAAAATAGCACCCGTCAAATAACCAGCGGACAAGGTGTGCATAAATTTGACCTGAGCAAAGGGGTTAAACAGTAGCTCACTGAAGCTGCCCAGTTCCATGCGCATCGTGTCAGGGTTGAAGGCGGTGCCGATCGGGTGCTGCATCCAGCCGTTGGCAATCAAAATCCACAGCGCGGAGAGGTTGGAACCTAGGGCGACCAATGCCGTCACCATCAGGTGTTTGCCCTTGCTTAAACGATCCCAGCCGAAGAAAAATAAGCCAACCATGGTTGATTCCAAGAAAAAAGCCATCAGTCCTTCAATCGCCAGCGGCACGCCGAAAATATCACCAACGTAATGCGAGTAATAAGCCCAATTGGTGCCGAACTGGAATTCCATCGTCAGTCCAGTCACCACCCCCATCGCAAAGTTAATCGCAAAGAGTTTGCCCCAGAATTTTGTCATATCTTTGTAAATCGTTTGACCCGTCGTCACATACAGTGACTCCATTACGACCAACAAAACGGAAAGCCCTAGTGTAAGCGGGACAAACAAAAAATGTGTAATGGCAGTAAAGGCAAATTGCAGTCGTGAAACATCGACCAAGGCTTCGCTAATCATCGTAACTCCTATTTATTGATTGCCGTGATTGATTGTAGATGCTGGCTCAGGCAGCAGATGTTGATTGATATCTGCTTCGGGAGGGTGAGAAAACCATGTCAGCCATATCAAACCGATTGCCAGCAATTTTATAACCAGAATAATGGCAATTTCTTGCTGAAATTCTGACAACTGGGTCATAACTCCTCCAGTAAATAAGCAGTAGAATATTATGATATTCTAATATGTCAATGAATGAAGCGCAAACAGGCAGCGATGTTTCATGGTATTTTGCGTTTGTTGTTGATCTATTGGCTATAAATCAAGGGCAAAATTTTACGTTGTGTTTGAAAGTGATGTTGCTCCTGGCTGAATCAGAAGGAGTTTTTTTTCAATGCTTCGGGCATGGTTAGGGTTTGCATATCCCAGTTTTCGATTTCGAGAATACGCTGAAGGCAGGATTCCATCAGCGCGTGTGCTTGTTCGGCATCGCTGGCGATACGTTCATGCACGGCACAATCGGTGTCGGTGAGGTCTAGGCAACGTTGTTGGTAGGTGTAGAGTTCACGTATCTTTAGTACTTGGGTCGCCACTTGCGCTGGGCAAGCGCATTGGTACATCAACGACTGGTCAATGATATGGCTGATTTGTTCTTCATTCCATTGGTATTGCATCGGTATCCTCCTGCTGAATTCTGCAGATTTCAATTGGTTGCTCAAAGCCACGAGGATGAAATATGTCTGCCTGAGCATATGTTATCAACAGCGGAGGCATACTGTCGCGACTGACGAGGATTTCTCCTGCATGTGCCTCGGCGCAAAGACGAGCGGCTAGGTGAACAGCACTACCAGTAATATCGAATTGATGTCGGGATTCACTGCCCATCATGCCGCCGAGAATGAGACCTCCAGCAATGGCAGTACCAGTGGGGAAATCTGTTTCACCCAGATGACGGACAATATTGATGGCACAACGAATCGCAAGTTGGTTGCGTTGTTTCCCTTCAAAAATCGCTTGCAGACCATCACCAGTGAATTTCACAACAGCCCCTTGAGCTTGCTGGACGCAACGGGTTTGCAGGCTTAGCCAAGCATTGAGTTTTTTCAGATAGACTCCAGGCTCTTCGCGGAGCAGGCGTTGGGTGGACTGGCGTACATCAGTCACCAGTACCGTCATTTCAGCCAATTCACCTTCGCCAGGCGGCATACTCTCCAGCCGAGTCATCCATTGTTCAGATGCCTGAATGGGCAACAAGCGTTCAGCACGTTGCTTTTGTTCGTTGAGATGTTGCCATTTCTCCATGCCGTGTTGAATAGCGGCTTGCAGAAGCTCTTTTTTTAATGGTTTTTGCAACATGCTGATGCTGCCGTGCTGATGCTGCCAGTTGTTGAGTTGCTGTTCCCCTAGGGTGGGGGCAGTCACTGCGATGATGAATACAGTGGGATTATGTGTTCGGATCTCACCCAGCAAGGGCAATGGCTCGGATTCGCGTGCCCGATGATTGAACAGAATGATATCTGGTGGCATGTCGGGGGCGTGATGGATGGCTCCAGTGTATACGACGTTGCAAGCTGGTATCGAGAGGCAGTGTTGCTGCAGCCAGTTGGCTGACTGTGCATCACTATCGATGACCCACAACGTTGCCTCGTCCATCAGGTGTAATGATGTCATAACGAGTGCAGGCTCCGATCTTGATTGTTGTTATTGCGATACCTGAACATTATCATGCTCCCACTTAGTCATTCTGTAATGCTCTATTGATTTTCACTCATCTGCAAGAAACTATCTTGCGCTTATTCGCACTGCAATTTTTTGCCAGCAAGCAACACCTAGGCATTCAGCATATGAAGTTTGGTATCCTCCATGTTGTGGTTTACACTTTCATTGTTTTTATGGTTGCTGAAAGCTGCTTTATTTACCACATGATCTTTGAATACTACACGCATCGCTGCTGGCTCCAACTCAGTTTTGCATGTGTAAATTACTTTTTAGGGTCGGTGAAAGATGCCTGTTTTTTCGTGCCTTTTGTGGTTAAAACCTTAGTTTTCATTGCTTGACAGGGTGAGGTAGCAAAACTATTGTCGCCCGCCCATTTTTAGATTGAATACAGGCATAATCTTATACCTAAACCCTGCAATATTTTGCACATACTGAGCACAATCTATTGATTCGTCTGACATGCTGTGAAAATATTTATCACCAAAAAGGTGACTGCGTATTTCCACAAAAAGCCATACAAACCAATATATCACACTCAATACGGCACAAAAAACCGCAGGATTTAGGTTATAACTATCCTCGTTAAGGCGGAATCATGAAGTTGACTGGTGCACAAATTTTTGTCGAGTGTTTGAAGCGTGAAGGTGTTGAGCTGATTTTCGGCTACCCTGGTGGTTCTGTGCTTAATATCTATGATGAGATTTTCAAACAAAATAGTTTTCAACATATCTTGGTTCGCCATGAACAGGCCGCGCTTCATGCTGCCAATGGTTATGCGCGGGTGTCTGGTCGTTGCGGTGTTGCCTTGGTGACTTCAGGGCCAGGTGCAACCAACGCGGTTACGGGCTTGGCTGATTCTAATATGGATTCTATTCCTACGGTGTGTTTTTCTGGTCAGGTGCCTTCGGCGTTGATTGGTAACGATGCCTTCCAAGAAGCTGATACGGTTGGCATTACCCGCTCGGTGACCAAGCATAACTTTTTGGTTAAGGATGTACGTGATTTGGCGGGTGTTATTCGTCAAGCATTTTACATTGCTACCTCAGGTCGCCCTGGTGCGGTGTTAGTGGATATTCCTAAAGATATTACCCAAGATAGTTGTGAGTTTATCTACCCTGAAACGGTGGATATTCGCTCCTACAAACCGACGCGCAAAGGTAATCATCGCCAGATCAAAAAGATTGCCGAAAAAATTATGCAGGCAAAACGTCCTGTGCTGTATACGGGCGGTGGCGTAATCAGTGCTGCCGGTGCTGCGCCGTTACTTACGCAGTTGGTCGAGCAACTGAATCTGCCGATTACCAATACCTTAATGGGTTTGGGTGGCATCGCCTACGACAACCCTCATTTCTTGGGTATGTTGGGTATGCACGGCACGTATGAAGCCAATATGGCGGTGTCTCATTGTGATTTGCTGTTTGCGATTGGGGCGCGTTTTGATGACCGCGTTACAGCGCGTATTGACGCTTTTGCTCCTGATGCGCATATCATTCATATTGATGTGGATCCATCATCGATTTCTAAAAACGTTCGCGCCCACACTTCGGTGGTGGGGGATGTTGCGGTGGTACTCAAGCAATTACTCAAAGAGCTAAAAGAATACACGCAAGATGATGCGGTAGATTTGGCTCCTTGGTGGCATGAGATTGATCAATGGCGCGCCGTGAACTCACTGGCATTTGAGCAAAAGCCTGATGAACCGATCAAGCCCCAGCAGGTGATTCAAACGGTGCATCGCATTACCGAAGGCAATGCTATTGTGGCCACCGATGTGGGTCAGCATCAGATGTGGGCAGCACAATTTTATGGCTTTAAGGAGCCGAACCGTTGGTTGACTTCTGGCGGCTTAGGCACGATGGGTTATGGCTTGCCAGCCGCGATGGGTGCGCAATTGATTGCCAGACCTGGTGAACGCGTGGTGCTGTTTTCGGGTGATGCTTCGATTCAAATGTGCATTCAGGAACTTTCGACCTTGTACCAATACAAATTACCTGTGGTGGTAGTGATCTTGAACAATGGTTACATGGGCATGGTTCGCCAGTGGCAAGAAATGTTTTATGACTCCCGCTATTCGCACTCTTACTTTGATTCATTGCCTGACTTTGTGAAGCTCGCCGAAGCGTATGGTGGATTAGGTTTGCGGGTGGATGCGTTGAGTAAGCTTGATGCTACCTTGCAACAAGCATTTGATGAAAAAGAACGTTTTGTGGTGGTTGATGTCCACGTTGCAGAAGCAGAAAATGTGTACCCTATGGTACCAGCGGGCGCAGCGTTGCATGAAATGAAATTGGGTAAGGAGGAACGCTGATGCGTCATACCATTATGGTGATGGTGGAAAATGATGCGGGGGTACTTACTCGCGTCGCAGGTCTTTTTTCTGCCCGTGGTTACAATATTGAAAGCTTGAACGTTGCACCAACGCTGGATCCTGAAGTCAGTCGCATGACTTTGGTGACACGTGGGGATGACCGTGTGATTGAGCAGATTAAGAAGCAGTTGAATAAATTAATCCCTGTGATTAAGACCGATGACTTGAGCCATTCCAGCCATTTAGAGCGTGAAATGTTGCTGGTTAAAGTCAAAGCCGAGAATGAATATCGCGCCGAAGTATTACGCATGGCGGATGTGTTTCGCGCCAAAGTCGTCGATGTGTCATCTTCAAGTTATACCATGGAGCTGACAGGTCGGGCGCAAAAACTCGATGGCTTTATAGAAATGTTGCGACCTATGGGCATTGTCGAATTGACCCGCACAGGGCCTGTTGGCATGAGCCGAGGGCAAAAAGCCTTTACTTTAGAGGATTAGGAATCGTTATGCCAAGTTTTGATATTGTGTGTGAGATTGATAAGCATGAGTTGCAAAATGCTGTTGATCAAACGCAGCGTGAAATTACTACCCGTTATGACTTCAAAGGTTCTAATGCCTCGTTGGAATTGAGCGATGGCGAGCTGCAATTAGAAGCAGAGGATGTGAATCGCATCAATGTCATAGCAGAAATTCTGCGTGCAAAAATGGTGCGTCGTGGCTTGGAGCATAAAAGCCTTGATTATGGCGATATAGAACGCGCTGGTGGTGACAAGCAACGGCAGAAGATCACTGTGAAACAAGGTGTCGATCAAGAGCTGGCAAAAGCTATTGTGAAGCAGATTAAGGCGGAAAAGCTCAAAGTTCAGGCTGCGATTCAAGGCGATCAAGTGCGCGTTACAGGGAAAAAACGTGATGATTTGCAAGCAGCAATCAGTGTTATTAAGGCGATGGATGCCGACCGTCCGTTACAATTCACTAACTTCCGTGATTAAGTCGCTCATAGCGTTTCGCACCTTCGTTGTTGTATTGTGTTGCTATTCCAGCTTGGCATATGCCGCCGATGAGGATTTGCCCTTGTGGGAATTGGGCGTGGGCTTTGGTGGTTTTAGCACGCCGCAATATATGGGTAGCGATGAGCGTTATACCTTACCGTTTGCTTTTCCCTTCCCTATTTACCGTGGTAAGCGATGGTGGTTAGACCGTGCTGGTTTGCGCGGTCGTTTGTTCAGTAGCGAGCATCTATCGTTAGACCTAAGCTTATCAGGCGGCTTGCCCGTTAAAAATAGCAATAAAGCGCGCCAAGGTATGCCACGCCTGCATTTGACGGGCGAAATTGGCCCGCGCTTGAATTGGATTTTTTATCGTCAGCAGGGGCATGATCTGCGTTTGATGCTGCCATGGCGTGCTGCGGTGAATACAAAGGGCAAGTTTGTTGGAGCATTGGGTGAACCCGAATTGCAATATATTTACCAAGCTCCGATGAACGATGGCTATTTGCGTTGGAAGTTGGGACTTGGCGCATTGCATGCTTCGCAACGCTATAATGATACTTATTATGGTGTGGCGGCTGCTTACGCGACGGCGAATCGTCCTGTTTATCAGGCACGTAGTGGTTTGCATTCGCTGTTTGCGCGGGTCAGCTTGCGCTATCCTTTAACGCATGAATGGCAATTATTCCTCAGTAGTCGGGTACGTTCTTTGGCGAGTGGCGTGGTGAAGGATAGTCCCTTAGTGCGTCAAAACAGCTACACCACCATTGCAGCGGGTGCTATTTGGATGTTTTCGCATGCAGAGGAGACTGCTGCAGGCGAGGAGTAGGGAGTAGTCATGGCGATTTATGCCATTGGTGATATTCAGGGCTGTTACTATGCCTTACGCTGTTTGTTAAATAAGGTTGATTTCGATGCCTCGCGTGACCAATTGTGGTGCGCGGGTGATTTGGTTAATCGCGGGGCTGACTCATTACGCACGCTGCGTTATTTGCATGGGCTTGGTGATGCAGCGGTATGTGTACTTGGTAATCATGATATTCATTTGCTGGAACAAGCCAGCGGTGCCACCAGCCGTCATAACGATACCTTAGAACAGGTGTTAGACGCGCCTGATGCTGACCGCTTGCTGGATTGGTTGCGACACCGTCCGTTATTGCACCATGATTCCAAACGCAAGCTCACAATGGTGCATGCAGGCTTATCCCCCTTGTGGTCGTTTAAAAAAGCGCGAAAAAGAGCCGCTAAAGTAGAACGTGCTTTGCAAGCAAATGACTGGCAGCAAACATGCCTACAATGGTCCAAAGAACGGTTCCCCGAATGGGAGCCGCCTAAAGCGCACCCGCAACGTAACTTGTTTGCCATGGCGGTGTTGACCAATACGCGATTTTGCACTCAGCAAGGGCAATTTAATTGGCATGCAAATAGAAATACCGCCGAACGAAGTGGCGAGCATGCTTGGTTTGATCATCGCGGATTAGCTTGGCAGCAAGATGCGGGGTGTGTGATCTTTGGTCATTGGGCTGCAAAGGGATTGGTGACGAATCGGCGTCACGTGTTAGGTTTGGATTCTGGTTGCGTTTGGGGCGGTGATCTAACGATTGCACGAATTGATTGTAAGCCTTTTCGCCTCACATCATTACGTTGCACGAAGTGTTTAAAAAACACGTTGACGCGGCGCATTTCAATGTGCTAATTATTTTGAACTGGGGTGCGCGGTTGACATTTGCGTGTTATGGGATTGTCATTGCCTTTTAATGGGTATCTTTCTGTCAGCTTGTGCAATGAACATCGTTGCTTCAGCGCGTCAAAAAGCCACGCTCGTTAATCCAAAGGCGTTAGGCATTGTTCTTATCTAAGAGTCGGGGGATGAAGGCTATGTTAAAGTTCACGTGTTGTTCAAAACAGTTTTATTTATTGTTCGCGCTGTTTTTGTTGTTGAATGTATCATCACAGCCAGCCTTTGCAGCGAGCATGAGTGCTAGCGATCAAAAAACATTTTCTGCTGCGGTGGAAGACTTCCGCTTCAGTGACTTCACTGCCGCCATTACCAAGTTTAAACAGTTATTACAGTCTTACCCGAATGATGCCAAGGTCACTGAATATTTGGGGCGTGCTTATGAAGAGTCGGGCGATGCAGAAGCTGCGGTTCATTTGTATGGTGCGTGGCTGAAGGCTAGCGGTAATGAAAAAGCCGAAGCTGCGCGTTTTGCATGGATTGGTCTTGCCAATGCGATGATTAAACTCAAACGCGATGAAAGTGCTCGCAGCTCTTTAGCGCAATGGGTGAGTTATCACCCCAGTGATGCTGTAGCCTCGGTACTCTACGGCAGTACTTTGCTGCGCATGAAACGCTATGATGAATCGGGTAAAGTTTGGGCGGATATGTTGAATAACGCAGATGTTGCAGCCAAAGATCAAGCGGCAGCGCATTATTATCAAGCCTTTTTAGCCTATAATCGTGGTGATTTGCGTACGCAACGCGAGCAAGCAGCATTAAGTTTACAAAAAGACCCTAATGGACCGTATGCCGCACCAGCCAAACAATTTATGGAAGCAACACCAGCACGTACATTGGGGTTGACGGCATCGGCAAATGTTGAAGTCAACTACACCAGTAACGTCGAGCTGTTACCCGATTTTTCCACGCCGACCGCAGGTGGCTCTAAGGCCGATGTCACTACCCAAGCAACCCTGTCTTTGTTGTATAACTTGGAGAAATTCTCTTTGGGTTATGCTTATAACGGTAGCTTTCATAGTAAACGTTCTGATTTAGATCTGGGCTATCATAGCCTTTATGGGTTATGGTCCTATGGACTATGGTTTGCCATGCCACGCGTTGAATATATGACCCTGGGTAACACCTTTTTAACCAATAGCTTTGGCGGTGATTTTGGTTGGGGTAATAGTGATATGCGCGTCATTTATGGTTTGCGTTATAACCAGTACAACAAAAACTTGAATGGCACTGATTTACGTCATTTGGGTGGTTTGACCAATAGTTTAACGGGTGAGGTGTTTGGTAAACATGGGGAATGGAGCTATGCGGGCAATGCAGGTTTGACCTATTTAGCTTCTAAAGGTGATACTACTTACTTAAAGAGTGATAGCTATTGGCAATCTTCGCTGGGCGGTGTGTTGGGCTGGAGTCGTGACGCACTGACCCTGCAAGGTATTGCGGCTACCTATTACCGCAAGTATAAAGAAGCGGCAACCACTACGCCGCTGTTGGTGCGTAAAGATTCTAATATTACCACCAATGTAAAAGTGTCTTGGATGATGTTACAGCGCGAGGCGTACCGCATGCGCTTAACAGGTAATAGCGGTTGGCAAAAGAATAACTCCAATGACTCAACCAAGAGTTATAAAGAATGGCATGCTGGTGCAGGCATGCAGGTCGATTGGTAATCAGGAGGCTATGAAATGTTGCGTTTAATTCAGACGGTAATGGTATTGTGTTGTATGTTGCTGCTGCCTACATGGGGTCAGGCAGCTACGGCTGTGGGCTCTGTTGTTACTGTAAGTGGCGATGCAAAAATGGAACGTAACGGTGCCATGCGCGCCATTGCTATTCATGACGATGTGTTCCAAAGCGATGTGATTATAACAGGCGATAAAGGTCGTGTGAAATTATTGATGGCTGATAACAGCAAGGTGTATGTCGGGGCTAAAACCCGCATTGGTTTGCAGCAGTATGCGATGAGTGAAAAAGGCTTGTTCAAAGCTTCGTTGGATTTGGCTTGGGGTAAGGCGCGTTTCTTTGTTAATAAATTGGTCTCTCGTAAATCTTCGTTTGAAGTAAAAACCTCAACAGCTGTGCTCGGTGTGCGCGGCACAGGTTGGCTGACAGAAGTGGTGAATGGTCAAACCTTTGTTACGCAGTTTGAAGGTGTGTTGTCCGTGCAGACAGCACAAGGTACGTTCAGTGTTCGTGATGGTCAGGTGGCATCGATTGATGTTGCAGGTGCTTTTCGGGTAAGACCAGCAACGAAGCAAGAAATGTCGCTGAAACAAATTGACCCTGATGTGGGAGATAAGGTGATTGCTGGTGATGAAGCGCAAGCATCCAGCAAGTCCCCTGAAGACCAACAGCAGGGCGGTCAACAACAGGATGACCAGCAACAGGGTGACCAGCAACAGGGTGACCAGCAACAGGGTGACCAACAACAGGGTGACCAACAACAGGGTGACCAACAACAGGGTGACCAACAACAGGGTG
>CAZYAI010000001.1:22642-22743 GCA_964645625.1 uncultured Zetaproteobacteria bacterium
ACCAGCAACAGGGCGGCCAGCAACAGGGTGACCAGCAACCGGGCGGTCAACAGCAGGGTGACCAGCAACAGGGCGGCCAACAGCAGGGCGGCCAACAGCAG
>CAZYAI010000001.1:22843-182163 GCA_964645625.1 uncultured Zetaproteobacteria bacterium
GCGGCCAACAGCAGGGCGGCCAACAGCAGGGCGGCCAACAGCAGGGTGCTCAACAACAGGGGGCTCAACAACAGGGGGCTCAACAACAGGGGGCTCAACAACAGGGGGGTTCAAGTCCAAGCGCGCCAGTTGCTGCTGTTGTGCCAGAACGTCCTACGCAGGTGATCGTTCCAGCTGGTTTTACGCCAGTGGCGAGCTCAGCTTCGACTGGATCAGGTCAAACAGGAGGTGCACAAGGGCAGCAGCAAGGTGGAACTACTAGCCCCGCTGCACAGCAAGGCGGTACAACAGGTGCTACGCCAGCACCCCAAACGCCAGTGACACCACCAGTAGTACAACCACCTGTACCACCAACCACAGTGATCCAAAATGCAGTACAACAAACACAAACAACGGTGAATATTACACCGCAATTTGTGTTGCCATAAGGCAAAGGAGACTACTTGAGTCGTATCTCGTTGGAACATCCATTATGGAGTAATTTATTTCGCGATCATCATGATTGGGTCAAAAGAGCCAGTGTCATTTGCGAAGGTAGTTCCTTATTTGCAAACATCCCGCCGCACTCCATTCATTGGTTGGTATCGCGCATGCATTTGCGGCAATACGTCGCTGATGAAGTGATTTTTCGCATGGGTGATCCTGGTGCGGGTGCAGTGTTTATACTCTCAGGCGAAGTCCATATTCGCGCCCATGATGTACGGTTAGCAACGCTGCGTGGCGGTGATGTTTTTGGCGAGGTAGCTTTAGCAACCAGCATGCCACGTACAGCAGAGGCGGTGGCTGTAAACAATAGCGAATTGGTGTTTTTTCTTCGTTCAGACTTAAAAGAGTGGATGGATACCAGCCCAAAGCAGGCTTCGGTCTTGTTGGTCAACCTTGCTAATATGTTGGCGCATCGCCTGCTTAAATCGAACGAGCAATGCGCTGCTTCACAGAGCTTAGCCGATGCACAACATGGCTGATGATATCGTAGCAATACACGACTGATGGTAGCTTCTTTTTTACGTCAACCCTTTGGGTTGGCGACATTATTTTTTGCTATAGGTATCGCCCTTATCGCGGTGGTTTTGGTCGTCAGTGGTCCTATACTGATCACCTTAGCTATTTCATTGATGATCTATGCGGCGATGAAACCCTCTGTTGATGCGATGGTTCGTAATGGCATCAAAGAGACGATGGCTGTCGCTTTAACGATGAGCTTAATCATTACCATTGTGCTGCTGGTATTACTCACGTTATTTCCTTTGGTCATGCAGCAGGTTGCTGACTTTTCTTCTCGCCTTACCCGCCTAGAAACACAATTATTGTATATGTTAAATCAAATTGATGCTTGGGTGCGCCAACACACAGGTTATGCCTTTGACCCCAGCGATGCCACCCACCAAGTGATCAATCATCTAAGTGAACGAGCATCCAGCTTGCTCGCCAAGGTGAATGAGTGGTTTGATAAGACCTCATTTACCTTAATGTTGATCCCTCTTATTGTTTTTTTCTTATTGCGTGACTTTCGTCAACTACGCAATGAAACCATGCAATTATTGCCCAATCGCTACTTTGAATTGGGTTGGTTGGTGTACAATGGCGCAGCGGCACAGTTGCAGCAATATATTCGTGGTTTATCCATCCAAGCATTTGTTATTACGGGAATATGTAGTGCTGGTTTTTATATGGTGGGGCTTGAGTTTGCACCGCTATTGGGCATTACCGTCGCGTTACTGAATGTGATCCCATTTTTTGGTATGTCCTTGGCTAAAATTCCACCATTACTGGTGGTGTTACTATCGGAGCAAGCAGACTTTACCACCGCAGCCCTAACCTTGGCTGTTGTGTTTGTCGCACAGACGATAAATAACACTTGGTTATTGCCAAATATTGTGGCGCGTTCTGCCAATATGCATCCGCTAACGGTTATTATTGGTGTTGCACTGGCTGGTTATTATTATGGCTTTTTTGGTTTAATCCTGATCGTACCTATATTATTTTCTATGAAAGTAGTGTTTCACGAGTTACTCAAAGGGCTACGTTCTATTCATGGCAACGATTGAACAAGCCCATGCCGATGTAATCCCCATGCATTGGTTAGGACGCCAACCCTATCTACCACTATGGCAACAGATGAAGGTGCAGGCAGCCACGATGGCTGATGATCCAGCCTGTGCTGAGTCTATTTGGTTGTGTGAGCATGAAGTTGTATATACCACAGGAAAGCGTGGCTGCGACAATCGTCTTCACGCAACATTGCCAGCCCCTTTTTACACTGTAGATCGCGGTGGTGAAACCACGTTTCATGGTCCTGGTCAGATTATGCTCTACCCTTTTCTTCGTTTGCGCGCACGCGGTTTGGGTGTTCGTGACTATGTCCATGTGTTGGAGGAATCCTGTATTCGTTTGTTGGCGGATTATGGTACAACAGCGCATCGCCGCGATGGTTGCCCCGGTGTGTGGCTGGACGAGGGGAAAATTGCTGCCATGGGTGTGCGTGTCAGTCGAGGAATAAGCTACCACGGTATGGCATTAAACATACAGGTGAACGATGCCTATTTCCGTGCTATCAATCCTTGCGGGCTTGGTTGCGCCGCTGTAAGTCTCTATTCGCCCGATACCTCCGTCATCATAGATTTACCATCTATTGCCCAGGCATGGCACAAGCACTTACAAACGATATTAGCGGATTAAGGCTTTTATGGTATGAACCCTGTTCCCGATGCGCTATTGAAGGCTGTGAATGATGATCAGCAGCTAGCAGAGGCTATTGCATATTGCATTGGCGATTCATGGGCAGTATGGCTGGAAACGCCAATTCCAGCTCTGGAATGGCAAAAACCCATCCGCTTGTTACGGACACGTCAAGGCAGACATCAACTTCGCGCCATGCTTCAGCGGATGCCATAACGATATGATTTGAATGAACGTCATAACGTAACTGATGTTACGCATGGTTATATGCGTATTTTTTTGAGTAGCAACGCGTCATTGCGGACTTGATCCGCAATCCAGTGAACGGACGCAAGACTGGATACTGCATCAAGTGCAGTATGACCGAGGGAAACCACGTCATTGCGGACTTGATCCGCAATCCAGAGAGCGGACGCAAGACTGGATACTGCATCAAGTGCAGTATGACCGAGGGAAACCATGTCATTGCGGACTTGATCCGCAATCCAGAGACCGGACGCAAGACTGGATACTGCATCAAGTGCAGTATGACCGAAGGCAACCACGTCATTGCGGACTTGATCCGCAATCCAGAGAACAGATGCAAGACTGGATATTTAATCAAGCGAAATATGACGGATTTTTAGATCACCATGCCTTGCGTAACATCAATAACGTCATAAGGAATAAACAATGAAACTGAAATTTCTGATTGCTGGTGGCACAATTTGTAAGCAATACAATGAACTCACGGGGGAACTTGAATTTCAGCAATCCTTCGTGCCAAACATGTTACGTCGTGGCAGGTGTCAGTTGGCGTATAGCACGGAAGTGCTCATGCTAAAAGATAGCTTGGAGATGACGGCTGGTGATCGCAAGGTGATATTGGCGGCATGCCTCACTGCGGATGAATCGCGTATTATTGTTTCTCACGGGACGGATACCATGGTCGAAACGGCTACTATGTTGGGGCAAACGTTGACTGATAAGACGGTGGTTTTGGTGGGTGCTATGATTCCCTACTCAATCAGTGGTTCAGATGCGCTGTTTAATCTTGGTTGTGCGGTTACAGCCGTTCAATTATTGCCGCATGGGGTTTATGTGGTGATGAATGGTGCAGTATTCCCATGGAATAATGTAGAAAAAGACCGTGCGCAAGGGGTGTTTCAGCTAGCCCATACGGCGATGGTTTAGAGCGGGGAGTTGGGATCTGTATTGCGCTAGCAGTTGCGGGTCTAGGGTGGCAGTGATGATCGCGTTATCTTCTTCTTGGCATTGACTGATGATGTTGCCCCAAGGGTCGATGATCATCGAGTGTCCCCATGTGTGACGTGCGCCTGCATGATGACCTGATTGCCCTGCGGCAATGACGTAACATTGGTTTTCTATGGCTCTGGCACGCAGTAATACTTCCCAGTGGGCTTTACCTGTGGTGTGGGTAAAGGCGGCAGGCACGAATAGCACTTGGCAGCCTTGGCTGCTGTAATGGCGATACAGTTCGGGGAAGCGTAGGTCGTAGCAGATAGATAAACCACATCGCCAACCTTCAATATCCACCATGCTGGGTTGCTTGCCTGGGCGTACGTAGTCGGATTCATGGTAGCTGATGCCATCATTCACATCGGCATCAAACAGATGTATTTTATCATAATGACTGACCATGATGCCTTCAGGGTTGATGACCAAGCAGCGGTTATAGGGTAGGGCGTGTTGCTCGCGTAGCAATAAACCGCCTGCAATCAGCCAGATACGCTGTTCTTTTGCCCATTGGCACAAGCTGTTACAGACGTTTGCTGTGGTGTCTGGGTGAGAGGCTGCATCGCGTTGCGCAGTGTTGCCAGCCATGGCTGCAAAGTTCTCTGGCAACAATACTACCGTTGCACCTTGGCTGGCAGCTTGAGCAATATTGCTGTGTAGGCGTGTGCTGTTGGCATGCCATGTTGGGCGTGCTGACATTTGAATGCAAGCGACCTTTAGGGCTGCATTCATGCTGCGTAACGCCCGATCTTTAACATGCGCCCCATATTGGCATTCTCATCAAGGATGGGGATAAGTGTGTTATTGCAGGCACTCATAATGGTCATCATGCCAGGGCCATGCCCAGCCAATGGCGAATCAGAATGAATGATCATACCGATGGTGACAGCTCCTCGGCGCAGGGTGCGACCGTAGCGGTTGTCGTGATCCAATACCGCGACGAAATCACCAAAGCGCAGGCGATCTAGTTGGTGTTCCGCTACCACGGATTGGTCGTGGCAGAGGATGTCATAATCGCCCGTGGTCACAGAAAGCGAACCAATACCTGAACCCATGGCATAGCTGGGTACAATAGCATTCACAGGTACGGTGATAGCACCGTTTGCCGTTTCGGATAATTCCCACATGCTGAATAGATCAGGGTCGATGTTGTAAATAGCAACGTCGGGGTGGTCGATCAGCTTTAGCCCTTGGCCATAACCCCGAATAAGAAAACGGTCATCATAGCTCAGTTGATTGAGGACAGGATCGGAGAAATCCAACATCAGATGATCGACACCGCCATGATGCCCCAAGACATGACCAGTACTGCCGCGTGCAGGACCACTGACCACCGTGACTGTATTGCCACAACAGGCAAGGAATTGATAACCTGAAGCAGCTTTTTTGTTGCTGTTATTGTAGGTGCTGGAAACACCTGGTTCGATGTGTTCGCCAGCCCAGCCGAACACGGAGTCGCCGATTTTTACATTATAAGTAATGCCACCAGTGGAGGGTAGGGCAAAGACTTCGCCGTTAGCACCAACTTCGAAGGGAGCCCATTGTTGGGCGGGGGCTACGCCACCTTGGACGGCTGTCATGACCAGTTGATTGCGGTTGGTTTTAAGACTCATGGGGGAATGCTCCTTGGGCGGTGATGGTTTCTACGTAGATATGTGTTTTGCTGCCGTAAAAGTGAACGTCCCATTGCCATAGTTGCATGTGGTAGCGGCGTTCTGCTTGTTGGTGGTAGGCAGGGCGCGGGTCTTGTTGTAACAGTTGTTGAATCAAAGTGGCAATGTTGGGGTGTTGTTGGGCTATGTGGATGCATGCCTCATTTGCCTGTGGGCTGAAGTCGATGGTAGGGAGCTGTTCTAGGCTTGGCTCATGCCACGGACTGTTGGCTTCTGCAATACTGTCGCTATAGGCAACGTAGGGCTTGATATCCAAAAGCGGGGTTTGATCCAATAGATCGACACCAGCAATATGCAGGGTGGCGATGCCTTTGTGTTCGCTGATGTTGAGTAATTGCACCGCCGACATGCCAATATGATTGGGACGAAAGCTGGAACGGGTGGCAAATACGCCCATGCGTTGATTGCCACCTAAACGTGGTGGGCGTACGGTTGCCGAGGGTGTACGTTGCTGGTGGCGATGGAAGCGGAAGAGTAGCCAAATATGCGAACATGATGCTAACCCTTGCACGCATGCCGTGCTGTTCCACGGTGGGAGTAGTTCGATGGTGGCGGTGGCAGCAGGAGCTAAGCGTGGTTGCCGTGGGATACCAAACTTTTGCGGGAAGCAGGAGTGGACGATGCCGATGATGTCATCGTCGTGAGCTTGGTTATTCGCTGGCACTGACGCGCAAGACCTCTTCTACGGTGGTCATGCCACGCAGCACTTTTTTTAATCCATCGTAACGCAGTGGACGGTAACCACCTTTGATGGCTGCTATGCGTAGCTCTTTGGTTGTTTTGTTTTGTAGCATCATGTGTTGCAGTTCGGGTGTGACACGCAGGAACTCATGCACGCCCAAGCGTCCGAAATAGCCAGTGCCGCCACAATTTTCACAGCCTTTGCCTCGGTGCAAGGTCGGCATCTTGATGTCACCTTGCCATTCAAAATAACAGCGCATGTATGCTTCATCGGGAACCCAAGCTTCGCGGCAATGCTCACAGATGCGTCGTACCAGTCGCTGCGCCATCACCCCGACAATGGAAGGTGCAACAATGAAGCTTTCCACCCCCATATCAACCAAGCGGGTGAGGGCTGCTACGGCATCGTTGGTATGTAGTGTGGTGAGTACCATATGCCCTGTTAATGCCGCTTGGGTAGCGGTGCGCGCTGTTTCTGCATCGCGAATTTCACCGACTAAAATAATGTCAGGGTCTTGGCGTAAGACAGAGCGTAAAATGGCAGCGAAACTGCGCCCAACTTTGTCATCCACTGGCACTTGGTTAAGGGTGGGGATTTGGTATTCGATAGGGTCTTCGATGGTAACCAGATTGTTTTCTGGTCGGTTGAGGTAATTAAGCGCGGCGTACAGCGTGGTGGATTTACCCGAGCCTGTGGGGCCAGTAACCAGTAAGATGCCATTGGGGACGGCGAGCACTTGACGAATTTCGCGTAAAATTTCTTGCGAAAGGTCGAGCTTTTCAATGTTTAAACGCGCTGTTGCACCGCGATTGCCAAGTACGCGCATGACTACTTTTTCACCATATAGCGTTGGCAGCGTGGACATGCGTAAATCCACTGTTTGCGTAGGGAGCTGAAAGCCTAGGCGACCATCTTGGGGGCGTAAATGATCGGTGATGTCCATTTCTGCCAACAGTTTGTAACGTGCCAGCATGGGGTGGTAAAGTTCTAGGGGCAGGGTGAACTTTTTCATCATCACACCATCGACACGAAAGCGGAAAATACATTCGTGTTGTTTGGGTTCCATGTGAATGTCGCTGGCGCGATCTTTTAGCGCAAGACGTAACAGTGATTCACATAAATCAGCAACAGGTTTGGAGGATACCAAGGCATTGAGTGCTTTATGTTGCTCTTCGAGGGATAGATGTGCGATGCCCTCGAAGTCAATTTCTCCTGCTAAATCATCCATTTTCATGGATGATTCGTAGTTAATCATGATCGCCGTTTGGATTTCATCGGGTAGGCTGAATACAGGGCTGATCGGTTTGCCGATCAAGTGTTCTAGGTGACGCAGTTTTTTGGTGTCGTTTGGCTCGCTCATGGCGATGGTGACGATTTCTTCAAACATATAAACAGGAATGACACCGTGGTGCTCGGTTTGCTCGCGGGTTAAGGTATTTAATGCTTCTTGCTTAAATAGGGTCTTACTGAGATTGAGGTAGGAGCGACCAAGACTATCACCAATGATTACCCCTACTGCATCGCGATCTAACCAGCGTTGGGTGATGAGTAATTCGCCAAGTTTTAATAGATTGTGATCGGCGTCGACGATCATTTTCTTCATGTGAATATCAGGGATATTGCCCTTTTGTGCGAGTTTATCTTGTAGATGATGATTCATGATGTCTTTCGGCGTTTTTCTAATAACTTACGGATATCCGCCTGGGATACGGCTTCTTTGCTGGCAATAGCTTGGTGTGCATCGTGTTCTGCTTCGTTTAGCATGTGTCGCAGGTCAAAACGTATGAAGCTGGAAGGCTGGTGATGCTCTGTGTTTTGTTCTTGTGTGCTTAATGATTCACCGCATGTGCCACAAAATGCAGCTGTTGCAGGATTTGCGTGTTGTTGGGAGCAGCTACGGTGGGTGAGCGTTGCGCCACATTGCCAGCAGAAAGCCTGACCTTGAGGGTTTTTATGGCCGCAACTCATAGATCTTCTTTCTTCGACTTTTTGGCGCGAATGTGTTGGTTCCAAGTTTCTCGGATCAAGGCGCGCATCTCTTTTGGGGGGGTGTCTTTGCGTACATAGTTACGTGCACCAGCATCGAGGCACTCCATGACGACATCGGTGGCAACCAATGAGGTGAGCATAATAATAGGTGTGTCTGGTGAGGTTTCTAGCATCAACTTTAAGGCTTCAGTACCTTTCATGCGTGGCATGTTGACATCCATAAGCACCAGATCTGGCTTCAGTTCGCGGAACATTTCTAGCCCCTGTTCACCATCCCGCGCCATCCCGATAACTTCGGTTTTTAACTGTTCCATGACCAATGAAACCATCTTCCTTATATGGGGTTCGTCATCGACGATTAACACTCGTATCTTTCTGCTCACAATACACCCACAACAGACTAATATTATTGCACACAGTTTACTGTTGCTCTGGCAGGAAAGCTAGTCCTTAGTTGTTAAAAATGCTAGCTAAGTATTGACACCATAAGTATAAAATAACATCTGAAAAGGATTGTGGGTGGTGACTTAATGTGTATTTAATCTATGTGTTTGTAACACACTTCGCCTGGTGGTTTGCTTGCCCTAAGGGGCTCTTTCTGTTAGCAATCCGACCGCGCCGAAACGGGCTGCTCCGGCTGGAGGGTCGGATTTAATGATCTGGCTTTGCTGGATTCGACATGGAAGGAGGGAACGATGGGCGCAGCATATCTTGCCAATGAATATGCCCCGATCTTTGTATTTATCTTAATTGCTTTTGCTATGGGTGCAGCACCGCTGGCTTTGACGCTGGTTGTAGCAGAGCAAAAACCTGATGATGAAAAGTTATCCGCTTACGAATGTGGTTTTGAAGCCTTTGAAGATGCGCGTATGCATTTTGATGTGCGTTTCTACCTCGTTGCTATTCTGTTTGTTGTTTTTGATTTAGAAACAGCCTTCCTTTTTCCGTGGTCCATTGTCTTGGATCAAATCGGTTTCTTCGGTTTTATCGAAATGGTTTTATTTTTGCTCATCTTGCTGGTGGGTTATATTTATGCATGGAATAAAGGGGCTCTGCAATGGGAATAGAAGGCCTGCTTGATAAGGGTTTTATTACGACCAATGTTGATAAAGTAATCAATGGTGCGCGTGCTGGTTCGATCTGGCCGATGACCTTTGGTTTGGCCTGTTGTGCGGTCGAGTTCATGCATGCTGGTGCTTCCCGTTATGATATGGATCGCTTCGGCATCGTGCCACGCGCTTCGCCACGGCAATCGGATCTTATGATTGTCGCAGGAACCTTGTGTAATAAGATGGCACCTGCGCTGCGTAAGGTTTATGACCAAATGTCTGAGCCACGTTGGGTGATTTCGATGGGCTCATGTGCTAATGGTGGTGGTTATTACCATTATTCCTATTCGGTGGTGCGTGGTTGTGACCGCATTGTTCCGATTGATATTTACGTGCCTGGTTGTCCGCCAACTGCCGAAGCATTGCTTTATGCTTTTATTCAGTTGCAAGAAAAGATCAAACGCACCAATACCATTGCGCGCTGAGGGTGAGATATGAGTGAGTTATATACAGAATCCGTCAAACAGCAATCTGCTGATGCTGACGTAGAGGCTGTGCGCGGTGCCTTCCCTGATGCGGTTGTTGAAGTAAAGGAAGCCGTCGATGGTGCTACTGTTTATCTAACACGCGAATCGATTGTTGATGTTTGCCACTTCCTCAAAGGTTCGTGCGCATACGACCAGTTGATTGATGTGTGTGGTGTGGATATGTCGGAATATCCTGGGCATCCTGCTGATGGCGACCGTTTTTATGTGGTGTACCATTTGTTGTCGGTGCGTGCCAATAAACGCCTGCGTCTAAAAGTAGGCGTGAATGATCGTCAGTGGGTGGACTCGGTATCCGAAGTGTGGCCAACGGCCAACTGGTTCGAGCGTGAAGCTTTCGAAATGTATGGCATTATTTTTAATCATCACCCTGATTTGCGTCGTTTGCTGACTGATTACGGTTTTGACGGCCACCCGCTGCGTAAGGACTTCCCTGTGACGGGGCGTGCAGAACTCTTCTTTGATGAAACCCAATGGCGTTGTGTTTATCGTCCAAACAAAGTCGAAAATCGGGAAATTACGCCGAAAACCTGGCCTGGAGTTGACCGTGGCTGAGATTAAGAATTATACCCTAAACTTTGGTCCACAACATCCTTCAGCGCATGGCGTGTTACGCTTGGTGTTGGAACTTGATGGTGAGGTGGTAGAGCGTGCCGAGCCACATATCGGCTTGTTGCACCGTGGTACAGAAAAACTGTTTGAGCAAAAAACATATTTGCAAAACGTGCCTTATTTTGACCGTTTTGACTATGTCTCGATGATGGCGAATGAGTATGCTTACGCCTTAGCGGTGGAAAAAATGCTTGCGATTACGCCGCCAGAACGGGCGCAATATATTCGCGTGATGTATGCTGAGTTGACCCGTATTCTTAACCACTGCCTGTGGTTGGGTGCGGTCGCCCTAGATATTGGCGCGATGACGGTGTTCCTCTACTGCTTCCGTGAACGTGAAGATATTTTTGATTTTTATGAAGAAGTGTCGGGCGCACGCATGCATGCCGCCTACTTCCGTCCTGGCGGTGTTGCTAAAGAAATGCCTGCTGGTTTGACGGATAAAATCCGCGCCTTTACCGAACGCTTCCCTACCTATGTCGATGAATATGAGACGTTACTGACGGAAAACCGCATTTGGAAACAACGTAACGTTGATGTTGGCGTGGTAGATGCTGATGCTGCTTTGGCATGGGGCTTTACAGGGCCGATGATTCGTGGCTCGGGCATTGCTTGGGATTTGCGTAAAATGCAACCTTATGATGTCTATGATCAAATGGATTTTGATATTCCTGTTGGTGCTACAGGCGATTGTTATGATCGTTACTTGGTGCGTGTAGAAGAAATGCGTCAATCCAATCGCATCGTGCAACAGTGCCTTGACTGGTTAGATGCGAATCCAGGTCCGATTAAGCCTGATGACTACCGCTTTACCAGTCCGCCGCGTGATCTGATGAAAGCAGATATGGAGGCGATGATTCATCACTTCAAATACTTTACTGAAGGTTACCATGTGCCAGCAGGCGAAGTGTATGCAGCAGTTGAACACCCTAAAGGTGAATTTGGTGTCTATTTGCTGGCTGATGGCTCCAATAAACCTTATCGCATGAAAGTGCGCGCCTCAGGTTTTGCCCACATCGAAGCCTTGGACTATATGTGTCGTGGTCACATGATTGCTGATGTGGTCACGATCCTCGGTACGCAGGATATTGTATTCGGAGAGGTGGACCGATGAACGCAGTCGTTGATACCACACAGATGGAGAAAGTGACGTTTTCTGCTCAGCAGTTGGAAGATATTCGAGCGCTCGTAGCTCGCTATCCGCAGCCACTTTCCGCTTTGTTGCCTGTATTGCACATGGCGCAACAGCATTTTGGTTATTTGCCGATGAATGTGCAGCAATTGGTCGCCGATACCTTGGGCGTTAGTTTGATGCAAGTACGCGAAGTGGTAACGTTTTATACCATGTTCCGCGAACATCAAACGGGTAAATACCGTTTAGAAGTTTGTACCAATGCAGGCTGTATGCTCAATGGTGCTTATGAATTACTCGATCATATGTGTGAAACCTTGGGTATTAAAGTGGGTGAAACCACGGCCGATGGCTTGTTTACGATAACAGAAGTTGAATGTGCAGGTGCTTGTGGTGGCGCGCCAGTGGTACAGGTGAATAATGTGTACCATGAAAAAGTATCCGCTGCTGATATGGATCGTTTGATTACTGAAGTGCGTGGTAAGGAATCAGGAGGTGCAGCATGATTGCTTCTGATCCCAGTAAAGTAACAGCGATTTGTTTTGATCGCATTCATATTCCTGGTCAGCATACTTTGAAAGTGGCACGTGAAAATGGTGCTTACAGCTTTTTACCTACAGTGTTGAAGGACTTTGATGGTCCTAAAATTATTGATGAAGTGAAGAAATCTGGCTTGCGTGGTCGCGGTGGTGCTGGCTTCCCTACAGGGATGAAATGGAGTTTTGTACCGCGTAATTCCGGTAAACCCACGTATTTGCTGTGTAACGCCGATGAAGGTGAGCCAGGCACGTTTAAAGACCGTGATATTATGCGTTTTGATCCACACTTGTTGATCGAAGGTATGATTATGGCGGGCTTTGCCTTGGGTGTGCATGATGCGTACATTTATATTCGTGGTGAGTTTTTGCACGAAGCAAACGTTCTGAATGAGGCCATTAAAGAGGCTTATGAAGCCAATTTGTTGGGTGATCGGATTCTTGGCAGTGATTTTAGCATGAACTTAACCGTGCATCGTGGCGCGGGTGCTTATGTTTGTGGTGAAGAGACCGCTTTGATTGAATCACTGGAAGGTCGCCCTGGTCGTCCACGCTTTAAGCCACCATTCCCTGCTGTAGAGGGTTTTTACCGTTCGCCTACTGTGGTGAATAATGTGGAAACGTTATCGACGATTCCTGCTATTTTAGAACATGGTGGTGATTGGCATAGCAAGATCGGTGTGCCGAACAGTGCTGGCATGAAGATTTTTTCTGTTTCAGGTCATGTGAATAAACCAGGGAATTACGAAGTACCGATGGGTACGCCGTTGCGGGTGCTGGTAGAAGAATACTGTGGTGGCTTGCAGCATGGTGATGTACCTAAGGTGATTATTCCTGGTGGTTCTTCTACACCATGGCTGGGCGGTGAACATTACGATGTTCCGATGGCTTATGATGAAGTGCATAAGGCTGGTTCCATGCTTGGCTCAGGGGCAGTCATTATCATGGATGAAACGGCGGATATGGTGGCTTTGACACGTCGTTTGTCACACTTTTATGCTCATGAATCATGCGGGCAATGTACCCCTTGCCGTGAAGGTACGGGCTGGCTGGAGCGCGTGATGCTCCGTTTGGAAGCTGGTCAGTGCAATGAACAAGATTTAGTCGTACTCGAAGAGGCATCACTACATATGGCAGGACGCACCATTTGCGCCTTGGCTGATGGTGCAGCAGCACCCGTGTTGTCGCTGTTGAAGATGTTCCCCGATGAGGTACGCAGTTATTTGGCGGAGAATAAAGCATGACAACGTTAACCATCAATGATGAGGAAGTAAGCGTTCCCGCAAATACCAGTATTTTGGAGGCTTGCCGCCAACATGGTGTGGACGTGCCATATTTCTGTTATCACCCTGAGTTGAAAGTGGCAGCTAACTGTCGTATGTGTTTGGTGGAAGTTGAAGGTTGGCCTAAGCCAGCGGCTTCGTGTTGCACCCCTGTCGGTGAAGGCATGAAGGTCAAAACACAGACTGAAATGCTCAAGAAAGATCGCAAGATGGTGATGGAGTACTTACTGATTCATCATCCTCTGGATTGCCCTGTCTGTGACCAAGGTGGTGGCTGTAAGCTGCAAGATTACACCGTAGAGCATGGCGCAGACCGCAGTCGTTATGTTGAACCCAAACGCCGCACCGAAGACAAAGATTTGGGTCCTTTTGTGAAGACCAGTATGACCCGTTGCATTCATTGCACGCGTTGTGTGCGCTTTGCTGAAGAAGTAGCGGGAACAGGTGATATGGGTGTACTCAATCGCGGCGATCACATGCGTATTGACTCGATTGTTGAAGGTTGTCTCAGCTCTGAACTTTCGGGTAATTTGGCTGAGTTATGCCCTGTTGGTGCGTTGCTGGATAAACCCTCCAATGACGTTTCTCGCCCTTGGGAGATGACACGTCATCACAGTACCTGCACCCAGTGCCCGCAAGGCTGTGATATTATTATTGAATCCCGCGATGATGAAGTGATGCGTATTAAGCATGATCCCAATGGATCAGAGGCTTGGATCTGTGACCGTGGCCGTTTTGTTTATGATGCTTTCCGTTCGGATCATCGTTTGTTAGTGCCGCAAGTGGATCATAAAACCAGTAATTGGGATGAATCCATAGCTCAGGCAGTGACGCTGCTTAAAGGTAAACGCGTGGGCATGGTGTTCTCCCCTGCGTGGAGTGTCGAAGGGCTTACGGCTATTCGCTTGATGCGTGATGCGGTGATGCCTGATGCGCAGGTGGCTTTTGACCTACATCGTCGTGATACACGTGATTTTGCCTTTGAAGAGGGCATGGCGATGAGTAGTGCCGAGATTGAGGCTGCTGATGAAGTAGTGATCTTGGGTTCTGATCTGCGTCAACGACTGCCTATGTTAATGCAGCGTTTGCGTCGTCGTGTGGGTAAGGGCTTAGGGCTTACCCGTATTGGGGCGATGAACTACCGCACCAACACCACGGTGAGTAAAGATGCCTTGATTCGTCCGCGCGACTGGCCTGCGGTGATTGCTCGCGCTATGCAGCAGGTGATGGACATTAACAAAGGTGCAGCAGGCATGGATGCGTGGCTGGCACGTGTTCCTGAACGTCATGAAGCAGGCAAGTTGTTGGCTGACGCGCTATTGGCTGGTTCTTGCGCCTTGCTCGTTGGTGAAGAAATTCGTGGGCACAGTGATGCCGCTGCTTTGATTCATGGCATTGATTTGTTGATGCGTGCTACAGGTCATGGTGAATCAGGTAACGATGGTCGTAATTTGATTCCTGAAGGTATGAATGCACAATTGCTTTCAGCTGTTTTTGGCGACGTTCGTACCAGTGTCGGGGATTTGTTACGCGCTGCTGAAGCTGGCGAACTCGATGCCTTGGTCTTAGTTGGCAGTGATCCTTTGGGCGACGGTTTGTTCCCGATGGAGGCGCGTCGCGTTTTGGGTCATATCCCATTGGTTCAGGTCGGTGCAATTTCTGGTCAGATCGCCCAGTTTGCGGATGTGCAGCTTCCTGCTGCTGCTTATGCCGAGGTTGAGGGTACATTCATCAACATGGAAGGTCGTGTGCGCGTGGCGGATAAACCCTTGCGTTCGCTCGGTGAAGAGCGTCCTTTGTGGAAGGTGATGATGCGTCTTGCTGATGCTTTGGGTGCGGATGAAGTACCCGTTGTATCTTTAGAAGAGCTGCGCGCTGAATCGGTGCGTTATCTACCCGCTTTGAAAGACGTGTTTGACGATAAAACAGATGCCGCTTGGCGTATGCCTGTGGCGCGTAATAAACACGCTGTTGCGCTACCATCGGATGCCGCACCCGTGATGGAACTGGATGTCGTGAGTCGTTTTTCTTTGTACCGCGAAGGTGCTTGGGCGCGTGCTTCGGCACTGTTACGTGAGGCGGGTGAGTTGTTCTGTTTGCCTGATGTGTTGGTTCACCCCGATACCTTGAAAACATTGGGTTTGGAAGAGGGGCCTTGTGTTATTCGTACGGGTTCGGGCGAATACACCCATCATGTTGGTGTGCGTGAAGACGTAACACCAGGGGTGTTGTTTGTTGCTAAACGTGGTGGCGCAGGGGATTTGTCGAGTGAAAGCGTCGCTAGCATGAGGAGGGTGTGATATGGACTGGGATATGCTGTTGAAGGTCGTGCTGTGGGCGTTGGAAATCCTTGCGATTGCCGTTCCTGTCGCGCTATCTGTTGCCTATATTACGTACGCTGAACGCCGTGTGATTGGTCTTATTCAGGCGCGTAAAGGCTGTAACCGTGTCGGTCCGCACGGCTTGCTGCAACCACTGGCTGATGGCTTAAAATTATTTTTGAAAGAATCCATCATTCCTGCTAAGGCAAATACATTTCTCTTTGTTACTGCGCCTGTGATTGCCTTGGTTCCTGCTTTGATCGCCTTTGCCGTTGTTCCCTTTGGTGAAACCAGTCTGTTTGGCTTGTGGGATGCTCCACATATTATGGCGATTGCAGATTTAAACGTGGGCTTGCTCTATATTTTAGCAATTTCCAGTTTGGCAATTTATGGTGTGTTGTTGGCAGGTTGGGCTTCGAACTCTAAATATGCTTTGATTGGTGCGGTGCGTGCAACGTGTCAGATGGTTTCTTATGAAATTGCGATGGGCTTTGCTTTGGTATGTGTATTAATGTTGGCAGGCACGATGAATCTGTCAGGTATTGTGCACGCCCAAGAGGGTGGCTTTTGGCATTGGTATATTATTCCATTGTTCCCGATGTTCTTAGTGTATTTAATCTCTGGCTGTGCCGAAACCAACCGTACGCCATTTGACTTGGTTGAGGGTGAGGCAGAGTTGGTTGCTGGTCATATGGTTGAGTATTCAGGCATGTGGTTTGCTACCTTCTCTTTGGCAGAATATGCAGCATTGATTCTGATTAGCTTAATGACTTCGATTTTGTTCCTTGGTGGCTGGTATGCGCCATTCCCGTTCCTTGATTTTATTCCTGGTACGGTATGGTTATTGGGTAAGACTGCATTCTTTGTATTTGTCTTCATCTGGTTCCGTGCCACCTTCCCGCGCTATCGTTATGACCAAATGATGCGCTTGGGCTGGAAAGTGTTTTTACCTTGGACGTTGGCATGGATTGCCGTATTGGGTGTGTTTATCTATACGCCTGGGCTGCAAGACATCATCGCGCCGTATCTGGCTTGGAGGTAGTTCTATGAGCTTATTGAAGAGAGCATCCAAGACATGGTTGTTGTTGGAATTGGTAAAAGGACTGGCGGTTACAGGTCGTTACCTGTTTCAGAAGAAAATTACCGTGGAATACCCTGAAAAACGCACGCCTTTGTCACCGCGCTTTCGTGGTTTGCATGCCTTGCGTCGTTATGAGAACGGCGAAGAACGTTGTATTGCTTGTAAGTTGTGTGAGGCAGTGTGCCCCGCGATGGCGATTACCATTGAATCAGAAGAACGTGATGATGGTTCACGGCGTACTACGCGCTACGATATTGATATGAGTAAGTGCATCTATTGCGGTTTGTGCCAAGAGGCATGCCCTGTTGATGCAGTGGTAGAGACTCAGGTGTTTGAGTATGGGGGAGAGACACGTGACGTGCTCTTTTATGATAAGGAAATGCTCCTTAAAGTCGGCGATCGTTATGAAGCACAAATTGCTCGTAATATCGAAGCTGACGCACCTTATCGTTGAGTTGTAGGGAGGACACGGAGGGGTCATGATTGAAGCTTTTTTCTTTTATATCTTTGGGGCTATGACACTGGTCGCTGGCGCAGGCGTAGTAGTGGCACGCAACACCATGTTTTCGGTGATGTGGCTGATCTTCTGCTTTTTTAACGCTTCTGCCTTGTTTTTTATGCTCGATGCAGAGTTCCTTGGTATTATTCTTATTCTGGTTTATGTCGGTGCAGTCATGGTGTTATTCATGTTTGTGGTGATGATGCTGGAAGTGAACAAGGCCAAGTTGCGCGAAGGCTTTTTACAATATTTGCCTACAGGCGGCATGATTGCTTTGATTTTGTTAGCCGAGTTTATTGGGGCTGCATTTAGCGGTGTGTTTAATAATGACACCATCGCAGCGGTGGGGCATTTGGGTAAAGAGGTGAATAACACCGTAGAAATCGGTAAGGTTCTTTACACTCAATACCTGTTAAGCTTTGAAATTGCAGCGATTATTTTGCTGGTTGCGTTGGTCGGCGCGGTGGTGTTGACGCTGCGTACCCGTGATGATGTGAAGTATCAAAACATTTCACGTCAGGTGAACGTGCGCAAAGAAGATCGCATGAAAACAGTGAAGGTGGAATCATGATCGGTTTATCGCATTATCTGATCGTCGCAGCGGGTTTATTCTCGCTCGGCGTGATTGGCTTGTTCCTTAATCGCAAAAATGTCATTGTGATTCTGATGTGTGTGGAGCTTATTTTATTGGCAGTGAACCTTAATTTTGTTGCCTTCTCTCACTACTTGCAGGACATTGCAGGGCAGGTTTTCGTCTTTTTTGTATTAACAGTGGCGGCTTCGGAAGTTGCCGTTGGTTTGGCTATTCTTGTCGCTTTCTATCGGACACGACGTTCGATTGAAGTCGAAGACATGAATTCCTTGCAGGGTTAAGGGGAGGTTGTACGTGCAGGAAGTTGCAATGAAACTAAGCAGTACCGAGTTGCTGCTGATTCCCGCTTTGCCTTTATTGGCATCAATGGCGGCAGGGCTGTTCGGCTGGAAGCTGAAAGAGTCATTAACCCACTGGATCTGCTGTGTCGCTGTTACCTTGGCTGCGGTGTTGTCGATTGATGTATTCATTCAGGTCGTCAATGGTGCATCGTTCTATGGCGATTTTTGGACGTGGATGCTGTCTGACCGCTTCGTGGTTAATGTTGGTATGATGATTGACCCATTGACGGTGATTATGATGATGACCGTGACTGTGGTTTCAGCTTGTGTGCATCTTTATACCATTGGTTATATGCATGGCGACCCTGGTTATAGTCGCTTCTTTTCTTACATCTCTGGCTTTACCTTCTCGATGTTGGTGCTGGTGATGGGCAATAGCTTTTTTACCTTGTTCTTTGGTTGGGAAGCAGTGGGCCTATTCTCCTACTTATTGATTGGCTTCTGGTTTAAACGTGAGTCTGCCAACTATGCGGCGATGAAAGCCTTTATTGTCAACCGTGTAGGCGACTTTGGTTTTGTGATCGGTATTGTAGCAGTATGGTATTACTTTGGTTCCATGGACTACCACACCGTGTTTGCCGCAGTAAAAGATTTTGCAGCGCAAGGTATTACATTGAACTTCTTCGGTTGGGAGATGGATGCGATTACCTTTATTTGTCTCGCCTTGTTTGTTGGCGCGATGGGGAAATCAGGTCAAGTACCGCTGCATGTGTGGTTGCCTGATTCCATGGAGGGTCCAACCCCTATTTCGGCATTGATTCATGCCGCAACCATGGTCACGGCGGGCGTGTTCATGGTGGCGCGTTTGTCACCCATGTTTGAGTTCTCCGAAACGGCATTGGCAGCGGTGATCTTGGTGGGTGCTACCACTGCTTGGATGTGTGCGACGATTGGTTTGGTACAGAACGACATCAAGCGTGTGATTGCTTACTCTACTTGTTCGCAGTTGGGTTATATGTTTGTCGCTTGCGGTGTTTCTGCCTACTCAGCGGGTATCTTCCACTTGATGACTCACGCTTACTTCAAAGCCTTGTTGTTTTTGGCAGCAGGTTCGGTGATTCATGCGGTACTTGCGAATCAGGATATTCGTACCATGGGGCAGTTGCGTAAGTATATGCCGATTACCTATATTACCATGTTTATTGCCGCGCTGGCACTTTCGGGTGTGCCACCATTTGCAGGCTTCTGGTCGAAAGATTTGATTATTGAAGCGACGATGGTGCGCGATATGGGGTGGGTGACGGAGCTAGCCTACTGGGCAGTACTATCTGGTGTCTTCATGACGGCGTTTTATACGTTCCGTATGTTCTTCCTTACGTTCCATAATTCGGATCGTGTGCCAGCAGCAACCAAGCCGAAACTTCATGAGTCACCCAAGGTGATTACGATTCCTTTGATGATTCTGGCATGTGGTGCGTTTGGTTCAGGTCTGTGGGGCATGTATGTGTTGGACATTGCTAACCCAGAAGTTGTGCAAGGCTTCTTTGGCTCCTCAATTTATGTGATGGATGCACATAACCCATTGCTTACATTGGCTGAGGAGGAGCATCATTCATTCTTGATGTCTGCACCATTCTGGCTAGCGGTTTCAGGTATTGGATTGGCGTATGCGATGTACTTTAAAGAGACAACCATGCCTGCGACGATTGCAGCGATTGCACCGCCTGTGTATCGCTTCTTGCTCAATAAATGGTACTGGGATGAGCTGTACGAACGCATCTTTATTCGTCCTGCACGCTGCCTTGGTACGTTGTTGTGGCAGAAGGCTGACCTAGCGATGATTGATAAAGGTGTCATTCATGGTGGCTTGATTGATAGCGTTGCAGCGGGTGCTGTGCGCCTGCGGAACATGCAAACAGGTATGGTGTATCACTATGCTTATGCGATGGTGATCGGGGTGTTTGCCCTGCTAACCTGGCTGATTTTAAAGGCATAGGGGCGGTTAATGGAAGCTTTGAATAACGTCATGAATTTTCCTATTCTGACATTAAGTATTTTCCTTCCGACGTTGGGGGCGTTGTTTATCTGGTTGTTCGTACGTGATGAACAGGCAGTGCGTTGGACGACATTGGCAGTATCGGTGGCAACTTTTATTGTTACCTTACCGCTGGTATTCATGTTTGACACGACGACTCATCATATGCAATTCGAAGAGCTGCATGCGTGGATCCCTTTCTTTAACATCCAGTACCAACTGGGGATTGATGGTATTTCTATGCCATTTGTGGTGTTAACCAGTATGTTGACGGTGATCTGTGTGGTTTCGGCATGGGAGTGCATTAAAACACGGGTTAAAGAATACATGATTGCGTTTCTGATCTTAGAAACGACCTTGATTGGTGTGTTCTGTGCTTTGGATGCAGTATTATTCTACTTCTTCTGGGAAGCGATGCTTATCCCTATGTACCTGATTATTGGTGTGTGGGGCGGTAAGAACCGTGTTTATGCAACACTTAAGTTCTTCTTGTACACTTTGGCAGGTTCAGTCTTGATGCTTATTGCATTGTTGGCGATGTACTTCAAGAGCGGTGGTACCAGCTTTAGCATGTTGCACTTTATGGATTATGCTTTTGATTTTGAGTGGCAGTTCTGGATTTGGATCGCTTTCTTTGCTGCTTTTGCGGTGAAAGTACCGATGTGGCCTGTACACACTTGGTTGCCTGATGCGCATACTGAGGCACCAACAGCAGGTTCAGTGATTTTGGCTGGTATTTTGCTTAAAATGGGTGCGTATGGCTTTTTGCGTTTCTCGCTACCAATGTTACCCGATGCTTCACAATACTTTGTGCCGCTGATGGTGGGTCTGAGCTTGATTGCTGTCGTTTATATCTCGCTAGTGGCGATGATGCAGACTGATATGAAACGCCTTATCGCCTACTCATCGATTGCCCACATGGGTTTTGTTACCTTGGGTACATTTATGTTTACTCAGCAAGCTGTTGAGGGTGCGGTCGTCAATATGATCAGTCACGGCTTTGTTGCCGCTGCATTATTCCTTTGCGTCGGAGTCTTGTACGACAGGATGCATACGCGAGAGATCGCAGCCTATGGCGGGGTAGCAAATGTGATGCCTGTATTTGCGGTGGTGATGATGATCTTCGCGATGGCCAATGTGGCATTGCCTGGTGCTTCATCGTTCATTGGTGAGGTGATGGTATTGATCGGAACCTTCGGTGCTGAACCTATTGCTAATATGCCTATTTCCACCAAGTGGGTAGCTATTATCGCGGCGACTAGCGTGGTTCTTTCTGCTTGTTATACGCTGTGGATGTATAAACGCGTCATCATGGGCAAGATTGTTCATGATGAAGTGAAGACGATGCCTGACTTGAGTCGTCGTGAGTTTATGTTCTTCCTACCGTTGATTGCACTGGTCTTGTGGATGGGTATTTACCCCATGCCTGTATTGGATGTGATGCATGTTTCGGTAGCGCATCTGATTGAGCAAGCGACATCCAGCAAACTGGATGAAGCGGCAATGATTGCAGCGCAGCATGTGCTTCCACATGCTGCTGGGCACTGAGGTTAATCATGGCAAATGTAACGTTCCCTTTCCCTTACCCGGAACACCTTGGCATTATGATGCCAGAAATCCTGTTGGCAGTATTAGCGATGGCTTTGCTGCTGTGGGATTTGTTTGTACCGAAAGATAAAAAGCATTGGGTTGCTTGGTCTGCGGTGGCATCATGTATCGTCACCTTGATCGCTTTGGTACAAATTCCTAGTGCGCCTGCTTTAACTACATTTTATGGTTATTTCGTCTTGGATCCGTTTGCGGCTTACAGCAAGGTGTTGATGATTGCAGCAACTGTATTAGCTATCTTCCTTTCTTTGGACTTTATGAAGAAAGAAGAAAATGTTGGTGAATACTATTGTTTGATGCTCTTTTCTTTGCTGGGCATGATGTTGATGGTGTCGGCTAATAACTTCGTGATCTTCTATTTGGGTCTGGAGTTGATGGCATTGTGTGTTTATGTGTTAGTAGCGTATCAACGCAATGTATTGCGCTCCAGCGAAGCAGGGTTGAAGTATTTTATTCTTGGTGCTTTGTCCTCTGGTATGTTGTTGTATGGCTTGTCATTCATTTATGGTGTGACTGGCAGCTTTATGTTTGCCGATATTGGCGAAGCCTTGCATCACATCAGTGATGGTTCACGTCTGCCTGCATTGCTTGGTATGATGTTTATTATTGCAGGTATGGCGTTTAAGGTATCTATTGCACCATTCCATATGTGGACGCCTGATACTTACGAAGGCGCGCCCACGCCAGTGACGGCTTTCATGTCTGTTGCACCGAAGGTTGCTGGTTTTGTAGTATTTATTCGTGTGCTTGCTGATGCTTTCCCAGCATTGCAAGTAGAATACACCACAGTACTTACGGTTTTGGCAATCTTGACCATTGGTATCGGTAATATCGCCGCTATCGCGCAGCGTAATATTAAACGCATGTTGGCATATTCGACAATTGGTCATGTTGGCTTTGTGTTACTTGGTTTGATTGCCGCAACGCCAGAGGGCTATAGTGGTGCATTGGTGTATTTAACCATTTACCTGTTTATGAACATGGGCGCGTTTGCAATTATTATTTTGATGCGCCGTGATGGTATCGAAGGTGAATTACTCGATGATTTCGCAGGACTTTCTAAAGTGCGTCCAGGCTATGCCTTGGCCATGGGATTATTGCTTTTTTCACTGGGTGGCATCCCATTCTTAGCAGGTTTTTGGGCAAAATTCGCAGTGTTTGCAGCAGCGGTTCATACGGGGCACCTATGGTTAGCGGTGTATGCCATTGCCTTCTCGGTCATCGGTTGCTTCTATTACCTACGTGTAGTCAAATACATGTACTTCGATGATGAGCGCGTAGCCTTTAACTTCGTTGAAAACCCTATGATGCAAGCAAGCGTTGTGGTGACTACCTTGGCAGTCGTGGTGTTTGGGCTCTACCCTAAACCAGTCATGGACATCTGCGCTGCCGCTGTGACGATGTTTTAAGGTATGATGTTTTTTAAGGGCACCCACATAGGGGTGCCCTCTTCGTGGTGTAGGGAAGTCTCTTTTCGGTACTTTTAGTTTCAGGGGACTTTTTCAACGGTATGGAGTCGGCTGTGTTTCTTCATATTACCCAAGCAAAATATATAGCTGATTATAAAATTGAAGTATGCTTTAATAATGGACGAAAAGGTATCGCTGATTTATTTGAAGCCTTAAAGGGCGGTCTTTTTGAATCTTTAAAGAACAAAAAAAACTTTAGCTCATTTGTTGTAGATCAAGAGCTTGAAACGATTGTTTGGTCAAATGGTGTAGATTTAGCTCCCGAATATATTTATTACATCGCCTTCAAGCATGATGAGTCATTACATCCCCAGTTTAAACAATGGGGTTATCTTTCCTAGACTCTGTTGATATTTCATTCAACGTCATTGCGGACTTGATCCGCAATCCAGAGAATAACAGCAAGACTGGATACTGGATCAAGCAATCAATGATGTTTTTTTAGGTATCGATACTTTTTTAAGCTTCCCGTTTAAGACGGGACAAAAGCAATAGGGATATGCGTGACATCGTAGGTTGTGGTTGAGGTACGAAACCCAACTTTAAAACAACAATACGTTATTTAGGCTATGCTCCTTTGTTGGGTTTCGTGCCTCAACCCAACCTACATGATGGTCTTGTGGTGTACGTGCGTCCCGTCTTAAACGGGAAGTCGATTTTTTATCTATGCCATGCCTGTTAACTTGAAGGAGATTTGATTTTAATGTTTCTTTCTATCTATCGCTCATGCTTATGTATCAGCGTTTTCTTTTTTCTTCTTCTTATTAGTCTCCCCATTAACAGTCATGCCGAATCAAGTAACAGTATTGGCATGCAATTTGTTACTATTCCAGCGGGACGTTTTGTGATGGGAAGTTGTGTGTTAAGCGCGGCAGATAAGGCGGAAAATGCCAGTCGCAAAGTGCTTAATTTAGCACCTGTTGGTCCGCGTTGTCGTGCCTCCACAGTGGTGGATGAGCAGGCTGCGACTGATGAAACGCCACAACATGAAGTGCGCTTTGATCGTCCTTTTCAACTCTCTCGTCACGAGGTGACGCTGCGACAATTTACATTATTCATCGCTGAAACGGGACGCAGCAACTACCTGACTGATGATTTTCTTGCTGCCAACGCCTATGGCGACGATGCCCCTGTGGTTGCTGTATCATGGGAGCAGACGCAGGCATTTATTGCGTGGCTGAATCGCAAAGAGGGTGGTCATCATTACCGCCTACCCAGTGAAGCTGAATGGGAATACGCAGCGCGCGCTGGTACGCATTCACCTTGGAGCTTCAAGGGGCGTTATCGTGATTACGCTTGGTATCAAAGTAATAGCGACGATCACCCGCATACGGTGGCGCAAAAAAAGCCTAATCCTTGGGGCTTGTATGATATGCACGGCAATGCTTGGGAGTGGGTAGCAGATTGGTATGCTGATGACTTTTACCAACGCAGCGAAGTAACTGCACCGATGCGCAGCAGTTCTGGTACTATGCGTGTTGCCAGAGGTGGCGGCTGGAATAGCCCCAGCGAAGACTTGCGTTGTGCTAATCGAGGCTCAGCCTTACCCGACCAAGGCTATGATTTTGTTGGTTTTCGCTTGGCGAGAGAGTAGGGCAGGGGAGTCTTGCCCTTAGTTGCCGCTCGATGGAATTAAAATAATCATTCCTATTCAAGGTTATCCTGCTACTATGCGCGCCCATTTTCGCCGGGTCATGAAGTCATCATGGAGCAGCTTTCTTGTCAGTCGTGTTCTGATGCTTGATTTTTCAAGACGTGGTGCCGACTACATCATCGCTGTTTAGTTATTTCTCCGCTCGGCAACCGAGGTTATTGATGTCCCGTAAGCTGAGAAATATTGCTATTATTGCCCATGTGGATCACGGCAAAACCACATTGGTCGATGAACTACTCAAACAATCTGGCACGTTTACTGACCACCAGTCAGTTAATGAGCGCGTCATGGACTCCAACGATTTGGAGCGTGAACGCGGTATTACCATTCTAGCAAAAAACACTGCCCTACAATATGGCGATACTTTGATCAATATCGTTGACACCCCAGGCCATGCTGACTTCGGTGGTGAAGTTGAACGTGTGTTGAACATGGTTGATGGTGTGTTGTTGCTGGTTGATGCGGCAGAAGGCCCTATGCCTCAAACCCGCTTCGTGACCGCTAAGGCTTTGGCTCTTGGGCTGCGTCCTATTGTTGTGGTTAACAAAATTGACCGTGACGGTGCTGACCCTGAAGCATGTGTTGATTCAACCTTTGATTTGTTTGCCGCCCTTGGTGCTACTGACGAACAACTCGACTTCCCTGTTGTCTATGCCTCAGCGAAGAACGGTTATGCCATGATGTCACCTACTGATACATCAGACAATCTTACTTGTTTGTTTGACACGATTTTGGACAATGTATCTGCGCCGAGTGGCTCTGCTGACGCGCCTTTACAAATGCTCGCTACCACCTTGGACTGGGATGATTATATTGGACGTATCGTGATTGGTCGTATGGCGAATGGTCGTGTGCGTACAGGTGATGAGATCACCGTGGTTCATGCTGATGCGAGCACCCACAATTACCGTATTACGCGTTTGATTGGCTTCCAAGGCTTGAATCGTGTTGAAGTCGATCAGGCTGAAGCTGGCGATATTATTGGTATGGCAGGTATTGAGCAGATCCAAATTGGTGAAACGATTACCGATAAAAATAATCCTATGCCACTTCCTGTGATGACGGTGGATGAACCAACGTTGACGATGGAATTGCATGTTAATAACTCTCCATTGGCTGGTAAAGAAGGTAAATTGATTACCACCCGTCAGATTCGTGAACGCTTGTTCCGCGAAATACGTACCAATGTTGCGATGCGCGTGGAAGAAACCGATTCTGCCGAAGTGTACAAGGTTTCTGGTCGTGGCGAGCTGCATATTGGTATCTTGTTGGAAAACATGCGCCGTGAAGGCTTTGAAATGGCTGTTTCTCGTCCGACTGTGATTACCCGTGAAGTGGATGGTAAAACTGAAGAGCCGTATGAGCATGTTACGGTAGATGTGCAAGAAGAGTATCAAGGTACAGTGATTGAGAAGCTTGGTCGCCGTGGTGCCGAAATGACACATATGCAGGCCAGTGACGACGGTATGACCCGTATTGAGTTTATCTGCCCTACGCGTGGTTTGATTGGTTATACCTCTGAGTTTTTGACTGATACCCGTGGTACTGGTGTGATGCATCATGTATTCCATGCTTATGGACCTCATGTAGGTGTGATTCCTGCGCGTGTGAATGGTGTGTTGATTTCTATGGGGGATGGTAACTCCGTTGCTTTTGCCTTGTGGAAGTTACAAGACCGTGGACGTATGTTTATTGGTTCTGGTGTGCCGCTGTATGAAGGCATGATTATTGGTATTCATAGCCGCGACAGTGATTTGGTCGTGAATGCTACCCGTGAGAAGAAACTGACCAACGTTCGTGCATCGGGTAAAGATGATTCTATTGATCTGATTACACCATTGAACTTGTCGTTAGAGCGGGCTATTGAGTTTATTGCTGATGATGAGTTGGTAGAGATTACACCGACTTCTATTCGTTTGCGTAAACGCCTGCTCAAAGAACATGAGCGTAAACGCGCCAGCCGTTAAACCTCAGCAAGGGGTGGATGAAGCTGTTTCATCCACCCCGAAGTTGCTCATTCTTGATTTGGATGAAACGCTTTTTCATGCCTCGGAACAGCCGCTTGATAGTCCCTGTAATTGTATGCAGATCGGTGGCTTTCATGTTTATATACGCCCCCACTTAACTGCTTTTCTTGAATCTTGTTTTAACCATTTTTATGTTGGGGTATGGACTTCAGCATCAGCGGATTATGCTTCGCAGATGGTTGAGTCACTGTTCCCTCATGGGCACCAGCCACGCTTTTTGTGGCATCGTCAACATTGCGTTCAGCATTTTGACTCTGTAAGCGGTGAAATACATTACATCAAAGACCTTAAAAAGATAAAGCGCAAAGGCTTTGACTTGAGGCAGGTGATTGTGGTGGATGATTCACCCGAAAAATTACAGCGTCATTATGGTAACCTCGTGCGTGCTAAACCATTCAGGGGTAAAGCTGATGATGAATTGTTGGGTTTGATGCGCTACCTCACGTTGATTCAGGATGAAGAGAATATTCGCACACTAGAAAAACGCTGGTGGCGGTCGCAGCTACGCTGATCTTACTGTTAAATTACCCTTGGGGTGATTTCTTTACACTTTCTCCCACCTTACATATAAGTAGATTAATCGTATGAATGATACAATAAAACGCGCTTTGGTTACTGGCGGCGGCGGTTTCCTTGGTGGTGCGATTGCTCGTTTGTTGCAGCAGCGAGGAGTGGAGGTGGTTTCCTTTTCGCGCCAAGCCCACCCGTCGTTAACTGCCGATGGTATTCGCCATTATTGCGGTGACCTTAATGATGCAGCTGCGGTTGCAGCAGCCTGCGCTGGTTGTGATGCGGTGTTTCATGTCGCGGCTAAGGCAGGTGTGTGGGGTGCTTACGCCGATTACGAACGCGCCAATGTTGATGGGACACGCCATGTGATTGAAGCCTGCCGTCGGCATCATATTTCCCGTTTGATTTACACCAGCTCCCCCAGTGTCGTTTTTCATGGTTGCGATATGGAAGGTGTGGATGAATCCGTACCGTACCCCGAACATTACAGCGCGCCTTACCCCCAAACTAAAGCCATAGCAGAACGCATGGTGTTGGCAGCGAATGATGGTGCACTGGCAACGGTAGCATTGCGTCCGCATCTTATCTGGGGACCTGGCGATCAACACTTGGTGCCACGTATTGTAGCGCGAGGACAGCAGGGTCGCTTGCGGCGGATTGGTCAGCGTCCTTGTTTGGTGGATACTATTTATATCGACAATGCCGCAGAAGCGCATGTGCTGGCAGCCGAGTATCTACATTTAGGTAGTGCCGTGGCAGGCAAGGCCTATTTTATTTCTAACGGCGAGCCGATTCCGTTATGGGATATGGTTAACCGCATCCTTGCCGCAGTCGACTTACCCGCTGAGCATCGTACGGTTCATCCTAAGGTGGCGTATGCTCTCGGTGCAACGCTGGAATTACTGTACCGTGGCTTTGGTGTTCAACAGGAACCGCCGATGACGCGCTTTGTCGCCGAAGAACTATCCACAGCCCATTGGTTTAACATTGATGCTGCCCGTCGTGATTTTTGTTACCGCCCGCGCATCAGTATTGATGAAGGTATAAAACGCTTGGCAACATGGTTACAAACCAAGTCAAACAATAGGAGAGATGATGTTAGATAATACAAGCATACAACGCAGTGCGTGGCGTATCGCGATCTTGCTTGGCATGATGGCTGTACTGTTATACGTTTTTGGTCAATGGGCAGAGTCTGAGCTAGAAGCTCGCTTTCAAGCGCAAGAGAAGCAAGAGGCTATTGCTTTAGCGCAGGCACAAATTGCGAGCATTGAAAAACTTATGTTGCGTGGTGATGCCACCTTTACCAAGGCATGGTTTAGCCGTATGGAGGAGGTGATTGATGTACGAGATATTTCTATTCATCGCCGCGACGGTACGCTGGCATTTGTTGATCAAAAAACCATTGAAAAGGTCAATACTTATATGGGGGAACAACGCTTTCACCGTGTTAGCCCCAAGCCGCCTGCTGAGGTGCATGATGATGCGGCGAGTGTTGCGAAAGCGGCTGCTGGTGAAACGGTGGTTATCCACCAAGGGGATGGCGAGGTAACGTTGTTTATGCCCATTCAGTCGAAGGAGTCATGCCTTCGTTGCCATGGTTATGATGAAAATCTTGTGCGCGGTGTTTACCATGTAAAACTGGTAACATGGCCTGCATCAGCGCGCATGGCATATTTGCGTGATCAGTCTTTGGTTCCTTTGGCCAGTTTTATTCTTTTGTGGCTGTTGGACGTGTAAATAACAGGAAGTTATGAGTACCCACAAGGACATTCCTTGTGGGTACTCAAATTAGGTGCGAATACTAATGCTTAACAGCGACTGCAAAGCAGTATTGTACCCATGTTTTATCGCCATGCTGTTTGAGTAAACGCACGGTTGCCAAGGTGAAGAGTGGTTCGCACAGCACCAAGGCAAGGTAGGATGAGGCGAATGTTGCCCATGCCAATACAGGTACTTGCACGTTGCTGATAGCCAGCCAAAAGCCCACCATCAGTGCTACGCCAGCGTAATACGCTGCATCTAGGCGAACAATTTCTTGCCAGCGTAAATCAGTGGCTTGGTTAAGCATGTGCTTACCAATGGTCATGTGGGCTGCAATTAACGGTACGATGAGGGATAGGGAATTGACCGCCAAGTGTGGCAGGTCGTGTGCATCAAACAGCACACCTTGCAGTAATAGACCGAAAGCAAAACCAAACAGCGTGGGAATAAACCCCAGGGTTAGGTACATGGCGATTGCACCGACAAAGTGCAATTCACTTGATCCTACTTGCAGATGGAAGCTCTGCATGAAAATGCTAAAAAAGATTGCCGCCACAAGCGTGCGTACAATATTGGCTGGCTGCTTGATGTGTGCTTTGGCGTAATACGCCAGTACGCCAACGGCTGCGGCATTGGCAGCCATGACTTTCATAGGGGCAATTAACCCTGGTTCGATATGCATATCATACTCCTAAAATTCAATGCCCTGTTGGGCTTTGATACCTTGTTCCTTGTACGCATGTTTAACCATGCGCATCTCGGTGACGGTATCAGCCACCGCGATCACTTCCGCCGCAGCATTGCGTCCAGTGAGTACCAGATGCATCCACGAAGGTTTTTCCTGACGGATAAAGTCGGCGATTTCAGCACCTGAAATCCAGCCATACCCCGTACAATAATTGATCTCATCAAACACAATGAGGTCATATTCATGCGAGCGTACTTTAGCTTGGCACAGTTCCCAAATAGCGCGACTGGTTTTGATGTCCTGTTCGGGGTTCTTGGTGTCCCATGTAAAGCCATCGCCTAAGGCGTGCCACTCAATGTTATCAAACTGTGCCGCCGCTTTTTGTTCGCCCGTTTTCCATTGCCCTTTGATGAACTGAATCACGCATACACGCATACCCCACGCAGCGGCACGGAACACCATGCCAAAAGCGGATGAGGACTTCCCTTTGCCATCGCCTGTATGCACCAAGGTGACACCTTGACGGTGTTCTCTACGTTTTATCGCCATCTGTTTATTCCTCGCTTAGTTGTAGCCATGCAGTGATGACTTCAGGAGCTGATGGAAAGTACCAATGAATATAGGAAGCACGCACGTTTTTATCATGCACGCCGCTATCGCCTCGGGTGACGTTAAATGCTGCGGTTGTTGCTTCATTGCCATGCCATTCACGTCGTGAGTGGTGAAATTCATGCCCACGTATGCCGCTTGCCTCTTCGCGGTAACCAAGTCCTGCTAATTTTTTTTGCATGATGCAATCGTATGGCAACACGTTTGCCATTGGCGCGGCAGCACCATCACAGTCATACAAATGCTCGCCCAATACCATCATGCCACCACATTCTGCCAGCACAGGCATGCCTGCGCCAATAACGCTCCGTAACGATGCCCATGTGCTTGACCGCGCCAGCGCATCGCTATGCAATTCTGGGTAGCCACCAGGTAGCCACAATGCGTCGGCAGATGCTGGTACAGGGTCACCTGCCAGCGGTGAAAAATAGACGATACTCAGCCCTTGCGCTTGCAACCATTCAATGTTGGCGGTGTAGATGAAGCAAAAGGCAGCATCACGAGCAATAGCAATGGTTTTTGTGCTGTGGCGGGAGGTTCTTAGTGGCGGTTGTTCATTGTTATGCGGGGGGGATTGGCAAAATAACGCAGGGGATTCGATGTGCAACGATGTGCTAAAATCAGGCAATGCTTGTTCATGTGGCTGGCACAAACCCAAGTGGCGTTCGGTGATGTTGGGGGCGTTTTTTTCCATCCACGCCAATAATGGTGGCAGTTGCTGTTGCTGAAGAAGATCGCGTAATAGGCTGGCATGGTGAGCACTGCCAACGTGATTGGCAATAATGCCAGCAATGTTGACACCCATGTTTGCCGCATGGCGCGTAAAACCATCGACCAGTGGCACGATGGAACCACTCATGCCTTTTGCTGAAACCACCAAATAGACATCTTGTTGCAATACAGCAGCAAGGTGCGCGGTGGAACCTGCACCACCGACACCGCTGGCTCCATCGAATAAGCCCATGACACCTTCAATAATCGTGATGTCGCTGTCATGCTGCTGTTGCATCAACAGATCACGGCATGCTTGTTCACCCATCATGCGGGTATCAAGGTTGTACGATGGACGGTGGCACACGGCTTGATGCCAAAAGGGGTCGAGGAAGTCTGGGCCTGCTTTGAACGGCGCGCAACGCAAACCTTGGCGACACGCAGCCTGCATCAAAGCGAGGGCGATCGTCGTTTTACCGCAACCTGATTGTGTGCCAGCAATAAGCAAAGTGCATCCTATTTGGCAACAGAGGAAGGGCATGACGTAACAAATGCCCATGCTAGCTGGCATGGCATCAAAGACGACATCAAGCCCTCACCCCGGAGCTGTGTATTTATTGTATTAGGCCGGTATCCTGGCTGGGTCTTCATACTTTGCTGCGACCTTCCCGTGTTACCAGTGGTCATGATGCAGCATCGTCGGACGTACAGTAGCGGGGGCTGCGCCAGATTGGTGACTGGACTTCCCGTTTAACGCTTACTCTTAAGGGGTGTGGCTTCATTGTGTGAATCACACCCCTTAGAGCAAAGCGCACCTAATGCCTCGGCACACTAAGAAGCTGGCTTGGAATAGCAACTAAGTAGGTACACAAAATTATTTTAACATTTCTAACTTGCCCATTCACGCGATCTTCTGCGTTACAAAAACGTTATATAGCGGAGCTATACGTCCGTTTTTGTGCCTTGAATATCGCGAAATGTTCGGCGTGATAAATATTAAAATAATCCCGCGCACCTACTTATCCCATTGCTGTCAGTAATCCAGATATAAGGTGCATTAAATCGGGGATGTTGACGGGTTTTTGAATGCAAATGCCATGTTCAATGCTATCCATTGCTTGCTGTTGCGTGTCTTCACCGTGCCCAGTTTGCAAAATAATAGGCAGAGTTGGATCGACAGCGTGAATTTCTTTGGCAGCGACGATACCGCCCATATTGGGCATAACAATATCGCTAAGCACCAAATGAATGCGCGCTCTGTTTTGCAAATAACATTTGATGGCTTGCTCACCATCGGATGCCTCCCAAACGGTGAAGCCATTGTGTTGTAATACATCGCGTAGCACTTGGCGTAAGGCTGCTTCATCGTCGACAATCAACACGCCTTTGCCATCGCCTGCTATGCGAACAATATCTTTACTCACGGTGTCCACCACATCGTTGTTGGCTTGTAACGGTAGATAAAGACTAAAGTGACTGCCTTTGCCTGGTTCGCTCTGTACATCTACCAGCCCGCGATGCTGCATCATAGCATTTTGCACCATTGCCAGCCCCAGTCCTGTGCCAACACCTGCTTCCCTTGTGGTGAAAAAAGGATCAAAAATATGCGCCAGATGTTCAGCGTTAATGCCACAACCATTGTCGATACAATGAATGGAGCACCAACCCGTATCGCTTTTGTATTCAGGTTGCTGCTCCAACAACGCACTGGCTGGCGGTTGCTGATTCAACTCCAAAATAATATGCCCATGTTCATGCTGCGCTAAGGCATGGCGGGCATTGGTGATTAGGTTGAGTACGATTTGTTGTAATTGTGTGGCATCGCCATTGACCCAATAGCTATCGCCTTGTGGTACACGCAAATCAAGGGTGATGTTTTCAGGTAGGCTGGCAGCGACGAGCTTATAGGTTTCTTTAATGAACGCATTGAGCAATAACGGCTGCATATCGGCTTGGTCGTGGCGTGCAAAGCTGAGCATTTGGCGGATCATTTTTGCACCATTGTGGGTAGCATCTTCAATGCTGGTAATGCGCTCTAATAATTTGGCATCGTCGGGGCGCATCATCCGAATGAGGTAAAAATTGCCAATGATACAGGCCAAAATATTGTTGAAATCATGTGCAATTCCGCCCACAATCATGCCTACGGCTTCCATGCGCTGGGCTTGCATCATGTTTTTTTGTAGTGATTCGTTCTTGCTAAGGTCTTCGTGAACCGCAACGTAATGGCTGATGTTCCCATCCTGATCGAATATCGGTGCAACGGACATCATAACAGGGAAGATTGTACCATCCTTTTTGCGATCCAAAATGCGCCCAGACCATGGTTTACCGCTGCTGATGACATCCCAAAAATGGGCGTAAAATGCCTTGGATTGTTGTTTGCTGTTTAGTAAACGTGGGGTTTTCCCTATCGCTTCGCTGGCATGGTAGCCTGTGTGTTCGCTAAAGGCAGGGTTTACATACACAATCACCCCTGTTGCATCGGTAATCATTACGCTTTCATGAATCGCTGTTACAGCTTGGTTAAGCAAGCGCATATGCCCTTCTTGCTGTAATTGCGCACGCATATCCCGAACGAATCCTGCAATGAGTATGCTGCCATCTTCTTGCGGTAAGGGTACGGCTGATACATCCACATCAAAGACGGAACCATCGTGGTGATGATGGCGTGTTTGGAAGTGAACAGCACCTTGTTGTTTGATGTTCTCCATCATATGTTGCGCTTGGTTTGGCTCTAGCGCGGCTTCTATATCGTTGATGCACATCTGCAATAAACGTTCGCGATCAAAACCGCTCATGGTACAGTATGCTGGGTTTACATCGATGATTCGCCCCTGTTCGTTATGGATGATGATGCCGTCCATCGAGGCGGTTAAAATCCGTTGATTGCGTTCGGCTACTATGCGGTAAGCCTCTTCGCGTGCTTTGCGTTCGCTGATGTCACGTGAAATTGCCCTTGCGGCAACCACTTCGCCAGCAAGGTTGTATTGAGGCGTCGCTGAAATTTCTACCCACACACGTTTGCCATCGCTGGTCAGCAACACTGTTTCATGCTGGGTGACTGCTTCGCCTGCTAGCACACGCGGGAGCACGTGACGGCAATGGTCTTGGAAATCAGGGGCAATAAAGTCGAGCACACAACGCCCTACCATCGCTTCCCGATTGTACGCTAAGGTACTTAACTCAGCTTGGTTGACATCGGTAATGAAGCCTTGTGCATCGGTGATATGAATCATGTCTTGGGCATCATCAAACAAACTGCGGTAGCGCGCCTCGCTGCTCATTAACGCCGCTTGCTTGTGTCGCCGTGCGCTGATGTCTTGCCATGAACCAACCAACTCCCAAGGCTGTCCAACTTCGTTGCGGTACAAACGGGCATGGTCATGCACCCAAATATAATGCCCATCATGGTGTCGTATGCGGTATTCTTGGTCGGATAAATCCGATGCCTGTAAGCTTTGTGCTATTGCTTCTAATACCGCTTCGCGATCATCGGGGTGGATATGAGCTTGCCACCAGTCAATTTGATAGGCCTCATGGTGGTGATAGCCTAACATGGAGCTGGCGGCGGCGTTGACGTAGGTTAATACGAATTGTTCATCTGCTGGCTGCCATTGGCAACGGTAAAGAACAGCGGGCGAGGCATCGACAATGCGTTCCAGTTCGGATTTTTCTTTTAGCAATAATTGATGTTCCACAAGGGATTCTTCAAGGGCTTCTTGCTCCATGCGGAAGTGGCGGATGGTTTGCCCTTCTAGGCCGTGAATAACGTCAAATTGGGTAACAATCCCCAGTGGTTGCTCAGCATCATCGACGATTACCAAGCGGCGAATGCCACGTCCGCGCATGATTGTGGCTGCATCCAATAATGATGATTGATAATGCAGCGTTAGCAGTGGTGCAGTCATGACATCTTGTACACTAAGGTGTTGCATATCAGCACCTTGCGCCAACAAACGAGCAGCATCACGTTCGGTGAAAATGCCGATTGCTTGACCTTCCATCATGACCACAACAGAAGAAATATGCAATGTTGCCATTTGCTCTAATGCTTGGCGTAAAGCGGTATCGGGTTTTACCGTGACTAAGTTGCGGTTCATGACCGTACTCACCTGCTTGGTGGTGAGGTAATCATCTAGTTCGGTGGCTTTGAGCAGATCGGTTAGGCTTAATAAACCCTCTAATGTGCCATCGGGGTGGGTAATGACCAAGTGACGTACTTGGTTCTCCAACAAGTACTCAAAGGCAGCATAAATACTTTGCTGTGTTGCGATACTTACCACAGGGGGAGATAAGTAGTCTCGCGCTGTAAGGTGATCCAGTTTGCTGCCTAAACGTGCTGCCAGTACTAAATTGGATTCGGTTAAAATACCTACGGGTTTATTATCTTCTGTTGCAACCAAGCAACTGATTTTTCGTTCTGTCATTATGCGCACAGCATCGACCAATAAGGTCTCAGGACTAATCGTCAATACGCAGCGGGTTAATACATCATTAATGGTTAATGCCATTTCTCACCTCTCTCACACAAGGACATCTTATAAGTGTGATGCAAGTTTGCAATATCATGTGGGGCATAAGTGAATGATGGTTGTTTGATGAGAAGAGTTTGTTTTTGGTGTTGCAGTTGTATAAAAACACGCTATAGTGCGCCGCCTTTTTGAGCGCGTAGGAAAGTACCGCTGAAATTCGGTTTTAACCACGTTGTTTTTTATTTTGGAGGTTTCACCCATGGCCAAGCGATGCGATATTTGCGGTAAAGGTCCTATGAGCGGCAATAATGTCAGCCACGCACACAACACGACTCGCCGTCGCTTTCTGCCGAACTTACAGAAAGTTCGCGCCAAAGTCGGGGGGTCAGTAACCCAAGTAAAAGTGTGCACCAGTTGCTTGCGTTCCAACAAGGTTGAAAAAGTAGCCTAAGATTTTGTTTGAGAATGAAGTTTCCGCAATAGCTTTTTTCGTTCTCATCTTCTAGTTAACGCACAGTCTATTAAGGACAAAGTATTCAAAGACCCCGCATGGGGTCTTTTTTTATGCCCTGAATTCAGCTTACATGTTCCATTAACAAGTATGGCTTTATGAGGTACACTAGCAACGATATGCTATCGCACTGGGTGGCCAAGTTAGGAGAATGCTGATGTTAAACCGCGATCAAACCCGTCCCTTCCGTGTGCTTGTTATTGAAGATGAAAGCAGCTATTCAAGGATGATTAGCTCAACGTTAGAGGCATCGCAATATGCTTGGGCGATGAAGGTCGTGCCAACGGTCAGTGAAGCATACACGGTGTTAGACCACCAAACGGTGGATGTGATCCTGTTTGACCTGGATGCTATCGAAGTGACTAGCACGTCGAGCGGTGGTGATACGGCGTTGTTTTACCTCAAAAAGCTTCGCTTTCTTTGTGCTCCGACGACGACGATTGTGGTGCTTAGCGCGGGTGATGACCGTATGAGAAACAATGTGATGCATTATGGTGCGCAGGATTGTTTGATTAAAGGCGAACTTTCGCCCTTAACGTTGATGCATACCATGCAGCATGCGGCAGAGCGTCAGCAGTTACAGCAAGACCTTGATAGTACACAGCAACAAGTGCTGCGCACTAGCGCATTGATGAATCGTTGTATTGATAATGCTTTGGTTGGTATTTGGGATTATGATATTCGTCGTCATACCATGTACTTATCACCGCATTGGAAGCGGATGCTCGGCTATTGCGACACTGAAGTCCCCAATGATGAAGAATGGTGGCTGACGCTGGTTCACCCCGATGATTTGGCTGATGTACATCGCGCAATCCGTGAGCATATGGAGCAACGTACCCCTCATTTTCGTACAGAGCATCGTTTACGTCATCATGATGGTTATTGGGTGTGGGTTTACTCTTCTGGTGCAGTGACGTGGAGTGAACATGGCACGGCACTGTATCGTAGTGGTACGACGGTGGATATTTCTGAGCGTAAGCGGCTTGAAGTGGAGCTGCAAGAAGCATTGGTCAAACTTCAGCAAGATGATAAGTTCAAGGAGCGTTTCATCTCCAGCATCAGTCATGATATACGTACGCCGATGAATGCGATTTTAGGTTTTTCCGAGTTGCTGTTGCGCGCTGTTGAGGAGGATGATACGGATAAGTATCAGCTTCGTGAACAGTTACAATTGATTCACAGTAACGGTGAGTTACTCAATGGGCTACTAAGCGATCTCATGGAGCTGTCGCGGTTGCGTAGCCATGATATGGTGGCAGTTAAAAAGGATTTTCAACTCTGGACACTGTTGGAAACGTCGATTGCTGCGTTTGAATCACAAGCGAAGGAAAAAGGTTTGGACTTTCGCTTTGTGCTTGACCCTGCGGTAGCGATGCGTATCAAGAGCGATAGCGAACGATTGCGTCGTATTATTTATCATTTACTTAGCAATGCTGTGAAATATACCAACCAAGGCGATGTTGCTGTGTATGCCACGTTTAGCCAAGGTGTGTTTGTGCTGCGGGTAGAAAACTCGGGTGCAACGCTCAGTGCTGAGCGAAAAGCGAACCTACTTCGATTATTGGCAGAGAGCGCGCCAGATAAAATCACCACGAGTATCGGTTTGTCGGTCTGTAATGGTTTGGCACGTCTTTTAGGTGGTACATTGCAGTTTGAAGATAGGGAGGGGGGAGGCTGCGTTTTTAGTTTTGTCTTGCCTGTTGACCAAGGTGCTATTATCGCTCGTATAGACGTAAAAAGTCGAGTGCTTTGCGTCAGTCAGGATCCTTTGTGTGCAGCGTTGATTCGTCATGCTGTTCATACTTGGGGAGGGCAATGCTTGTTGGCGAGTACAGCACCAGATGTGATTGCGGATGTGAATTTGGCGATTATAGATGTGCGCGATCAGCATGGTTCGGCTGCTTTGCCAGTGATAGCGCAGGGTGTTAGTCAGGTAATGCTCTACGATGGGGTGAATCATGAGCAAGCGGTTGAATATCGCCAATTACCCCAGCAGATGACGGCATTGTCTTGGCCTATTCGTATCAGCGAGTTTTATCATCTATTAAAAGCAAGTGTGAATACGCATGTGGTTGGCGAAACCATAACGGGTACAGCGCAACTGCCGATGCATGTGTTAGTCGTTGAAGATACCGAGGTTAACCGTAAGGTGGCACGCTTGATGTTACGCAAACTGGGCGTGCAGCATACCTTTGCGGTCAATGGTCAGGAAGCCTTGGCACTGTACCAAAGCTTTCATTATGATTTTATTTTGTTGGATTTGAATTTGCCTGATATTTCGGGTAAAGAGGTTGCCGCTGGCATACGTGCTATCGAAGCAGCCAGTTGGGGGCGCAGTTTTATTTGCGCGCTCACTGCCGATGCTCGTCCAGAGTTGCAAGATGCGATTCCTGAACTGGATGAGTTCTTGACCAAACCGTTATCGACGGCGCGCCTAGGGGCTGTGTTGGATAGTAGAAATAGCATCCAATGCGCCATTGATTCGGAGGGCTTGCATCGTACTTTATCGGTGTTGGATGACGAAGCAGAAAGTTTTATTTGTGAGGTGTTCCAACAACTTCGTAGCAGTATCGTCAGCATGCAAGCGTTGTCGCCAGATGACGATTATGTCGCGATTTATGAGGTGAGTCATCGCTTGAAAAGTGCGGCGGCTTATATTGGAGCCATGACCTTAAGTCATTTGTGTGAAGAGCTGTGTCGCTACACCAAGGGTGAGCCAGTAGCATTGGATGAGGTGCAACGTTGTATTACACAGCTTTGTTCCGAGGCAGTAGATGTGATGGAAGCTTTGCATCGGGAGGTTGCCCATGTTTTCAAGCAACAGTGATTTTTCGGCCTGCCGCACGATGGTGGTGGATGATAGCCTTTTAGACCGTAAGATATTTTGTGCTAGTTTGAAGCGGCTGGGGATTCATCATATTACCCAGTGCTGTAGTGGTCGCGAGGCATTACTTACCTTGGAGGAGCATGTTCCCGATCTTATTATATTGGATATTCGTTTGGGAGACATGAGTGGCTTGGATTTATGTCAGCAGATTCGCGCTATGCCAGGGCTGGAAAGTACGCCTATTGCCATGCAATCGGGGTTGGGTGATATTGAAACCATTAAAGAGGCTTTTCAACGTGGGGCGCATGATTATTTTATCAAACCACTGAAAGAGGAGGAGGTTGCCGTACGTTTGCAGTCGAGGTTGCTGCTGCGGAACGAAATGAAAGAGCGTGTTCGTCATGCTCAGGAGCTCTCCCTTTTATTGCGCAAAATTCTGCCCGAGCAGATTGCGCGAGAACTAGAAGATAAAGGCAGTGTACAATCACGTTGGTGTGATGATGCCGTCTTAATGATACTGGATTTTACCGCTGCCAGTCGTGTTGCCTTGGAGCTGAATGTAGAAGAGCTGATTCAGCACTTTAATGCGCAATTTGATGCCTTTGATACCATCAGCGACCATTATGGTATCACCCGTATTAAAACGGTGGGCGATGAATACCAAACCGTTGCAGGCTTGTTTGACGATGACGCGAACATCGCGATTCGTTCGTTAGCGGCAGCCTTTGATATGCGCTGGTTGGTGCAGCAGTGGATGCATACGCGGCGTGCGCAACAACGTCCTTGTTGGAATGTTCGCCTTAGTGTGCATCGTGGACCAACAGCATGGGGCGTGATGGGCAATACACATTTACAATTCGACCTCATTGGCAGTACCATCAACGAGGCACATCGTATCTGCACAGCCGCTAATGATGGTACTATTTGGTGTTCCGAGGCGATTGCAACAGCGTTGCAGACTTATGCTTCCTTTGACACGCAAGGTGCGACGCATTTGCGTAATATCGGCGATTTTGCATTGTTTGAAGTTACGCAGTTAAGCCCTGATATACACACCAGCATCGAAGCAATTATTCCAGGGCATGCAGCATGGCACCAAGCGCATTTGCCACGTTTGCTCGAGCGCGTTGTTAGCGTCTAAAACCAGCCAGCGAGGTTTTCTTCACACAATGTTTTGAGCATGGATTGATGGGGGGCGGAGCTATTTAAGGCTGGAATGTAACGTAGGGATGTGCCTCCAGCTTCAATAAAGTAATCTCGGTTTTCGACTGCGATTTCTTCCAACGTTTCTAGGCAGTCAGCAGAAAAACCTGGGCAGATGACATCGACACTGGCAACACCTTGCGCGCCCCACGTTTTCAGCGTCTCATCGGTGTAGGGTGTAACCCAAGGTTCGCGACCGAAACGTGATTGAAAGCTGACAACATAGGCATCATCATCTAAGTGCAACGATGCAGCGAGCAAACGTGCTGTTTTACGGCATAGGCAAGGGTAAGGGTCGCCAGCATCAAAATAACGTTGCGGAATACCATGGAATGACATCATTAAACGCTCAGCCTTGCCATGTGTTGCCCAATGTTGCTCAACGCTATGTTTTAGCGCAGCAATGTACGCAGGGTGGTCGTGGTAGCTGTTGACCACGCGCAGTTCAGGCAGCCAGCGCCATGTTTTGAGTTCATCGGCAACAGCATCAAAGGTGGAACCACTGGTGGCAGCAGCATATTGCGGGTACAGCGGCAACACCAAGATGCGACCACAAGCTTTTTCGCGTAATGCTTGTAAACCATGCGCCATCGATGGGTTGCCGTAACGCATCGCTAATTCTACATGCACTGGCGTACCGCTAAAATGCGCCTGCAAGGCAGCGACTTGCGCTAAGCTGTGAACCATCAGTGGTGATCCTTGTTCTGTCCATACGCTGCGGTAAGCGGCGGCTGAACGCGCAGGGCGGGTGTTCAAAATAATGCCATTCAAAATCAGCCACCAAACCACGCGATTCATTTCCACTACGCGAGTATCGGAGAGGAACTCTTTGAGGTAGCGACGTAGCGCAGGTGTGCTTGGTTCATCAGGGGTCCCAAGGTTACAGAGTAAAATACCAATATTCGATTGTGCTTTTTCACGTTGGTGAGCCTGTAGTGATTCTGTGGATGGAAATGAAGTCATGGTGTTTCCTTATATTGTCTTCTGTTGACGTAGTGCGCGTACATCAGTAATGCTTAAACCTGTTTTTTGTGCAATCGTTTGATCATCCAAGATATCAAGGAAGCTTGCGGCAATGCGTTGAGATGCCAACAACTCACCTTCTTTAAGTCCTTCTTCTTTACCTAGGCGTTGTGCCAGTTGCAATGCACCACGTTGATCTTGAATGAAGATTTCTCGCCGCTCTTGGTCGTCAAGCTCTTCGGGCGTTAACCCTGCCTTGTTGGCAATAACAAATGCATGATTGATGGCATCATCATTTGCTAAAACTTTAGGGATGGCACTCAAATCACCTGCGCATTTGAGGAAGTAGAACCATTTATCCAACAGGGTATCCAACTCATCCTCTGAACGTTTAAATTTGGGCAACTCTGCAAAAATAAGTTCTAAATCATCGTGGTAAACCAGCCCATTTTCTTCGCGTAACTTAAAACTGTTTACCACCTCAGACAGCTCGTTGAACATCACAAAATCGGTGATGGTAATGGCAATAACATCGGTTAAATGTTGATAGTGTTCGCCCATAGTCAGCTGCCCTACATAGCTTTTACAGGCATTGTATAACACACGTTTTTCAAAGCCTTCGACGTTGAGTACCTGCATTTCGATGATGTAGGATTTACCCTGTTCATCAAGGGCGCGAACATCCAAGTAGGTATCTTTCATACCCTTGATTTTAGGGGCTAAATAGGGGTCTATGATTTCCACTTCAGCTATGCGGTGTGGTGCTTCTAAACGCAAAATTGCGTTGAGAAAACTTAATAAAATATCCGTGCTTTCAGTCGAGCCAAAAATGCGTTTGAAAGCAAAATCTGTTTTAGGGTTCAGAAACCGCATAAATAACCTCGTTATTGAGCTGATGTTACGCACGGTATAGGAGCTTTTTTTATACAGTATCGCAATCTAAAAATCCGTCAACTGCACTTGATACAGTATCCAGTCTTGCGTCCGTTCGCTGGATTGCGGATCAAGTCCGCAATGACGTGGTTTCCCTCGGTCATGCCGCACTCGATGCGGTATTGCGGATCAAGTCCGCAATGACGTGGGTTTCCTCGGTCATGCCGCGCTTGATGCTGCATCCAGTCTTGCGTCCGTTCGCTCCGTCATGCCGCACTCGATGCGGTATTGCGGATCAAGTCCGCAATGACGTGGGTTTCCTCGGTCATGCCGCGCTTGATGCTGCATCCAGTCTTGCGTCCGTTCGCTCCGTCATGCCGCACTCGATGCGGTATTGCGGATCAAGTCCGCAATGACGTGGGTTTCCTCGGTCATGCCGCGCTTGATGCGGTATCCAGTCTTGCGTCCGTTCGCTGGATTGCGGATCAAGTCCGCAATGACGTGGTTTCCCTCGGTCATGCCGCACTTGATGCGGTATCCAGTCTTGCGTCTGTTCACTCGATTACGGATCAAGTCCGCAATGACACGTTGCTACCCAAAAAGTCACGTATATAACCATGCGTGCGTAACATCAGCTACTGCAAATGGATGGGGCAATCATAATCGACCGTTGTGAAGATGTCTTGTGATGCAAAAAGATGCTCAAGTGATCGCCCCATAAGCTGAAGCGGTGCATTCTGCCGATGCATGCTTTACTATGCGGCGATGAAATTATCTTGCTTTGCCGCTACGCCCTTGGGTTTAGAGTCTGTTTCCGCTGCCGAGTTGACCGAGTTGGGGGCGCGTAATGCCGTCATCAGCCATGGCGGTGTCACTTTTGATTGCTCGTGGGATGGACTGTTTCGCATGCAATTACGCGCCCGCACAATCACCCGCGTTTTGCTGCGCGTCGCCGACTTTTCGGTGCGTTACTTTAACGAACTTGAACGCCGCGTAGCGAATTTGCCGTGGTCACGTTACCTCACGGATGATGCCACCGTGCGCGTGCAAGCGAGCAGTCATCGCTCGCGTTTGCTGCATACTGGGAAGATTGCCGAAACGGTACTTTCCGCTATTAAGCGAACGGAAAGCAAAGATGCAACACAGACCATTTTTGTGCGTATGGATAACGACCGTTGCACCATCAGTATCGACCTTTCAGGTGATCGCTTGGATCGTCGGGGTTATCGCCTTGAATCAGGTAAAGCACCACTGAGGGAGACCATCGCCGTAGGGCTGTTGCGCTGGAGTGGTTGGCAGCCGACTGCGCCCCTTTGCGTGCCGATGTGCGGTTCAGGCACGTGGGCGATTGAAGCAGCACTCATCGCGCAACGTACAGCTGCTAACAGCGAACGTGTATTTCCGTTTTTGACCTGGCCTTGTTTACCTCAGGCACGTTGGCAAAAAGCGAAGCAGACAGCGCAAAGTTTGCACCCCAGTGCCGCCATGCCTGCGATTCTTGCCAGTGATGTACATGCAGGTGCGATTGGTATTACGCAGCGCAATGCCGAACGCGCTGGCGTAGCGGCATGTATTGATGTTCAACAGGCTGACTTCCGCATGTTACGACCACAAGAGGCACACCCCACGGGCTGGATTTTATGTAATCCGCCTTATGGTTCGCGCTTGAATCCGCAGCAAGGGGACATCTACCAAGACCTTGGTGCATGGCAGCGGGAATATGCACCTGCTTGGCATTGCTTGGTGATCTGCCCTGATTGGCAAGCGCAGCGAAGCTTGGCGGGTAAACCGCGTATTCATATTGCATTTTCTAGCGGTGGTAAACGTTTGAGCGCGCTGTTGTTCAGCCCTGAGTAAAGCTGGCATGGACGATCAGGCTTGCACGTTTCACCCGCAAAAGGATGGGCGGTGGTGCTGTTTTCAGTGTCAATTGAACTTTTGTATTCAGTGTATTCCAAATGGTCATCGCTTGCGCTTTGAGCATCTTTGCCCTGTGTGCCAAAAGCCGTTAATTCAACAGCAGAAGCGCGATAAAAACGCTACCGTTTACAGTTATATCATGCGCGCATTGCGCTACCCTTTGACGTTCCGAGACGCGTATTATGTCCGCATATGGCTGGTGTTGGTGCTGATTGTTGCGATGCTGGGGCAACTCGTTCAAGCCTTTGGCTTCATTCCACCATTGACGATTCCTTATTATTTATTGCTCGCGGTCGTAACTTTGGGGCTTTATTATTTGGGCTATTTAAGTCTGATGCATACTGCCCGTGGTATTATGCACGGGAAAAATGTGTTTGATGTCGAAGGCGGGCGAAGCACAAGCAGCTTTTTGATGTTCACCCTGTTATGGGGAGTGGTTCATCTGTTGAATGAATGGGGGGCGTATTTGTTGGCGCAGCCTGTGTGGTGGACTTCTTTGCTATTGTTGCTGCTTATACATCTGTTTTTACCCTCCAGTATGATGCTGACTATATTTTCTGACCGACCTGTTCGTGCTGTGGTCAACCCCTTTGCTCATATACGGATTCTGCTTACCCTGCATGGCGAATACCTGTGGGTAGTTGCTGTGGTATTTGCTTTGGGCATGGTGCAAGTGTCGCTCGCCCATGTTGCTCAAGCGTATGCATTCTGGTTTTCGTCAGGGCTGTTATTGTTGGTGAATGCTTGGCTGGTATTGGTTTGCTCGCATCTCACGGGCTACTTGGTAGTTAGTCACAGTGGCGAGTTGGGCTTTACGCGTCATATTGATAGCGATCATCAGCAAGCATTAGAAAACCTTGCAACCCTGCCCGATAAAACGATTATCCAGCAGGTAAGAGCACTCAATAAGAGGCAACGCCATGATGATGCCTTGGCATTGCTTGAGCATTATTGTCGTTACAACGCACCGGCTTTGTTGCATCTGGAGCGCGTGTTGCAGTTGATTGATTATGCGACGGAAGAGGAAATGCAGCACCGCATAAATTTCAGCATCAATATTTTGGCGGATGATGCGGTTTATAGAAATCACCTGTGCCGCATGTTGGAGCGAATCAGCCAAAAAGGTCGTCATTATTACGCTGACCCTGAATTGCTGTTGCGATTATTGACCATTGCCGAAGCACACCAACGGATGCACTTGCGGCAATCGCTGTTGCGTACCTTTATTCAGCATTACCCTGAACATAAGCAAAGCCAAGCTTTAGCCAAGAATCAATGCCGATAGCTTGACTTTCGCTGCTAAAACAAGAACATAAGATTTTAATCGAGGGGAGTGGGATATGAGCCATCTGGTGCATTGTTTTATCGTACGTGTATATTATGAAGACACCGACCATGGTGGTCGCGTCTATTATGCCAATTACCTCAAGTTCATGGAGCGTGCGCGTACCGAATGCTTGCGTAAATGTGGTATTGAGCTGGACGAAGTAGAGGCAACATACGGTGTGCAGTTTGCCGTAACAGGGGTTAATATCCGCTACCTTCAAGGGGCTGACTTCAACGATCAATTAGAAGTTGAATCCACCCTCACCATGGTGCAAGGCGCACGGCTTGCCTTCCGTCAAGACATTTATGTGCTTGATCGTGATACGGGCGAGCGGGTATTGCAACTCACCACGGCTGATGTGCAATTAGCTTGTATCAATGGTGATGGTCGCCCCAGTCGTGTACCCGCGCCGCTCATGCCCGTACTAAAAAATCATCAATCAGAATAATCCGTTGTGAGTTACTGCTCCTCTCTACATCTGATGATTATAACACCTTTGCCTAGCGATGATTAACTTGGTAGTGTGATTCGCAAATGGACGGGTAATGACTTTATGACGCGCTGTACTAATAATGTTTCATCGCACAGGGTGGCGAAAGTTAGGCTCGTGAACTTGTCGTTTTGACTTGATTTTCAAAAGAGCCTATTTTTTGTTGTGTTAATAGTTAGGTGACCATACTATGTATTTTTCACCTTAGTGGTTTTTAGCATGGAAATATAGGTATGCAGGAATTAATCGATGGGCGTCAGCATTACTCTCCAGTGAAAAAACACTTCATAACACCTATGTTTTTACTGTTTAGCACCTCTGCCAGTGCAAACGTAATTTTCCCCGCCTTTGCTGCGCCTCATTTTGCTCCAGCGTTAAATTTCCCCTTATTAGTCATCGCTGTTTTATTTATTGAAGTAGGCATATATAAATTGGCGAGCCATAACACACCCATTTATCATTTGGCTTTGATGGTTGCCGTTGCTAATGGTGCCTCGTGGATAGCGGGTATTATGATCACAATGTTCTTACCAAGTGGTTTGGTCACGGGAGAGTACGGTATAGAAGCAGCCTCCAGTTTTACGCTATATGCGACGTTAGGCTACGTGGTTGCCTACGTTCTTAGTGTAATTATCGAAGGTTACATCGTAAAAGGATCTTCAGTCAAAATGGGCGTTGCTTCGCCATTCAAATGGTCGTTTTATGCAAACAGCGGTAGTTATTTAACGTTGGTGATTTTTTTGTGGTCTAAAGATTCAATGCCATTATGAGATGATTCTTAATGCAATTAAAGAAACTCAAGTTTTTAGCCTTATCTCTTTCACTTTGACCTCCTCATTGTGGCTTTAGCCTCTGTGTGTGCATGTGTTCGGTCACTATTTCATCACCTGCGGGGCAATACAGTTACCTCACTGGCGATGCGCGTCTCTGTACCGTTTAATTTGATAACTCCCGAGATGGTGGCGCGCCCAGGCTGATGGGCTTGCCAACGCATGGTTTCGCTAATGATGCTGCGATCAGAACTTGTCCACTTAGTATTGTAATCCACCCGCCGTTCGATGGCGTCATCGAAGAGACCGACAGCACCGAGCGTCACATCATCCCCTTGATGAATCACTTTCGGTTGAATGATTGCGCGACCGCTGATCAGGCGGGTATTGCTGACCGATACGGGTAACCATTGGCTCAGACCGTCACAACTCACTTCTATTTGGTATTGCCCAGACTGCCTAGCCATGATGCCATACAGCCCAGAATAAGATTGACTGGAATAGAGCAGCTCCTTGTCTAGCGTTAGTCCAGAGGGGGTGGAATGGGCATCGCAATTGTAAGCGTTCAGCGAAATACGGCTGCCATCATCAAGTACCCCTTCAACTTGCGGAAATAGAACCATCTGCCCTACAGTCAGATCAAGTTTCGATGGTGTCAGTTGTAGATTAAGCAACGAACCTGAGTGAATGGTGACCTGTTGTTGGTAACGAAAGTGATCAATCGTTGCCACCAGCGTCGCGCGACCTGCGGCCAGTGCCACAAGGCTGCCACCTTCAATGCGCAGAAGTGTTGGTGTGGTGCTTTTCCATGTGACCAATCGACCATCATCATGGGCGGTGGAACCATCTGAAAAGTGTAATTGGTAGTTTAGTATTTGCCGCAGCCCTTGCATCATCGATTTCAGTGATGGTTCAAGCGTAATCGCACTCAGGTCGTTGATTACACGGATTTGGTAGGGTGGCGATATGATGTTGCCACACTGCGCCGTCACCGAAGCTTGCCCCATACGTAAACCATATATGCGCTGCTTGCTAGGACTAGGACGCCTCGAATGCTTCTGTATACGTACAACAGATGGATCACTCACTCGGAAGCTGCAACCATCAGTCACATCTATTTCTGCACCGGAGGCGAAATTACCTGTTACCTTCAGACTTTGCGGTTGGAATGCAGCGAAGCTGGCGACACCCTCGATTCGTAGCGATACTGGCAGGCTATCAGCTGCAGCCACAACCATCTGCCGACTGGCCTGAATGGCTGTTCCATCAAGCTCGCAATGTATCGTTGCCTCACCAGCACCCAATGGATGAAGGGAATATCTACCGCTAACCTCAACCACGGATGGGTTGCTGCTGTGGCATGATGTCACCCTCGGGTGGATGGTAATCAGGTCTCCTGTGACCTTATCCTTGGCACGCAGTAATGTGGTCAGGGATTCTTGGTGTGGATGCAATAGATAACGTCCCTGCTCATCCACCACTGCGTGTAGCACTTCAAGCCAAAATGTGCCTGGATCACGGTTCACCTGAACCGTGGTTGAATCGTGGAGTGAACCGAGGGAGGCTGTGATCGTAGCTGTCCCGCTACCCACCATGATTGCTACAGGCAATGGCATTTGCCATTTGTCTGAAACTGCCAATACATCGGGCGATGAGGAATGTAGTTGAACCATCTCCCTCAAATCAACCACCTGCTCATAAAATTCGCTAGCGGTCAGACCGTAACGGGCAAACACCGTAGTATTATCAAAATCATCGTTTTTCATCGCCTCCAGCACTTGACGCAGGGGGGAGTCAGGAGGAACACCAAAAGCGTGAAAATACATAACGATGCCTTTCGGGTTGACCATGTAGGGATAGATGAAAACGCGCTCCAGTTGCGGCATCACCTGAATAGTTTGGCTGACCGTGATGCCAGCAAATGTGGCGCTGATCTCACTCTTGCCAGCACGCTTCGCTAGTAACTGCGGTTCTCCATGCCCCTCAATCAGCTCGATAACCTCATGGTTCGATGAGCTAAAGTGCACCCCGTCAGAGCTGTTGGTAAAGGTGATCTGCTCATAGCTGATCTCCACACTGAGATATTGCTGCATCCCTAGCAACATGATGTTGTTCAGCTTGAGTGCTAGGCTTTTTACCTTGTCTGCTGGGATGATTACCCGCTGGCTGGCAGAAAGCCCTTGCCAAAAGGCGTTAATCACCACCTCACCTGGTGCAATAGCCTTGAATCGCACTTGTCCGTTATCGGTCTGTTCCATCGACATCAGCGAGGGGTTGGAGAGTTGCCATTGGATGCCCTTCCCTAGCGTTACCGTACTGCCGTCACTTAATGTGACGCTTCCCTGTGGATAGTAGAATTGATACAGGTATACGGTTTCTGGCTCTCCATTGCCAAGGTGCAGGGCGTGGAAGGAGCCTGCTACAACCGCCACTTTGAATGTTCGCTCTATGCCAGAAAACGAGGCGGAGATGGTTGCTACCCCAGGGCGCATGGCGACCAGCTGATCAGCATTTGCGATATTTATCACACCGCTCTGATCCAGCTTCCAACGCACTTCATCCCGATGGAGGTTCCGTTGAAAGCGGTCGAACTCGCCTGCGCCTTGCCACTGCAACGCAATTTGCTCTCCGACGATTATTTTATCTGGCAGCGAGTGGCGAAACCAGCGTTTGCTGAGCGGACGCTGCACAATCACCCGCTGCACCGCCTCGCCAGTGAGTCCGTCAGAATCGGTTGCTCGCCAGTGAACTGTATGATTGCCAATGGCAAATGGTCCGCTTTGATCGGGAATCGCCTGCAACGCAGCATCTTTGTCGTCACTGACTGATGCCTTGCCCAGTTCAATAACCGTCAACTCGCCACTTGCTTCCACTACAATATCGGGCGGTGCGGTGACGATGGGGATGCCAGAAGATTGGGCGATTGTGCTGTTTATCGTCGCCTGCACCCGACCTAGATCATGGCGTGGCAGTGCTATTTGTGATTTCTGTGGTGCGAGGGGTAAGGATGAGTCAACCATGACACTTGATTGCTTATGCTCACTCTCAGGCCAAAAGAACCATGCTGCTATCATCAATGTAAGTAGTAATAGAGTAAGGCTAGGTTTCATGTCTCGCTTTCATCCGCCAGAAAGTCTGAGTGCCGCTGTCGCGTACAATAGCATTGGTCAGAACATGCTTCAAAAGCACACAGCTTGAAGCAATAAAAACGGAAAATAGGGTCAGGTCTCGGTATTGATAGTTTTTATCGCTATACCTGAACATTCCCCTGCCCTTCCTTGTTTATTCTGTAAGCCGTTGATATGCAATCATAAGCAAGAAATGCACAGGTGTAAATTATATTCCCTGTATTCGCGCTACAACCAACACAACTCCATTTAACAGATGCTGTTTGGTTTTAGAAACGGGATTAGACTTCGGGAGTAGGGGCTTTCCGTTTAAGACGGGACAAAAGCAATATGGATATGCGAAACATACAAGGTTGTGGTTGAGGTACGAAACCCAACTTTAAAACAACAATACGTTATTTAGGCTATGCTCCTTTGTTGGGTTTCGTGCCTCAACCCAACCTACATGGTGGTCTTGTAGTGTACGTGCGTCCCGTCTTAAAAGGGAAGCCAGAGTAGGCATTGTTTACTTTTTTCGGTGTTAACAATCAACCAGATATTTGATAAACATTCGCTTTAATAGAAAATACCACCAATTTCGAAGCCTGAGCCTCCGTCCCATTTTTATTATGATTTAGTCAATACTTGCTTGAATTTAGGTCTGTTTAACGTGCATGCTTTGCTTTTAACGCCTCAAGAGGTATGAATTTGGCTTGCCCGTTTTTGATTTTGTTCTTTATCGCTGAAAGAATCTCTTCATGCCATCCGGGTGGTTGGAGATCATTTGTTTCGTGCGTTAGCGAGTCCCAGAGCATTTCCATCATCTGAAGGCGTTCAATCACGCTCATTTTTGAGATTTCACCGATATTCATATTTATGCTACTCTCCTTTAGATCGCTTCCAAATAATGGGGCAGGCTTCGGTATTCATGGTTCGTACATGAAAGTGATTATTGCAATCACTTTCATGCCAATAGCTATCAGCTTCCATGCGTTGCCAATGATCATCGGGCTGAAACGTTGGAACAGTCGGAACGGATCCATAGTGAAACTTCATCGTAGTTACGCACTCTATCTTGAATACAGTACGGGCAGCAGCGATGTAGAATGAAATGCCAACAGAGCCTAATCTTCGGTCAGGTTCACTACACCATGTTTGGCTTTGATTGATACCTCACGTTCTAATAAATCTAAACCTTGCAATAGTACTTTGGAATCAGCGCGTAGTCGCGGCAATAAAGCGGCGGCTTCTTCAAGGCGTTCATCATGGTATGCCTTGCTTGAACCAAACCATTTACTGAGCAGTGAACGGTCATCCTCACCATATAATAATTTAAAAATCTGCTGGTAGGTGTGGTGCAAGTTTGCATGTGGCACTTCTAAGCCACTGTAAGAAGATAGCGCGCGTAAACCACGACCATCACCGTTATACCATTGACCAAACCCGCAATCGGTTGGCAATACAGGTACTTGGTCTTTATCCAACGGCAGACCATTGACCAAACCTTCTGCTCGCGCCACCCAGCGCAAGTGCGCAAGACGAGCATTCTCAATATGTTCTATAATGGTGTCGAGCTTCATTACATTTCTCCTTGCATGTTACATAGCAGCCACGAACTATGCCAAAATTTTATGGGTTTAGCGATAGTGCAAAGCGTGGCTTTCTATCATCTTGTTGGCACACTGTGCGCCGCCTTAATGAAGATGGCTTCATTGTGCGGATTACACTACCACCTAATAAACAATGCAGGATTACATATGAGCCAAGAACAACCCAATAACCCTTTACACGGGCTGACGCTTAAAACGATTTTAGAACGGTTGGTGGAGCAATACGGCTGGGAAGAATTAGGCTTTAAAATCAATATTCGTTGTTTTTACCATGAGCCCAGCATCAACTCCAGTTTGAAGTTTTTGCGTAAAACACCGTGGGCAAGGAAGAAAGTGGAAAACCTCTATTTGGAATCGCAACAGCAGTGATGATGAAGCAACGCGATGTATTGATTATCGGAGCTGGTGCAGCGGGATTGATGTGTGCCAAAACATTGGCGGCTGGCGGCGTATCGGTAACGTTGATTGATCATGCTGATAAAGTCGGCAAGAAAATCCTTATTTCTGGTGGTGGACGTTGTAACTTTACCAACCGTCATGTGACGGCTGCCAATTATATTTCTGACAACCCGCATTTTTGCAAGTCGGCACTGGCGCGCTATGGCGCGGCAGATTTTATTGCCGATGTCGAAAGGCATGGCATTGCCTACCATGAACGTGAACATGGCCAGCTATTTTGCAATGATTCGGCTAAAGCCATTGTGGCAATGTTGGTTGATGATTGTCGTTCGGGTGATGTTGTTTTTGCTTTGCAACGTGAGGTGAAAGGGCTCACGCGTGATGACAGCACTGGTATATTTACCCTACAAACGCAGCGTGAAGTTTACCAAGCTCCAACCGTTGTGGTTGCTACAGGTGGACTTTCTATCCCCAAAATGGGCGCGACCGCGTTAGGTCTCAAGCTGGCTGAGCAATTTGCTTGCCCTGTGGTAACACCGCGTGCCAGTCTTGTTCCCTTCACTTTTTCGGGGGCTTTGGGTGTTTCGTTTAAGGATTTGGCGGGCATTGCCGTGCCTGTTACCGTCTCGTGTCGCCGTCATCGTTTTAGTGAGGCGATGTTATTTACCCATCGCGGCGTTTCTGGTCCTGCTATGCTGCAAATATCATCATATTGGCAACCAGGTGATTGTTTAGAAGTTGATCTACTGCCTACGTTGGACGTTACGGCGTGGCTTCATGAACAACGCAAACAACGCCCCGATGCGCAATTACCTACGGTACTGGCAACGCAATTACCCAAGCGTTTGGTCAAGTTGTTATGCCAGCAAATCGGCATTCACAGTACAGTAAAAGCGATGAGTCCGACACAGTTACAGACTGTTGCAGCGCATTTACAACATTGGCAGATCAAGCCGTCTGCGACCGAAGGCTACCGTACTGCCGAAGCGACCGCCGGCGGTGTTAGTACCAAAGTGTTATCCTCCACTACCATGATGGTCAAGCATGTGCCGAGGCTTTATTTTATTGGTGAGGTCGTTGATGTAACAGGGCAGTTAGGCGGCTTCAACTTCCAATGGGCGTGGTCATCCGCCTATTGTGCGGCACAAGCGATTATAAAAGGTCAGCACCAGTAAGCCTTGCCCGATGTTTTGCTATTTTGGCGAAGTATCATGCGCTGATGGTTTATCGCGAATTAACGTTACAGGCATGGGTTCGGTGACGCTACCCGAATAAATGCTGAGGTGGGGAAAGGGGATTTCAATGTTTTCGGCATCAAATGCCAGTTTGATTTCTTCATGGATCGTGGTTTTTAGGGTGATAAAGTTCTCCCTAGCTGTCCAGAGAGAAAACTGGATGTTTAAAGCAGAGTCACCAAACCCCTGAAAAATAAACAGTGGTTCGGGGTAATCCATGGCTAGAACGTTATATTTAGCTACATTTTCTAGCGTCTTTTTGACGTGTTCGATATTCTCTTTGTAGGCAACTCCAAGCTGCACATCCAGACGACGAATAGGAAAATGCGTTAACGTAACCACCGAAGCCTTCATGACATTTTCGTTAGGAATACGGACATAGAGGTTATCAAAAGTGCGTAGTTTGATTGAGATTAAATCAATAGAAATTACCTCACCTGTCACATCATCAATACGGATGACATCACCGATTTCAAACGTGTGGTCAAACAGTAGAAAGATGCCGCTGATAATGTTTGAGACCGCTGTTTGCGCTGCAAAACCAATGGCTACGGTAAAAATACCAGCAGCACCTAGCAGCACACTAAGGCTAAAGCCAAGCTCCCGTAAGGCCATAATAATAAATATAACCACAATCAGATAAAAAACGACTCGACCAATAATTTTGCCGTAATGTTTAGATGTTTTTTTGCATACGACTCGAGTTGTTAGGCTAGATAGTGTTGATGCGGCAATGAAGCCGGTAAGCAATAACAATAATGCACGCAGTAACTCGGCTGGTGGGTGACTAGAAAACAACTCGCTCATGTCATCCTTCCAACCCATTTGTCGAAGGTCGAAATCCAGTCTTCCATCACACTGGATATCCGTGGTGTAGTAAGTAACTGGCAATCATGGCCAGCTTCATGAGGTGCTGCATCACCTAGCTTTACGGTAATGTTATCTTGCTCGTGTTTTAGCGTCATACTTACTTCATTTGTCCATAGCATGCCATCGCTGGCCGCAAACAGGGATAGGCGAGGTGCAGGAATAGCCAAGCGGGAAAAGGGTATGCTATTTTCTCCATGGTAAGCAAGATGCAATGGTGTTACGGCGCGGTATTGCCGTAATGGTAATTCAGCTATGTGAACCCGAGCATTAGTCTGGCTGGCATAGGCAAGGCGACCAGTTTGGGTGTTGCTACCAAACCAAGTATCGGAAGGTCTAAATATTGGCGTTTCGAATAAAACAAGGGGCGTATCATTGCACGGCTGTTCGATACTCAACCACAACGGCAGACTGATGTACAAAGTCACCTTTGCACCAGATGTTAGAGTAATGGGTGTGATTGGACTGGCAATAACATCTCTGTCTGGCAGAGCTGGGCGTAGGCGGATACGCGAATTATCCAATGAAAAGGAGCGTTGGCGGCAACAGTCAATATCGAATTGTGATTCATCAGTCTGTTTCAGTAACATCATAGCTGGTTGCTCTGGCTCGAATGGTGGATCTTTGGGGATGCTGTGAAAACGCCAATGCTCCTCGCGACGGCAGATGCCGATCGCACGTTCGCCAAAATGCAACCAGATACCTTCGCCTACAGATAGCTGAAAGTCCTTCCAGCAATTATCTACCATCGGTTCGGGTATCTGGTTGCCTTGATGGGTGTTATTCAATAATTTTCCCAATCGTCTTGGTCATCGTTCTGTTGCTCGTTGTCCTTGGTGCGGCGTTTTTTTTGCTGCTTATGCTTTCTCTTGTCGCGTTCTTCGATGAACTCGTCATCGTTCCAGTCATCATCCTGATACTGATCAATATCTTTGTACCATTCATTATCGCTGTGGCGCATACCTTTCTCCAAAGGAATGATTGTTTAGAGAGTTTATATCTCTCGCGGCGAATCATAGCAGCGGTGTGATTTCACAAGCAATAGGGTAAAGTTTACACGTAAGCAACCAAGGTGAGCAGTAGCAACTTTTTTGGCATACTACTCATGCTACTGGTCAATAGGAACTAAACTTCTATGCTACGGGGATGGCTAGCAAAAACACTTCCTCCGAACACACACCAATGATGCAACAATATTTGCGCATCAAACAGGAATATGCTGATTGTTTGTTGTTTTACCGTATGGGCGATTTTTATGAGATGTTTTTTGATGATGCGGTGGAAGCTTCGCGGATTCTTGATATTGCATTGACCAAACGCGGTAAGAGTAATGGCGATGATATTCCGATGGCTGGCGTGCCGTGGCATCAGGCCGAAAATTATTTGGCACGCTTGGTTGCCAGCGGTCGGCGGGTGGCGATTTGCGAGCAAATGGAAGCACCTGATGGCAGCAAAGGCCCTGTGCGACGTGAAGTGGTGCGGGTAGTCACGCCCGGGACGATTACTGAGGCTGATTTGCTGGCGCAAGATCATGCCGCGCCGTTGCTGGCTCTGTGCCGTGAGCAAGAGGCTTGGGGTATTGCTGCGCTCGATCTTGCTTCGGGGCAGTGGCGATTGGAGGAAGGGCGTGGCGATTATGCCTTACAAGAACGGCTGGCGGTGTTACGCCCTGCTGAGGTGTTGCTGCGCCAAGATGAAACCTTGGCAGGGGATTACCGCTGTTGGCACCCAGGGGATTGGTCGTTTGCCAGTGATGTGGCGCGTGAACAGTTGCGTCAGCACTTTGGCATTAGCGACTGGGAGTCATTGAATCTTGCAGGGCATGGCTGCGTGACGCGCTGTGTTGGTGCGGTGCTTGCTTATCTGGAGCAGACGCAAAAATGTAACCTTGCTCATATTCAGCTTCCTGTATTCCTTACGCATGCCGCAGAAATGAAAATTGATGCCCGCTCACGGCGAAATTTGGAGCTTCACACAGCCATGAATGGCGACCCTGCGGGTGGTTTGATTCGGGTACTGGATGCAAGCTGTTCGCCGATGGGCGCGCGTTTGTTGCGCGAATGGTTGGATCATCCGTTGACTGACATCAGCGCGATTTACATGCGGCAGGATGCGGTAGCGTACCTACTAGAACAAAACGAAACCTGCAATGCTTTGCGCCAATGCTTGCTGAATATGCGTGACCAAGAACGTATGTTGACACGTATTGTGCTGCGTCGTGCTTCGCCGCGTGATTTACTCGGTTTGAGTGAAAGTCTTGTGTTATTGCCTGAGCTGCGTCAGTGGTTGGGTGGTAGCGATGGTTTGTTGGCTGATGCAGCGTTAGCCATGCAAGGGTTGGATGAACTTGCCGCCTTATTACAGCAGGCAGTATGTGATGAGCCGCCTGCCACCTTGCGCGATGCGGGGGTGATTCGTTCAGGTTTTGATGGTGAATTGGATCGCCTACGAGGCTTGAGCCATGATGCTGATGCGTGGCTTAAAGCCTATGAGGCACGCGAGCGCGAGCGTACAGGTTTGGCGAACTTGCGGGTGAAATACAATAAGGTGTTTGGTTATTTTATCGAAATATCCAAGGCGCAGGCTGCCAGCGCGCCTGTGGAGTATGTGCGCAAGCAGACGCTAGTGAATGCTGAACGTTTTATCACTGACGAATTACACCGTTATGAGTCAGAGATTCTTGGTGCACGTGATGCCGCGCTGGCGCGTGAGTCCTCACTGATTGAGGAGTTGTGTCTTCGTATAAGCGAACGAGCGGGGGATATTCAGGCAGCATCGCGTGCTGTTGCATCGGTGGATGTGCTATGTTGTTTTGCCCATTTGGCGGCGCGCTACCGCTATGTTCGTCCACAGGTTCAGGAGGGTGAGCAGCTCCACATCGTCGCCAGCCGTCACCCTTTGGTGGAGCGTTGCATGGATGAACCCTTTGTCGCCAATGATTGCCATATGGATATGACCAAGCGTTGCACCATGTTGTTAACAGGGCCGAATATGGGGGGTAAATCCACCTATATGCGGCAAGTCGCGTGGGCTGTGTGGCTGGCGCATACGGGGTGTTTTGTCGCCGCTGATGAAGCGATCATTCCTTTGACACAACGTATTTTTACCCGCGTGGGAGCAGGTGATGAACTCGCCAGCGGTCGTTCCACTTTTATGGTGGAAATGATGGAAACGGCAACGATTTTGAATCAAATGGAGGCTCGTTCATTGGTGATTATCGATGAAATTGGGCGTGGTACGAGCACTTGGGATGGTTTGGCCATTGCCCGTGCCGTGGCGGAGGCTTTGATTCAGGCTCCACGTGTGTTGACGCTGTTTGCGACGCATTACCACGAGTTAACCGAACTTCCGTTGCATTTTGATCGCGCTTTTAATGCCTCGGTGACGGTGCGTGAATGGCAAGATCAGGTGATCTTCCTTCACAAAATCGCTTTGCAGGCAGCAGACCGTTCTTATGGTGTCGCTGTGGCGCAATTAGCAGGCTTGCCCCCCAAAGTGATACGCGCTGCAAAAAAACATCTCAAAGCCTTGGAAGACAGTGCGGCACACAGCAAGGCGCAGCGCAAACAGCCTGCGCTGTTTGGTGAACCAACGCCCGTCGTGGCAGCACCACCGAATCCGTGGCAAAGCTTAGCTGATGAATTAAACGGGTTGAATATTGACCAATTACGCCCCTTGGATGCACTGAATGTATTAGCCTCGCTAAAGCAACGTAGTAGTGAGATTAATGCTGATTAAGGCATGTCCGTTTATTGTGAGGACACACTACCATGTTAACGGACATGATTTTCCGCCACCCTGTGCGTTGAAATATATTCGCCACAGCGCGTCCAAAAACCATGTCCGTTTATTGTGAGGATCACATGTTTCATGTTAAAGAACGTCTAAAGGGACTACATCAAACTATAGCCAAGGATTTGGCAGCAGGCGCGACGGGGCGGCAATTGGTGGCGACCATGACGGCAGGTGTGGATGCACTGATTGTTGATGTTTGGCAGCAACAGGCTCCGCATGCAGCAGCTATTGCGGATCTTATTGCCGTGGGTGGTTATGGCCGTGGTGATTTGGCTCCGCGTTCTGATTGGGATTTGTGCATCTTGCTGCCGCGAGGTAACCACGAAGCGTTGGAGGAAGAGATAGCCGCTTTTCTGCGTACCTTATGGGATGCTGGTGCCAAAGTAGGGGCTTCTACGCGCACGGTAAAGCAAACCTTGGAAGCGATGCAGGAGGATGTTAATACAGCAACCGCAGCATTGGAGCATCGTTTGTTGGCAGGTTCAGGTACGGTTTATAAAACGTATTGTAGCAAAGTACGCGGTTACTTTCGCCGTAGGCGTAAAAACTTTGTTGAAAGCAAGCTTGAAGAGATGCAATTCCGTCACCAGCGTAATGGTAATACGGCATTCTTGATGGAACCAGATATTAAGGAAAATCGCGGTGGACTGCGTGATATTCATTCGGTGTTTTGGATGGCACAAGCATGGTATGGTGAAACCGAGGTCGCAGCTTTGCAAAAACGCGGTGCGATGTCGGCGCGTGAATGTGAGCATTTGTTGTCGGCACAGGAGTTTTTGTGGCAATGCCGTTGTTTTATGCATTTGCAAAGCAGGCGTGGCAGTGATCGTCTCAGCTTTGAGTTGCAAGCGATGTTGGCGGAACATCTGGGCTATGTAGAAACAGCAGATCGTCCTGCGGTGGAAGTGTTTATGAAAGATTTTTTCCGTCATTCGGGGCGTGTGGCGCGGGTGTCTGGTTTGTTGACGATGCACTTTCAGGAACAGTTACAACCGAATGTTTTTTCAATCACATGGCCGTTGGATAAGGTGTTTTCTTTGCAAGCGCAGCGGGTCAGTATTCAACGTGCGACGGTGTTCCAAGAAAAGCCTTTGCGGCTGTTGGAGATCTTTCATATAGCGCAGGATGATCGTCGGCATCTTTCCAGTACAGCGCTGCGTCAGGTGCGTGCTGATGTGATGTTGATTGATGATGACTTTCGTAATAGCGAGGAAGCCAAGGCAATGTTCTTGGCGATTTTACGGCATCCGCGCAATGTGGCTACAGCACTAAGAGAGATGAACGACACGGGTGTTTTGGGGCGATTTATTCCTGACTTTCGTCATACCGTTGGCTTGGGGCAGTTTAACCGTTACCACGCTTACACGGTGGATGAACATACGCTGCAAGCGGTGGCGGAGGCGCGCAACTTCTTTCATTGCGAGCATGTGATTAAATTGCCTGAGGCGCACGATGTGGCGTTGCAACTGCGTCGCCCCGAGTTGTTATTTTTAGCTTTGTTGTTCCATGATATTGCCAAAGGTAAGCCTGGTGACCACTCACAATTGGGGCAAGTCTTGGCATATGATTATTGTATCACGTTGGGTTTAGATGAAGCACAGGCGGAGCTGGTTGCTTGGCTGGTGGAGATGCATTTGATCATGGCGTTGACCTCGCAGCGTTTTGATTTATCTGACCCTGATGTGATTCGTGAGTTTGCCGAGAAGGTATCCGACAAAGAACGCCTGAATTATCTGTTTTTACTGACGATTGCTGATATTGTGGCTGTTGGACCTACTGTTTGGAATGACTGGAAGGGCGGCTTATTACGCACCTTATACGATGAAACAGCAGAATATTTACTGCGTGGTAATCATGTGGCTTATGGTATTGGTGAGCGTGCAGGTAAGCGCATTACGCAGTTGCTTCAGGCTGCACCAGAAGATGAACGCGAACACCTGCAAGCAAGTTTGGCTCACTTACCGAATCGTGCCTTGATGTATTATTCGATGGATGAATTGTTGTTGATTGCACGCACGATTGAGCATGCGGGCGAGGGGCAGCATGTGCATGTTTCGTTTGACGATCATGTCGCGATGTTCGCCGTGGTCGCCCTTGAGCGTAAAGGTTTGTTTGCTTATTTGGCGAGTGCCTTGTCATCGGGATCTTTGGATGTGTTACGCGCTCAAGCATTGATGCTGGGCAAGCGTCAAGTGTTGGACGTGTTTTATATTCGTGGCGATCATGGTGTGACACTGACGGCTCATGATATTGAACGCTTGCGTTTGCGCATTATTTCGATGTTGGAAGAACCGTATTTTTCTGGCACATTAACACCACGCCGTTACAAAGAAAGCCTGTTGATGCAACGCGTGTTAGCACAGGTTCGTTTGTTGCCTCAGGCATCATCGCAACAAACGGTGTTTGAGGTGACGGCTGCAGATCGCCCTGGTTTGTTGGCGCAATTAGCAGGGAAATTGACAGATTGTGGTGTAGAAATTCATGGTGCATCGGTATCCACCTTTGGTGAAAAAGCGGTGGATGTATTTTTTGTCGCTGATGAACAGGGTGAGCGTTTAGACTATCATCAACAACAACATGTCCGCCAAGCCCTATTGGATGTGGCAACGATGGATTGATGCCGAGAGCTTATGTCAACGAAAATCTTGCAGGACGATGTAAGGATGTGCATGATTTGGTTTATGGTTATTTTACAGCAATTCGTATGATTTTTCTATTGGTATAGTAAAACAACAAGGAAATCGGCAATGGATAGTTTTTTAGTTAATATCAGCAGTTTCCCAACGGCAATCTATACGACTTCTTTAGTCGTTGTGGTCGGTTACTGGTTATTCGCCTTGTTCGGTGCTTTAGATTTCGATGCCTTTGACGCTGATATTGATATCGATGTGGACAGTGGCGTGAGTGACTTAAGTGGTGTTGCAGGATTCATGGCAACATTGGGTTTAACGGGTGTTCCGATCACCATTGTAATAAGCCTATTGTTACTCAATGCGTGGCTGGTTTGTTATTTCCTTGCGCTGTTTACCCCTGCATTGCCGCAGTTCGCTTCATGGATACTGTTCATCGTACACATGGGCGTGGTCATTGTCAGTTTTCTGGTGTCTATTTTACTTACTGCAATCATGATTAGACCACTACGGGGATTATTCCGCAAAGTGCACCAAGTACCAAAATCAATCTCTCTTTTAGGGGCAAGCTGTCGTATTCGAAGTAGTCGGGTGGATGGTGAATTTGGTGAGGCTGAGTGTCAAAATGAAGGCGCGAGCTTGATTATTAAGGTGCGGACAAGTAATGGTGAGGTGTTTGCTACGGGTGATCGGGCGGTAGTGATTGAACATAACCAACAAGATGACTTTTTTTATGTGGTGAGTGAAGAGGCTTTTCGACAGCGGATGGGTTGATCCGAACAATAAATGGGCATGGCGTTTTGACGCGTTGTGCGTGTGAATAAGGGAGTATAAATAATGGAATTACTTTTACCGATATTGGTGTTTGGCGGCGTCGTATTAATCATATTGTTGGGGTTAGCATTTCTATTTAGCACTTTTTATAAAAAAGTACCTCAAGGCTATGCCTTGATTGTGAATGATATGTCTTCTAAACCCAAGGTGCATTTTACTGGTGGTTTGGTGTTACCGATTATTTATAAAATGGAAGTGATGCAAATTTCACTTATCACGTTAGAGATAGACCGTCGCGCAAATGATGGTTTGATCTGTCAAGACAACCTTCGGGCGGATATTACGGTTGCATTTTACCTACGGGTGAATGAAACTAGAGATGATGTGCTTCGGGTTGCTAAGTCTATTGGTGTTGATCGCGCATCGGACAAAGAGGCAGTTAATGAGCTCTTTGGTGCTAAATTTTCCGAGGCGTTAAAGACCGTGGGTAAGAAAATGGCTTTTCTTGACCTGTTTGAAAATAGAATTCAATTCAGGGAAAAAATCATCGAAGTGATTGGCGATGACTTAAATGGTTACGTGCTAGAAGATGTGGCGATTGATTACCTAGAGCAGACACCGAAGGCTAAACTTGATCCGAATAATATTCTTGATTCTGAGGGTATTAAAAAGATCACCGAAATTACAGCAGCTCAGAATGTTCAGACCAATCGCCTAGAAAAAGATGAGCAGTTAGCGATTACTAAAAAGAATGTTGAGACTCGTGAAGCGATGCTGGCTTTAGAGCGGCAACAGGTCGATGCTGAATCCAAACAAAAGCGCGAAATCCAGACTGTACAGGCGCGTGAAGCTGCCGAGACGAAAAAGGTTCAAGAGGAAGAACGCCTTAAAGCTGAACAAGCGAGGATTGAGACGGATGAGCAATTGGAGATACGTAATCAGGTTAAAATTCGTCAGGTTGAGATAGCAGAGCAAAACCGAGCACGCGCCATTGCGATTGAAAAAGAGAAGGTGATTCGTGCGCAAGAAATGGAAGAAGTGAATCGCCACCGTGAAGTGGAGTTGGCGGAAATTGATAAAAACAAGGCGTTGGAAGAAGAGAAGAAGATTATATCACATATTATTAGCGAACGGATTGCGGTGGATAAAAAGGTAACCGAAGAGGAAGAGCGGATTAAAGAGGTGAAGGAGGTTTCTGAAGCCGATCGCTTAAGGCAGGTTCGAGTGTTAGCGGCTGAAGCTTCAGCCAAAGAGGAATTGGTACATACGGTGATGCGTGCCGAGGCTGATGAGCAGAAAGCTATCCATAAGGCACGTGAAATTAACGTGATGGCACAAGCAGAGTTGGAAGCTGCATCGAAGAAAGCAGAAGCCGATAAAAAGTTAGCTGAAGGGGCACAGGCAACCGCTGCTGCCGCTGGGCTTGCTGAAGCTCGGGTGATGGAAGCAAAAGCCGACGCTAAGGAAAAAGAAGGTATCGTCGAAGCTCACGTGCAGGAAGTTAAGGCTGATGCCAAACAGAAAGAGGGGGTTGCTGAGGCGAATATTCAGCAGGCTAAAGCAATTTCAGCAGAAAAAGAGGGACTAGCAGAAGCTCGGGTATTGGAAGAAAAGTTGACTGCTGAAGCGCGTGGTCAGGAAGAGCTGGGTAAGGCTCAAGCAGTGACTGAGAAAGAAGTCGGTATGAGTAAGGCAGAAGTATTGCGAGCAAAAGGTAAAGCTGAAGCTGATGCCTTGATCGAAAAGTTTGCTGCTATGAACAATATGAATAAGGAATCACGTGAGTTTGAAGAGTTCCGCTTGAACTTGGAAGCTCATTTGCAAGAAGTGATGGCATCTATTGCTGCGAATAAAGATATTGCAGGGGATCAAGCCAATGTACTGGCTGCCGCACTTGAAAAAGCCAATATCGACATTGTTGGTGGTCAGGGCGATTACTTTGATAAACTCGCCAAAGGCATGGGCGCAGGCAATGCAGTGAATGGTTTCATCGAGAAAAGCCCTATTGTGCAAGCTTTGATGGAAAAACTGCTGGGCGGTGCCAATGCTGTACCTAAGCATGTTCCTGATTCGGGTCACCATGACGCAGCGAGTTGATGTGGGTCGCTTTTTGGTCTGTGCGATTGCACCGTTTCGTTTAGACTCCTAAACAACGAGGTCATGTATGCAGTTTTTGAACCCTAAAACAGATTTTGCTTTTAAACGTATTTTTGGCTCGACGGAAAGTGCGGATATTTTGCTCAGCTTCCTCAATGCTATTTTGGACTTGGAGTCGCCGTATCGCATTGCTGATGTGGAGATTATTGATCCTTATTTAGCACCTAAAATCAAGGGTATGAAAGACACCTATTTGGATGTTCGCGCCCGCGATGAACAGGGCAAGGCGTACATCATCGAAATGCAGGTGCTGAACGTTGAAGGCTTTGAGAAACGTGTATTATACAATGCGTGTAAAAGTTATGCGGGGCAACTTCATCAAGGCGAACATTATCAACACCTGAGCGATGTGATTGCGATTACCATCACCGATTTTGTGATGTTCCCTGAGCAAAAGAGCATCGTTAATAGCTTTAAATTGCGTGCCGAAAACGGTTTGGTGTACCACGATGATTTAGAACTGATTTTTGCTGAGTTGCCCAAGTTTAAGCGTTCAGAGGACGAGTTGGAAACGTTGTTAGATAAATGGTTTTACTTCCTCAAATGTGCGGGTGATTTGCGCGCTATTCCTAAAGTGTTGGCAGGTGAAGGTGCGATCAATCACGCATTTGTGATTGCCAATAAAGCAGGCTTAAGTCGTGAGGAGTTGGACGACCAAGAACGGCGAGAGATTTTCATCCAAGATCAACGCGGCGCATTGCAACTGGCAAAAAGAGTAGGCAAAGAAGAAGGCTTGAAGGAAGGTAAAGAAGAGGGTCTGAAGGAAGGGGTGGAACAGGGAATAGAACAAGGTGAACGCTTAGCCGCCCAACGTATTGCAAGTAGTTTTCTTGATATACTCGACGACCAAACGATTGCCCAGAAAACAGGGCTAAACCTTGATGATGTACAGGCGTTGCGTCAGCAAAACAACGATCGTGTTCAATGATGATTGTGCCGTTTCGGATAGATTCCTAAACAACGAGGTGATGTATGCAGTTTTTGAACCCTAAAACAGATTTTGCTTTTAAACGTATTTTTGGCTCGACGGAAAGTGCGGATATTTTGCTCAGCTTCCTCAATGCTATTTTGGACTTGGAGTCGCCGTATCGCATTGCTGATGTGGAGATTATTGATCCTTATTTAGCACCTAAAATCAAGGGTATGAAAGACACCTATTTGGATGTTCGCGCCCGCGATGAACAGGGCAAGGCGTACATCATCGAAATGCAGGTGCTGAACGTTGAAGGCTTTGAGAAACGTGTATTATACAATGCGTGTAAAAGTTATGCGGGGCAACTTCATCAAGGCGAACATTATCAACACCTGAGCGATGTGATTGCGATTACCATCACCGATTTTGTGATGTTCCCTGAGCAAAAGAGCATCGTTAATAGCTTTAAATTGCGTGCCGAAAACGGTTTGGTGTACCACGATGATTTAGAACTGATTTTTGCTGAGTTGCCCAAGTTTAAGCGTTCAGAGGACGAGTTGGAAACGTTGTTAGATAAATGGTTTTACTTCCTCAAATGTGCGGGTGATTTGCGCGCTATTCCTAAAGTGTTGGCAGGTGAAGGTGCGATCAATCACGCATTTGTGATTGCCAATAAAGCAGGCTTAAGTCGTGAGGAGTTGGACGACCAAGAACGGCGAGAGATTTTCATCCAAGATCAACGCGGCGCATTGCAACTGGCAAAAAGAGTAGGCAAAGAAGAGGGTTTGAAGGAAGGTAAAAAAGAGGGCCTGAAGGAAGGCAAAGAAGAGGGCCTGAAGGAAGGAGTGGAACAGGGAATAGAACAAGGTGAACGTTTAGCCGCCCAACGTATTGCAAGTAGTTTTCTTGATATACTCGATGATCAAACGATTGCCCAGAAAACTGGTCTAAGCCTTGAAGATGTACACATGCTGCGTCAGCAAAACAGCATGTAATGTACATTCCTTTACCTCATCGGATGCTACGTTTAAAAGCTAACTTCATGGCAGGGGCTTACACGTGACTGATCAAACTGAACATACAACGATATCTGAACAGGCCGTTGCAGAAGGCGGCGCGTATGAGGTGATACGTCAGCGTTTAAATACACAGCAGCAATCACTTGAAACGTTCATTAACGAGCTTAACCACAAGCGACAGCAGGAATTTGGAAGCACCGAAATGAAGGTGCTCGGACGCATGCGGTTGAGAACAGAGAACAACTGTCAGGCGCAAGATTTGGTGTTGGTTGGTGAATACGTCCTGTTTGCTTATAATGTTCATATCGGCTTGAGGAAGGAAACGCGCATCGAAGATGTGCTTGCTCTTTACACTTTGGTAGAGCAAAACGGTGAATACGATTTGCGCTCGGTTGCTATCAAAGATTCTTTTCTGGCGGATCACCGTTTTCAAAGCGATTTTCAAGAACTGTATGCTTATTACAAAGATACTTCGCTGTCCCAATTGGTGTTTAAACACAATAAGCTTATTGCATCGTTTCAGATTGGTGAAAAATTATCAGACGTGCGCGTTTTCCGCTGGGAAGTATCCGATGATGGTCAGCGCGTTGATTATATCGATAATCGTGGTGAGCGTGATCTTCGCCTACCAGCCAGCCATGATTTTGAATGGGTGCAGTGTCATCGTGACGATGTGGTCGATGGGCGAAATCCGCATATTAACATACTCGATACCTTGTTTGTGGATGCCTCACGTGGCGATATTACGATTAAGGTGGAAGATAACACCAATGTCGGTCTTGGTATTTATTCCGAACCCGTACAAGAAAAGAATCAGGCTTTGGATGATGCCGAGTTTTATTACGCCGACCTGCAACAACTCATCCTGTTAAAAATCAAGCCTTACCGTGAAGAGCATTATCGTTATTTGATATATAATCGTAACAATCAGCAAGTGCAACGCATGGATGCTATTGGCGATGCCTGTGTTCAATTACCTGAGGATCACGGTATTATTTTCCCTGGTGGTTATTACTTAACCACGGGCGAAATGAAAACCTTTGAAGGTAATCTTGAGCATCTGGTCTATAAACGTGCCATGCGTTCCCCCAATGGTGAAGATGTGCTTTATATCTTTTACCAGCCTGAATCCAATGTGATTGTCATGTATGGTTACAATCTGATCGAAAAGTCCTTGCAAAACCCTTTGATTGGTCACGGTTATGGCTTTTATGATGATGGTCGGATGATTATTTTTTATGCCGATGATGAGCCTAAACGGGTACACCCTTTGCAAATTTGGCAAACCCCTTATTGCAGCGAAGTGCATGCCAGCAGGCAAACTGTGGCGCATAGTTTTTATGGTAACATTGGCAATGCTGAACTGGTACGCGGTATTTCTGAGTTGTACAGCATCAGCAGGAGCATGCGTTCAACCGATGTTTCTTCTGAACACTACCATCGCCTCAGTCAGGCCTGTAGTAAGATTTTTGATAGTTATTATTGGTTAGATTCCCCCGAGTTGAAGGGCATCGCCACATTGCTGCGGGAAGTTGCCAGTACTGCTGAGCTGGTGCTTGATGAGTATGAAAAGGTCGAAAGCATTCGTGCCCAGTCGCGCAAAGCATTGCAGGAGGCTGAAGCGAAGCAACGTGAAATGATTCGTCAAATTACTCCTGATAGCTGGCATGCGCCACAGGCGTTTGTCGATGGCTTGTTTAGCATACGGCAGCATCGTGGGCATTTGATGACGATCAAATCCTATCGTTATATGGATGTCGCGAAAATCAACCAGCTGGATGCCGATATTGCAGCGGTAGAGCTTGATTTAAATCAAAAAACCGTAGCTTTCTTGGCTTCTGAAGGCGCGCTTTCCAGCTATGATAAGGTGTTGGATCGCGTTGCGAGCGAACGCCTTACCTGCAAAACCCATGCCGAACTTAAACCGCATGTTGAAGCACTTCAGCAATTGGCAGCAGCACTGGATTTGATTGCCGAAATGATGGCATCGCTCAAGGTGGATGATGCAACGGTGCAAACGCGCATTGTCGATGCGATTTCTGAACTGTATAGCCGCTTGAATCAACAAAAGGCAGAGCTGGAACATCAACGTAAAAGCGTTGGCAGTGCTGAGGCTGCGGCGCAATTTTCGGCACGGCTTAAGTTACTGAATCAAAGTATGAATAACGCGCTTGGTATGGCAAAGACGCCAGCGAGCAGTGACGAGCAGTTTTCTCGGCTGCTGGTGCAGTTAGAAGAGCTTGAAGCGGAATTTAGTGACTACGATGATTTTATCGCCGACGTTATTAAAAAACGTGAAACGATATTCGATGCCTTTGAGGCTCATAAACAGCGGTTGATTGATGCGCAGCAACGTAAGGCACAATCCCTCGCCGATGCTGGCACACGCATCTTGCAGAGCGTGCAACGGCGCGTTAAACGCTTCACCACCCAAGAAGAATTAAACACCTTTTTCAGTGGCGATAGTCTGATCAGGAAGGTCAGCGACACCATTGAAACATTAAGATCCTTGGATGATAGCGTCAAAGCCGAAGACCTTGATGCGCAATTCAAAGCAATCAGGGAGCAATCCATCCGTTCCCTGCGTGATAAAAGTGATCTTTATGAATCGGGTGGTCAGCTGATTAAACTTGGCCCACGTCATAAGTTTTCGGTCAACACGCAGGATCTGGATCTCACCATTTTACCCAAGGGCGATGCCTTATTTATCCGCCTAACAGGTACCGATTATTGTGAGGTACTGGATGATGATGCGCTGAATGCTAAGCGTGCGTATTGGTCGATGGAGCTTCCTTCTGAAAGTGCGCAGCTTTGTCGTGCTGAATACTTGGCTTATAGCATCTTGCAGGCGGCCAAAAGGCAACAACAGGGTCTTGATTGGCAAGGTTTGGCGCAAGCTGCCACAGATGCAAAAAGCATGCTGGCGTTGGTCGCAGCATTTGCCGCACCTCGTTATAAAGAGGGGTATGAAAAAGGTATTCACGATCATGATGCCAGCCTGATGTTGCAAAAAATCGTACCTGTTTATGAAACAGCAGGAAGCTTTAAATACGCGCCTGCTGCGCGTGGGCTGGCGGCAATCTATTGGGCGAATAAATATAATGGGGCGCAGCAACAGCGATGGCCGCAACGGGCTAGGAATGCAGCGCAGATGATGCAGGTTTTTGCTGATTCTAAGGCGCAAACTATCCTGAGCCTAGAGATTGCGGATGATTTGAGGGCTTTTGTCGCTGAGCATCAATTACCCGCAGATGAACGCGTGTTGACTCGTGCCAGTGAATACTTGAGCGATGAATTGGCACAAGAACGGGTGGCTTTTGCGACCACCAAATATGCGCGCTACCTCTGCGATGCTTTTGTCACCCACTTAAAAACGCACAATATCTGGCGCGATTATGAAACAGCATTGGATGCTATGAAGGGGCAGGTCGGTAAACGTTGGGCGTTGGCAGAAAGTTGGTTGACTGCCTTTGTGCAGTCACAGCATAAGCCGCAATACAGCAGTTTTATCGCCGAAGCGATTGGCATACTGAACGCAGAACAACGTATTGATCGTGTTGATCGTGAATGTGATGTGCAGCTCACCATCGAAGGTTTGTTGGCAAGGCATCATAAGATCGAAAATCGCCAACTGACCATTCAACTGGATCAGTTTTTGGATGATAATCGTCATCATATCGAACAGGTGATACCTGCCTACGAAGATTATTTGCAAGCGCGCCAGCGCATGATGATTGAAAGGCGTGAAGCTTTGGGGCTGGAGTCATTCAAGGCTAAACCCTTGGCATCGTTTGTCCGCAATCGGCTCATCAATGAGGTTTATTTGCCTTTGATTGGCGATAATCTGGCCAAACAGATTGGCACAGTAGGCGATAAAAAACGTTCGGACTTGATGGGTTTATTGCTTATGATCTCGCCGCCAGGTTATGGTAAAACAACGTTGATGGAATACGTGGCTGATCGCTTGGGGCTTATTTTTATGAAGATTAACTGCCCTGTGATTGGTCACACCATCACCGCTGTGGATCCACAACAGGCGGATAATAGTGCTGCCCGCCAAGAGCTAGAGAAATTGAACCTAGCATTGGAAATGGGCAATAATGTGATGTTGTACCTCGATGATATTCAACATACCAACAGCGAGTTTTTGCAAAAGTTTATTTCGTTATCCGATGGTACGCGCCGCATCGAAGGGGTGTGGAAAAAACGACCTAAAACGTATGATATGCGCGGCAAGAAGTTCTGCGTGGTGATGGCAGGTAATCCTTACACCGAATCAGGCGAAGCCTTCCAGATCCCTGACATGCTTGCCAACCGTGCTGATATTTACAATTTGGGTGACGTATTGAGTGGCAAAGAGGCGGTGTTTGAACTCAGTTATATCGAAAATGCTTTGACCTCCAATCCTGTGTTGGCGCCGCTGGCGACGCGAGACATGGCGGATGTTTACAGATTCCTTGAGATGGTCGATGGCGCAAACATAGCCAGCACGGATTTATCTCACCCTTACAGCAGTGCCGAGATCAAAGAAATTGTTGATGTGTTACGCAAAATGAAAGTCATTCAAGGCATTGTATGGAAGGTCAACCAAGCTTACATCGCCGCCAGTGCGCAGGATGATAAGTACCGCACCGAACCAACATTTAAGTTGCAAGGTTCGTACCGAAACATGAATAAAATGGCAGAAAAAATATCGGCAATTATGAGCGATGATGAACTGATGCACCTCGTGGACGATCACTACCAAGGTGAGGCGCAATTGTTGACCACAGGCACGGAAGCCAACCTACTCAAGCTGGCGGAGATTCGCGCTCGCATGAATGCGCAACAGCAGCAACGTTGGACGCAAATCAAAGCTGATTTTATGCGCAATAAAGCGATGGGCGGTGATGATGCCGATGTAGGCAGTAAAATTGTGGTGCAGCTCAATGACTTGGTGGCAGGCATCCATGCTTGGCGAGAAAGCCTTGAACAATCGCATGCCGCAGCACATGAGTCGCAAAATCGCGAACTGCTGGTGAGTAGAGAACAAAATAGTAAAGCGTTGAACAATATCGCCAGGGCTATTGCTCGTGTGGCAGCGCATATAAAAGCAGAAACGCAGGGCGAAGCGGCTACATCCGCCGATCATATACCATTGGAAAGCCTTACGCATCTACTGGAACATACCTTACACCCGTTGATCAAAATCATGTATGGCAAACTTGATTTGGATTTAGGAACGCACAAGAACATGGCGGATATTAACCGAAAATTGGCAGTTATTGATTCATTGGTCAGAAACAAGAAGCCAAGAACAAAGTCTTGAACGCGTTTGTGATACAGCCAATCAAGCATCGGATGCACGAATAGTGGAACCAAATACTTGATTGGCTGCTTACTACTTGGTGAGTGAGATAAACAACTCAGGCAGTTTTTGTGGCAACTTATCTACATGGTCAATGACGGCATAGCGTTTGTCGAAAATATCCGTGACATATTCATCTGCTTTGGGATCAAGTGAGATGCAGTAGGTGAAAATACCATCGCGATCCAGCTCATTCACGGCTTGTTTACTGTCTTCGATCAACATGCGTTCATCATCAACATCAATGTCGGATGGTTGCCCATCTGTGAGTACCAATAACAGCTTTTTGTCCGCACGCTGGTTCTTTAAGTAATGTCCTGCATGGCGAACAGCAGCACCCATGCGCGTGGAGTAGCCTGCTTGCATGGCCGCTAGTCGGGCTTTTACTGTGTCTCCCCATGGTTCACTGAAACCTTTGATATGGTAATAACGCACATCGTGGCGGGTGTTGGAATGGAAACCACCGATGGAGAAGGGGTCGCCCAATTGTCCAATAGACCAACCTAATAGGGATACAGCTTCTTGCGAGAGTTGCAAAATGGTTTGCTCTGTTCCAGCAGCCTTATCATCAAGTGATTGAGATAGATCCAACAATAGCGATACAGCGATATTTCTACCATCCGTCTTGTGTGACATATTCACACGAGGGTCAGGGGTAGAGCCGCTTTTGAGGTCAATCAAAGAGCGAAGCGCAACATCTAAATCTAATTCGCTGCCCTCTTCTTGAAAGCGTATGCGCGTTTTATCTTGTGGCTTCAAACTGTCGAGTACTCGCTTTAGGCGTTTTGCCAAAGCACTGTGTTTGTCCAAAAGCGAGTCAATGTATGAGGCTGAACCTTGGCTGTGTAGGGATTCGTATACACTGACCCAATCAGGGCGATAATGTTGTGAGGCATAATCCCATTCATGGTAATGGCGTGGCGGTAGTGCATGAATCTCTTCACTGTCTTCTTTTTGCTGGTTGAGGTGATCAAACTCCTCTTCTTCATCTCCTGCTTCGATATAAATCCATAAATGTCGGTTATCGTCTCGGTAGCTGACCTCGGTGTTGCGGAAGTAAATATGCGGCAACAAGTCATTTTGTGTACGTGTTTTGGCGATGAATAATAGTGCCAGCTCCGCCATTTTTGGACTACTGGATTCATTGTCTTTTAAGGCGTGGACAATGCGTTCCGCAAAATCTCGAATGATTGGGTGTTTTACCTCAAAATTGGGGTCAAGCACCTTACGAGATAATAAAGCTAGGCGAAGGCGTATGGTTGACCATGAGTCAAGGTTTAGGTCATCTTCATTAGGGATGGGATGCAGGCGCAAGTAAGTGTCATACAGCCCTGGGTATTGACGTAGGGTGAGTAGATCAATGCGGCAATCTTCAAAGGTTTCTACAGCAATCCGCTGAAACGGACTCCAGTTATCCACCACCATACGCTCACTCCAGCGACGGTGTGCACACATGTGTGCTAACACTGCGCGGTAACGGTCAATACCTTTAATGCCATTGAGGTCATCAAAAACATCGGGAATGCGTATGCCAAGCTCATCAAAGTAAGGCATGGGTTTACGTAGTTCATCAAACGCGAGAGAGTAGGGAACTAAATAATCATGTTCACCCCATAAGGCGCGTAGATATAGATCCAGCTTGCGTTCATTCTCCATAAACAGTGTGCCATGACGTTCACGTTGTAACATGGCACGCGAGTCGGCCGACTGCAGGGAGAAAAAGTCCTTTTGTCGACCAGGGTGACTGATGTAGTAAGTAACGCCGTAATTGATCCAGTTGCGCAAGCCTTGCAATGTTACCAAAGAGAGTAGGTGTGGTGCTTGCTTGAGTAGTTCAGGCATGCCTGGGCTAGGGAATGTTGTGTGGTGACCATGCACAGAGCCAGTGGTGCGCTCAGCAAACTCTTTAAGCAAATCAATATATGATTCCATTAAGGCTTGTGTTTTTAAATATCGACTGACTTCTGCAAGCGTTTGTAAAAATGGAACGATAGACGGTGCATTGGTATTTCGTGCCAAGTGCCAGACAAAGTCCTTAACGATGGAGAGCATTGCTTCCCCCGTGTTGGAAACAACAGTAGGCATTTCTTCAAGGTAAATGAGAATAGGATCAGCACCGCGTCCCATTTTGCCTAAAAAAGAGGCATTGTCGATGTAGTCATCTAAGCCACTGGGTGACAATACGAGTTTCGCTTCTGTGAGGCACTCAGAAAACACACTCTTCACCTGTGGGAAGTTTGAGTTTAAACGTTCCCAATAGGCTAAATCATGCTCGGGTATTTGTACTGTATCAGCCATAGTAGATGACTCCTTAGCCGAAGGTTACAGTAATAGTATTATCCAAGGTTTCACGAATGTCGGCATCATCAGTGATCGGACGAACCATAGCCATACGACATGCAGCTTTGGCTTCGACCCCTTGATTAATCAACGTTGCAGCATAAACCAATAGGCGAGTGGAGATACCTTCATCCAGACCGTGACCTTTCAAGTTCCTTGCTGCTGTACCAATGCTTACCAATTTCTCTGCTATATCTGCTGCTAAGCCTGTTTCGTTGCAGATAATTTCTTGTTCGACGGCTGCCGATGCATAGTCAAAGTCAAAGCCAGTAAATCGTTGTTTGGTGGATTGCTTCAGGTCTTTCATCAAGCTTTGATAGCCAGGGTTGTAGGAGATGACTAACTGGAAGTCTGGGTGGGCTTCGACCAATTCACCTTTTTTGTCCAGTGGTAGGGTGCGACGGTGATCGGTTAATGGGTGAATAATCACAGTGGTATCTTGTCTGGCTTCTACGACCTCATCCAAGTAGCAAATGGCACCAATACGTGCTGCTGTAGTCAGCGGACCATCGAGCCAACGTGTGCCGTTGCTATCAAGCAGGTAACGACCAACCAAGTCTGAGGCTGTCATATCTTCATTGCAAGCAACGGTAATCAGCGGTTTGCCGAGTTTCCAAGCCATGTATTCAACAAAACGAGATTTGCCGCATCCTGTTGGTCCCTTAACCATCACAGGCAAGCGCGCTGCGTAAGCCGCCGAATACAACTCAATTTCATCAGCCTGTGCTTGATAAAAAGGTTCCTTTTGGATTTCATATTGTTTTTTATCGTTCATTTTCAATACTCCTAGATGATTGCTTGAAGGGGCGAGCACTCAGCCCGTATGATTCTTCCATCGTTGTTGTGTGGCACTGTGTTGTTGCTGATATAAAAAAAGGGGCCTCACATAGGAGACCCCTTTATTATGTGAAGAGCCTAAGCCCTACAGAGGGTTTTACTTATGAACACCCAATTTTTCACGCCAATCAGCGTAAAGCTTATCAGAGTCACCAGGGAAGGACTCAAAGGCACGTGCAAACTCGTTGTGAGTCTTAGCGTACTCAATAGGATCAGTACCTTCTTTCCAGCATTCGTATGCTTGGCTCAAAGATTTCGCACCAGCTGCAGGGGAATCAATATGACCGTAAGCACCACCACCACAGGTGTTAATGACGTTGCCATGACCCAAGTTTTCAAAGAAACCAGGCAGACGCAGTGCATTCATGCCGCCAGAGATGATCGCTACAGTTGGCTTCATGCCATACCATTTCTGGTTGAAGTAGTTACCCATGCATTCGTCACGTTCCAGCATGTAAGCCAAAACAGTTTCACCAGAATGACCTTCCATTTTACCGTAGCCCATGGTTCCTGTGTGGATACCAGAAGCACCAATCAGACGTGCGAACTTCATGAATACCAAGGGATCCATACCCATAGGCGTTTTGTACGAGGTGATAGAGCCATGACCCGCACGATGATAATGCAGGAATGTATCTGGGAAGTGACGACGGCAAGTGGTTACACCGTGTGGACCAGTCACAAAGCCATCAACCAAGAATGCTAAGTGATCTTCGTTGCCATATTTGCCGAATGTTTCTTTTACAAACTCGCCACGAGCAACCATTTCTTGGTGGCAGTCAGAGGTGATGTTCGCAGAAAAGATTTTGGCTTCGCCAGTCTCTTGTTGTGCACGATCCATGGCTTCAGCAACCAATGGAAGTACTTCTTTCATTGGGCAGAAGCTCTGGTTACCTTGAGGCTCATCATTTTTGATGAAGTCGCCACCCAACCAGAATTGGTAAGCAGCAGCAGCAAATGGTTTTGGACGCAAACCAAGCTTAGGTTTAATAATGGTACCAGAGATGTAACCGCCATCAACTTCAGGGCGACCCAAAACTTTCCACAGATCTTTGATGCCAACGCTAGGACCATCAAACTTCTTAACCATGATTTCAGGGATCATGAAGTCAAGCAGGCGCAAGCCAACATGGTCGCCCATGCCTTGGTTGTTACCCAAGATCAATGACCACATCTGAGACAGCATGTAGTTGCCATCGGTGATGTTAATATCAAACAATTCAACAGGGTAAGCGATCTTCATCAGACCGAACCCATCTTCAAAGGCACTTTCATCAATAGAGTACACCAGAGCATCAACGCCCTTAGTGAAATCATCGGTCGTGCAAACTTCAACGTTTGTTCCTGTAGAAGATTCTGCTGCAATATGTGCAGCAACTTCCAAGAAACCATAGCCTGGAGCAGTTTTCAATTTGTAAGCGGTCAGGAAGTGCTTACCGCCTGCAATGAGATCTTCTTCTTTCAGGCTTAAATCGGAATAACGATTGGATTGGTCTAATGCCATTTTGGTCCCTCTTTATTGCAAACCACAGTGTAAACAGTGTGGCGTGATGTTCACCTCGTGCTGCATTAGCAGCGGCGATGGGCGAAGTATGGGAAATTTTACCATTAAGTAAAATAACACATTTTTATTTATCTATAAATAAAGTTTATAAATCATGTAAGGCATGATGAACCACCTGACTTAGTTCTTCAGGGCTATAGGGTTTGCTGAGTATGGGGTGGCTTACATCCAGCTCGTGTTGTGTTTGTTCAGGGTCGTAGCCTGTGGCAAAAACAATGCGTACATCAGGGTGTTGCTCGCGTAATAAACGCGCCGCCCTTACTCCGCCCATAATGGGCATGACCACATCCAAGAGCAGTAGATCGACTTCTAGCTGATGTTTGTGGTAAAGGGTGATGGCTTGCTCACCATTGCGCGCTTGAATGACACGGTAACCGAGCTGTTCCAACATGCCACTGACGGCGATTAAAGCGTGGTTGTCGTCATCGGCAACCAAAATACATTCACCATGACCATGCAGTATAGGTGTGCTAGCTGGTGTGGCTTCAGGTTCGGTGTCAACCAAAGGAAGGTCGATATGGAAGCTTGTCCCTGTGCCCGGTGTGCTTTCAATGGTGATTGTACCATGATGGGCTGCAACCACCGATTTCACCATCGTAAGCCCTAAGCCTGTGCCTTTGTCTTCATTCTTGGTGCTATAAAAGGGTTCAAAAACAGATCGTAGCTCATCGTCAGTCATGCCGCGCCCATTGTCCGATACGCTTAGACGCGCAACTTTTTGACCATCGTCAAACGGGCTGTCGCTGTCGTCATGCTTGTGGATATAATGTTCGTTTAACTCGACTAAAATATGCGCACTGGAACAGCCAATGGTGGCATCGTGGGCATTATTGACCAAATTCATCAGTACTTGCTGTAATTGCGTGGCATTGCCAATGATTTGCATCGGTTCTTGAGCAAAGGTGATGGTTAATCCCACCCGTTCTGGCAGGGCTGCGCGATGCAGTTTGAGTGCTTCACGCATGATGGTGTTGATGGTTAATACCGTCATAGCAACGGAATCTTGGCGTGAAAAGTGCAGCATTTGCTGTATCATCTCGGAGGCTTGAAAGCATAAGGCTTCGCTGTGATGGATGTGTGTGGCAACATCATCTTGTTCGACTAACTTTACGCCCGCCAAGTACAAATGCCCGACTAAGCCAGTGATGACATTGTTAAAGTCGTGGGCGATTCCTCCCACCATCGCGCCTAAAGCAGCCATCTTTTGGTGCTGGTAGATAGCAAAGTCATGTTCGCGTTGCGCTGTAATATCCAGCAACAAGGTGTTGCAATGTGATGTTTGACCACGGGTGTTATAAATGGCCGCGCTGTACGCACGCACCCAGCGGGTTTCTCCATTGGCACTGATGACTCTAAATGGTGTGTGTTCCACATGTGGACAATGATGATTTAATTGCGCCAGCTTGCTTAACACGGCGGCTTGGTCTTCTGCGTGTAGCCATGATGTCCAAGCACTGTTGACTAATATTTTGGCTGGCTGTTGCAGCAGTTTTTCTATGTTGGCGGTGGCAAAGTCAATGGCATAATCCTGTTCGGCTAAGCAGCTATGACGCACCAGCATGGCAGGCCCTGCTTCAAACAGATCACCTTGTAAAATCGGGGAGGTCGTTACTGCTTCGCCAGTAGCTGTGTTTTTGCGGCGACGAATTTTACGGCTGATACCAACGGTAGCACATTGCGAATCTTGTTGTTGTAAGGGCGTTTCGTGTGTTTCTAAGGGGTGGCTGTAGCCGTGACAGTCAATACCTTCGTCGGTCAAACTGTGCGGTTTGCCTGATTGTACGACCTGTCGGTGTAGGTTTTGTAGTCGCGTGCTGCGCTCGGCACTGAATACATGGCGATCCGTTTTGCCTAATACTGTTTTTTTGCGTAGCCCAACAAAGCTGGCAAAGGCTTGGTTGCAGCCTAAGTAGTAGCCTTTTTTATCTTTGTAATAAATAAGGTCAGGAATGGAATCGAGCAGGTCGGTGAGGAATTGTTTGGCATGGATCAAACGCATCTCATATTGCTGTCGCTCGTTGGCATCAATGGCTACACCGATCAAGCCTGCGACTTGACCACCATTGTCGTAATACGGGGCAAGGAATACATCCAACTGTACACCGTGAATGGGCAACACATCGCGCACCACACTGCCTTCGCTGGCGCGGTAGAGGGCATGGCTCATCTCGGGGCAACTTTGGAATACATCAAAGATATTACGCCCTGTTGCTAAACCGTGAGAGAATTCAGGCAGTGCCAAGCAATCACCTTCGGATACTTCAATAAACCCCGATGCTTGGGTTTGGAAAATCACCCCCTGTTCACGCAAACTAAATTGCTGAAACTTACGCGTATGGCGATCACTTAGGGCGATGATGGGTTCAGGGATGCCTGCTTCTGCTTTGGGTAAGGAAGGTTCCATGGTGAGTAGCAAACCGCAACGTTGTTGCTCATGGTTACGTAGGGTTGCCAAACGCCAATAACTGTGTTGAACGCTGACTTTGTCGGGGTAATCGTCCTGTTGCCAGCGGGCGATTGCCTCGCGAAACATGGCTTCGCGTTGTTCTTGAGGGTCAACAGAGAAGTATAAACGGTCACTGAAAAAGGGGACGGGCTTATGGTGGAAGTCAGCAAACGCTTGGTTCACGCGAATCATGCGGAACTCATAATCCATATAGGCAATCGGTGTCGAAATATGATCGAGGATTTCTCCCGACCAGTTGGCGATTGATAGCTTGTCAGACACAGAAACGCGCCTCCTTAGCGATGGTTATGCGATAACATAACGAGCCGTGCGATGGCATGCAACTGGTGTCGCCTAGCATTCCAGCATAGCATGCGCCGATGCCTTGGTATGAACTTTGTATTCAAACACACTTTTCCGCTGCACATCAGTTGCGCGGTTATTCGGGTGATTGCGCCCGCCTGCATGGCCATAATTGGCATGTGAAGCTTTTTGTTGCCTGCGAGCAATTGGATGATCTGGGTATGGGTGTGGATTATAAAATCCTCAAACATGAACTCAAAGAAGCCATTAGCATCTGGGATCATTACAACTTGAACGATATTCCCCCTTTTGACACCATCAATCCGACCAGTGAAAATGTTGCTCGTCTGCTGTTTGAGCGGATGACGGAACGCCTCAATAATGAGCGCGTGCAGGTCGCTCGCGTTGAAATTGCCGAAACATGTGCGGCGCGGGTTACTTACCATGTAGGTCGTTGGCATGGTGGATAATCCCAGTGGCGCGCTAAGTCCTACGCACGCCAACAGTCGCTTGCAGGCAATCCGTGTGTTGGTGGCGGTGTTGGAGCATGGTGAGCGTGCCGACGCTGCCATGCTCGCCGTGCCTGAGCAGATGGAGCATGGCGCGGATCGTCGTTTTGTTCACAGTTTGGTATATACCACGTTGCGTTATTATTTCTCGCTTGAAGCGGATGTTTCACGCTTTATACGAACTAAACCTGAACCTGCCGTCATGGCAGCGTTATTATTGGGTGCATGCCAGTTGCGCGTGTTGGATACACCAGCTCATGCCGCTGTGTCAGCCACGGTGGATGCGATTCGCCTACTGCAACCGCGTGCTGCGGCGTTGGTGAATGCTGTGTTGCGTCAATTAACCCGTCATGCCGCCCCTAAAAAACTTAAGCCAAATCAACGCTTGGAGCTTCCACGCTGGATCTATCAACAGTGGCGCGATCACTGGGGTATGGAAGCTTTGGAAGGGATTGCTGCAACACTGCGCACGCCACCACCGCTGAGTTGTTGTGTGTTAGGTTCACGCGATGCATGGTTGCAAGCGGCAACAGAACGTGGTCTGGATGCGCGTGCTGGCACAGTAGCCAAGCATGCCGTGCTATTGCCTGGTGGCAGCAGTGTTCGCGATTTGCCTGGTTATGAACAAGGTGGGATATTGGTGATGGATCAAGCGGCACAAGCGAGTGTGCAGTTATTGCTTGATGGTATTGCCGATGTAAACGCACCGCTGTCCGTGCTGGATCTGTGCGCTGCGCCAGGTGGTAAAACGGCATTGCTGGCGCATTGTTTGCCGCAAGCAACGGTTGTCGCAGTGGAATACAGTGCGCGTCGTTTGCCAACCTTGCAGCAAAATATGCAGCGTTTACGTTTGTCTTCGGTGCAACTGATGCAGGCAGACAGCAACTGTTTGCCGCTTGCGGATCAATCGATGGATGCTGTGTTCTTAGATGCGCCATGCAGTGCTTCTGGCGTTATGCGTAAACACCCTGATGTACGATTTTTACACGATCAATCGCAGCTTGAACGGCTGGCGGATCAGCAACGAGCGATGCTGCATGAGGCTATTCGTGTGTTAAAACCTGAAGGCGTATTGCTTTATGCCGTCTGCTCAATTCATCCATTGGAGCATCAAGCAGCGCAAGATGAGGCACTGATATTAGAAGACAGTATAACCCTGTTGCCCAGTGCCGAGCATGATGGTTTTTACGCGGCGCGTTTGCGTCACAACGAGCCATAAAGCCATGCTTGTTTGTGATCGTGTGGGTGATGAGTATTAAACCCTCGGTTGTATAAGGGGTATATTCTCCGCCTTGGCAGTTGCGCCAAAGTTGTCTTTCTTTCGACTTGGTTATTTGTCTCATAAGGGGTTATGTATGCAGCAAAGTAGCATTGTTATTGTTGGTCTTGGGCGTATTGGTTCGGAGTTTTTAGAACATTTTTTGGGTCTGTCGAATGTTGGCATCAGTATCATTGGTGTTGTTGAACCGTTGGATACTTTGGGTCGCCGCAAGGCGGAAAGTGCAGGTATTGCCTGCTTAAGCCTTGAGCAGGTTGTTGCCTTTGGTGAGGACGTGGACTTTATTTTTGACTTCACTGACTCGCCTAATCTGCGCAAAAGCATCATGCAACAGCTTGCTGATGCTGATAACCATCATACCGAAGTTACATCGGAGAAAACATTGGGCATGATGTGGCAATTGATGAGTGACGAGCCTATTCCTTTGCGTTTGTCTTAGCCTGAATTATTCACAAGAATCAAGCACTACCACAAGTGCATGCTTTTGGTTAGTTTGCCCCGCATATTATATGCAACGAGAGGAATGTTATGCTCAACAAAGTTATGTTAATCGGGAACCTTGGTGCTGATCCTGAAACACGTTTTATGCAGGATCAAACCTGTGTTTGCAACATTCGTCTGGCAACGACAGAGTCGTGGAAAGATCGCGCTACAGGTCAACGGCAAGAACGTACCGAATGGCATCGCGTTGAATTATGGGGACGTTTGGGCGAGATTGCGAATCAGTACTTACGTAAAGGCAGTCGTGTCTATATCGAGGGTGCTATTCGTACCGATAAATGGACAGATCAAAGCGGTCAAGACCGTTATACTACCAAGATCCGTGCCAATGAAATGAAAATGTTAGATCGTCGTAGTGATGGTGATTTTTCTCAGCAGCAAGCTCCGCAGCAGCAACGTCAGGGTGGTGCTAACAACTTCCCAGCTTATGGTGGTGCGCCTGCTACTGGTTCATCAAGTGGTCAATATCAATCGCAAGCACCACAGCAGCAGTCTGCGCCGTCGATGTCACAACAGCAACCTGCTCGCAATAACGATCCTTTTGCTGATGCACCAGATTTTGGTAACGCGCCAAGCGAAGACGATTTGCCGTTTTAATAACATAGCGGGCATGGTGTTTTTACACCCCCGTGATACAAGTTTTATATCATGGGGTGGCAAAGCCATGCCCGTTAATTAAGCGGCTGATATTACGTAAGGCATGAGATCTTTTTTATACAGTATGGATAAAACAGCATAGCAATCTAAAAAAATGTCATGCTTCGCTTGATTTAATATCCAGTCTTGCGTCTGTTCGCCGAGTGGCGGATTAAGTCTGCAATGACGCATTGCTACTCAAAAAGTCACGAGTAAAATCATGCGTGCGTGACACCAGTTAAGCAGACAAGGATCTTATGCCTGCTTTTTGAAGCAGTGTACCCAGACTAAATCGTCTTCATTCCACGTCATGTTTTTGTGCATGCGTAAAATTAAATCTTTGTACATGGTAAGTGAGGGGTAGCCTTCTGCTTGTGCATCTTGATCGGTCATGTCGCCCAAACGTTGACGTTTTAAGTCGGTGACGATGAAACTTGTGCCTTCGAGTTCAAAGGTTTCGTTAGGGTAGGCATACACACCGTCGCGACGTTGCTCTGTTTTGCGTCCTGCCAATGTTGCTTCAACCAACTTGGGGTGGCTGACTAGGCGTGAAATATCACACGTTTTTTCGGGGAATGAGGGCATAATACGACCTTTTTAGTATGAACAGTGTTGTTGGGGTTTACAATATCCCAAGTAAGATTTCTTTGCTCGTCACCAACGCGGCAATATAGCTTAGCGTGAGCAGTGCGATACAGATGGCACTGCGCTGGTAGATTAATGGCAGCGATGACGAAAAACAAAAAAATCCCGCCGCAATATATACGATGACAGCCAATAATTTAACTGCGAACCACGCATCTAACCATGGTGCGATGTTGAATAACAGGGCTAAAGCCCCGCCGCTGAGTAAAACAGCGGTGTCGATGACATCGGGTAAACCACGTTTTAACCATCGGAATGGAATGTTTTTGCCCTGCCAAGCATACCACACGCGCCACAGGAATACCGCCGTTAGTAGGCAAACCAAACTGATGTGTAGATGTAAAAGCCACGAAGCCATCGGTTTAAGGGCAGATGATGAGGTGTTGGGTGATGGGTGACCATGAATCAGGCCATGGTGCATGCACCTCCACAGCGTGTTTGCGGTAGGGGTGAGTGAAGCGTAAACGCCAGGCATGCAAAGCCAAGCCGCGACCACCGTTGTGGCGGTAACGTTTGAGTGCGTCGGCATCGGCGTATTTGGGATCGCCTAAAATAGCATGCCCTTCTTGCTGCATGTGTACACGTAATTGGTGTGTGCGTCCGCTGTGCGGTTGCAGAGCAACGAGGGTGATGGGGTTGCCATGCCATAGGGCGCGTACCACGGTTTGAAAATCGGTGGTGGCATGTTTGCCATCGTCATCGTCAATGACCATGCGTTCACCACCTTGCAAGTGTCCTTTGCTTAAACCAGAGGCAATATGCCCTGCGGCAGGGAAGGGGTGACCTTCTACCCACGCGAAGTACGTTTTTTTTGCTAGGTGCAGGCGGAATTGCTCGGTCATGTCACGCAAGGCAGGTAGTTGCCGCGCTAATAACAGGCAGCCGCTGGTATCGCGATCCAGTCGATGGGCAAGGCGTAGGTCGTCGGATTGGTAATGCGCTTTGAGCTGTTCAATGAGGCCATCTTGGTGACCGCTGCCGCCATGTACTACCATGCCAGCGGGTTTGTTGAGGATGAGTAGTCCTTCATCCTCCAGCAGAATATCAGGCATGTGGCGCAATGGTCGTGCTGTGATGAGAGCTGTTTCCTCATTGTTGCGCAATGATGCAGGGATGAAAATACGGTCTTCACAGGCTACGCGAGATTGTGCTTGGCAGCGTTTGCCATTGACGCGTATATTGCCTTTGCGAATGAGGCGCATAATCAGCGGGCGTTGCTGTTGCCCGCAGTGCCTGAGCAGCACCCTGTCTAGGCGGCTTCCGTCTTCGTTTTTATCAATGAAAATATAAGCTTGGCTGTCATGATTGATTGCCAATGCGCCTCCCCTGCAGTAGTCTGCCGACGTTTTTTAGAAAGTGGTATGTGGCGTGAACTCTGCGGCAGGAATGCGCATTTTGCCAGTGTACTTGCGTTTGATGTCGCCACTGGGGGCGTTCGTTAGCTGTGAAAGCCGCTTGTTTGCCCGCGATACCTTTTTAAAAATTGAAGCAAGGTTTTTTTGCCCACAGTGCCGAATGTACTGGTGACCTTGTGTTTGTATGTAAGAATGAAATAAGGATGGTGTGAGCCTCCAAAATACAGCTCCATCGCTTCTTTGCCCAGAAGATTGGTGTTGAGCTGATTTAATAGCCGTTTGCGGTAGCGGACGGTGTACGACTGTGGTCTGAAATGAAATGTATATCTGCACGATGCGCGCTTGTGAAAGAAAGCAAGGTGCTCGTGCATGGTTTGCTTCCTAAACTGAAATTTTCATGTCGATGGGCATGGTGTTTTGTCACCGCGTGCCATGGAATATCGTCGCACAGCGCATCAAAACACTATGCGTGTTTATTGTGTGGACAATAGTTCCGTATTTAAGTCAATGATGTGATAGTTCATCAAGGAAGCTAGGGATTTGCTTTATTGGGTTTGTTTGTGTTCAAGGCTGTTTGCTTGCTACATACTCCTTACGTAAATTCCTAAAAAAGGTGCTGATGTTGTGGTTTGTTGTCTTGCTGGATGTATATCGCAGGGTAACAGCGTAGAGCACCGTTTTGGACGTTAATGAATAAGGTAAACAGTCGCTATGCGGCTTGTAAGCGTTCGTCTTGCAGTAGTGTGTATCACGCTGTGTGACTGCGCCTTGCCGCGTATGGTTTAAGTCATATACCGCAAATGGCACTTTAGGACTGTGCTATGAAAAAAATGATGCTGATCAACGCATCGCATGAGGAAGAAAGTCGGGTCGCGCTGGTGGTAGATAACTACTTGCAAGAGCTGGACATCGAATCTGCACAAAAGTCCCTGACCAAAGGGAATATTTATAAGGCGACCATCACCAAGGTGGAGCCTAGTTTGCAAGCTGCCTTTGTTGAATATGGCGCAGCACGGCAAGCTTTTTTACCGCTGAATGAGATCCACCCTGATTATTGGAAGGAAGGGGTCGATAAAACATCTGACCCGCGTAAAATCAGTATTCAAGATGTGGTGGAAAATCGCCAAACGCTGTTGATTCAGGTGGTGAAAGAGGAGCGCGGTAACAAGGGGGCGGCAGTGACGACGTTTTTGTCGTTGGCGGGTCGTTACTTGGTGCTGATGCCCAATACCGAACGCGGTGGTATTTCACGCAAACTTTCGGACAGTGAACGCAAAACGATTAAAGATATTATTGCCCAGTTGAACGTGCCTGAAAAAACAGGGGTCATCGTTCGTACGGCAGGGCGAGACCAGCCATTGGAAGCCCTGCAATGGGATTTCCAATACCTGCAACGCATTTGGGAAGAAATCCGCATTAAAGGTGAGTCGGCACCATCCCCAGCACTGATCTACCTTGAAGGTGATATTGCTACCCGTGCCATTCGCGATCACTTCACTGATGATATTGATGAAATTTGGGTCGATGATCTTGAGCTGTTTAACCGCACTAAAAACTTTGTTCATGCGGTGTTGCCAGGTAAAGAAAGTCGGGTTAAGCATTACCGTAAGCAGAAGTCGATGTTCCGTCACTTTAATGTTGAATCACAGTGCGAAGATATTCACGAGCGGGAAATTCGCCTGCCCTCAGGTGGGTCGATTGTGTTTGACCCTACCGAGGCGTTGACGGCGATTGATATTAACTCATCACGTGCCACAGGTGGCAAAAATATTGATGAAACAGCATTGGCGACTAACCTAGAAGCAGCAGCAGAGATTGCACGTCAATTGCGTATTCGTGATATTGGTGGGTTGGTGGTGATCGACTTTATTGATATGGCGAACCGCAAACATGCACAAGAGGTAGAAACCGTGTTGCGTGAGGCGACCAAGCCTGATAAAGCGCGTATTCAAATCACACGCATTTCTCGTTTTGGTTTGCTGGAGATGTCACGCCAACGGCTGCATCCTTCGGTGCGTGAATCAACGACGGAAGTATGCCCGCGTTGCCGTGGCAAAGGTATGGTGCGGACGACGGAATCCATGGCGTTGCAAATGTTGACGCGCATGGAAGACTGGGCAGAAGCTGGTAAAAAGCCCACGCTGATTGTGCAAGTGCCATCGGATACGGGCGAATACTTGATGAATCGCAAGCGAGATAATATCGCTCAGATTGAAGCGTCGTATGATGTTCAAATCACCCTTCAGATTCGTCCAGAGTTTGATATTCCGCATTATCGTGTGGAACGTCAGTGGCATGACCAGCAGCAATTACGGACAGAGATTTTAGAAGATACCCTGCGCAGTAGGCGACCTACACGACCTACGCGGAAGTTGAAGCCGATGAAGCCTGTGGTGGGGATTCCTAAAATTCAGCATCCCCCCGTCAAAGCGGTGGAAACCGTGGTCGAGAAGGAAGAGAAGAAGGGTTTTGTTGCGCGTATTTTGGGTGCGCTTTTTGGTGCGCGCAGTGAAAAGGTCACGCAAACTACGGAGGCTAAAGAGCCTGAAGCAGTGGTGGCGAAGGAATCAGAAAGACCGGCTAATCGTAATCGCAACCGCAACCGTAATCGCAATCGTAATCGCAACCGTAACCGCAAGACGGATGAGGCTGTTGCAGAAAAGACAACAGGAGCGGATGCTGAAGTTAAGCTTCAGCCAGCGGCTGCAAGCATAGATAAAAAAGACGAAGTCGAGAAACGACCAGAGGGCGAAAAACGGCGGCGTCCTAAACGTCGTAAGCCTAAAGCTGCTGCGGTTGCCGATGCTGGAGAAACAGCGGCAAGTACTGAAGCTCCTGTAGCTCCGCCTAAGGTTGTCGATGCGGTGGAAGGCGATCTTGCGACTGCGCAAACAGGTGATGATGAACAGCCAAAACGCCGTCGCCGTCGTCGCCGCCGTCGTCCTGCTAACGCTAATCAACAGGGGGATCAGGCTGTATCTGACAAGGTAACTGATGACTCACCTGCCGCCGCTCCACGTGATGTGGTGGATAAGCAGACGAAGGAACAGCCTGCTACTGCTGTAAAGGTAGAGCAGCAGTCCGCTCCGCAAGAAGTGAAAAAAGCTGTTTCTGTAGAAGAATAGTATCAGCCTCGATTGAGGTAAGTAGGTGCGCGGAATTATTTTAACATTTATCGCGCCGAATATTTCGCGATATTCAAGGCACAAAAAGGGGCGCATATTGTCAATATGTAACCTTTTTTGTAACGCAGAAGATCGCGTGAATAGGCAAGCTAGAAATGTTAAAATAGTTTTGTGTGCCTACTTATGTACCTCTGTCCTGTGAATCTGTGTGATAACAGGGCAGAGTTGGGTTTAATACATGGACGTGGCGTTTTGATGCGTTGTGCGCCCATGATTGCAAATGGTGCTTGGTGTGGGAATGATGGGCAACTGTGGCTCGTGCTCTCGTGCTGGGCTAGTTTTCACCAAAAAGAGGAGGAGTGTATGCCAATAACACTTAATCATATTGCCCAGCAGGGTGAACGCGGCGCAGCGATGATGCCGATTATTCAAGGTGTCGGACGTGCAGCGATTGAAATTGCCGCGCTGTTACGCGGTGCTGTATTTCGTGGTGCTTTGGGTGCTGCAGGCGCAGAAAATGTGCAGGGTGAACAACAGCAAAAATTAGATATTTTGTCCGATGAAATTTTCTTGGATGAAATGCGTGCTACGGGTCATGTGTGCGCTGTAGGTTCGGAAGAACAAGAAGAGTTGTTGGTAATTTCGGAATACAGCCATGCTGACTATTTGGTCTTGGTTGACCCGCTGGATGGTTCATCCAATTTGGATGTTGATGGTCCTGTGGGAACGATTTTCTCAATTGTGAAACGTACATCAGCTAAAGATACCACACCTGTGGCAGCAGATACTTTGCAATCTGGTCGTGATGTGATTGCAGCGGGTTATGTGTTGTATGGTCCATCGACGATGTTGGTGTGTTCTGTCGGTAGTGGTGTGAATGGTTATTCTTACAACCCCAGTTCGGCGCGTTTTGAACTAAGCCATGCTGATATGCAGATTCCAGCAACGGGTGGTTATTATTCAGTGAATGAAGCCAATGCTGACAAATGGCTGGATAATATGGGTGACCGTTTACAGGCGTTGAAGCAGGAAAGTGGCTTGGGCATGCGTTATGTGGGCGCGATGGTTGCCGATATGCACCGTACCTTGCTCAAAGGCGGTATCTTTCTTTACCCTGCTGACGAAAAAAACACCAATGGTAAGCTGCGTTTGTTGTACGAAGCGATTCCTATGGGCTTTTTGATGGAGCAGGCTGGCGGTAAAGCGATGTCCAAAGATATTGCCGTGCTTGATGTGCAGCCTGAAGCATTGCATCAGCGTGTGCCTGTTTATTTGGGTGCAAATGCTGCCGTTGATAAGCTGTTGGGCTGATTGTTTTTTTTGGTACTGTAGGGATACCCCTTGTGGGTATCCCTTTTTTTGTAATGTTTTATTTCCAATAAACCGACACTGGAATTTCTTATGAACAATAAACAAACACGTATTGAACGCGATTCTATGGGTGAAATGGCTGTGCCTGTTGATGCCATGTATGGTCCACAAACGGCACGTGCTTTGGCGAATTTTCCCGTTTCTGGGTTGCGCTTTCCTCGTGTGTTTATCCGCGCCTTGGGTCAGATTAAAAAAGCAGCAGCGCAGGTCAATCACGAGCTACAACGCCTCGATGCTGAGCGCAGTGCTTTGATTGTGCAGGTGGCCGATGAGGTGATTGATGGTCAATGGGACGATCAATTTGTGCTCGATATTTTCCAAACAGGCTCAGGCACTTCCACCAATATGAATGCCAACGAGGTGATGGCGCATCGCTGTGCGCAATTAAATGCGGCAGTCGCGGTTCACCCCAATGATGATATTAACAAAGGGCAATCATCCAACGATGTGATTCCTACAGCGATTCATCTGGCGGCGGCGGATGTGTTGCAACATCAATTGATGCCAGCATTGCAGCATTTGCACGAAGCTTTAAGCGGTAAAGCGGAAGCGACGATGGGCGTGCTTAAAATTGGGCGCACCCATTTGATGGATGCTACGCCGATTAGCTTGGGTCAGGAGGTTTCTGCTTGGGCGCGGCAAGTTGAATTGGGTATGGCGCGCTTGCAGTCGGTGTTGCCGCGATTGTGCGAATTAGCGCAGGGTGGTACGGCAGTAGGGACGGGGTTGAACACCCATCCGCAGTTTGGTTCGGCGATAGCAGCGCGTTTGGCAGCAGCCTATGATATACCTTTCACCGAGGCTGTGAATCATTTTGAGGCGCAAGCAGCACAGGATGCGATTGTGGAACTGTCGGGGCAGTTGCGTGGTGTTGCGGTATCCTTGCTTAAAATTGCCAACGATGTGCGTTTGCTCAATGCCGGGCCGCGTTGTGGCTTGGGTGAAATCAGTGTGCCAGCGGTGCAGCCAGGCTCTTCTATTATGCCTGGTAAGGTGAACCCTGTGATTGCGGAGTCTTTGGCGCAGGTGTGTGCGCAGGTGATTGGCAATGATGCTGCGATTGCTTGTGGTGGTGCTTCAGGCTTGCTGGATTTGAATGTGATGTTGCCGATGATGGTGCATAATGTATTGGAATCCGAGCAGTTGCTGGCTAATGCTTGCCGTATGTTTGCAGATCGCTGCATTGCAGGGCTAGAAGCCAACGAAGAACGTTGCCGCGAGCAGATTGAGTGGAGCATGAGTATGGTGACAGCCTTAGCCCCCGTGATTGGTTATGATCGCGCTGCAGAATTGGCAAAACAGGCAGTGGCAGAGCGCAAAACTGTGCGTCAGTTATGCCAAGAGCAGCAGGTTCTTGCTGTTGATGAATTAGATCGTTTGCTTGCCCCTGAATCAATGTTGCACCCCGCCTGATGATTGGTTGGTTGCATGGCACAGTGCGGGAGCTTGATGCCGCTGGTTCGGTGCTGCTAGAAACCCACGGTGTTGGTTACGATGTTACCATCAGTTTGCAAACCTTGTGCGCGCTTAAATGCGGCGATCTTGCATCGTTGTACATTCATACCTATGTGCGGGAAGATCAATTGCAATTATTCGGTTTCTTAGATGCCGATGAACGTGCTCTTTTTCGGCGCTTGAATGGTGTTTCTGGTATTGGTGCGCGCATGGCATTGAACTTGATGTCTGGCATGCCAATGCTGGATTTGGTTGCAGCGATTGAACAGGCGGATGATGCAGCTATTGCACGCACCCCAGGCATCGGGAAAAAAACAGCGCAACGCCTGATTTTGGAACTGCAAGGCAAGTTGGTGGTACACGGCACACATGAAGCAGGCGGGGCTCCTGTGGTATCGCGGCAAGATGTCCATTCGGCTTTGGTGAACTTGGGTTACCGTGCGGCTGTCGTGGACAAAGCCTTGCGTAGCATCGACCCGAAACTTGATTTTGAGCAAGCCTTTAAACAGGCGTTGAAGGCGTTGGCATGACCGAGGAAGAGCGTCTGATTGATGGTCAGATGATGGCTGGCGATCAAGACACAGCATTACGCCCACGGCAACTATCCGAATATATTGGGCAAAACAAAATTAAAGATAATTTATCGGTGTTTATTCGTGCGGCACGGGCGCGGAAAGAAAACCTCGATCATGTTTTGCTCTATGGTCCACCTGGTTTAGGTAAGACGACGCTGGCAAATATTATTGCCGCTGAAATGGGCGTGAATATTCGCAGTACATCTGGTCCTGTGATTGAGCGTGCTGGTGATTTGGCAGCGATTTTGACCAATTTGGAAGCTGGTGATGTACTGTTTATTGATGAAATTCATCGCCTTAATCCGCAAGTGGAAGAAATTTTGTACCCTGCGATGGAAGACTTCCAGCTGGATATTGTGATTGGTCAAGGCCCTGCCGCCCGTTCCATCAAAATGGACTTGCCGCCATTTACCCTGCTTGGTGCCACAACACGCGCAGGAATGTTGACCAACCCCTTGCGTGATCGTTTTGGTGTATTGCTGCGCTTGGAGTTTTACTCCCACGAAGAGCTTACGCGTATTGTTAGCCGTTCTGCTCAGTTGCTTAACATTGCTAACGATGCAGCAGGCTGCCAAGAAATCGCCTGCCGTTCACGCGGCACACCGCGTATTGCCAACCGTTTGTTGCGGCGAGTACGCGATTTTGCTGAGGTGGACTTTCAAGGTCATATTACCCAGTCCGTGGCAGATACTGCTTTAGAGCGATTAGAAGTTGATCACCGTGGGCTTGATCATATGGATCGTAAGTTGTTGCTGGCATTGATTGATCTGCATGGCGGTGGACCTGTAGGGCTGGATACCTTGGCAGCAACCATAGCCGAAGAGCGTGATACCATTGAGGATGTGATCGAGCCTTTTTTAATGCAGGAAGGGTTGATTAGTCGCACGCCCCGTGGACGTGTTGCTACTTCCCTTGCCTACAAACACCTTAATCGTGGCGGCGCACTGTTTTGACACCTAAATCCTGCGGTGCTTTGTGTCGTTCGTGGCTGCTATATCTTGCGAGTTGCAGGCGGCATGGTTAGCGTCGCCAGCCATTTTGTATGGCTGATAAGGTCATGATGCTGTTTTACTGGGGATTATATGCTTGAGACTATGCGCAATCAGGCGCAATCATGGATTGCAAAGCTTATTTTGGGCGGGATTGCCTTATCGTTTGGCTTATGGGGCGTGGGTGATTACTTTCTTGGTAGTCGCGTTGAATATGTCGCAGAGGTGGATGATGCACCGATCACTGATTTAGAGTTTAAACAGGCGTTTGAACGTCAGGTTAATGCTTATCGCTCAATGATGGGACGTAATCTTTCCAAAGATATGATTAAGCAATTGGGGCTGAAGTCAGAAACGTTGCAGACTTTGGTCAACCGTCGTTTGTTGGCAGAAGAAGCCTCGAAAATGGGCTTGGTAACTTCCGAAGCGGTGTTGGTTTCCAGTGTGCGCAATAATCCTTCGTTCCAATCGGCAGGTAATTTTGATCCCCAAAGATACCGTATTTTAACCCGTAATATGGGTTTCCGTACTACTTTAGACTTTGAAAACGAAATGCGCCTCAACTTGATGGTCGAATCGTTGCAAAAAGCGATTGCGGATTCTGCACGTGTAAGTGACCGTGAATTGCGCGATGCTTTTGACCGTGAGTATGAACAGCGCGTGATTGCAGCGGTGATGATTGATCCTGAATCATTGCGTGACGGGATTACCATCAGCGATGCCCAAGCGCGTGCGTGGTATGACGCACACCAAGAGCGGTATCAGTCACAAGAGAAGGTGGTTGCACACGTCGTAGTGATTGATCCTAAAGGCTTAGGTAAAGATCTAGAGCTTAGCGAAGATGATATTAATGCAGCCTATGAGGCAGCAAAAGATTCCTTTGTTGTGCCAGAAACTCGTCATGCACGTGAAATTATGATTCGTGTTGGTACCGTGGCAGAAGAAGCGGACTGGAAAAAAGCTGAAGCGCGCATGAAAGCCGTACAAGATCGTTTGGCTAAAGGTGAAAACTTTGCCGATGTTGCCAAGGCGACCTCGGATGATGTGACTGCCGAAGACGGTGGAGACTTGGGCTTGGTGGCAGCGGGTTCTTTGCCTCCACAGCTAGATGAAGCCTTGTTTGCGATGAGCGAAGGTACAACCAGTAGCGTGATTAAGGCTGATAATGGCTTGTTTTTGCTGCAGCTTGAGTCAATCACGCCCAAAGGAACGAAAGCTTTAGCAGATGTTCATGATGAGTTGGCTGCACGATTGCGCGCTGAGCGGGCAAAAGAAGAAGCGTATCAATTGTCGCGAGACTTGGATGATGCTTTGGGTATGGAAGACTCTTTGGTGGCAGCAGCCAAAACAACCAATCTGACCTTGCATGACACGGGTGCGATCAGCCGTGAAGAAGCTTTGGCAGATGCGTTGTTGAGCAGCAGTCCTGAGCTGTTGGCACAGGTGTTTCGCACGCAGCCAGGTGAAGTGATTCATATTACCGAATTAAAAGATGGTCGCTTTGCAGCAGTGGAAGTGAGCGAGCGTATTGCACCTGAAGTACTGCCATTTAAAGATGTGGCTGCCAGTGTGTATGATGATGCCAAGAGCGACCAAGCGACGACGAAGGCGCGTGATTTGGCAAAGTCATTGCTTGACGCTAAAGATGGTGTGCCTTCACCTGATGACGTAGCACAACAGGCAGGACAAGCGAAGTTTTTGTCTAAAGCAGTGCGCCGCAACGGTTTGGGTGATGATTCAGCGTGGCTGACCAAGGCTGTGATTGACGCTGGCTTTCATGCTACTAAAGGGCAATGGAACCCTAATGTAGTGGAAACATCGCGTGGTATGGCTTTGGTGTACGTGCAAGACGTGATCGCCGCCAGTGATGATGAGTTTGCGCAACAGAAAGAAACAATTCGCGATGAAAACAAGCGTGCGAAAGGGGCTGTTCGTTTCGCCCGTTGGATGGCTACTGTACGTGACCAGCATGATATTGTAACCCATCAAGCGGTATTGGATCGCATTTAATTGGTAGTAAGCGTTCGCTTGGCGATTGAGCTTGTGGCTTGCTGTTGTTGCGATGCCTTGTTGTTTTGTCGCTGAGTGAACGATTATCTATGACCCATTCTATTACTGATGCGACGTTCAAGGGTTACGGTCAGGATGTCTATCTCTGGCTTGGCATTGGCTTGTTGGCACCGATTGTGTTATTGCCATTGCGTTTGGCCTTTGGTGATGGTTCGCCCGCCTTTGGCGTGATCATTGAATCACGCTGGCTATTATTGGGCGGATGTTTGTTATTGGTCGCTTGTGCGGCAGATACCACATTGAGCTTGGTGGAACGCTACCAGCGAGACGGCGAAATAGGTGCGCTTGTCGCTTATTGTGCTGCCAGTTGGGTGTTTGTTTTTGTGTTGTTGGTTCCCTTTATTACCTCTTCACCCGCGCATGGTTGGTGGTTGTCTGCGTTGTTTGCTGTTCATGCGTGGCGTGCTGGTTTGGCATTGTGGCGTGGGCAAACGCAATGGTGGTTGTGGTATGCATGGTGGCGTGACTGCACGGCTGCTGTCAGCTTATTCTTTTGGCTCGCATACTGGCCTGTTTACTGATGTCTATTCTTTTTCGGTGGTTGTTCCAACAGGGGCTATGGCGGGTGCTGGGAACCTTGATCGTGGTGCTGGGCATTTTCATTATCGTGGAATTGTTTGATAAATCACGCCTGCTCGGTCACGGTATGGATGCGGCAATTCTAAGTGAGTATTTACTACTCAAAATCCCTTATATGTCAGCAGAGTTGATGCCGGTGGTGGTGCTGTTGGGTTTAAGTATTTTTTTGGTGGAGTTGTCTCACCATCAAGAAATTGCAGCTTTGCGGGCTGCGGGTGTCGGCTTAGGTGGCGTGCTGCGCCCTTTGTTGATGGTGGCATTGTGTGCAACGCTGTTGAGCTTTGTGATTAACGAGTGGGTCACGCCCTTAACCAATCAACGATTAGATACGATTGAGCGCGTTAATGTTCATCATCAAGCAGTCGCTGATGCGCATGGTATTCAATGGTTGCGCGATGGCTTGCGGATGCTACGTATTCGACCATTGGGCGATGATGTTTTTGCGATAATGGTGTTGGAAACGGATGAAGCAGGACGTTGGTTGCAACGTATGGATGCTGCTAAGGCAATGTACCGTGATGGCAGTTGGCAGTTGCAACAGGTGGATGTGAGTCACCCCGATGCTAAAGAGGGAATGCTTATGCAGCACTTGGCGCAGACTAGTTTTTCCTCTTCGGCAGGGCCTGATGCCGCAGCACCGCCGCAAGCCAGTCATATGCGTTTTTTGGCGTTGTTGGAGTACAGTAATGTATTGCAGCAGGCAGGTATGAGTAATGGTGCTTATGTTTTTGCTTTGCATCGCAAACTGACTGCGCCGTTGGCCTGTTTAGTGATGGCTTTATTGGCGATTGCTTTGTGTATGAATATGGGGTCGCGTTTGGCAGCACGTTCTTTTGGTTTGGCTGCCGCTATTGCCTTGGGGTTGATGTTTTATGTGCTCAGTAATGCCAGCGGTATGCTTGCGGGCGGTGAACGTCTGCCGCCATCTTATGCTGCTTGGTTACCGATTTTGTTTTTTGGTGGTGTAGCAGGTTTTTTGTTGATGCACCGCGAGTCCTTGCATTGATGTGCGATGGCTTTAACCTGAATTATTCACAAATACTGTCGCGCCCTTGCTTGCCCCTTTGCCCGCAACGAATACCTTGTCAGTCGAGCGTATCCACTGGTACGCTGCTCCCGACAAGGCATCCGTTGCAAACAAAGGTTCTACGCAATCATCACGATGATTTATGAACAATTCAGGTTATGTCACCCAGTGCGATGAAATATCGTTGGCACAGCGTGTCATAAAGTCATATCCATTTATTGTGTGGATCACATGTTCCATGTTAAGGTTCTGCCATGTATGTCATGTATCCTTCCGCTAGACCCCGTATTAAAATTTGTGGTATTACCCGTTTAGAAGATGCGCTAGCCGCCGCCCGTATGGGTGTTGATGCGCTAGGTTTTGTCTTTTACCCTAAATCACCACGTTATATCGAACCGCAAAAAGCAGCGTCTATTATTCGCGCTTTGCCCCCCTTTGTATCGGCGGTGGGTTTGTTTGTGAACCCTACACAGCAAGAGATTGACGACGTCCTTAGTTATTGTCCATTGGGTGTGGTGCAGTTACATGGTGATGAATCGCCAGAATTTTGTCTTGCTCAGGCACGGCGTGTGATTAAGGCTGTTGCCATACATGATGCGCAAGATCTTGCTGTGGTGCAGCAATACCCTTGTTCTGTACTGCTTGATACCAAGGCTCCTGCTGGTGTTTATGGCGGTACGGGCAAGACGTTTGATTGGTCATGCTTAGAAGGTTTTGCTCATAAGTACCCATTGATTTTGGCGGGCGGTTTGAATGAACACAATATTCTTGAAGCGTTGGCGACGCATCGGTGGTTTGCCGTTGATGTATCTTCAGGTGTTGAGCTCTCCCCTGGCGTAAAAGATACAGCGATGATGCATCGTTTTGTAAACACCGTGAATGACCACCCACGTTTGCAGTATGTTGAAACGAAAAAAGGTTTGAATGATGAAAAACTTTAATGATTGGTATGACTTAACCATGACCCATATGCCTGATGCTCGTGGGCATTTTGGTCGTTTTGGCGGTAAATTTGCCGCAGAAACTTTGATGGGGCCGTTGCAGGAGCTAGAAGAAGCCTTTTTTGCCGCGTGGGAAGACCCTGAGTTTCATGCTGAACGCTTGGCGTTGCTGGAGCACTATGTCGGTCGCGCAACGCCGTTATACCACGCTAAGCGGCTGTCAGAGGAAAATGGTGGTGCGCAGATTTGGCTAAAACGGGAAGACTTAACCCATACAGGCGCACATAAAATTAATAATACCATTGGTCAGGGTTTGTTGGCACGCCGTATGGGTAAAAAACGTGTGATTGCCGAAACTGGAGCTGGCCAGCATGGTGTCGCCACGGCAACGGTAGCGGCGATGTTTGGTATGGACTGTGATGTATATATGGGGCGTGAAGATATGGCGCGTCAAGCTCCCAATGTGTTCCGAATGGAGCTGTTGGGTGCCAATGTGGTAGCAGTGGATTCTGGTACGGCAACGCTTAAAGATGCTTTGAATGATGCGTTGCGTGATTGGGTGGCAAGTTGCGAATCAACGTTTTATATTATTGGAACAGTGGCTGGACCGCACCCTTACCCTTTGATGGTGCGTCAATTCCATAGTGTGATTGGTCAAGAAGCTCGTCTGCAAAGTAAGCAGTTGGCTGGCCGCTTACCTGATGTGGCAGTGGCATGTGTTGGTGGTGGCTCTAATGCCATGGGCTTATTACATCCGCTGCGCGATCAAGGTGTGCGTCTGGTTGCGGTTGAGGCTGCGGGGCATGGGCTGGAAACTGGCGAGCATGCTGCCGCCTTGGCAGCAGGGAAGCCTGGTATCTTGCACGGTAATTTGACCTATTTGATGGAAAACAGTGAAGGTCAAATTCAAGGCACGCATAGTATTTCTGCAGGGCTTGATTACCCTGGTGTAGGGCCTGAGTTGGCAGCCATGTATGAAGCAGGTGAATTGGAATTAAGCACAGCGTCGGATGATGAGGCAATGGCGGCGTTTCAAACGCTGACGCGCACGGAAGGCATTATTCCAGCGTTAGAGTCAAGCCATGCTTTGGCCGCAGCTTTGCGCTTGGCTGCTGATATGGATTCCGATGCTATCGTGATGGTGAACCTCTCTGGTCGTGGTGATAAAGATATGAATACTGTGATGAAGTTATTGAAAGGGGGCGCAGTATAATGGCTAATGCAACATTGAGCGGCGTATTTGCCCGTTGTAACGATGAAAACCGTGCCGCATTGGTGGGCTATTTAACTGCTGGTGATCCTGATGTGGAACAATCAGAAGTGTATTTGAAAACCTTGGCTTCGCAGGTAGATGTGTTAGAAATTGGTATGCCCTTTTCTGACCCGATGGCTGATGGTCCCGTGATTCAAGCAGCCAGCGAGCGTGCTTTAGCTGCTGCTTGTACTTTGGCAGATGTATTTGCGTTATGTCGTCGTGTGCGCGAGCAACAGCCTGATATTGGTATTGTGCTGATGGGTTATGCCAATGTTCCTTATGCTATGGGCTTTGAAGCTTTTGCAGCAGCAGCTTCTGCAGCGGGTGCTAATGCTGTGCTGCTGGTAGATATTCCACCTGAGGAAGCGGGTCTGTGCCGAGATGCTTTGCAGGGTCATGATTTGGATCAGATTTTCTTGCTTTCTCCTACTTCGTCAGAATCGCGTATTCGTTTGGTGGCTGAAGTAGCCAGTGGTTTCATTTATTATGTAACCGTTGCAGGTATTACGGGGGCTCAACTGGGGGGTGTTCAGGCGATTGCGGAGCGCGTGGCGGCATTACGTCTGCATACTGATTTGCCGATTTGTGTCGGGTTTGGCATAAAAAATGCTGAACAGGCTGAAGACATAGCCCAGTTCGCAGATGGTGTGGTGGTGGGTTCTACCTTTGTGAGTAAAATCACCGATTGTAGTGGCGATGTCACACAATGTTCAGAAGTCTTATTAGCAACGGCGCAGTCAATGAGGTTAGCTATGAAACGGAAAGAATTATGAAAATCAGGGTGCTAGGATGTTACGGTGGGCGTTTGCTTGGTGCGCATCTTAGTTCTTTCTTGGTAAATGAGACGATTTTGCTGGATGCTGGGTCACCGACGGTGACCTTGGATTTGGATGAGCAATGGCTGATTCGGCATATGTTCATTTCTCATACCCATTTGGATCATATTACGGATATTGCTTTTTTAGCGGATAATCGTTCGATCAAGATGCGGGGGCAGGCTACTAGGGATAATAATATTATTATTCATAGCTTGCCAGAACACATTGAAGTAATAAAAAAGCATGTGTTAAATGACCTCATTTGGCCTGATTTTACACATATTCCTGTCACTGGTTTGCCAGCATTGAGTATGATGCCCTTTGAGGCAGAAGAAGTGGTGGAAGCAGATGGGGTGCGTATCACTCCGATCATGGTTAATCATCCTGTTCCTTGTACAGCGTTTTTACTTGACCAAGATGGTAGCCAATTTATTTACTCCGCTGATACAGGTGTGACAGAGCGTTTGTGGCAAGTGGCTAATGCGCAGCCGAATTTGCGTGGTATCATCCTTGATTGTTCCTTCCCGAATGCACACATAGGGTTAGCCGAGATTAGTGGGCATTTGACTCCCAAAGGTATGGCTAGTGAGTTGCAAAAATTACAACGCTTGGGTGAAGTGCCCATTTACCTATTCCACATGAAGCCTGAAACTATGGATGTATTATTAGAAGAAATTGCAGCAGAAGGCATACCAAACCTTACTATTCTGAAACAAGACGAGGTTTTGGAAATTTAATATCGCTTTGGGACGCGTTGTAGTTATGATGTTTTGCTAGAACATTATGTCTGTTAGGCTAGCACCCATCCAGCATTGGTTAAGTCTTCAACGCTATCGTAGTGCGTGAATGTATGGCTGTTTTTTAAGCAACGAAGACGGTATAAACCTTTATCCATTTCTGCCTCGTAAACAAAATGGCGTGTGCCATCGTGATGTTTAAAGATGACCTTACCATTCAGGCGTATGTAGCGTTCTTCCGCAATCGTTTTTGTTGATTTTTCTATGACGCTTTCTGTCCAACCGTTACTCATTGTTTCTCCATCCTTATATTCTTTTATATAGCGTTTTGGCACGCTGTGCACAGGCTAGCAGTCGTACCCGTTAATATGTTGCCATAGTGACCAGTGCCATGATGCCATGATGCATGGACTGTTCATCAAGGTCAAAAGCAGGGTGATGCAATGGCCATGATGTTGCACTGGAACTGGCGGTTCCCAGTCGCAGTAAGCAGCCTGGTGCAATCGCCAAAAATGCTGCAAAGTCTTCGCCTCCCATGGAGGCTTCGGATAGCTCGATAAGCAATTCTGATGCCAATACCTTGTTTAAGGCTTGACGTACTTCCTGAATCACGTGGTCGTCATTGCGTAATAAGGGGATAGAGCATTGCAGCTTGAATGTGGCATCTACACGCCATGCTTCGGCAATATGTTGACTCATGTTTTGAATACTTTGTCGTATTTGTTGATGTACTTCAGGGTGTAGGCTACGGATCGTGCCAGCAAACATCGCTTGCTCTGGCATGACGTTGGCTGCAAAGCCTGATTGAAAGCGTCCAATACTGAGTACCGCTTGATGATTGGCATCCACGCGACGGCTAATGATTTGGTTGATGGATTGCATAATGTGACTGGCAGCAAGAATGACATCACTGCATTGATGCGGTCGTGCGGCATGACCGCCTTGCCCCGTCACCGTAACTTCAAATAAATCTGTAGCTGCACACATCACGCCTTTTTTAATGCCGATATGACCAGCAGGGAGGTGCGGGGATACGTGCAGGGCATGGATGCGTTGCGGTGTAAAATCACGGAACAGACCGTCTTCAATCATCGCCTGTGCGCCAGTAGCTTTCTCTTCAGCGGGTTGAAAAATGCAGGCGATATGGTGCGTTAACGATGTGCGCATCTGTTGTAAAACGATCGCTGCCGAGACGAGCATGGCACTGTGTGCATCATGACCGCAGCAGTGACTGACGTTGCGAACGGTGGATTTGTAGTTTGTTTGCCCTGTTTCATCAATGGGTAAGGCATCCATATCGGCGCGCAAGGCAACCCATGAAGCTTGAGGGTTGGCGCATTTAATGGTGGCTAATATGCCGTGACCACCAATATTACTGTGGCAGGTGATGCCGTGTTGTTCCAAGCATGTGCGTATGGTCGCTGCGGTTTTTGACTCGTCACCCGAACATTCAGGGTGTTGGTGCAGTTGCCGACGTAAGGCGATGGCGTGGGGTAATTGCTGTTGTACTGCGGTGCTTATGTTTTCCATGTTTTTACCATCCGTTGAATGCGTGCTGAGGAAGTTTCATGGCGTAGTTGACGTTGCCGTTCTGCGCCATCGCCGTGTTGTTGCCAGTCATCCAAACGGGCATGCACCACGGCGAGCTCTTCAGCAGGCGCGTAGTTTTGCAGTTGTGTGAGTCGCATTTCTAACCAGTCCAACCACGGTAGGCACTGGGCTGTAAAAGGATCAATGATTTCAGCGCGCATGCCGTAGCGGCAGGCTCGCCAACGATTTTCTCGGATTAACGAGTGGTGAATGGGGCGGCTGCCAGCAAAATCGACTTGGGTGGCTGCAATAGCTTCGGCGCGGACGTAAGCCGCATAGGCTCGGGTGTCTGCTTCATTTGCGGGTAGATCGCCAATGCGGATTTCAAGTGTGCCGTAATCAGGGTGAGGGCGCATCTCCCACCAAATATCACGAATACTATCAATACTCCCTGTTTGCATGAGTTGTTGGGCGCAACGTTGGAAGTCAGCCCAATTTTGAAAGTAAAACGGCATGCCGCCTTGGCTAAGGTTTTCTGCTACTTTGATGCGGCTAGAGGCAAGTCCAGTATCGTGATTGCTCCAGTAAGGGGAATTGGCACTCATCGCCAAAAACATGGGAAGAATCGGTAGTAAGCGATTGGAGGCTTGAATGCAGGTCTCTCCATCAGGCATGCCGATGTGCACGTGAATGCCGACAATATTATAGCGTTGTAAGGACCAGCAAAGGCGTTTAGCTAGGGTGTGGTAGCGCGGGTTGGATGATACCTGTTGCTCTTGCCAACGAGAAAATGGGTGGGTGGAAGAAGGTAGTAGGTTACATGTTTGTTGCATGCCTTCGAGCTGTTGTTTGATGCTGCATAGCTCGTCTAAACATTCGCTACTATTGCGGTGTATGGCGGAGTTCATTTCGATGATTGAGGTGAACAATTCGCCTTTTAAGTTGCCTGTATGGAGTGCGAGTTGCCATTGTTGCAACAGATCAGGCGCATGAGGGATTTGTTCGCCTGATGATGGATCGACCAAAAACCACTCTAACTCCACGCCTATGGTGGGGTTTGGCGATGGTATGAAGGTAATATCATCCATCATCATGGGCGACAAAACACCCAAGTATGTGCGTTGGAATCATCGCAACTCCAGCGGTAGCCACCCTCGTTAAAGTCTTTTAGTGCTTCTACATCGGTGATTTGTTGCTGGATGATGAAGCGTGCCATTAAGCCTCGTGCGCGTTTGGCATGAATGCCGATGACTTTATAACGACCGTTGTGTAGTTCTTTAAATGTCGGGGTAATGATGCTGCCTGGGATATGTTGTGGGCGTACCGATTTGAAATACTCTTGTGAAGCTAGGTTAATGAGGTGGCTGCTGTTGTTTTGTTCCATGTGTATCGCAAGCTGCTTGCTGATGCGGTCAGACCAGAACTCATACAAGTTTTTCCCTCGTGAAGTTGCCAATGCCGTTCCCATTTCTAAGCGGTAGGATTGCATCAGGTCATGGGGGCGTAAAATACCATAAAGTCCTGATAGAATGCGTAGATGTGCTTGTGCAAAATCGTGATCGCTATGGCTGAAGCTGTCGGCATCCAAGGTTTGGTAAACATCACCGCGAAAGACTGCCAGCGCAGGTCGGGCATTGTCATGGGTGAAGGGGCGGTGCCATGCTTGAAAGCGTTGTTGGTTTAAATCGGCGAGTTTCATGCTTATTTTCATAAGATTGGCAATAGCATAGCTATCTTGTAAACGCAGTGTGTCGATTAAGGTGCTGCTATCCTCCAATAATGCGGGTATGGTGGGTACGATATCAGCGAAGTCTTGATTCATATCCAATTTTTTAGCAGGAGAGATGACGATTAGCATGATAAGGCTCTCAAAGTGACGTAATCACGTAGATGCTGACACAATGCGTCAGTTTTTTGTTGCGTGGAGGTTTTCCTCAACGCTTTTCTGTCGGTTGACAGTGCAAGGCTGATTGTACAGTTTTGTCTTTTAAAGTGAAATGTTTTTAACCTGAATGGTTCAGGTTGGACGTTGGGAGTAGCTATGATGTATCATTTTAGTACCCGTGTTGGCTATTTTCATGGTCGTGGTATGGATTGGCGTGACTATAGTGCGCACGCTGCGTTGTTATTGTTGATGTTTATTGCTGGTGCCAGTTCAGCTTGGGCTAAGCCAGATGTGAAAATACGCATCGAGGCACTCAAACAGGTGGTGGTGGAAGAGGCGGGTAAAAAGTTGTTGAAGCGCGTTCCTGCGACGGAAGCTAAGCCTGGTGATACCGTTATTTTTCAATTACATTATCATAATCAAGGTGATGAAGCGGCAAAGAATGCCGCCTTGGTTGACCCAATCCCCTTAGAGACGACCTATATCGCAGGGTCGGCTTTTGGTCCTGGCAGTGAGATTACTTTTTCGGCTGATGATGGTAAGCACTATGCCGAGCCTGAGCAGTTGTTTCGAGAGAAAAAATTAGCTGATGGATCGATAGAGAAGAAGCTGATTCCACCAAGGTTTTATACGCATATCCGCTGGTTGATTAAAGAAATTCCAGCAGGTAAAAGCGGAGTCTGTTCCTTTCAGGTGGAGCTGAAGTAAGCACATCAATACTTTGTATGAGATTCTTGTTTGTTTTTTGCTTCCCGTTTAAGACGGGACGCATGTACACTACAAGACCATCATGTATGGTTGTGGTTGAGGTACGAAACCCAACTTTAAAACAACCATAAGTTATTTAGTTAGGCGTGCTCTTTTGTTGGGTTTCGTGCCTCAACCCAACCTACGGGGTCACGCATATCCATATTGCTTTTGTCCCGCTTTAAACGGAAAGCTTTTTTGTATGTAAGCCTATCCTACCCTTGAGTTTAACTCCTCTTCCTTTTATTTCCTCGTCCAAGACATTGATAACAAAGCGCGTGTCATCTTGAAAAGGTGTTTTCCTCTCTTGTTGCGACTAGTTATATATCCTAGGTTAACATGCAATCTAATACTGTTTAAATGTAAAAGTTAATAGATATTTCATTCTGCGGCGATAGATTTCAGCGATTTTCTTGTGCTTGCTATGGGTTTCTTGAAGGGTGACTTAGGTCACATACTAATTTTTCCTACCTTTATATAGTGGCATGAGTTTTGCTTAATGGTCCTTAAATACTATTGGCTTTGGAGTCTTTGAATGCGTGTTGTGTTGTTGTTAGCTATGTTGACTTTGCCTTTTATGGCTTGGGCTAAACCTGATGTGACTATTTCTGTTGTTGCTAAACAACAGGTCGTCGTTGAGGAGAATGGTAAGAAAGTGACCAAGTTGGTCGAAGCGCATGATGTGGTGCCTGGCGATGTCTTGATTTATCAATTGCATTACCAAAACGTAGGCGATGAGCCAGCGGTAGGTGCAGCTTTGGTTAATCCAGTGCCTGAGAATACGATGTATGTGGACGGTTCTGCCTTTGGTCCTGGTTCAGATATCGATTTTTCTATCGACGGTGGTAAACACTATAAACGCGCCAGCTTGTTGACTTACGAAGTGAAGTTGGGTGATGGCACGGTGGAAAAACGCACCGCAAGCCCTGAGCAATACACGCATATTCGTTGGACTGTGAGCCAGATCCCTGCAGGGAAATCGGGCACTGCCAGCTTTCAGGTTCGGGTGCAGTAATGCTGCCGTCTTTCATGCCGGTGAGGCATTGGATTTTTACACATGGTTCATGTGTCGAGGAGGGGCTTATGGCTCATGATGCGATGTTAATGCTTTGAAGTTTCCGTGTTCGTTTGATTGGTTTATACTATAGATAAGAAGGAGTTTGAGATGCGTGTTTTTAAAAATTTAATAGGGAGTTCGGCAGTTGTCGTTGCGCTGGTGATGATGACCATCATGATCGCAACACCGCAAAATGCACAGGCTGTTACAGCCGCGCAAGCAACCGTGAAGAACGTAGTGACGGTGAGTTATGGTGATGGTGCTGGCTTTACCACCAGCGTTACAGCAACGAACTTTGTGATTGTTGATTTGGTTGCAGCTGCACCAACAGTTTCTGCACCTGTGGATCAAACCACGACAGCAGGCGGGACTGTGAGTTATGCTTATACTATTACCAGTAATGCTAATGGTTCAGATGTGTTAACTCTGTCGGCTGCCTCTACGGATACCAATGTTGGTGCTCCTACGGTTGACTTTTATTCGGATGCGGGTTTAACCACCGTTATTCCAGCAAGTCAAATTACTTTGGGTGCGTCTGATGTGTATGGTGCAGTAACTGTTGCTGCAGCGGGCACTACGGCGGTTACCGTTCCAGCAGATCAAACTAACGATGGTTCTGTTAACGGCATTATTGCTGGTGATACAGTATCTATTGGTGGTCTGATTTTTACCGTGGCTTCTGTTGTGGATAATGGTGGGGCTAATTCTGTTGCTACATCAACGATTACGTTGAATGGTAATGGTGTGGCTGCGCCATTAACGGCGGGTACATTGATTGAAGAGCAAAAGACCGTGTATATGGCTGTTGCGGTAGGCACGCTGGCTGGTACGGGTAATGGTTCTCACTCCATTGTGATGACTGCTACCGATGGTGCTAATCCTACACAAGATACCACTGTAACGACGATCTCTGGTCCTGTTTTGACAGTGGATAAATACTCTGCGAACTTGACGACTGGTGTGGCTGGTACTGGTACATCTGCTGTTGTGAATGGTACTACCTACTATTCAGCAGGTGTGATTGGTAAACCTACTGAAATCATTGGTTATGCGATCATTATTAGCAACACGGGCGCAGGCGATGCTAAGGGTGTGGTTGTTACCGATCCGATCCCTGTTTATACGACCTATGTGCCAAATAGTATGGTGCTTGATCCTTATACAGGGGTGTTTGCTGGTGTTACTGATGCCATTGGTGATAATGAAGCAGGTGAATTGAATGCTGCTGGTAATGAGATTACAGTTTATGCTGGCTCTGGCGGTACCAATGCAGCTGGTTACGCTGGTGGTACAGGTGGTACGCTTCCTGCTGGTCAGACTGGTCATGTCACCTTCTCTGTAACGGTTGATTAAGCCTTGTCCTTATGCAATAGCTGTGTGCCTGGCACGCAGCTATTGCACTTTACCTCAGTTGAAACTGTTTGCCTTGTGCGAATAAAATAATGAAAGGAGTTTAAGATGAATTTTTCTCAACGTTTACGTGCTTCTGTCTTGGCTGTTGGTATGCTGATGCTACCAACGGCAGCCCATGCGATTATTACCGCTGGTGGCGCGACGATTCATAATGCTGCGACCCTGACCTTTGCAGGCGGTACGGTTACCGCTTCAGTGAATGTTACGGCTGTAACGATTGCCGCTGCCCCTACGATTACCGTTGATTCGGTGGCGAACAATGTGAATGCCAACCAAGCGTTTACCTACACCTACACCATCACCAATAATGCCAATGGTGCTGATACCCTCGGCTTTACCGCAGCGTCTGCGAACAATGGTGTGACGGGACCTGCTTCGTTGAATGTGAACGCTACTGGTACATTAAATACCAGTTTGGTGTTGGCTGGCTCAGTCACCAGTCAGGCTTCAGGCGCGGGTGTGATTTCTATTCCTGCGGGTTCAGAAGCTCAACTTGCTGTGGGAGACCGTGTTTCTGTTGGTGGTAATTTGTACGATGTTGCAGCTATTGCAGCAGGTACAGTGGCTAGTACCACAGGTAATGTGACAACGCCAGAAACCAATACCGTGGTGACGTTAACGCCAGTGGGTGCATCGCCTGCTATTACTGCTGGTTCAGTAGCTGCTGGTACGCAAGTCGGTGAAGTACAAAGCTTTACTGTGGTAGTTACTGCAACATCACCCAGTGTTCCTGGGGTGAATGGTACCCATACCGTGAACTTGACCGGCTCGACCACAGCAACGCAGACCACTGCAAATGGTGGTGCTGTTGTAGGCTATAACACCAGTGCGCTTTCTGGTAACCAAACGATCACGACGGTGTTGTCACCTAATGTATCCTTGGTGAAAGAAGTGCGGAATGTTACCCAAGGTGTGGTTGCTTTTGCTACAGCTGGTGTGAATGCGCAGGCTGGTGATACTTTGGAATACCGTTTGACAGCGACCGAAGCAACAGGTGCGAGCAATGCTACGGGAAATGTGCTTAGCGATGAAGTTCCACCCTTCACCACATACGTTCCAGGCAGTACCAAGCTGAATGGTAATGCTGTACCTGATGGTGCATTATCTACCTTACCGTTAACATCTGCTAATGGTGGTTTGTCTATTAACAGTGCAGCAGCTGCCGCAGGTGTGATCAATGCTGGTGCCAGTGCTGTTGTAACTTTTCAAGTGACGCTCAACTAATCACGCTGGTTGGATTGTCTTTGTGTGCTTTTGCCACCTCGTGCTATGAGGTGGCAAAAGTCACGGTTTATTTAGCGTCCCTCTGATATACTTTCTGTATGCTTAGCAGCATGGTGGTGGTTCTTTTATCTGCAAAAAACTCAGGTGGGCTGAATCGTTGCAGATACTCAATGTTTCTTTGCTAAACCTTTTGTGACTAAAGGTACTAATTATGGGGCGGCGGATAGGCCGTTAAGGTGTGTTTCATGTGGTTGCGTGTAATCAAAGTTGTGCTGTTTATGGTAAGTATTGGTGCTGTTGCCTTGAGTGCGCACGCCGTTGCTCCAGCGAATGCACTGATCACGAATACTGCCAGTATGACGTATTCAGGGCTGACAGCACCGATTCAAGCCAGTGTTGATGTAAAAGTTTCTTTGGTGACAGCAGCACCAAACTTGGGGCTGGTGAGCAACAATGTCACCGTCGCGGAGAATCAAACAGGAACGTTAAGTTACACCATTACCGCTAATGCCAATGGCCCTGATAATTACGCCATTAACACGCCTCAAAATACTGCAACTAATGCCGCGACTACTGCTGCTGCGGTAAGTAGCGCATCGTTTGTTCCTTTGGGTGCTACTGCTGTTGCCGTGGCAATTGTTGCAGGCTCTAATACGATTACCGTTCCTTCTGATGGTGTGGCTGATGGTCAGGTCAATGGCTTGACTGCTGGTGATACAGTGGTGATTCAAGGTCAGACTTACACCATCGCGACCATTGCAGATAATGCTGCAGGTAATAGCACTTTGACTTTAACCACCAATATAATGACGGTCGTTGCTGTAGGTACATTGGTGGCGGAGCAAGCGGTGTTTACAGTGAGTCAAAGTTTGGGTGTTGTTGCTGCTGGTGTAGCGCAAGGAACCAACGATGTTAGCGTGACTGCTGCTTCATCCAATGGTCAAACTTCTGCCGCTGCTGTTGGTCGGATGACGGTGTTGCGGATTACGTTTGAAAAATGGGTTAGCGTGAATGGTGCTGCTTTCACACGTGTAACGCCGAATGTGACTTCTGGTGATACTTTAACTTACCGTCTTATCACGATTGTGCCTGTCGCGACGACCATTTCAGGTGTCGTTTTTCGGGACACCATACCTCTTTTTACGACTTATGTAGCAAACTCAACGCGCATGGATGCTGATGGCCCTAATGCTGCACAAGCTACATTGGTCATCGTACCTGATGTTAACGCTACTACGCCGCTGGCACAGCCTGCTGGCATGCCTGTGAACAGTATAGGTCAGGCGGCTGGAACCATTGCCGCAACTGCTGCTTTAGCGGCAGAAGTGTCAGTGGAGTTCCAGGTTACCGTCGATTAATCGCACCATGCGCCATGCGCATACTCTGGCGGGGGCGATCGCCACGGTTCACAAGCGTTTTAAGTGCCTATTATTGTTGGTGCTTTGCCTATACGCGACTGTGCTACAAGCGCAAATTATTCCAAACACTGCGAGCATGAGTTACCTGCCTGCTGTTCAGGCTAGCCCTACGTCTCTCTCTGCAACCATGAATGTGCAAGCGCGAGGCGGACGCTTTGATCAGGCTGCATTGGCTTTTCAAGCTACGCCTGCGAATACCTGTATTGTCAGTGGTGGCATGGTTGCCTTAAGCTTGAATGCTAGTAATACAGGCATTAACGCGCTTACCCAATCCGTGGTTGATATGTTACCGCCAGCCAACGGTACGTTGAGTGCACAAACGGTGTTGGGGCAATATACCGTGCAAACCATCGCAGGTGGTGGATTACGTTTTACCTTCACCCAGCCACTGGCTGTGGGTGCAACGATGGTATTACAAGCATCGCTTCAATTAGCAGCACCACTACCTATATCAGGTCAGGTTGTACAGGCGGTGTTTAGTGCGAATGGCATTAATGGACTGACTACGCAGAGTAATAGCTTTGTGGTGCAGGGTCGTACCCAGTCTGTTATTCAGTTTATGCAGTTCAACCCTCAGAGCAATCAACTTCAAACTGCGCGTGTTTATCATGCGGGTGAAAATATTTGGCTTGATGTACAAGATGGCGATCAAAACCTTGATCCTTATGTTGCAGAAAGTGTTACTGCAACATTAACCGATAACCTGAGTGCCGACAGCGAAGTGATGACCTTAACGGAAACTGCGCCCAATAGTGGTGTTTTTACCGCCAGCATTCCCTCGGTTGTGGGCGTGGCTGTGGTGCAAAACAATGGCAGTATTTCGGTTACTGGTGCATCGCAACTTCATGCGACCTATACCGATCGTTGTGATGGCACTGATACCACGGCTGCTGCCACCCTTGTCGATCCTTTTGGTCTTCTCTTTAGTACCAGTGATGGCAGCCCCGTTGATGGTGCCACGATTACCATGATTGATACCACAACAGGGCAGCCTGCGTTGGTTTTTGGTGATGATGGCATTAGTGCTTACCCTGCGACTTTAACCAGTGGCGGTACAGCAACCGATGCTGCTGGCACGGTTTATAACTTCCCTCCTGGTGGTTATCGCTTCCCTTTTGCTCTACCTGGCAGTTACCAATTTCTTATTCAGCCGCCAGCAGGTTTTACCTTCCCTACGGTTTTGACTGATGCGGTTATTCAGGCATTACCAGGCGCGCCTTTTGCTTTAACCGTAGGTTCTCGTGGTGAGGTGTTTCGTATTAACCCTGGTCCAGCCCTGCATATTGATGTCCCCTTAGATGCCAAAGGTAGCAGTCTTTTTGTGCGTAAAACCGCTGCTTCAACACAGGTAACGATTGGTGATTTTATTCCTTATACTGTGCAAGTGGAAAATACCAACCCTAACTTCCCAGCTACGGCAGTGACCGTAACCGACCGTTTACCAGCAGGCTTCCAATACCGTCGCGGTACTACCGTGATTGACACTTACAGTGTGGCAGACCCTGTGGTTTCAGCCGATGGTCGCAGCTTGCAATTCGACTTGTACAGTATTGCGCGTGGTGCTACGGTCAAGATTAGTTATATCGTTGAGGTGGGTGCTGGCGCACCATTTGGTGAGGCGGTCAATCAAGCATCTGCTACGGGGCTTTCCCTTGGGATTCCCGTTGGCTCAAATACTGCACTGGCGACGGTGTTGGTGGCGGATGATTTGATGGCACAAAAATCTCTTATTGCTGGGCGGGTGTTTGTCGATAGTAATGATAATGGCTTTAATGATCCCGATGAACCTGGCCTGCCTAATATTCGCATCTATATGCAAGATGGTACGTTTATCAGTACCGATAAAGATGGGCATTATCATATAGAAGATGTCATGCCAGGTACCCATGTGTTGCAGCTTGATACGGTACCTGAGCGTTATACGCCAGCACCGTTGCCGAACACCCGTTTTGCGGGTAATCATGTTTCACAGTTCGTCGATGCGCAGCCAGGGGCACTGGTGCGTGCTAACTTTCGCGTACTGCCCACAGCACCGCCAGAAACTCCTGTGACGATCTCTCAAACGCTATCGCAAGACGAGCAGGGTGATGTGTGGATTGATTTGGCGATTGCGCAACAGGGTGGTGTGCCGCTGAAAAAGTATTTTGCCGTTTATTCACCGCCCGATGGTTGGCAAGTCGATCAAGCCAGTGCTGTGTTAGATGCGGCGAAGAAAGCACCTGATGCCAGCATGATTGGTTATTTGTGGCCGCTATCCGAAGCAAAAAAACAACAGCATGTTCGCTTCCGTCTTACGCCCTTGGCGCAACGTAAAGATGGGCTGAAAGATAGTGTTGCTTATGTGCGTTTTTCTGCCCCTGCGACACCGCGTGGGCGTACGGGTATGACGACGGTGCAGTTGCAAGACCGTTCACAAGAGGAACATGTGCGTCGTGAATTTGCGCTCAAAGTTCATTTTGACACCTTGGTTGCAAGCTTGTCGGAGCAGGATCGTCAGGCACTTGATGCCATTGTACAACAGCTTCAAGGACTCAAGGTTCAATCGCTGCGCGTGGTAGGGCATACCGATGATGTGAATATTGCCCCCAATCATCGTCAGTTGTTCGCCGATAATCGAGCCTTGTCGCAGGCACGTGCGGGTAGTATTGCCGAATACCTCAGACAAAAACTTAGCTTGCCACAAGATGCGATCAGTTTTGAAGGTAGAGCGGATGCTGAACCCGTTGCCAGTAATGATACGGAAGCGGGGCGTGCCAGCAACCGTAGGGCACAGGTGTTTGTCGATGCGGTGAAGGTGAAACGCAGTTTTTCTTTTGGTTTGGTGAAGACTAAGGATGAAGCGGCAAGCAAGGCGGTGGGTAGTTGGGATGCGAAAAAGTCAGCAGCGGCAACAGCACCAGCCGTAGCTGTTAAGGATGTGAAGAAAAAAGCCAAAGAGGGTATTTTATCGCATTATGATGGTCTGGCTGTACCGCATCGGATCAATGCTGTGCGTGTGGAGTTGGATTCACGCCTGAAATTGAAGTTGATGATTGATGGTAAGCAAGTACCCAATGACCGTATTGGTTTTAAGTCGATAGATCCGCAAACAGATAAAACCCTCTATACCTTTATTGGCGTGGATATGGGTGACCCTGGCGATCATGTGATGCGCCTAGAGGGCTTGGGACCTTTTGGTAATGCACGTTTTAAACAAGAAGTGCATTATGTGCGTACGGGTGAAGTGGCGCAGATTCGCTTTTTAGAAGCAGGTAAAAATATTGCCGATGGTAAAACGCCCGTGCGGATTCGCGTGCAGTTATTGGATGATAGTGGCGAAGTGATTCGTGCGCGCACGGAAGTGGAGATGCGTGGTGGTGATTTATTGCCTATGCCGCGTAGTGAATTATACCAAACACCAGAAGAGGCGAATGCTGCGGTGTCCAAAACGGTGATGGTGGAACGCGATGGCTGGATGTCCTTCAAGCCTACAGGCGTGAGTGGCACACATCGTCTGAATATTGGTTATAATGCCGTGCAACGCAGTATAGAGGTGTTTGTTGCACCAGAGTATAGAGACTGGATTTTAGTCGGTTTGGCCGAAGGTAAAACGGGGTGGCAACAGGTTGCTGGTCATGTTACACCTGTTGATAAACAGGTGTCTGCGGATCGCTATTACCGCGATGGTAAATTGGCTTTTTTCGCCAAAGGGCAGATCAAAGGCGAATACCTGTTGACCATGGCTTACGATAGTTCCAAAACGGATGGTGCCAATCGCAATCGTTTGCAGCAATACATTAACCCAACGCAGTATTACACCTTATATGGTGATGTGGTGCAGCGGCAAAGTGATGCTGCCTCGAAGAAGAAACTCTACCTTAAACTGGAGCGTGAGACCTTTTACGCCATGTTTGGTGATTATGATACAGGGCTTTCTATTACTGAGTTAGGGCGTTATGTGCGCACCATGAATGGTATCAAGTCGGAGATGAAGAACAGTCGCTATGGTTATACCGCCTTTGCTTCGCGTACCAGCCAGTCTTATATCAAAGATGAGTTGCGCGGTAATGGCACCAGTGGTTTGTACCGTTTGGGACGGCAGAATATTATTTTAGGCAGCGAAAAATTGCGCGTGGAGACGCGTGATCGCTTCCAGAGTAATGTGATTACCAATAGCGTGCAGATGCAACGGTTTGTCGATTATGATATTGATTATCAAGCAGGAACCCTGTACTTCAAATCGCCTGTAAATGCGCGTGATATAAACATGAACCCGATTTATATTGTGGTTGAGTATGAATCGAACGATAGCAAAGACCAATTCCTGAATGCCGGTGGTCGCGTGTATGGTAAGCCTTTGGAGTCGGTGGAGATTGGTTCTACATTTGTGCGTGAGGGTCAGTTGTACCATAACAATCGCGTGATGGCGATGGATGCCACCGTAGAGGTAGGCAGCGCGACTGAAATTAAGGCTGAAGTAGCACGCAGCAATAATGGTGCAACCCCTGCTAGTGTGGTGCAAGCCAATGCTTATACCGTAGGTGTTACGCATTTGGGTAAAAAGCTGAGTAGTAAAGCCTACCTTCGTCAGATGCAAGATGGTTTTGGTATCGGTCAGCAGCAGGGGAGTGAAAATGGCACGCGAAAACTCGGTGGTGATGTTCGTTATAAAATCACCGATCAATGGTCGGTATCTTCAGCGGCAGCGCGTCAGCAAGGTTTGTTGACAGGTAATACCCGTGATACGCTCAATAATCAGGTGGCATGGCAGTTTAAAGAACATAGTGTGAAGGCAGGGGTTAATGCTGCGCGGGATCGTTTAGCAACGGGGCAGGTCAACCGTTCACGCTTATTGACGACCAGTGGTACGACCCGTGTCGGTAATCGTTTAACCCTGCAAGCATCGCGAGAACAAGCATTAAGTGGTGCTACCAATAGCAGCGATTACCCGACGCGAACGGTTGCTGGTGCTACTTATATGCTTTCTGAAAAAGTAGGCTTGGATGTTGCTCAAGAGTGGACGCAAGGCGCGTTACAAAATACATCTACCACGCGCCTTGGTTTGAAATCCTCGCCGTGGTCAGGTGGTCAGTTACTTACCCGCTATGAACAATCGCTGGGTGAAAATGGTTTGCGTAGCTTTGCCAATATTGGTTTGAAGCAGCAATGGACTGTGAATGAACAGTGGCAATTGGATGTCGGTTTGGATCGTTCGCAAACATTGAAGCATCCAGGTGCTACCGCTATCAACCCCAATGTTCCATTGGCTGCGGGTGGCGGTAACGATTTTAGTGCGATTTCGCTTGGCGCAAATTATTCGCCGAAGGGCTGGCGTTGGACTAACCGTGTGGAGCATCGGGTAGCGGCTAACACCCGTAGTTGGAGTGTAAGCACAGGTATTCAAGGTGAACCAAAAGATGCATTAAGTGTGTCGTGGAGTTCCTTGGCTACGCATAGTCGTGCGACACTTGGCACCTTTCAAACGAACGCGCTAACATCGCTAGGTTTGGCATGGCGACCTGATTATGATGGTTTGATGTTATTTAACCGCTTAGATGTGAAGTATAACGCCAGCGATAATGGCACGACCAAGACCTTGGGCTGGAACTACATCAACAATATGCACGCGAACTGGCAATACAACGCGAAGCATCAGCTAGAATTTCATCATGGTATTAAATGGTCACGGCAAAACATCAATCAGCTACCATTGAGTGCGATCACGGATTTTCTCTTTACCCGTTGGCGTTATGATCTCTATGAAGACTGGGATGTTTCGCTACAGAGTGCATTGATGCATGGTTACGGTAACGGTCAGTTGCTTAGCAGCTTTGGTGCGGCGGTGGGTTACAATGTGATGGATGATATGTGGCTGAGCATCGGTTACAATGGTCATGGCTTCAATGCGCGAGACTTCTCAGTCGCGGGTTATACTACGCGAGGCGTGTATGTGGATGTGCGGATGAAGTTCGATCAAAACAGTGTACAACGCTGGTTGGGTACAGATACTCCAGCAGCTCAATAAGTCGGTGTTCGAGATTGCACTTATGACTTGAATTCAGGAATGTTAAAATAATTATGGGTAGCTACTTATGATAGTGATTTCGATTGCACAGCAGCGTTTGCACCATCGTTGCCGTTCGGGTGTGTGGCATGCTTATGTGATCTCTACGGCGCGTCTCGGGGTGGGGAATCAGTGTGGCAGTTGGCAAACCCCTCTGGGTCGTCATCGTGTGGCAGCGTTGATTGGTGCAGATTATGCCATCTATACAGCATTTGTTGCTAGAAAGGCCGTTGGTATTTATGAGCCTCAGCACGGTGTTTTGTCACCCCGTGCCATGAAATCCCGTCGCGCAGCGCGTCAAAACACCATGCCCATGTCCGATGTTAAGAAAGACTGGATTTTAACGCGTATTATTCGTTTAAAAGGCGATCAAACGGGCATCAATCGTCGAGGTGCTTGTGATACCTTTAAGCGTTATATTTATATTCATGGTACACATGACGAAGCAGCTTTAGGTACGCCCGTGTCGCACGGTTGTATTCGCATGGCGAATACCGATATTATCGCGTTATTTCAGCGTGTTAGGGCGAATGAACTGGTTTGCATCCGACCCTAGCCTGAATCACTCAGGCTAGGTTAAAGCTTCGAAAGGCTTATGCTTCGGCTGGAATAATGCGGCTAATCATAGCTAAGTGTGCCGGTTCGGGGATGATGGGAAGGGGAATCCATACCCGATGCCCACTACCAGGGGCAACGTCCATTGCTTCTTCACCGTGGCGCGCAGCAAACATAGCCGTGAGGATGAAACGCTGACGACCTGCGGGTGTCATCAGTTCTAGTTCATCACCGATGCTGAAACGGTTTTTGACTTCGACTTCTGCCATCTGTCGTTGCTCATCCCAACGTAGAACTTCGGCAACGAAACGCTGGTGGAAAAATCCTGAATTGCCTGTTTCATAATTTTGACTGGCTCCAGCACGTTTGCGTGTATAAAAACCATCGGTGTAGCCACGGTTAGCCAGTGCATTCAAGGCATCATTGAGGCTGGGGTCAAAGGGACGACCTGCTTGTGCATCGTCAATGGCTTGGCGGTATGCTTGCGACACGCGACCGACATAAAAATGGGATTTTGTACGCCCTTCGATCTTGAGCGAATCGACACCAATTTCCACCAAACGTTGGACATGTTCAATCGCTTGCAAGTCTTTGGAGTTCATGATGTATGTACCATGTTCATCTTCAAACACAGGCATAAGCTCTTCAGGTCGTTTTGATTCGGCTAACATATAAACTTGGTCGGCGAGTGGATGACGGGCAGATTCGTGACCTGCTAAGGCATCGCCTCCTTGTTGTTCTGTGAGCCTGAAGTCTTGAATCGGAATGACATCACCGCAACTATCTTGTGCCGTTTCGGACATTTTATAATCCCAGCGGCAAGCATTGGTGCATGTACCCTGATTGGCATCGCGGTGATTAAAATAGCCTGACAGCAAGCAACGCCCCGAATACGCAATGCACAATGCCCCATGCACAAAGACTTCAAGCTCAATATCGGGGCATTGTTGGCGGATTTCTTCAATTTCGTTGAGCGATAATTCACGCGATAAGATAATCCGTGTTACGCCAACACTTTGCCAAAAACGCACCGCTGCCCAGTTCATGGTGTTAGCTTGAACAGACAGGTGAATCGGCATATCAGGCCATGTTTCGCGCACCATCATGATTAAGCCAGGATCAGCCATAATCAGGGCATCAGGCTTCATATCAATCACGGGCTGCATGTTTTTGATGTAGCTGCCGAGTTTGTTGTTGTGTGGTAATAGGTTGCTGGCAACGTAAAAATGTTTGCCTAAGGCATGAGCCTCTTCGATACCCGTTTTGAGGTTTTCAAGCTGAAAGTCATTATTCCTAACGCGCAGCGAGTAACGCGGCTGCCCTGCATAAACAGCATCTGCGCCATAAGCCAGTGCATAGCGCATATTGCGCAAGGTTCCCGCAGGTGCGAGTAATTCGGTGGATGAAATTCTGCTCATTGGCGCATGCTAAAAGCAAGGCTGCGCGCTGTCCAAACTCTGCGATTGCGGGATTATCATCTGATATTACGCACGCACGGTTATATGACGTGATTTTTTTAAGTAGCAAGGCGTCATTGCGGGCTTGATCCGCAATCTAGAGAACAGGCGCAAGACTGGATATTGAATCAAACAGAGGATGACGGATTTTTAGATTATGATGCTGTTTTATCTATGCCGTATGAAAAAAATGCTCATGCCTTGCGTAACATCAGTTATCGTTTTACTTTTTAGCCAGTGTGTCAATCAACTTTTGTTGCGCTGAAAATGGTGTGCTGCGTTTATTTGCGTGAATGCGCTTATATGTGCCGTCTGCGAGTAAACGCCACGCCCCTTGATTGTCCTTCAAATAATAGCGTAAGCCTTCGCGAATTAGCCGTTGCCGCAGTGTGCGGTTTTCTATCGGGAAGGCGGTTTCTACACGGTTTTTTAGGTTGCGGATCATGCCATCTGCACTGGAGGCGTAAACCAGTGCTTTGCCGTGGTTGCCAAAGTAATAAATGCGTGTGTGTTCTAAAAAACGCCCCAGCACTGAGCGAACGCGAATGTTTTCTGACATGCCTTCTACGCCAGGGCGCAGGCAGCATACGCCTCGTACAATGAGATCCACCCGCACACCAGCTTGTGAAGCGCGGTAGAGTGCCTCAATCAGTTCAGGGTCTTGCAGTCCGTTGACCTTAATAATGATGCGAGCACCAGCACCGTTTTGCGCGATTTGAATCTCTCGATCAATCAGTTTTAGCAACAGCGGGTGAAGGTCAAAGGGGGCTTGCACTACTTTTTCCATTCGTGTTGCACAGCCCAACCCTGTAAGCTGTTGGAACAAGAGATGCATATCATTACCAATGGTTTCATCGGTGGTGAGTAGTCCAAAATCGGTGTAAAAACGTGTCGTGATGCCGTGGTAGTTACCCGTTCCTAAGTGGCAATAGCGTACCAGTTTGCCATGTTCGCGGCGCACGACCATCATCATTTTAGCGTGAGTTTTGAAGCCTACGACACCATACACCACATGAACGCCCGCTCGCTGCATGCGCTCGGATAATTCAATGTTATCTTGTTCATCAAAGCGCGCCCGCAGTTCCACCACGGCGGATACATCCTTACCATGACGCGCTGCGCGACATAAGGCGGCGACAATGCGGGAGTGGTCGCCTGTGCGGTACAATGTTTGACGAATGGCTAATACCTTAGGGTCGTTTGCAGCACTTTCTAGCAACTTAATTACAGGCTCAAAGGACTCAAAAGGGTGGTGTAAAAGTACATCTTGTTTACGCAAGTGGGAGAAGATGTTTTCATCCTCGTGGAATGCGGTTGCCATGGATGGGATCATGGGCTTGAATTTTAGGTCTGGGCGTTTGACCTGGTCATAGACGCTATCTAAGCGTGGTAGGTTTACAGGGCCATTACAAAGGTAACACTGCTCTTTTTTGAGTTGAAACTTCTCTAATAGGTAGGAAATGCTTTCTTCTGGGCATTCCTCGTCGATCTCTAAACGAACAGCTCTACCAAAACGTCGGGTGGTTTCTAAGCGGCCTTTGACTTCCAGCTTTAGATCAGCCATTTCCTCTTCATCCAAGTATAACTCGGTATCCCGTGTCAGGCGGAATTGGTGGCAGCCGTGAACCTGCATGCCAGGGAATAGTTCATCGACAAAGGCATGCATGATGGATGATAAAAAGACAAAACCATGCGCCACATCGGAATATTCTTCGGGTAGTTTAAGCACACGCGGCAAGGAGCGTGGTGCAGGTACAATCGCATAATGGTGGTTGCGACCAAATGCATCACGTCCAGATAGCGACACAATAAAATGAAGGGTTCGATTGGCAATGCGTGGAAATGGATGCGCAGGATCAACGCCCAGTGGACTGATGACAGGCAGAATCTGCTCGTGCATATAATCGGCAAGCCATGCGCGTTGTTTGTCGTTCCAATGGGTGCGGCGATAAAAGCGTATGCCTTCCTCTTTCAAGCGCGGTAATAGGGTGTGGTGTAGCAGATGGTATTGTGCTGTTAGCATCTCTCTGGCTTGTATGCGAATAGCCTCGATGAGGTATTGCAAATCCATATCATCGGCATGACTGCCGTGCAAATTAAGATCCATTTTTTGCAAAATGGAGGCAACGCGAACTTCAAAAAATTCATCCAAGTTGGAGCTGGAGATGCATAAAAAGCGTAGGCGTTCAAGCAAGGGGACATTGTCATCCTCAGCCATTGCTAGTACTCGACGATGAAACCCTAAGTGACTGAGTTCACGGTTGAAATAGCGGTAATCGGCATGGGACATAATGTTGAAACCTTATTAAAGCTGGATGTTTCGCCCTATGCTAGCTTGCTAAGGCTCGACTTCCAGTGACATGCTTGTCATGAAATTATTTTTTTTACTTTTGAGCCATCATAGTGCGATAGTGTACAGGTATTGTATAAGTATAGTTGAGCTTATGTATAGCTTTGTTATTGTGCGGCGATGACTTCCCCTGAAACATTTCCTGATCACAAAAAATTCTCCATTGGGCATCTTGCTCAGTTGACAGGTGTGCTACCCGTTACCTTGCGTGCTTGGGAGCGGCGTTATGGTTTAATTAAACCACAGCGGACAGCCAAAGGTCATCGCTTGTATTCGGATGCTGATGTGCAACAGGTGTTGCGTATTTTGCGATTGATTGAACATGGTATTCCTGTTGGGCAGGTTCGTCAGGCATTGCTTGGCACGCATGATGCAGCATTAAATGCTTCTGATTGGCCTGATTTTCAGCAGCAGTTGTTGGCAGCGTTACAAGGTTTGCATGCTGCGCAAACCCTCGCAGTTCTTCGCCGCGCAGGGGAACTTTACCCGCTTGCTGCGCTGGTGACTGATTTGATTCGTCCCGTTTTGAATGTTGTGCAGGCATCACCTGCAAGCAGTCGTTGGGCTTGGAAGGAACTGTTTGTGCAAAGTATTGCATTGTACCTTCATCAACGTAGCCAAAGTGTGGTGGTTGATCAGGCTAGCTCGCCTATCTTGATGTGTGCTTGCTTAGCCTCGTCTTCACCTGATGTTATACAGGGGCGCATGTTTGAATTGTTTTGTAGGGAATCGGGGCTTGGTGTGCAATGGCTGGGGCATGCTCCCTCGCCATTGGCATTTGCCGACCTATTGCACCAGCAGGGTAGCATGGGTGGTATTGTCTGGCAGGAAGTTGAACCCTGTGAAGACTGGATGGTGGCTTTAACGCAATTGCGTCGTGCCGCCTCCATACCGCTGGCAATCGGCGGTGACTTTGCCCTTGAATATCAGCAACGCCTTATTGCTATCGGTTGGGAAGTGTTGCCGTTGGCGTATGCTGACGCGCTGGCGGTTGTGCGCGCATGGCAAAGTGGCAATGAAAGATGTGAATAACACAGCCTATCGCCATAGCCTATTGTGTTTGCGTCGTGATCTTCGCTTGCATGACAATACGGCATTACAAGCTGCGCTGGCGCAAAGTACACAAGTAAGCATCTGCTTTATACTCGATCCTAGGCAGTGTCATGAGCATCCTTGGCAAAGTCGCCCTGGGTTGAGTTTTATGCTGGAAAGTTTACACGCGCTTGACGATGAATTGGCTTGTTTTGGTTCTGGGCTTATCATCAAACAGGGGGAAGCGGATGCGGTGTTGGATGCCATGTTGCAATCAGGTCGCTTTGACGCACTCTATTTGAACGCTGATTACACACCTTTTTCGATCCAACGGGATGCCGCAATCAACTTAGCCTGTGATAAACATGGTATTCCCTTACACCGCTGCCATGATGCTTTGTTGAATCCTCCCCATGACATCGCAACGGCAACGGGCACACCCTACCAAGTGTTCACACCATTTTTTAAATGTTGCGCCCAACGTGCCGTAGCAGCTCCCCAAGCATTGCGACACATTGAACACCTCAGCGTGGTGTCGCCGCAAGAACGTCTTAAATATCGTCAACAATTGCAGCAGTTCGACGTGCCTGGAACAACGTTTTTGGCTGGGCATCATGGCGCTATGAAGGTGCTTGACCATCTTCAGCACTGCCAAAATTATAGCGTGGAACGTGATCTTCCAGCCTTGGATGCAAGCAGTCACCTTTCGGTGCATTTGAAGTTTGGCACGCTATCTGTTCGCGAAGCGTATGCCGCGATTATTCATCATTTGGGTGTAGATCATCCGTTGCTGCGGCAACTTTATTGGCGGGACTTTTTTTACCATGTGGCTTTTCATTATCCGCATGTGTTTGGTTCGGCGTTTCATCGTCAATATGATGCCATCAAGTGGTCAAATAACAGGACGTATTTTCAAGCGTGGTGCGATGGCATGACGGGCTTCCCCATCGTTGATGCTGGTATGCGTCAATTGCAGCAAACTGGCACGATGCATAATCGTGTTCGTATGATTACGGCTTCTTTCCTGGTCAAAGACTTACATATTGATTGGCGTTGGGGCGAGGCTTGGTTTGCGCGTCATTTGGTTGATTACGACCCTGCGATTAACAATGGTAATTGGCAATGGGCTGCTTCTACGGGGTGTGATGCTCAACCTTGGTTTCGTATCTTTAACCCTTGGTTACAGCAAAAACGGTTTGATGGCGAGCTTCGTTATTGTAGGCATTGGATTCCTGAAATAGCGGATTGCTCCAATCAGGCGGTGCATCAATGGGCAAAGCAGCCTTGTGGTCAACATGTTTACCCAGCCCCTATCGTCGATCACGCTGTGCAAGCGCGTTTAGCGAAGGAAATCTTCTCGTCGGTTCATACGAAGGTGAATGATGAGCGTTTATAAAACCAAACAAGGAAATGACTAATGGAACATCATCCCCCGCATATCGTTGTGAGTCGCTGCTTGGGCTTTGCAGCCTGTCGTTACGATGGGCAAATGCTTCATGATGCATGGATTGAGCGCATGAAGCCCTATGTTACCATGACTACTGTATGTCCTGAGGCAGATATTGGTATGGGAACACCGCGTTTGCCTGTTCGTCTGGTTAATATGGACCAGCTTAACGATGGTCAAGCAATCATCATGATTCAACCTGCAACGGGTAAACAATTCACGCAGTCGATGGATGCCTATGGTGAACAACAAGCACAGTCATTGCCTGAAATGGATGGTTTCATCCTTAAAAGTCGTTCTCCATCTTGTGGTTATGGCGATGTAAAAATCTATCATTCAACAGCAGATGATGCTCAGTATGATCAAGGGTCGGGGCTGTTTGCTGCTGCGATGCGCGAACGCTTCCCGTTGCTTGCGATGGAACATGAGGCGCGTCTGAATAACTTTGATGCGCGAGAAGTCTTTTTGATGCGTATTTTTGCCTTTGCACGCTTACGAGTGTTACGCGATGCTCCTTCAGCGGCTGGACTTAGTACGTTTCACGCTAGGCATAAATTGCTGCTGATGTGTTTTAATCAAAATATGATGCGTCAATGTGGGCGCATTGCCAGTCATAGTGATGGTTTACCATTAGCGGAAATGGTCGCCATGTATGCAGATCAATTCCACCGTACCTTGATGCAGGAATCCACCACCAAGAACATCATCAATGCTGTCTACCACGGCTTTGGTTGGCTTTCTGAGGGCTTACCGTCGGCGGAAAAAGCGTTGTTTATTGAGGCTGTGGAAGCTTACCGATATGACCATGCAACACTGGCAACGTTGTTGCAGTTACTTAAGTCTTATGTCCTACGTTTTGACCATGATTACCTTGGTAGTCAGTACTTACTTGAACCTTACCCACCTGCATTGTTTGATTTTGCCGCTGAGTCGCTGGCGGAGCATTAGGAGCATCCCATGAATAATCTGATTCGTATCGTTTACATCAGTGTTGCGACGAAGCCATTTAGCGAAGATGATCTGTTGCACTTGCTCGCTAAATGCAGGTCCAGCAATACAGAGAAATCCATTACTGGTCAGTTGATATACAGCGATGGAAGCTTCATGCAGGTACTTGAAGGACCAGAAGCAGCCATTGATGCAACGTATAACAAGATTAAAGATGACCCGCGCCATAAAAATGTTCAACTGATTGAAAGGGACGTTATTCAAGAACGCCAGTTCCGCGATTGGAGTATGGGGTTTAAATCGCTTAGTCGCGATGAGTTGCATGAAATTGAGGGTTATAACTACCAATTTGATGATGATGAAAACAGTGACAATCCATTTGCGAATAAAGTCTTTGTCGCTGAGTTGATGAAGCATGTAAAACAGCAATATGTTAGTGAATTATCGAACGAAGATGCCGCCTTGCAGCAAACTGAAAAGTCGCTGCTTGGGTATCTTAATAAGGCAGTGCATTATGCAGTGTTATTACTTGCTACGCTGATGGCTTTTGTGGTGATGTGCGGTGTGGCAGAGGTGGCGACAGAATTGTACCTCATAGCAAAAGAATCACCTGCTAAGCTCATGACTGTGGGCGGACTTACCTCGACGATTAGTTCTTTCCTTGCGGTGCTGATTGCGATTGATATTTTTATCAATATATCGCTTTATGTTAGAAAACACATGATTGCAGTGCGCCTTGTTGTAGCAACGGCACTGATGGCGGTGGCGCGTAAAATTATTGTGCTGGAATTTAACCAAATTGAGGCGATGCAGGTGATGGCATTGGCAGCACTGGTTGCTGGTTTGGGCTTTTGTTACTACTTTTTATCTCGTCTTCGTTCATGATGTAAACGCGCAACCATTGCCAAGGGGTGTGGAATTTTTATGATGCCTGCAACCCCTGCACCTTCGATCTGCATGTGCAATGGAATATGCGGGAATTTGTTGGTCACTGGCGCGCCAGTTGGCAATGAGGAACATTATGAGTGATTTGGCGAAAACGCCGTTATACGAGGCACATGTGGCAGCAGGTGGGAAGATGGTTCCCTTTGCTGGTTTTTGCATGCCTGTGCAATACCGTAACGGTGCCTTGAAAGAATACCATTGCGTGCGGGGCGATGGTGCTGGTTTGTTTGATATTTCCCATATGGGTCAGGTACGTGTACAGGGCGACGATGCCTTGGCGTTTTTGCAATACGCCACCACCAATAATGTTGCCGCTTTGGTCGATGGTCAGGTGCATTATTCTGCTTTGTTGAATGAGCAGGGCACGTTTATTGACGATATTACCACCTACCGCATCGACGATCATCATTACTATTTGTGCATCAATGCAGCGAATCGTCATAAAGACGTGGCGCATTTGCAGGCTTTGGCAGCAGATTTTTCTGTTACTGTGGACGATGAGTCTGACGACACGACCTTGTTGGCATTGCAGGGTGAAGCTGCGCAACAGCAGTTGCAGCCTTTGTGTGATGTAGAACTCGATAGCATTGCTTATTACCATTTTGCCGAGTGTCGTGTAACAGCAGGTGATGTGAGCTGTGACGCCATTATTTCACGTACAGGCTACACAGGCGAAGATGGTTTTGAACTCTACCTACCTAATCGTGCTGCCGTTGCTGTATGGTCCGCTTTAACAGCAGCAGGCGCAGAGCCGATTGGTCTAGCCGCACGGGATATGTTGCGCAGTGAAATGGGTTATGCCCTTTATGGTCATGAAATTAACGATCAATTGACCCCTGTGGAAGCACGTTTGATGTGGATTACCAAGCTTGATAAAGGTGACTTTTTGGGGCGTGATGCGGTGGTAGCACGCCAGCAAGCAGGGGCGCAGCGTCATTTGGTAGCGTTGAAGCTTACCGAACGCGGGATTCCTCGTGAGCATTACCCTGTGCTGGTCAATGGTGAAGTGGCAGGCGAAGTAACAACAGGTCAGCATTCACCACTGGCGGGTTGCGGTGTAGCTTTGGCGTATGTGCGTCCAGAAGACGCAACGGTGAATGATTTTGCTATTGAAATTCGCGGTAAAGCGATTGCTGCGGAACGTACCACGCTACCATTCGTACGTAGTCGCGTACGTCGTAATTAGTTGATAAATAAAGGAAGTATATATGTCTATTCCAGAAAACCTTAAATACACCAAAGACCATGAGTGGGTTCGCATCGATGGCGATGAAGCGGAGTTTGGTGTTACCGATCATGCGCAAGAAGCCATTGGCGATGTGGTGTTTGTTGAACTGCCAGAAGTAGGTCGCACGGTAGCAGCAGGCGAAGCGTTTGCTGTGATCGAATCAAGCAAGGCAGTATCCGATGTGTACGCGCCTGTGTCGGGTGAAATTATCGCGGTGAACAGTGATTTAGAAGATGCACCTGAGCAAATTAACGAATCACCTTATGGTAAGGGTTGGATCGTTCGTATTAAAAGCGTAGGCGATGAACATCAAGAGTTGATGGACGCTAAAACGTACGGGTTGTTTCTGCAGGAGTAGGAAGCGTGACAGCTTCGCTGATTGCCCGCGTAGCGCGTGGTAAGCACGGTGCGCAAGATTTGTCGTTGGACGAAGCGCGCACCGTGTGGCGTAGTCTTTTGGCTGCCGATGCTGACCCCATGCAATTGGGTGCGTTCCTTATTGCCGAGCGCATGAAGGGCGAAACGGCTGAAGAATTGGCAGGTTTTGTACTGGCTGCGCGGGACTATATCGATGGTTATCACCAGCAATCCCAACGTGATGGTTGGGTTGATCTGCCTTGTTATGCTGGCAAACGGCGTAGCGTGCCAGCGCATTTGTTGGCAGCGGTGCAGTTAGCGCGTCAAGGTGTGCCTATCGTGGTGCATGGCGTTGAGCACATTGCCGAGCGCAGCAGTGCTTGGCAATGTTTGCAAGCTGTTGGTGTGCAACGGGCTAGTTCATTGGCAGAAGCGGCACAGGTGGTCGCGGATCAACATATCGTCTATTGTGATTTGACCGATCTCTGCCCGCCATTGATGACGATTTATGGTTTGCGCTCACGTTTGGGGGTGCGTACTTTTGCCAATAGTGTGGCGCGCTTGTTGAACCCCTTGCATTGCGCTGGGCAGTTAAATGGGGTGTTTCACACGCCTTATGTCGAACGTTTGGTCGCTGCCAACCAATACTTGGGGCAGCAACGTTCGATGGTGTTCATGGGCGCAGAGGGTGAACCAGAACTGTATGCCGACCGTCAAAAACGCCTGTTATTACAACAAGATGATACGGTGACTGCGCCCGTTTTGGCCGATTTGGGTTGTGCGCCTTACAGTAAAGAGGCTGTGACAGCAGATGTGATTCAGGCGCAGTTTATTGCGTTGCAACATGGTGATGGTAATGATGATGTCTTGGCTCGCGTAGCACGTTCGACGCAGGCTTTGCGTTGGGCTTCGCTCGGTGGTGAATGGGAATAAGGAACTTGAACATGGCTAAAAATGTTTTATTGCCTTTTACAGAAGGTGTGGAAGAGGTTGAAATGATCGCAGTGGTTGACCTGCTGCGGCGCGCCAATGTGCGTGTATGTATGGCGAGTCTTGATGGTGCAGCCGTTACAGGACGTTCAGGCATCACGATGATGCCCGATGCAGGGATTGAAGACGTGCAGAATGAAGTATGGGATATGGTTGTATTACCAGGTGGTTTGCCCAATGCTTTTTTATTACGCGATCATGCCTGTGTAAAAACGATTACCTTGCGCTTGCGTAAACAGCGCAAAACATTGGCAGCTATTTGCGCTGCTCCCTTGGCGTTGGCAGCATTTGGTGTTATTGAGGATCACCGTGTTACCTCTTACCCTTCCACAGGGGATGATTTGCAAGCACTCGCACCTGCTGCGGTGTATGTGGATGATGCGGTAGTTGAAGATGACTTCCTTATCACCAGTCGTGGTCCTGGTACGGCCATTCCTTTTGCACTACGTTTGATCGCCAAGTTATGCGGTGAAAACGTAGCAGAACAAGTAAAAAAAGAGATTGTGTACGGTTAACATGATTGTGTGGATTACACGTTCATTATTTTCATAGTTGCTGAAAGATGCTTTATTTACCACGAAAGACACGAAACGTAATGGTTCTTATTGTTCGTGTGTTTTCGTGTCTTTTGTGGTTTATGTTGTTTCCTGAATTTGTATCATAGAATGCACCCACCATCAAAAGATGGTTGAAAATGCCATTGATAGGCAGGCGGCATGTGTGACTGCCTTCTTTGAGGGATATCAAGATCAAACCATACTGCGCGCCGCGCTGCAAGCTCTGGAGGCATGACGCAACCGCACTTTCCCTTTACCCTTGCGGATTCTGTTTTAACTTGTGATTGCAGTTCTTGGGGGAATCAACCATGCGTAAAAAGCTACCGATTGGCATTCAAACGTTCTCGGAGATGATCGAGCAAGGCTATTGCTACGCCGATAAAACCCATTTGATTGAGCACATGGTCACCAGCGGAAAGTATTATTTCCTCTCCCGTCCGCGCCGTTTTGGCAAATCGTTGTTGGTTAGTACGCTGGCATCATTGTTTCGTGGTGAACGTTCCTTGTTTGCTGGCTTGGCGATTGAATCGAACTGGGATTGGTCGCAATCTTTCCCTGTGATTCACATTAGCTTCGGCAGCGGTACGATGGATAGCCGCGAAGCGTTGGATAGTCGATTGCGCGATATTCTTGCCAAGAATGAACGCGCATTTGAACTTCCGCCGCTGAGTGAAGGCATTCCTGGACGTTTTGCCGATTTGATTACACGCGCTCATGAAAAGTTCAATCAGCCCGTGGTCTTGCTGATTGATGAATACGACAAGCCGATTCTGGATAATCTGGTGGCAGGTCGCGACGACGTAGCGAGTGCCGTGCGCGATGCTTTGAAAGGCTTTTATGCTGTCATTAAGGATTCTGATCCCCATATTCGTTTTGTACTGCTCACAGGGGTGAGTAAATTCTCCAAGGTATCGCTGTTCAGCGGCTTGAATAACCTGCAAGACATCACCATCGATTCCCGCTATGCCAGCTTATGCGGTTACACCGATGCGGAGTTACGCCACGTCTTCGCCGATTGGCTGGATGGCGTGGATATGCAGCAGCTTCGCCACTGGTACAATGGTTACAATTTTGACGGCGAGTCTGTGTATAATCCCTTTGATGTGTTGCTGTACCTTGATTTGCGCGAATTTCGCAGCTTCTGGTTTGAAACGGGGAATCCATCGTTTTTGTTGCGCGTGTTGCAGGATCGCAAGATCTCCGCTCCCGATTTGCGGCAGGTTCGCGCCAGCTCTGCCTTGCTTTCCAGCTTCGATGTACAAAGCATTGAGCCAGAAGCGTTGCTGTTTCAAACAGGATATTTGACCATCAAACAACGCCATAACCGTGGCGCACTGATTGCCTACGAATTGGATTTTCCGAATTTTGAGGTGCGTACCAGCTTCCACGATTCGCTGCTGCGCTGGTTGAATCACAATGGTTCAGCGCAAGAGCGCAACTTTGATCGGCTTTATGATGTGCTGGAATCTGGTAACCCCGAAGAACTGCGCGACATCTTCCACGCCTTCTTTGCCTCCATTCCGCATGACTGGTACCGCAATAACCAGTTGGCGCATTATGAAGGCTATTATTGCTCCATCGTCTATTGCTACTTCCTCGCTCTGGGTCTGGAAGTCATCGCCGAAGATGCGACCAGCAAAGGGCGCATTGATATGACAGTGAAGCTCGGCAAGCGGGTGTTCATCATCGAATTTAAGGTGGTGGAGATGGAAGGTGACAGCAGTGCCATGGCGCAAATCGAAGCCAAAGGCTATGCCGAGAAATACGCAGGCGAAGGCGAGGTGTGGCTGGTTGGTGTAAGTTTTAACAGCGAGCAGCGCAATATCGTCGGGTTTGAGGTGAAGCATGCGTAAAAAGCTACCTATCGGCATTCAAACCTTTTCGGAGATGATCGAGCAAGGTTATTGCTACGCTGATAAAACGAACTTAATCGAGCATATGGTCACCAGCGGAAAGTATTATTTCCTCTCTCGTCCGCGTCGTTTTGGCAAATCGTTGTTGGTTAGCACCTTGGCATCGTTGTTTCGTGGTGAACGCGAATTGTTTGAAGGATTGGCGATTGAACCGCACTGGGATTGGTCGCAATCCTTCCCAGTCATTCATATCAGCTTTGGCAGCGGCACGGTGGATAGTCGCGAGGCTCTGGATAGTCGATTGCGTCATATTCTGCGGGTCAACGAAGAGCTGCATGGTTTAATGGAGAATCAGGAACAGGATATTCCCGGGCGTTTTTTGGATCTTATTCTCGCCTTGCGCGAAAAATTCAATCAGCCCGTCGTCTTGCTGATTGACGAATACGACAAGCCGATTCTGGATAATCTGGTGGCAGGTCGCGACGATTTGGCGATTGCCGTGCGCGATGCCTTGAAAGGCTTTTATGCTGTGATTAAGGATTCTGATCCCCACATTCGTTTTGTGCTGCTGACGGGGGTGAGTAAATTCTCCAAGGTGTCGTTGTTCAGCGGCCTGAACAACCTAGAAGATATTACCCTCACGCCACGTTACGCCAGTTTGTGTGGTTACACCGACGCGGAGTTGCGCCATACGTTTGCCGATTGGCTGGATGGCGTGGATATGCAGCAACTTCGCCATTGGTATAATGGCTATAACTTCGATGGCGAACCAGTGTATAATCCTTTCGATGTACTGCTGTACTTAAAAGAGCGCGCGTTCCGCAGTTTTTGGTTTGAAACGGGTAGTCCATCCTTTCTCATTCGTTTGTTACAACAACGCGGCGCATCTGCGCCCGACCTTGTGGGCTTGCAGGCTGATGAATCCTTGTTAAGTACCTTTGATGTGAACTACATTCCTTTGGAAAGCCTGATGTTTCAAACGGGCTATTTAACCATCACAGGCAAGCAAGATATTTGTGACACAACCTATTATCAGCTTGGCTGGCCGAACCGTGAGGTAAGGCAAAGCTTCCATATCAGCTTGCTTGACCAGCTCAGCCATTCGGATGCCGCCAGCCGCATCGGACGCATACGTCTTTATCGCTGCATGGAATCTGGCAACCCCGAAGAACTGCGCGACATCTTCCACGCCTTCTTCGCCTCCATTCCGCATGATTGGTACCGCAACAACCAGTTAGCGCATTATGAAGGCTATTATTGCTCCATCGTTTATTGCTACTTCCTCGCCCTTGGCTTGGAAGTCATCGCCGAAGATGCCACCAGCAAAGGGCGTATCGACATGACAGTGAAACTCGGCAAGCGGGTGTTCATCATCGAATTCAAGGTGGTGGAAATGGAAGGCGACAGCAGTGCCATGGCGCAAATCGAGGCCAAAGGCTATGCCGAAAAATACGCAGGCGAAGGCGAGGTGTGGCTGGTTGGTGTAAGTTTTAACAGCGAGCAGCGCAATATCGTCGGGTTTGAGGTGAAACGCGCCTGATTGGTGAACCTACTACTTCATAGATGCTTCAATGGTGTTTAGGGTATCCATGATGCGTGAGTTATAGGGCGGCTGCTGTTGCTTCATTGCTTGGATGATCGCTTGGGCTTGTTTGGGTTGATCGTTTTGTTGCCTCAGTCGTAGTAACACCAGCGCGTTTTCACCTTTTGTAGGCAGGTTCAAGGATTGCCATAAATCTAGATGTTGCGTTGCTGGCATAGTGTGGGTGAGTTCTTGGAAGGCTTCAGCATACCATACGGTGGATGTGTATAAACGTGCGATACGCCGTGCTGTTTTGCCTTGCCATTGTTGTTGAAACTGTTGCGCTATATGATGAGCAATACGCAATGCCATTTGTTTGGCGCGGACGTCTTGCTCTTGCAGCAGTGCAGCGAGTGCTAAATTGAGTACTTCTTGGCGGTCTTCTTGCGTTGTTTCGGCTTGTTCGATGTGGTGAAGGGCTGTTGTTAATGCCTCGCCATGGTAAAGCTGCCAAAAACCAAACATGACATGCGCCCACGGGTTGTCCGCGTCTTGTTGCAGGGCCGATTCAAAAAGGGCGTTCACTTGTTGGGGATTGGCGATGCGGTTTTCTCGAAATCGTAAGTAATGCGCCCAGCCAATATGAGCCAAAATTGTTGCTTGTTCAGCACCTTTAGCATCGCCGATACCTTCGTACAGTGCTGGAATGATGGGGGCAATGAGGGACTCAAAGGTCTCGCCTTGTCGAATGGAAAGGTGGCGTAACCATTGCATTGCCAGTTGTAAGCGTGCTTGATTGGCTGCTTCATGGCCAGGGGCTAGCTGTAATGCTTGTTGATAATGTTGCCATGCACCGCGATAATCGTGGTGACGAAGCTCCAACTTGCCTGCGGCAATGTAAGCCGCTACGGCATGTTGTCGCTGCTGTTGCTCGTCAAGCAAGCCATTAACCTTGTTCAACGTTAGCAGCAAGGAAATTACGGCGGTGCTTGCTGCCACCCATTTGAGTACATTAGCGAGTGACAACCACGGTGAAGTTTGTTGCTCTGTACCGCAATGGGGGCATAGCTTGGCTTTGCTGTGAATGCTGCCATAGCAGGCACGGCAATGATGCTCTAGCAATTTCCGCAACCACCACCGCCGCACATGGGTGAAGGTGCATTACCGCAGGGGGTGTCTGGTAATCCTGAGCCAATGGAGGGGGCTGATAATAGCTTCTCTAACTGCTCACTATGGCAGGTGGGGCATTGTACTTGTTCGCCGTGACGTACCAGTGTTTCAAAACGTTGTTCGCAGGCACGACATTGGTATTCAAAAATAGGCATAAAAAAACTCCTCGTTGGCATGATGATCGCAGCAAAATAGCGTGTTGATCCTTTTTTTGTCCAGTGCTTGTTATATTTGACCTTGACGTTGGCACCATTTTTTCGCCTCTTCGGCTGACTCAAATTCACCATCAAGTTGCGCCTCATAAGCTTGGCGAATCAACTGCCCCATTGCAGGACCAGGTTGCACGCCTAATGCCATCAGCATCGCCCCTGTAACCCACGGTGTCGGTTGGGTATCTGCAATATTCATTGCTTGTGCCTGCTTTAGCCACGGTAGGGCAGGGCGGGATGGTGGTTGCGGTGAGCGACCTGAAGCATCGGCTTGCACCAGCATTTCCCATTGCTGTAACGATGCAGGGTTAAGCCTCGCACTTAAACGACGAATAGCGCGATCTGTTGGCTCGGCATGCAAGTGGGTTAAATGGTCGTTGATTAGATGCCATACAGGTCGCAACAAACGTGAAGGCGCGCCGATGCTGTCAAAGAAGTGAGGCAGCAAGGGTTCGGCTGCTTGGGCATGACCAGGTGAACGAATACCCCCTTGGTCATCAACAAAGCTGGTTAATGGCTTGGCAACATCATGCAGCAGGGCTGCAAAACAGAGCATGGAGCGTTGTTCTGCATTCAAATTGCGTTGCTGGGCGATGCTTGCCATTTGATCGACGACCAAGCATGTGTGTCGCCAGACATCACCTTCGGGATGCCAGCGAGGTTCTTGGGAGCAGCCTTGCATGGCTTGTAATTGAGGATAATGCTTGAGCCAACCACTGTCGTGCAGTGCTTGTAGCCCATGAGCGGGTGTGTCTGCCAGTGACCATTTGCGCCATTCTTGCCATATACGCTCACGGGGTAGGCTTGTTGCTTCATCGACCATACAGAGACACAGCGCGGCGGTGCTTGGGTGTAGCTGCATACGGTAGCGGGCGGCGAATTGCATGGCGCGTAACGGACGCAAAGGGTCTTCTATAAACGCCTGAGAAACATGGCGTAAGCAGCCAGCTTTTAAATCATCACGACCATGATGGAGATCAAGGAAGGTGTTGTTTAACGGTTCGTACATCATGGCATTGATGGTGAAGTCGCGGCGTAGCACGGCCTGCTCGGGCGTTAGTTGGGGGTCAGGCTCGACGCTGAAGCCGCGATGACCGCTGGCTATTTTGACTTCGCGTCGTGGTAGTGCGATGTCGATGCAGCGACCATGATAGTGTAATTTTATCACCCCAAATTGACGACCGACACAATCACAACGCCCCAGTGGCAATAAAGCAGCATGCAGGGCAGGGAACGCCAGTCCAAACACTTCTAAATCAATATCATGAATCACACGTCCCAACAAAGCGTCACGCAACGCGCCACCAACCAGCCAAGCTTGGCCGCCGTGGCACTTGATATGGTGGCAAAGTTTTAGCACACTTGCTGGCAATGCGTCGTGAATGATATTCATCGGTAATACGATAAACAGCATTGCCGAAAATGCAAGGAGGCTGCTATGCGCTGGTCTGGTATGACACGCGGTGATAATCGCTATTTCCAACGGAAGAAAGTTACCATTGTAGGTTCAGGCAATGTCGGGGCGACGGCCGCCTTTTTGGCTGCGCAAAAAGAGCTGGGCGATATTGTGCTGCTTGATGTGGTGCTAGGTGTGCCGCAAGGCAAGGCGTTGGATATGTTTGAAGCGGCACCGATTCAGGGTTACAACGTCAATATTACAGGTACGCAGCTGTATGCTGATACGGCGAATTCCGATGTGGTGGTGATTACCGCTGGTATTGCGCGCAAACCTGGTATGAGTCGCGATGATTTGTTGAATACCAATGTTAACATTATTCGCGATGTAACACGCCAGATTGTCGAGTTTTCGCCCGATTGCATTCTTATCTTGGTTACGAATCCGCTGGATGCCATGGTTTACACGGCGCAACAGGTGTCGGGCTTCCCACGTTCGCGTATTATTGGTATGGCTGGAGTGTTGGATTCGGCGCGTATGCGTAGTTTTATTGCCTCAGCATTGGATGTGTCGATAAACGAAGTGTCGGCATTTGTACTTGGTGGCCATGGTGACACGATGGTGCCATTGACGCGCTATGCGACAGTGGCGGGGATTCCGCTGGCAGAGCTGATGAGCGCGGATGATATTCAGGCTATCTGCCAACGCACAGCAGCAGGCGGGGCAGAGATTGTGCAGTTACTCAAAACTGGCTCAGCTTATTATGCCCCAGGCGCAGCGGTAGTGGCGATGCTGGAAGCGATTTTGAAAGACCAGAACCGTATCTTGCCGTGCGCTGCCCACCTTGAGGGTGAATATGGTATCAATGGTTATTTTATGGGTGTACCGTGCAAATTGGGTGGCGGCGGTATGGAAGCCGTGATTGAATTGGATTTGAATGCAGAGGAGCAGCGCGGTTTGGATGCTTCGTTGCAAGCTGTGAAATCGCTGGTCGGCGATGTGGATCGTATCTTAGGAGGTGCATGATGAGTGGAGAAGCTGTAGTTGTTACCGTGGCAGTATCGTCGCCAGTGGGTCTTGCAGCGGTAGCTGGTGTAGCTGCCGTGGTCGCTGTGGGCTCGGTTGCTGCGCGCATTGTGGCAGAACGACGCGCAGAGTTTGAACGCATGGCAGTAGAGAAACGGCAGGCTGAGGAGCAACGGAATGCCAGTTTGCGTGCCTTTGAAGCCTACGCTTCGGTTCGCCAGCAGGAACATGCGGAGCAACAAGAGATTTTACAGCGGTTGGCGGTGTTTAATGTGCAAGAGCGGCAAGTAGCCAGCCAATCCCGTGCTGCTGCAAGTGATGGCTACTTTGATGGTTACGCACAACAACGCGCCGCTTTTGCTGAGTTGCAGGGATTGTTGGGCAAGGTTCCTGCGCCGTTGTTGGAGGCAGAAGGATCGCCATTCCCACGTTTGCAGTCGCGTCTGGCTGAGATGCAAGCGCAAGATGAACCCGTGCTGGTTGAAAGTATTGAAAGCTTTCAAGCAATGCTGCAACAGACCATTCAGCTACAGTTACAACGTCAAGATGAGCAAGAAGCGTATCAACACGACGTATTACAGCGCACCAAAACCTTGTTGGATACCGTGGTGACGTATAAATACCTAGCTGCTGATTCTGCTTTGGAACGGGAGTTTGCAAGCATGCAGGAGCTGTTGGAATACAGTTTGCAGGCGATTGATGAGCGGGGTAAAAGCATTGATTTGTTAGAGGAAAAGGCTGCCGAATTAAAAACACAGGTCGATCAATACGTGACGATGAAGGCGGCGCATGAAGCAGCGGAAGAACGCATGCGTCATCATCTCGAGCGCATGGATTACCAATGGTTGGAAGATGATGACAATGGTCGCAGTTATTGGCGTATTCCTGGTGGTGACCGTGTGGCCGTCGCCTTGAAGGATGATTTGCGTATTGGCTTCCAGTTCCAGCATGAACGGTCAGCGAATGACAGCGAAATGGATGATTATGAAATCAAAGTGATGCGCGAACAGGAAAAACGCTGGTGCAAAGACCTTAAACAATTGATTCGTCAATTGGTGATGGATGGTTTTCAGTACCATGTTGATCTTGAACGTGAAATTCCGCAGGAGTCGATTCCCATTGTGGTGGTGGATGATGCCGGCTCGTGGGAACATGATGAACGCGCACGTATGGATGCTCCTAAAGCACGTTATCATTCATGATTCTTATCAATGGTGATACGCCGCGCTGGATTCGTGAGCTTGACCGCTTTATTCACCTCAAAAGCTTGTTGCTGGTGCATGGCAATGTGCTGGATTTAGCATCCTGCCAAATTGAAAATGATAGTGGACACCGTTATTGGGTGGAAGACCGCATGGATCGCTTTTTCTCCCGTTTGTTGACAGGTATGGGGTATGCCGTGGTGGGGCAGTTCAACCCTGTGGAGGGGTTGAGTTTTGCTGATGAAAGCATGGAAAAGACCTTTGTTGCGTTAAGTGGCGAGCGGCTGCCGTCGCAGCGTGCGGGCGCGGGTTTGGTGAATGCCGCACCAGTGACGCAACAAATCGCTACAGCTTTGAGCAATCGTCAAACTCCTTGTGCCTTCGTCTATCATTTCGCTTCACAGATGAGTATTGCCCCCGACCGTTTGAGTCAGCAGGAACACGACTTGTTCACGCGCATCCTCAAAGCGTCCTTGGATGCGCAAGAGGTGCTGACAGAAAAGGGGCGGTGGAATAACATCTTGATTTTGGTGTGTGAGAAGATTAATGATCTTCCTGCGTTTCTGTACCTGAATAATCCACGTTCGCGCTCGATTTACTTAGAACACCCTGATATGACGGATCGCCGTCGTTTTGTCCGCAGTAATTATGCAACGTTTTACCGTCAAGGAGAGGCGCAAGAGCCGACTAACGAACAAATCAATCAGTTCAGTGATCTGACAGATGGTTTTAGTTATTATGAAATGCTGAGTTTGGTGGGCTTATCGCAACGTGATAAGATTGATCTCAACCATATTCGCTTGCTCTGCGAGCGGTTTAAATATGGCATTACCGAAAGTGATTGGGATAAACTCGATCATCAGCGGTTACAGCAAGCAGGAAGTTTGTTGCGTAATCGCATCAAAGGGCAAGAGCCTGCGGTGTTGCGCGCTTTGGAGATTACCAAACGAGCAAAACTGGGGCTGGCAGCAGGCAGTCACAGCCAACGTCCACGCGGCGTGCTCTTTTTTGCAGGACCTACAGGTGTGGGTAAAACGGAGATGGCAAAAGGTTTGGCGGAGCTGCTGTTCGGTCAGGAAGAACGCCTGATCCGCTTCGATATGAGTGAGTATTCCGCTCAACATGCCGACCAGAAGCTGATGGGTGCACCACCTGGTTACGTTGGTTTTGAAGAAGGTGGTGAGTTGACCAATGCCATTAAGCAGCAGCCTTTTTCGGTGTTGCTGTTTGATGAAATAGAAAAAGCACACGCCAATATTTTTGATAAGTTTTTACAGATCCTTGATGATGGGCGACTCACCGATGGCAAAGGGGAGACCGTTTATTTCTCCGAATGCATCATTATTTTCACCAGTAATTTAGGCATTTACGGTGCGCCTGATAGCAATGGGGTGCGCCCGCAGTTGGTGTCCTCTGACAGTTCTTATGAACAGGTTCAGCATATTATGTTGCAGGCGATACGCGAACATTTTAATCAGATATTGGGCAGGCCTGAGATTCTTAATCGCTTCGGTGAAAATTTTGTGGTGTTTGATTTTATTCGTCCGCCCGTGGACGAAGCGATTGTCAGTCATTTGTTGCACCAATTATTACGCAGCTTGAAAGAGCAGCAAGATATTCAACTGCAACTGCGTAAATCGATTCATCAACAATTGGTGGCATTGGCGCGTGAAAACTTAGAGTTCGGCGGACGTGGCATTCGTAACATTGTGGATTCGGCATTGATTAACCCACTAGCAACCGCGCTGTTTGACCAGCAAGTGCCACGAGGTAGTCGGGTGATTATCAATGCCATGCATGTCAATCAAGATGCAGAACAGCCAGCAGTCAGTGTAGACATCACATGGCAAGCCCAAGATGGCAATGGTGGTTAATATCATATATAGGACATAATTTGGCTAAATTATGTCCTATATATATTGCTTTATCGGACATTGCGACGATACTTCCACCATGTATACATGGAATTGGCAGCATGGCGAATGACCTAAGTTCGAATATGATCCACTTCAATTGTTGGAGCTTGAGCAACAATTTTTGATTGAATCGGCTAGATTGGCTGGCGTGTCCTCGATTATCAACACTTCGATCAATCACTGGATCATGAGATGCTCTATTCATGGCATGCGCGCCTGATGATCGGCAGTCGCCACCAGGTATGCGATATCGGCAAATATCGCACCAGCCCTGAGCCAATGCGCGTGGTTTCTGGTTACATCGGCAACGAAAATATTCATTTTGAAGCTCTGCCATCTACGCAAGTTCTGGCAGAGATGGAAGGGTTTATCCGCTGGTATAACGAGAGTGCCCCGAATGGAGAAAGACCATTGCCTGCACTGGCTCGCGCTGGATTGGCTCACATTTACTTTCTTTCTATTCATCCATTTGAAGATGGCAATGGCCGAATCGGGCGTGCATTAAGTGAAAAAGCACTGGCTCAGTCGTTCGAAAAGCCTAGGCTTTTTGCGCTTTCCCGCGCTATTGAACGCAATCGCCCAGAATACTACAGCCAGCTTGAACGAAGCCAGCGCACGCTGAATATTGAAGCATGGTCACTTTACTTTGCACGAACCGTGCTTGATGCAACTACGTATTCACAACGCTTGGTTCATTTTATCGTCGCTAAGACTCGGTTGCTTGATCAAATCCGTGATCGTTTGAATGAGCGACAATACAAGGTGTTGATTAGAATGTTTGCTGAAGGTGTTGAAGGTTTTCGTGGCGGGCTGTCAGCGGAGAAATATTGTAAAATAAGCGGTACTATCAGTCGCACAGCCAGTCGCGATCTTGCTGCACTGATGGATATGGGCGCACTCATTCGCACTGGTAGCCATAAAGGCACAAGGTATTGGCTGAATTTGGGCGAAGAGTTCGAGGGTGTGATGCATGAGCATCTGGCTAGACAAAGTAAGTAGGTGTGCGGAATTATTTTGATGTTTATCGCGCACTTTCGGTGCTTGCTTATGTAAGCTTTTTTAATGCAGAAGATCGCGTAAATAGGCGGGTTAGAAATGTTAAAATGTTTGTGTAGCTACTTAAGTAGAGGGTTGTAAGCTAACGAATTGCCTGATTGATTTGCTGGGTAAATCCATCAGAGAATATCCAAAAGTCAATGTAGACCTGAATATGGCGAGCCACGCACCCAATATTTACCATGAGCGTTGAAGTGAGCTACAGTTTTTCGATTTCTTCTGCCGGAATGCCTGTTATTTCAGCAATATCAGATGCCACGTAGCCCTTTCTTTTCATTGCAGTGGCAGTTTCGATTTTTCCTTCAATTATGCCTTCTGCTTTACCCTCGATTTTACCTTCCTCGAAAGAGGAGTCGATGGAGTTTTTCAGGGCTCGGTATGTCTTGAGGCTTTCTTCGTATTCTGCGTATTCGTTGTCACTGTAGTTGGCTATCTCAGCTTGTTCAAAAACCTTTTTGAAAATACGTTCCTGCAATTTTTGCGGGCGACTGGTTAAATCACCAAGGTTTTTTAGTATAAAAAGCCACTTTTCAAAGTGTGTTTCTAATTCTTCTTCTGCTTTGTTGAACTTGGGTAACTCCAAATACACGTATGTCAGCTTATCGTAAAAAACTTCGCTGGTTTTGGTGTTCATTAACTTTACTTTGTGGTAATAAGCATCATCATCTTTTTCGTCGTGTTTAAATACAAAATCGAGAATACCAACGGTGTAGATGGCTTTTAGCTCAAAGTTCCAATCGCCTTTTTCTGCCTGACTTTGTATAGGGAAGCTGGAGTAATAGATGCTGCGATCTTTAAAATACTTCTGCTTTGCCTTTTGCATTTCGACAATAAAATGCTCGCCTTTCTCATTTTTACAATAAATATCGTAAATAGCTTTGCGTTCCTCGCTGCCTCTGCCCAGTTGTTCTGTGGATAGATAGGTTAAATCGACAACGGTTTCGCCAGACTTTGAAAGAAGCTCGTTGAGGAAGTCGATCAACAGATCCTTGTTCACTTCTGTACCAAAAAGCTTTTTGAAACCAAAATCAGTAAAGGGGCTGATGTATGTATCTTTAATTCGCATGGATAACCTCAAGCATTGCACTGTTTTTGAGATTATAAAACGTTGACCTGTATGTCAACAGCTTTCCAGACTCGACGTGTATAAATGGAAGAGGGTTAGCGTTTAAGGGGAGGGTGCGCTTGCACTACCTTTCATCGTTGCCGTCCCTTTTTGTCTCGCTCTAAACAGACGGTGTTTGTGAGTCTTGCAATGAGTGGGGGTGTCATTTTGACGCCCTTCGCGACGATGTTCCATCGCACGGAATAGCATAAAGCTATGTTCGTTAATGCGATTGCCCTAGGGAAATGCCTTGGGTGGCATGACATCCTATATGTATGCTGTTAGCTTGCGCGACCTTTTGGGGGAGGCTCTACTGCCGCAGGGATGTGCTTTCTGCGTTGCTGCTTATGTAGCTTGCCTTTTTAATAAGCTGAAATTTATACATCGTCGTGTTCATTGCAGGCAAAGAGCCAGCAAGGGGCGACAGCATTTGTGGATCTCAGCTTAAGTTCTATTCGTCCTGACTGCACGGGTGATGGTGTGGTTAGAAGTGTACATCTATGGGGTTATTCATGCGTCAAATATCCACGCCTGATTCAAAGCGCGATCAGCATACTAATGGCATGCCCGGCAAACAGGGTCTTTATGATCCGCGTCATGAACATGATGCTTGTGGTGTCGGCTTTGTTGCTCATATCAAGAATCAAAAAAGCCATTCGATTTTGCAGCAGGGGCTGGAGATTTTACTGCGTTTAACGCATCGCGGTGCTGCAGGTGCAGACCCTCGCGAAGGTGATGGTGCTGGCATACTTATTCAAGTGCCAGATGCTTTCTTCCAAGCGGTTGCACCAGAGGTGGGCATCAACCTGCCAACAGCGGGTGATTATGCGGTAGGCATGTGCTTTTTGCCGCAAAACGCTGAATACCGCGCACAGTGCGAAGCGATTTTGGAACGTCACGTACGGGATCAAAACCTGCAACTGCTGGGCTGGCGTGATGTTCCTGTTGATAGTGCAGGGGCTGATCTTCCTGACAGTGTGTTGGCATGTGAACCTGTCGTGCGTCAGGTGTTTATTGGTCGTGGCGAACATTGCGCCGATCAGGATGCCTTTGAACGCAAATTATTTGTGATCCGTAAACTGACCAGTCATGATATTTTTGATCAAAAACACGATGATCCAGCAGGTTTTTATATTTGCTCGCTGTCCAGTCGTACCTTGGTTTATAAGGGTATGTTCCTCTCTCATCAGGTAGGGGCGTATTTTACCGATTTGGCTGACGAACGCATGGCAACGGCTTTGGCTTTGGTGCATCAGCGTTTTTCTACCAATACCTTCCCTTCTTGGGAGTTGGCGCATCCTTTCCGTATGATGGCGCATAATGGTGAAATTAACACCGTACGTGGTAACATCAACTGGATGAATGCTCGCCGTCAGTCGATGAGTTCTGAGCTTTTTGGTGATGACCTTAAACGCTTGTGGCCGATTATTGATGAAGGGCAATCAGATACCGCTTGTTTTGATAATGCTTTGGAGCTTTTAACCCTCGGCGGTTATTCCTTGGCGCATGCTGCGATGTTGATGATCCCTGAAGCATGGGCTGGTAATCAGCAAATGAGTGCCAAGCGTAAAGCGTTTTATGAATACCATGCGGCGTTGATGGAACCATGGGATGGTCCTGCTGCCGTTGCTTTTACTGATGGTCGTCAAATTGGCGCGACTTTGGATCGCAATGGTTTGCGTCCAGCGCGTTACTTGCAAACCAAGGATGGCTTGGTGGTCATGGCATCGGAAATGGGCGTTTTGGATATTCCCGAGGCGGACATTGTACGTAAATGGCGTTTGCAGCCAGGTCGTATGTTCCTGATTGATTTGGAAGAGGGTCGCATTATTGATGGTGATGAAGTTAAGCATCATTTAGAAGAGATGCGTGATTACCAAGCGGTGCTGGCAGAAACGCAGATGCGTTTGGGCGATTTGCCGATGGAAGTCGAACCGATGACGCCCGACCATGAGACCTTATTAAATCGTCAACAGGCATTTGGTTATTCGCAGGAAGACCTTAAATTCTTGATGACACCGATGGCAACATCAGGGCAGGAAGGCACGGGTTCTATGGGCAATGATTCGCCTTTGGCGGTGTTGTCGAATCGTTCTAAACCACTGTTTAATTATTTCCGTCAACTGTTTGCGCAGGTAACCAATCCACCGATTGACCCGATTCGTGAAGAAATGGTGATGAGTCTTACCACCATTATTGGACCGCGCCCGAATCTTTTGGGGAGTGGTGACGACAAGCATTTGCGTCTTGAAGCGGCACAGCCGATTTTGAGCAATAGCGATATGCAAAAAATCTTGCATATTGAAGGTGTGACCAAGGGCGCGTTCCGCAGTATTCGTTTATCATGCTGCTACCCTGCGGACTTGGGCGAGGCTGGCATGGCAACGGCGTTGAATCGCTTGTGCGAGGCTGCCTCTCAAGCGGTGCGCGATGCTTATAATATCATCGTACTATCCGATCATGACTTGGACGCTGACCATATTGCGATTCCATCGCTGTTAGCAACCAGTGCTGTGCATCAATACTTGATCCGTCAAGGTCAGCGTACCGAAACTGGCTTGGTGGTGGAAACAGGGCAAGCACGTGAAGTACACCATTTTGCTACCTTGGCTGGCTATGGTGCTGAAGCGATCAACCCTTACTTGGCATTTGAAACCTTGTTTGACATGCAAAGCCGTGATGAGTTACCCAGCGACCTTAGCCGTGATGAAATTAAATCGCGTTACATCAAGGCCGTGGGCAAAGGCTTGTTCAAAGTGATGTCCAAAATGGGTATCTCTACCTACCAATCGTATTGTGGTGCTCAAATCTTCCAAGCTTTGGGGCTATCCAGTGCATTCGTGGATCAGTATTTCACGGGTACACCGACGCAGATCGAGGGTATCGGACTGGATACTGTAGCAAAAGAGACGGTGGCACTGCATCGCTTGGCTTATGGTTCAGCGCATCAATACCAAGATGCCTTGGATGCTGGCGGTGAATATGCGTGGCGTTTGCGTGGTGATGGTCATACTTTGACCCCTGACGCGATTGCTGATTTGCAACATGCTGTACGCACCAACGATTACCAACGTTACAAGGCGTATTCGAGCAAGATTGATAACCAAGCAGGTCGTTTGATGACTTTGCGCGGTTTGTTCCGCTTCCAAGGTGGCACATCTATCCCCTTGGAAGAGGTGGAACCTGTTGCCAATATCGTCAAGCGTTTTGCCACGGGTGCTATGAGTTTTGGTTCGATTTCGCATGAAGCGCATTCGACCTTAGCGATTGCTATGAACCGTTTGGGCGGTAAGTCCAACACGGGCGAGGGCGGCGAAGAGCAGCATCGTTTCACGCCGTTAGAGAATGGTGATTCCATGCGCTCGGCGATCAAACAGGTGGCTTCAGGGCGTTTTGGCGTAACCACCGAATACTTGGCCAATGCGGATCAGATTCAAATTAAGATGGCGCAGGGCGCGAAACCTGGTGAAGGTGGTCAATTGCCTGGTCATAAAGTCGATCAACGTATTGGTCGCGTACGTCATTCGACACCTGGTGTGGGGTTGATTTCGCCACCGCCGCATCATGACATTTATTCGATTGAAGATTTGGCGCAGCTGATTTTTGATTTGAAAAACACCAATACTTCGGCGGATATTAGTGTTAAGCTGGTGTCTGAAGTCGGTGTCGGCACGATTGCTGCTGGTGTGGTGAAAGCGCATGCGGATCATGTGGTGATTGCGGGTCATGATGGTGGTACTGGTGCTTCGCCACTGACCTCGATTAAACACGCGGGCAGTGCTTGGGAGCTGGGGCTTGCTGAAACGCAACAGACGTTGGTGCTTAATCGTTTGCGTAGCCGCACCGTATTGCAGGCCGATGGTCAAATGCGCACAGGGCGCGACGTGGTGATTGCGGCACTATTAGGTGCTGATGAAGTGGCGTTTGGTACGATCGCATTGGTGGCTGAAGGTTGTATTATGATGCGTAAGTGTCATCTCAACACCTGCCCTGTTGGTGTTGCGACGCAAGACCCTGAACTGCGCAAAAACTTTGTTGGCAAGCCAGAAGATGTGGTGAATTACTTCACTTTTGTTGCTGAAGAAGTGCGTGAGTTGATGGCAGAGCTTGGCTTTAGAACCTTTGATGAAATGGTTGGACGTTCTGATTTGTTGGACACCAACGATGCCATTCGTCATTGGAAGTCTGAGGGCTTGGATTTTTCTTCTGTCTTCCATCAAATTGATAGTCAGGGCACACCTGTTCACCATTGTGAAACACAAGACCATGGACTGGACACCATTAAAGATAATGTGTTGATCGAGCAAGCGCAGCCAGCCCTAACGTCACAGCAAGCGGTGGTGATTGAAACGGATGTATGCAATGTGGATCGTAGCTTTGGTACCATGTTGTCGGGTAAAGTGGCAGCGCGTTATGGCTTGGATGGCTTACCTGAAGATACCATTGTCATTAAAGGGCATGGTACAGCAGGGCAGTCATTGGGCGCGTGGTTGATGCGTGGTGTTACCATTGATTTGCAAGGTGAAGGTAACGATTACGTGGGTAAAGGACTCTCTGGTGGACGGATTGCGATTTATCCACCTAAGGATTCAACCCTGAACGCGGAAGAGAATATCATTGTCGGTAATACCGTGTTGTTTGGCGCGGTCAGTGGTGAATGTTACTTTAATGGTGTTGCTGGCGAACGTTTTGGTGTACGTAACTCAGGTGCGGTCGCTGTCGTTGAAGGTGTTGGCGACCACGGTTGTGAATACATGACGGGTGGTACGATTGTGGTACTCGGTAGCACAGGGCGCAACTTTGCCGCAGGCATGAGCGGTGGTATTGCTTATGTGCTAGATGAAAATGAGGACTTTGCGGCATGTTGTAATATGGCTCAGGTTGAATTGCAGCCTGTATTGTCAGAATCTACGATGCTGGAAGAACTTGACCATCAAGGTGCTGATTTAGAGGCGCATGGTCGAGTCGATATTCGTCATTCATTAAGTCAAAGCGATCAGCAGATTGTACGCCTGCTGATTGAAAAACATGTGCATTACACCAACTCTGCAAAGGGTCGTCGTATTTTGGATCAATGGGAACATTATGTTGCTAAATTCGTGCGTGTGATGCCTGTGGATTATCGTCGCGCATTAGAATCAATGGAAGCAGAGCAAGCTGCAAGATCAACATCAGAAGAGGGTCGCACTCATGGGTAAGCCAACAGGATTCAAAGAGTTTTCACGCGAGAATCTCGCCTACGTGCCGGTCGCTGACCGTTTGACGCATTTTAAAGAGTTTAGCTCTTTGCCGAAAGATATGTCCACCCAGGGTGCGCGTTGCATGGATTGCGGCATTCCTTTTTGTCATAACGGATGCCCGATTCATAACACCATTCCAGATTGGAATGACTTGGTCTATCGCAACCGTTGGCAAGAGGCCTTGGCTGTATTGCATGCAACCAACAACTTCCCTGAATTTACTGGTCGCATCTGCCCTGCCCCCTGTGAAGAGGCATGTACGGTGAATTTGATTGGTGATGCGATCTCGATTAAAAACATTGAGTTGGCGATTGCCGAAAAGGGTTGGGAAGAAGGCTGGATTACGCCCCAAATTGCTGCCCATAAAACGGATAAAAAAGTAGCTGTTGTCGGCTCTGGCCCTGCGGGTTTGGCTTGTGCGCAGCAATTGGCACGCGTCGGTCATGATGTCGTCGTTTATGAGAAAGAGGATAAGATTGGCGGCTTGATGCGTTATGGCATCCCTAACTTTAAGTTTGAGAAGGGCGTTATTGATCGCCGTTTGGAGCAAATGCGTGCCGAAGGCGTGGATTTCCGTACCCATTGTCATATTGGTAGTGAATCCTTCCCTGCTAAACGTTTGTTGGATGAGTACGATGCAGTGGTGCTGACTGGTGGTGCAGAAGAGCCTCGCTGGTTGCATGATTCGGTTGCAGGTAATCGTGCTGGTGGCGTTTATGCTGCAATGGACTTTTTGCGTAATAACACCAAGCGCGTGTTTGATCCTGAGCACACGCCATTCATCTCTGCTGAAGGTAAAGATGTTGTAGTGGTTGGTGGTGGTGATACGGGTTCTGACTGTATCGGTACGTCTAATCGTCATGGTGCTAACAGTGTTACCCAGATCGAAATTTTGCCACGCCCCGAAGATACCCCTAATGCCTTAACAACGTGGCCGCATTGGCCTAATAAGTTCCGCACTTCAACTTCGCAAGAAGAGGGTTGTGAGCGTATGTTTAGCATCAACACCCTAGAAGCAACGACCAATGAGGCAGGTGATGTCACAGGACTGCGTTGTGAAAAAGTTGAGTGGACGCAGCAAGATGGCCGTTGGCAGATGCAATCGGTTGCAGGCAGCGAGTTTACCTTAAAAGCGGATTTGGTGTTGTTGGCGATGGGCTTTTTACACCCTGTGCATCAAGGTATGCTTGATGAGTTGGGCGTGGACTATGATGCTCGCGGTAACGTTCAAGCCAATACCAGCGATTATCAAACTTCGTTGGACAAGGTGTTTACTGCTGGTGATATGCGCAGTGGTCAATCTTTGGTCGTGCGTGCGATCAACGAAGGACGACAGGCAGCGTATGCTGTTGATTCGTGGTTGATGCAAGCACCATCTTCTTTACCTAAGGAATAGGTTTTAAGCATGATTCGGGTGGAAAACCTTAGTCGTCGTTTCGGTTCTTTACAGGCCGTTGCACCGACTGACCTCCATATTCGCCGTCAACAAACGACGGTGATTATGGGCGGTTCTGGCTCGGGTAAGACGACGCTTTTGCGTTTGTTGGCTGGCTTGGAGCAAGCCACGACAGGGCATATTTGGTTTGATGGCGAGCATGATCTTGCCACCATTCCAGCCCGTATTCTCTACCGTCTTCGCTTACGCATGGGCATGGTGTTTCAATACTCTGCCCTGCTCAATTCGTTGAATGTGTATGAGAATGTAGCGTTTCCATTACATGAACATACCGACTTGGATGAAGCAGTGATTCGCACCATGGTGACGATGAAGCTGGAGCAGGTCGGTATGCGTGGTTTTGAGCACCTCATGCCATCGCAGCTTTCTGGCGGTATGGCAAAACGCGTGGCATTCGCACGTGCCTTGATTGCTGACCCAGACTTGGTCTTTTTTGATGAACCCACATCAGGCTTGGATCCTATTGCCGCTGGTGTGGTGAGTTCCTTGATTCAAGAACTGACACAAAAAACGCAAATGACTTCGGTGGTGGTGACCCATGATGTTCATGCTGGCTTGCATATTGCCGATTGGGTGATTTTGCTGTGGCAAGGGAAGATCATTGCTACAGGTACAGCCGATGATATTCGCCATAGTAGCGATGAGCGGGTGCAGCAGTTTATCGAAGGTCGTCCTGATGGACCGATTCCTTTTTCTCGCTGTGATACGGTTTACCCTGATGTGCTACTTGCAGGAGGGGCGCAATGAATCGCATCTTTGGTGCTGTAGGGCGTTGGGTGTTATTGACACTGCAACGCACGGGTGATGCGACCATCCTTGGTAGTAATGCTTCGGCGATGTTCTTTATGCCACCGTGGCAAGGTCGCCATATTGTGCAGCAAATTTACGCTTTAGGCGTTGGTTCGCTGATTATTATTGCGATCACGGGTGCTTTCACGGGCATGGTGCTGGCTTTGCAAGGCTATTATATGCTGGCAAAGTTTGGTTCAGAGTCTTTGTTGGGCTCAGCCATTGCATTGTCGATTATTCGCGAGCTTGGCCCTGTGCTGGGTGCGTTTATGGTGATTGGGCGTGCTGGCTCCAGTATTACCGCCGAAATTGGCATTATGCGCGTCACCGAACAGCTTGATGCTTTGCAAATGATGGCTGTAAACCCTAAAGCACGCATTTTGATGCCACGTATTATTGCCACGATTTTGGCGTTACCGTTGTTGATTGCCATCTTTGATGTTGTGGGTTTGGCAGCAGGTTATGTGATCGGTGTTGATTTGCTGGGCGTGAACTCAGGTGCTTTTATTGGCGAAATGGTTGCCAAGGTAGAGATGAAGGATCTGAATATTGGCTGGATTAAAGCCATTAGTTTTGGTTGCCTGATTGGTGTGATTTGTACGTGGTATGGCTACCGTGCTGAACCCACCACGGAAGGCGTGGCTCAAGCAACCACGCAAGCGGTGGTGGTTAGTTCGGTAAGTGTTTTGGTTCTTGATTATATTATTACATCGTTTTTCCTTTAATATGGAGTTATAAAACATGCAGGAATATCGCAAAGTAGAAGTGATTGTTGGTCTTTTTGTTTGCATCGGCATTGTCGCGATTGCAGGGCTGGCTGTGAAGTTGGGGCAGGTAGGGGGATTTTCTTCCTCGGGCTACACCCTTGAGGCAACCTTTTCTGATGCCGGTGGTGTGCGCGTTGGTGGTGATGTGATGCTGGCGGGGGTTTCCATTGGGCGTATTGCTGCGGTGGACTTGAAGGATAATATCAAGGCGCATGTGGTGTTAGAAATTAACGAAGGTGTAGCACTGAGTACCGATGCTATTGCCTCGATTCGCACCAAAGGTATTATTGGCGAGCGGTATGTGCGTATCAGCCAAGGTGCTGAAGAAGAGTCTTTGTTGGCAGGTGATGAAATTGAAGAAACGGAATCTGCCATCAACATCGAAGATTTGGTGAGTAAATATATCTTCTCGCCAAGCAATAAAGATTAGAGATTTGGATAGAGGTTAATAAGGTATGAAATCAATCCTCATGAGTTTATGCATGGCATTGGGCTTAGCAATGGCTAGCCCGATGTCGGCAGTAGCAGACGATGGACCTAAGGCGGTGGTTGAATCTACCGTTGGTGCAATTATTGATGTGCTTAAAGCACGCAAAGATACAACAGCCCTATCTGAAGATGATCGTCAAGCGATTAGTGATGCCGTCGCAGATCATTTTGATTACCGTAAAATGGCTCGCGGTAGTATTGGCCGTTCATGGCGTGACTTGGCTGAAGCAGATAAGGTTGATTTTTCTGCTTCCTTCCGTGAACTGCTGGAACGCTCTTATGGCAACCGTTTGGCTGGTTACAGCAATCAAACCATTCGCTATGGTGATGCGGAAATGAAAAAACGTACAGCGACTGTCAAGTCTTGGGTGATTGATGGCGCAAAAGAGATTCCTGTTTTTTATCGTTTATATAACAGCAAAGCTGGCTGGAAGGTGTTTGATATTAAAATTGAAGGGGTAAGCCTTGTTGGCACGTACCGCACACAATTTAAATCAGCCCTTGAAAAAGACGGCTTTCAAGCCTTGTTGAACGATATTAAGGCCAAAGTGCAAGGCATGAAGGATAAAGACGCAGCTTAAGCTGTAAGCTAAGTGACACGCTAACAATCAAACACACGCTTGCGATGGTGGCAAGCGTGTGTAGTAAGTAGGATGCTGTACTTTCAGTGAATTATTTTCGTATGTTGCTGCATGCGTTGGCATGTTGTCGACGGATCATCCTGTTATTGACTTTATTATTCACCTTGTTGTTTGCTTGGTTTTGGTGGAGTTTACCTGACTTAAATCATATTCGACCAGAAATTCAGGCGGCGTTGCAACAACGTCTTGCCCTGCAATCCTTACAACTGGGCAGCTTGTCTTGGCGATGGCGCGGCGATATGCAAATTTTCGCCACCGATGTTGCATTGATTGGCGGTCATGGTCAGTTGCATGTCGATCATGCACAACTTTCTCTCACCGTATCGCTGATTGCCTTATTGCGCGGTTCTAGCGTACCTGAACATATCAATATTCGTGATGGTTCGGTGCGTTGGACTGTTCCCTCTGCCAGCGACAGCAGTCATGGCGACCATAACACAGCTTTGGAAAGCAACGACTTTGCCAGCAGTGATATGCCACTATCGCTCAGTTTTCAAGATATGATGCTTGAAGTATATTGGCAAAAACAACGTTATATCTTGCATCATGCCAACGGTGATCTTTCTACGGCGCAACAAAGCATCAAAATCACCGCCGATGAATTGGATATGCTGGCGATGTTTGATGTTGATGGGGAACTACAAAACCTCCGCCTAGAGGTGAAAGACTTGCGTTGGGCATTGCGTATCAAACCGTTGCAATGGTCCAAAGCTGTGGCACTGAAGGCCTCTGTCCGTCGTCAGGCGAAGCAGCAATGGTTGCTTTCTGCTTCGCTGTCGAGCCACGGCGGTAGCTTGGATGTACCTGATCTACCGTTTCATCTTCCCTTGGATGCACTGGCACTCAAAGCCAGTATTTATGGTCCATCATTATTTGAATACCAACAATGGCAAAGCATACAGTTTAGTCATATGGCATGGCAGTCTGGCACCAGTAAGATCACTGCGAACGCAGCTTGGAAAGATGCTGTGTTGACGCTGCATGCCACAAGCCCTCAACTTGCCATGCCTGTATTATGGCGTTGGTTGGAAGGCATTGATGAACAAGCAGCATGGCGACAATGGTTGGCGCGCATGCATCATGGCACTGCCTATGATACAACGGCGGACATCACATTACCTTGGCCTGAACCGTGGCAGGCATTACCACCGTCTTTGGAGGCAGATCAGTTTCTTTATCATGTTAAAGGGTCGGTACGCAATGCCGATATTGATTTGGGTAGCCCAGGCGAAAGCCTGCAACAGGCTCAGGTTCAGATTGAATTGGATCAAACAGGCTTGGATGCGGAGATTGAGGAGGCTGTCTTACCCCATCGCATTGGCAAAGCACGTGGTCATCTACGTATTCCTTGGGATAGTTTGTTGTTGCACATTAAGGCACAGGCAGATGCTGTAGATATAGCACGCTTGCACCATTGGGTCGATGCAACAGGTGCAGCGCGATTGGCTTGGAAGAAGGGAACAGCGCGTGGTTCGGTGCAACTGTTGTGGGATCCCGAAAAAAGTCATCCAGATAAAGCCAGCGCGACCCTTGTGCCTGTAGAACCATGGGCGTTATACCAACAGGATCAATATGTGACCGTCAATGACGGGCGTGTTGAATGGGATATGCACCGTGGCATTGTCGCGCATGATCTTTCGGTGGCGGGGGATTTGTTTCAATCGACATTGAACTTCCACGCCTCGGCCAAAGGGGATGATTGGGCGTTACGCTCATTTGATGGTGTGTTCGCAACGAAGCTTAGCTATTTGGTCCATGCTTTTCATATTCCTATCAGCAAGCCCTCGGGGACTTTTCGCACTCGCCTAACATTGGCTGATGCATGGCAGGGAACCATTATATTGGACGATGCCGCTTGGCATAACTTTTTGGGCGAATCAAAACGCATGGGACAGCCGATGAAGTTACGTTTCTCGGCATTTGTGCCGACCAGCGAGGATGTTCAGGTGAAGCGTTTGCTGTGTCGCGACGCTGGTTTTTTTGTCCAAGGAAGTGGCGTTTGGAATAAACAGCGGTTGGAAATTAACCTTGATCGCATCAAAACACAGGGGTTTCGCGGTGCCTTACATATTGTTGCACCGCGTGGCTCAGCACCGTGGCAGTTGCAGGTGAAGGCTGATTATTTGCGGCGGTCTGCATTGCCCGAATCTGTGACCGAACAGGCTACAGGGCGGGTCGATAAGCATTGGCGTTTGCAGGCGAATATCGCACGTTTTGACTGGAAGGACGCACGGATGAAGGACGTTGCTTTGACCATGCGTTCAGAACAAGGCTCGCTCGCGCATTTTGCTGCTTCGGCAATAGATAGTGGCAACCTTCACGTACAAGATGTGAAGGTGGATTTTACGTTGCCAGGCAACGGTCGTGTGCAGGTCAATCAACTGCATGGCATCATGAATGAACAGCAATTGCAGATGGCTGCCAGCCTTACGCCCTTGGCTGATGGTGCCATGCGTTGGCAAGGTTTTGCCGCAAGCGAGGGTGATTTCTCTCGTATGATGCAAAGTGGCGGTATGGAAACGGTGTTTGTCGGTGGTCATGCGCATATGTTATTGGCTGGGGAAGGCTTATTGATGCGCGATCAGCCGTGGTGGCAAGGTTTGCGTGGTCGCCTACGTTTGCGGGTCGATGAAGGCAGTATAGCCAAGGGTGGCTTGCTGACTAAATTATTGGCGATTACCAGTTTGGCTGATATTCCAGCCCTGCTCATTGGTCAGCGTAAAGACCTAACCCACGCGGGTTTGTATTATGAACGTTTGCAAATGGAGGCAACACTTGCCGATCAGGTGGTGGCTATTCGTCAATTAGCGATGCGCTCCACGGCGATGGATATGGCAGGTAAGGGAAGTTACAATCTGGAACAATCACTGGTTGATTTAACGATGGTATTTCGCCCCTTACAAAACTTGGATGCGATGTTGAGCAAAATTCCTTTGTTGCGCGATATTATCGGCGGGGCAGCGCATTCCTTGATTCGTAAAGTGTACCACATGCATGGCACAATCAGTAAAGCCGAAATCGATCAAGTCAGTCCCGCATCCGCAGGGCTAGAAGGTGCAGGGTTGATCGAAGGCTTATTAACCCTTCCTGATCGCTGGTTTGGCAATATGAAAGATAAAAAGTGATGGCGAGCAGACAGATTACAGCGCGTTGCTTAGCGAAAATACCATAAAAAAATGACCCACAAACAAAAAGCTTGTAGGTCATGTTTATGTATATGGTGGGCCGTGTTGGGTTCGAACCAACGACCCGCTGATTAAGAGTCAGCTGCTCTACCAACTGAGCTAACGGCCCGTAATAATGAAATTGAAACATCAAATGGGGTGGACGAGGGGACTCGAACCCCCAACAACAGGCATCACAAGCCTGGGCTCTACCATTGAACTACGTCCACCATATTTGAACACTACCAGCGCGTGGTGCGCCTGGCAGGAATCGAACCTGCAACCTACGGATTAGAAGTCCGTTGCTCTATCCGATTGAGCTACAGGCGCAGATTTGCAAGCGTATGGTGAATGCCTCACCGCTGCTATATTCATAATGGTCGGGGTGGAGGGATTCGAACCCCCGACCCTCTGGTCCCAAACCAGATGCGCTACCAGGCTGCGCTACACCCCGAACTATGAACCCGCTTCGCTGCGGACGGCGCACACTAGAAATCTGCTTTATGCTTGTCAAATAATTTTATTATTTTTTATTTTCATGCATGGTTTGAGAGGTAAAACATGCGTTGAAAATAAAGAAAAAAGCAAGTGTTTTACAGTATTTGTGAAGATTGTAAGATGGCTACTTAGCCTATATTAGTGTGCTTTATTATGGTCTATGCGAGGGCATATGGCATTGTCAGGTTAGGTATCTACCATCTTGTCAGTGGTTGCTATTGCGCCATCGTCTTTTATCATCGCTTAGATGAATATGCGGATGAAGCTGGGAATATTACTGTTGGCATTATTGTTATGCCTGTTTGCGCTTGCTGTGTTGAGCCAATACTTGGTATCACAAGCTGCTGATGGACGCATGTATTCCGATGTTAAGCAAGTACCTATTCATAAGGTGGGAATCATTCCTGGTTGTGCCGAATATGTGGCAAAGGGTAAAAAGAATTTATTCTTCAGCTATCGTATCAAAGCAGCTGTTGCCTTGTATCAAGCAGGTAAAATCAGTTATATTTTAGTCAGTGGTGATAATCGCACGCAATATTACAACGAGCCACAAGCGATGATGATGGCATTGCGTCGTTATGGTGTTCCTGCCGATGTTATTTACCTTGATTATGCAGGTTTTCGCACCTTAGACACGGTGGTGCGTGCTAAAAAAGTGTTTGGTCAATCATCCTTTGTGATGATCTCTCAGCCATTCCATAATCGTCGTGCGTTATTTATCGCTCAGCATCATGATATTGATGCTATTGCATTTAATGCACAGGATGTGCCGCTTCAGTATGCTTTTCGTACCCATATACGCGAACAACTGGCAGTGATGATGGCTGTACTTGATGTCTGTATTTTACAGCGAACGCCACATTTTTTAGGCGAAAAAATACCCGTTGGTCGTGCGGGCTAAGGTAGGTTTATGAAGGCTTTTTTCTCCCGTATCGGTAAGGTTTTTGGGGTAATAAAAAATATATTCGTCGCTATAGTAGTGCTATTACTTGTTGTGGAAGTGACTGCCTTGGTGATGTTATCTCGCCCTTCCATTCCAGAAAAAGGTGTGTTGTTGATTACGCCGCAAGGTGACTTGGTGGAGCAAATTCGCGAACCAGGTGCCGATGCTCTGCCGTTTGCCTTGCCTGATTCTAATCAAACGCGGGTGCGTGATTTGGTGCGTGCTATTGATGAAGCGAGCCGTGATCCGCGTGTGCAAGCGATTGAATTGGATTTGGAATCAATGACGCATGCCTCCTTAGCCCATTTGCAGCAGGTGCGCGAAGCGTTGCAAGCGTTCCGTCGCAGCGGCAAATTGGTGTTGGCGACACAATACAATTATTCACAAGCACAATATTACCTTGCAGCCAATGCCGATCACATATGGTTGCACCCGATGGGTGGCGTGGAACTGAGTGGTATTGCCGTTTACCATAATTATTTCCGCGAAGCTTTGGATAAGCTCAATATCAAAATTCATCTGTTTCGCGCGGGTAAATATAAGTCTGCTGGTGAGCCATTGATTCGTAATTCTATGTCCGAAGCTGCTCGCCAAGCAACGACGGCATGGATGACGGAAATGTGGCGTATTACAGCAGAAGGTTTGCAGCAGATGCGTGGTATTGATCCGCAACATTTACAAACCATGTTGGATCATCCCGCCGAAACCTTGGCTCCTTACCATGGCGATATGGCAGCATTATTAAAACACGAACACATTATTGACCGTATTGGTGAGCCTCGTGAGGCAGAAGATTGGTTAGCAAAAACCTTGGGTTATGACGATAGGCAGGATATAGATTATATATCCCTGAAAAGCTATGTGAAGGTATTGCCTAATGTGCCGCAGAAAGGGAAAAATCGTGTTGCTATTATTACCGCAAGTGGTGAAATTGTGTCTGGTGAGCAACCTGCTGGCACGGTTGGTGGCGATACCTTGGCAGATTTGCTGGATGATGCAGCCAGCGATGATACGGTTAAAGCAGTGGTGTTGCGTATTAACAGCCCCGGCGGCTCGGCACTGGCCTCCGAAGTTATTCGTGCCGCGGTAAAACGCGTACAGGCACAGGGTAAGCCCGTCGTGGTTTCGATGGCTGCGTTGGCGGCATCGGGAGGTTATTGGATTGCCGCAGGCGCGGATGAGATTTGGGCGCAGCCTTCTACGTTGACAGGTTCGATTGGTGTGTTTGGCATCATCCCTAACATTACGGGCGGTTTGGAGCGTTTAGGTATTCATAGTGACGGTTTGGGAACCAGTCAAAGCGCGGGTGGCGTGCGTTTGGATCGCCCTATGTCGCCAGCGATGCAGCAAGTGGTGCAAATGGGGGTCGATCACACCTATAAGCAGTTTATTCAGATTGTTGCAGAAGGTCGCCATATGACCGAAGCGCAAGTGGATGCTTTGGCACAAGGACGCGTATGGAGTGGCTCGGATGCTCTGCGTATGGGTTTGGTTGATCAATTAGGTGATTTGGATTTGGCGGTGGCTTCTGCGGCTAATAAGGCACAACTGGGCGAAAATTATGTAGCCTTTGATTTAACACCGCCCAAAGCGTGGCCTGCGATGCTGGCAGCCAGCATGTTTGGTGAAGCCAAAGCAATTCAATCTTGGACCAGCTTGTTGCCATTCCCCGTGCCTGCTGCGGTGGTACAACAAGCATCACCGATGATGTTGCTACTGCAAGAACCCACGCATATTTACGCTTACAGTGGAATAACAGCACCATAAATAGCGTAGGTACTGGGGCGAACGTTTCACTCAAAGCAGTTCTTATTTGAGCTTCCCCTTTTAAGAGAGGATATGCTTTAATATCAATGTATTGGGCTGAATAAAGGGGTGAGGATTTGAACTCAAGGGTGCGCAAGCACCCCCTACCTTTACATTTCAACCTTCTTCCATTTATTCGTTATCACATACGTCGAATCTGGAAACCTGTTGACATATATATCAACGTTTTATAACTTCAAAAACAGTGCAATGCTTGAGGTTATCCATGCGAATTAAAGATACATACATCAGCCCATTTACTGATTTTGGCTTCAAAAAGCTTTTTGGCACAGAAGTAAACAAGGATCTGTTGATCGACTTTCTCAACGAGCTTCTTTCCAAGTCTGGCGAAACCGTGGTCGATTTAACCTATCTATCCACAGAACAACTGGGCAGAGCCAGTGATGAACGCAAAGCTATTTACGATATTTATTGTAAAAATGAGAAAGGCGAGCATTTTATTGTCGAAATGCAAAAGGCAAAGCAGAAGTATTTTAAAGATCGCAGCATCTATTACTCCAGCTTCCCTATACAAAGTCAGGCAGAAAAAGGCGATTGGAACTTTGAGCTAAAAGCCATCTACACCGTTGGTATTCTCGATTTTGTATTTAAACACGACGAAAAAGATGATGATGCTTATTACCACAAAGTAAAGTTAATGAACACCAAAACCAGCGAAGTTTTTTACGATAAGCTGACATACGTGTATTTGGAGTTACCCAAGTTCAACAAAGCAGAAGAAGAATTAGAAACACACTTTGAAAAGTGGCTTTTTATACTAAAAAACCTTGGTGATTTAACCAGTCGCCCGCAAAAATTGCAGGAACGTATTTTCAAAAAGGTTTTTGAACAAGCTGAGATAGCCAACTACAGTGACAACGAATACGCAGAATACGAAGAAAGCCTCAAGACATACCGAGACCTGAAAAACTCCATCGACTCCTCTTTCGAGGAAGGGAAAGCCGAAGGCATAATTGAGGGCACAATCAAAACTGCCACGGCAATGAAAAAAAAGGGTTACGCAGTGTCTGATATTGCTGAAATAACAGGCATTTCGGCAGAAGAAATTGAAAAACTATAGCTCAACGCCCATGGTAAAACGTTGAATGTGCCACACTGCTTTCGACAAGGCATTCGTTGCTATAGCGAACCATAAAGTCATACCCGTGTCTTTTTATCTCTCTTTATAACATCAGTAGAAAGTGTTATAAAGAGAGATGATTATAGACGATTGCTTAATGAAACCTAGAGGTACCCTGATGACGCAAAGTCCTGAACAGATTAAGTACACGTTATGCCAACACTTACCCTTGTTTGAACGGTTAATGCGGCGCATGAGTGAAGAAGATCAGGCGGCAGTCATGCAGCCTATGGCTCATGCTACGCTACCACAGCGCGATCAGCTGCCGATGTTGGATAGTCGTGATATTGATGCCTGCCAACGTCATTTGCGTCATTATAAACGGCGTAGCCTATGCCAGATTATTTGGTGGGAATTAGGTTTGCATGCTGATCCTGTGTGCTCATGGCGGGCGATTTCTGATCTTGCAGATAGCCTGTTGGAGGCTGCTTTAGGCATGGCGGAACGCTTGCTTGAGGCGCGTTTTGGGACGCTTGTTGATGGTACGTTTTGCGTAATCGGGTTGGGTAAACTCGGTGGTCAAGAGCTTAATATGGGTTCGGATGTCGATTTGCTGTTTGTTTGGCAGGGTGCGGGTAGCACACAAGGCGGGCGTAAATCCTTACCTGCGGCTGAGTATTACGCACAGTTATCCCGCATGTTGATTCGTTTGATCGACGAGGCAACCAATGATGGGCAAGTGTGGCCTGTGGATATGCGTTTGCGACCTGGTGGTGCCAGTGCAGCGATTACGCTGTCTTTGGATGCGACCTTGGATCATTACTTAGAATATGGTCAAACGTGGGAACGGGCGATGTTGCTCAAGGCGCGGCATGTGGCTGGGGATGCTGATTTGGCTGCGGCATTGTTGCACGGCTTGATGCCATTTAAGTTCCGTCGCTACCTTGATTACACCACGGTGACTGCCTTGGTGGAGATGAAGCGGCGTATTGACCATGTGCAAGGAAGTGCCGATATCGGCAGCGGTTTTGACGTTAAACGCGGGTATGGTGGCATTCGGGAGATTGAGTTTACCGTGCAAGCCATGCAACTGCTTCATGGTGGTCGCAACATCGCGCTGCGCCAATACTGCAATACCCTTGAAGCACTACATGCGCTGCAACAAGCCAGCGTTGTTGCGGTTGATGAGGCAAACAGTTTGCGCCAAAGTTATATCTTTTGGCGACGTGTTGAGCATGGGATTCAGGCGCGTCACGGCGAGCAAACCCAGCGACTCGCTGCTGATTACCACGATTGGATGCCAGCACTGTTGGCGATGCCGACACTCACCGCCGATATGCAACAGCACGCGCAACAGGTACACCTCATTTTTTCTCGACGGCTGTTACCAGAGGAATCCGCTCATACCAGTACCCATTGGTTAAGTGGTGAAGGCTTGACGCATTGCCCCGAGGATGTGCGTAGTGCCATGCAACAAAGTATGGCACACATCTGCCAATATCTACAACGCGGGCTATTGCCTGAACGCAGTCACGATCAAATAGAGCGACTTTTACAACACCTTATGCCGCAGTGGTTAGATGATGATAATGGCGTGCAGGCGTTGGCTGCTTTTGCCGACTTGATTCATACCATTGGCGGTCGCGCAACATGGATTGACTTGCTTGACCACCACCAAGGTACGCGACAGTGGTTGGCGGGCGTGTTGTCGGCAAGTCGATATGTCGCCTCTCATATTGTGCGTGATCCTTCGTGGTTGGAGTGGCCATTGAGCCTTGAACGTGGAGCTTTTGAAGTGTCGCGTTTATGTGCCAAGCTTCATGACCTTGATGCTGCTATGGATGACGATGAGTTTTTGGCTGAGTTGGGGCATGCCGTGGATCAAGTGCGTTTGCATAGCGCGTTGGCGATTGATGCCCATGAATGCGATGCTTTGCAGGTTGCGGCTTGGCTATCGGATGTTGCTGATGCGGCTACGGGAGCAGCGATTCGTTATAATGCGCATCGCCTTGGTTTGCCTCAAGATTTTCCTTTTGTTGCTTTGGCGATGGGCAAGCATGGTAGTCGGGAAATGGGCTTGGTGTCCGATTTGGACATGGTCTTCGTACTGGTTACCGAAGATGATCGTACCATGTTCGGTAAGCGCAATATGCGTGATTGGGCTCAGCGTTTGGGGCGGCGGGTGATTCAGACCTTGACCGCAGCAGCACCTTTTGGTGCAGGCTATGAATTTGATGCGCGGTTGCGACCGTCAGGTAACAGTGGCGTGCTGGTGGTTGGGCTCAAAACGTTTGTTGATTATCAGCAGCACGAGGCGCAAACATGGGAGCATCAAGCACTGTGTCGCGCCCGTGCAGTGGCAGGACCAACAGCAGCATGTGAGCAACTCACGGCAAGCATTCGGACGATTATAAGTCAAGCACGCGATGAGCAGCAATTGGCTGTTGATATACGCACGATGCGTCAAAAAATGTTGAATCATTTGGCTGCTCATGACGATCAAATCATCAACCTTAAGCATGATGCTGGTGGCTTGGTGGATATTGAGTTCCTAGCGCAATGGTCGATTTTACGCTTTGGCGGTGAACATCAAGGTACCGTGGCTACGCTGCGCCATATTCCAAGCCACGCGCCTGCTGCATGGCGCGAAGTTGCTGCTAGCTTGGCGGATGATTATTTAGCCTATCGAGCAATGGAAAATGCTTTGCGTGTTGAGTTGTGGCAGTCCATTGGCTCGCTACCTGGCGATGCTAATAGTACGGAATGGAAGACGCTTAGTCGTCATTGTACTATTACCACTCCGCTAGTATTACGCCAACGTATGGATGCCGTACACCAACACTTTCAACATTGGCTGGGTTGACGACTAACAGGCTAAGTCCAAACGGTTATCACGATTGTGGCAAATACGCCGCATGCCATGAGCCCTGCCAATAAATCATCGGCCATAATTGACCACCACGGCGCGCCTATATGTTCACAAGGACCAATGGGGTAGGGCTTGAGAATGTCAAAGAGTCGAAACAACAAGAAACTGGCGAGCCATACCCAAGCCACAGCAAAGGGTAAAGCCAAGCTGTGGTAAAGACTCAGGCACACGCTCAGGGTCAACCATTGCCCTGCCCATTCGTCGATGACAATCCAGCCTGGGTCTTCGTCGGCAAGTCGTGGCAGACTGCGAGCGCATAACCAGCAACCGAAAAGCGTTATCAGTAGCGTGGCACATAACATCATCAGCAATGTACCGTTGTTGCCAAATAATAGCGCGAACAGGGGTAAGCTCGCCAAGGTTCCCCATGTGCCAGGGGCGGGCTTTAGCCAACCACTACCGAGACCCGATAAAAAATAATGTTCCCATGGTTTAGCATTCATCGGGTGAACACGCATGTTTTTGGCTAGGGGCTATAACACCATCTGTTTGCCGATTGTGAAAGACGAGGAACGCACCCTCTGGACGTACGGCAATACGACTCCAACAAGCATAGGGTAAATCAAAGCGACGAATATGCGCTGCATCCATGCCAGTAAACAGCATCAGTAACATGCGCACCGTGCCAGAATGAGCCACCAACAGTAGGTGACGGTGTTCGCCATGAATCCTTCCTTGTTGCAGGTCATCGACGAGGGTCATCACACGCTGGCGGAATGCCTCAAAGGGTTCGCCACCTGGTGGACACATGCCCGCAGGATTATCGCGCCAACGTTGCAACAACTCCTTGCCATACGCCGCGCTAATTTGCGCTTCGTCCAATCCTTCCCATTCGCCGTAGTGCATTTCCTGCAGGCGTGGTTCGATGTGGCAGGGTACACCATGTGCTGCCTGCCAACGTTCGCTCATCATGCGGCAACGCTGTAGTGGCGAGGTTAATACGGCATCGACATCATGCATCAGGTGCTGCCACACGCCATCCATCGCCGCTTCACCCTCTGCGGTTAGTGGGTCATCAATGCTGCCGCGATACTTACGTCCACCATGCAGTGCACCATGACGCATTAAATCAATAATGATTTCACTCATACAGTCCCCAACACTTCTGCTTGCAAGCGTGCTTGTAATTCATCTTTATGATTCGGGAAGAAGTGCCCAGCTCCTGCGATGATATGACTGGTGACTGTCGCGCTGTGTTGTTGTAACCACGTTTGCAGTGCATCAAAGGGTACAATCTCATCATCGCTGGCTGCAATCACGGTGCAGGAAGGGCGGTGTTGCGCTTGATCGAAAAACGCATAATCATGCATCTGTACCGCTGGTGCAACGGCGATAGCATGTTCGACGCGCTCATCGCGACAAGCAGCCTGTAAGCCAGCATAACAACCAAACGAAAACCCTGCCAACCATAATGGCGCATCTGGTTGCATATCGGCGAGCCAATTTAATGCCACTGCGGCATCGTCGCTTTCACCCCGACCATCATCCCAATGCCCTGCGCTACCTTCGACACCGCGAAAATTAAAACGTAGCACACTACAGCCTTGTTGGTGAAGGGTGCGAGCGATCCAATACACGACTTTATTACGCATCGTACCACCATACAGTGGATGCGGATGACAGACCACCACCGCTGGACGATGTTCATCACCTGCTTGGTAAATGCCTTCTAATTCACCCGCAGAACCATGAATATTAACTAATTGATGTTGCATGGGGCGCATATTGTTAAGAAGTGATCGCTTTTGCAATGTGGGGTAGGCAGCTTGTGTAGAATACATAGGTATGTGTATGAGTTTACTGTGGCAAGGCGGATGTGTCATAATGAGATGATTGGCGAAGTAGATAAATGTTGACAACAGCCCCCATCGGTGGCGAAATTCGCCGCCCTCAAGGGGCCATAGCTCAGCTGGGAGAGCGCTACACTGGCAGTGTAGAGGTCAGCGGTTCGATCCCGCTTGGCTCCACCATAATTTTTACTTATAAACTCTCTGTACACGACAAAACTTTTTCATTGTAGCTCATGGCCCAGTTCTTCCTTC
>CAZYAI010000002.1:0-157052 GCA_964645625.1 uncultured Zetaproteobacteria bacterium
GTGGTTGATTGAATCACAGCTAGTCATGTTCCCCACACCCGTGGGGATGAACCGACACCGAGAATGCACGACTAACATCATCCAGCATGTTCCCCACACCCGTGGGGATGAACCGAACAAATCGATACTTTTATCGCTAACAAGCACATGTTCCCCACACCCGTGGGGATGAACCGGGTTACCAGACTCAAAGATTTCATCATGGGATATGTTCCCCACACCCGTGGGGATGAACCGCCCTGCGGCTTTCATTGCATCCGCGCTTCTATATGTTCCCCACACCCGTGGGGATGAACCGAATCACACTTATGCCGAAATGTCGCCCGCGTGATGTTCCCCACACCCGTGGGGATGAACCGCATTAACAGCCCCTTCATTTCTTAACCAGCACTATGTTCCCCACACCCGTGGGGATGAACCGTTCGTGCAGCTCTCGCGTTAAAAGGGGAGGTGATGTTCCCCACACCCGTGGGGATGAACCGCAAACAGGTGTTAATGCCTTTGATGACGTAGGGATGTTCCCCACACCCGTGGGGATGAACCGCAGGCGCGACCGACTTGGGTAGGGCTTCGGATATGTTCCCCACACCCGTGGGGATGAACTGCGAGGGCGAGCCAAAGCAAATAATGGAAGACCACTTGCGCAAGCTATGCGTGGCTTCATAATATCGCCTACCCATTCATAAGGAGTACGTTATGCCTTTAAGTGAATTAACCGCAACGGTTGAAATCGCCAAACCTATTGCTGAAGTTATTGCTTTTGTGGATGATAATAGCAATGACCCCATGTGGCAGACATCGGTGTTGGAGTCCAAAAAAATAACCGAAGGTGAGCCTGCCGTAGGTACGGTTTACCACTTTCAAGAAAAGTTCCTCGGACGAGTTATCGAACAAGACTGGACGGTAACGGCGCGCAACGAAGATGGCAGCGAATGGTCGGCAGAATCGACCAAAGGCCCTTTCCCGATGAAGGCTTCCATGCGTTTTGAGGCAATAGATGACAATCATACACGCATCCATCGCACGCTAAGTATTGATGTTGGTCGCTTTTTTAGTGTTGCCAGCCCAGTGGTTGGTCATATTGCCAAACGTGAACTAGAAATGGATTTTGCTAACTTGAAAGAGTTATTGGAAGCATAACTTTTTCTTAAGGCTTCTATTTAAGGTGACGAAAAAGAGCCAGTAACGATGGAAGGCATGGTGCACTTGCGCACCATGCCGTTGAGTTCAAACGCTCGCCCATTGATTTAGCGTCATTGCGGACTTGATCCGCAACCCAGAGCGCAAGACCATGCCTCGCGTAACATCGAGCAATTAAAACTTATACACCAAATTCGCCGATGTTTCGGTGTCGGTTTTCTTGGTGCCGACTACGGGCTTGGAGTTGGTGGTGGTTTTGTAGCTGAACTTCGCCGCCAGCACCTTGGTCAACATTGCCGTGATGGAGGTGTCCGAGGTATTCACCGTACCGTTTTTACCGCCTTCTACGGTCATTTCTTCGGCTAATGCCACCATCTCATTGGCTTGCCATTTGCCATGTAATGCACCGCGTCCGATGGTGTCTTTCTCTTTGCGTTTGTTGTTAAACGTACTTTGACGGAAGCCCACCCCTGCTTCAACACTGATCTGCAAAGATGCACTATCCACAAACATATAACCCAAACCCAAGGATTCGCTCAGGCGGTACTTGTAACCGCTGAAACGATCTTTGTCATAGTCCAAGGTTGCCAAGGTATAAAGGCGTTCCGTCAGCGCGTAACGTCCGCTACCATCAGCGTGGTAGTGCTCGGTGGTGGTGATGCCACGATCAGAACCGACAGTCGCTTTGCCACCCAATGCAAACCGCCATTTATCCAAACTGTAATCACCTTTGGCTGCGGCGTTGAGCGTGCGCGTTTGGGTGTTGCCTGAAGTTTGTAAGCCACCGACTTCTGCTGAGCCAGCCCATACGCCTTCTTCCGCATCAGCCACGCTTACAACCAGGCATGCAGATAACAGTACTGCCCATGCAGCACGTAAAAACAGTGTTTTTCCTTTCATGATTATTCTTCCAACAGTTCTTTTATAATTAAAGCGCGTAATGGGTCTGCACCTGATTTTTTCAGGCTCGATGTCCACAACGGAGGCAACATGCCACCTAATGCGTCGCACATTTCTTTGCTGCGTTTATGGCGCATGCCAGCGTTCAGTTTATCCGCCTTGGTAGCCACGGGATGCCAGCGAATACCTTGCTCATTCAGCCAAGTAATCAATTGCAAATCCGAATCTTTTGGTCCGTGGCGAGCATCGAGCAAAACCAACACCAAGCGTTTAGGGCAATGTTGATGTAAAAAGTAGTCTTCAATTAACTGCTGCCACTTCGCTTGCTCTCGTTTAGGGGCGCGAGCAAAACCATAGCCTGGCAAATCGACTAAGCTTAATTGATGATCGACATGAAACACATTCAGCAAGCGGGTGCAGCCTGGCTTCTTGGAGGTTTTCACCAATGATTTTCGATTCAACAAGGTATTGAGTAACGAAGATTTACCCACGTTGGAATGCCCCGCGACGGCCAATTGTGGCAAACCATCTTGCGGTAGCTGTGTGCTGCTGGCAGCGGATAATACAAACTCGGTGTTAGCCCATACAATATTCATAGGGCAACCCTGCCTTATTCATCTTACCCTGCCAATTGTAGCCATAATGAATGGATGTGGCGGGTGTTGAAAAACCTCTAACCTGAATTATTCAGCTATTCAATGTGAATGGGATTTCCACGAGCTAAAAACGCCTTAAAATCATCTGATATTCGATTGTCATGGGCAAGCCTATGCCAAAAATCATGTGCCATGATGTTCGCTTGTTTTATTGATGCTTCAGGAAGCTGGGACGCGGTAATGTCTGGCGGCGTAAAGTCATAGGCAAGAACCTCGCCGCCTCTGGGGGCAAAGCCCATGGAACACATATCGTACGCAGGAAGCAACCTAAAAACTTCACCATTGATGCCCAAACTGAGGTTGCCTAAGTGCATGTCTGTATTGTGAATAAGCCGACCAAACGCCCATAGGACAGTTGTATGATGCACGTCATCCGCACTGACTAAGCCCTCTTGATGAAGGGCGTTCATGACCGTTGGCCAGTTGCTGCCTAAACCTGTAAATTCTGCATCTACCGACTGGAGCGAGAGCATCGGCATTCTTCCATATTCGCTAACGCGATCAAAACGCTGAGACTCCAGAAACAGCCTGCCCTCAAGCTCAATAAGCCTTGTTTCTGCGGCGGGGAAGTGTTGATGCTGGAGGGCTTCGCTTGCATGAAACTCGGTAATGAGAATATCGCGCCACCTTCTTGCGACTTCGTGATCCCCGATGGGTGAAAATTTAACGATGACATGTGCTGAACGTTCGCCACAAAAAGCAGTGAACTTTGGCTGTTCGCCACCCGCCGATGAACCAGGAATGACACCCTTCATGACCTCGTTGGCAAGCGTAGGGTAGTCTGCGGTATTGATTCGCTCAGGTGCGCGCCGAAGACGCAGGCAAGCTTGCTCACCCAGTTGAAAACACCCAGGAAGGTCATCGCCATTCGTGATTAAGTAGCGTCCCACATGGTTTACATGCCAGTTTCTTGGGTCGGTCGGGAAGTCCCCCGATTGGATGGACATCGCCTTGGCTATTTGCCGCCCTAGAAAACCTTGCGGTCGTAAATCATCCAAGAAATACGGTAGTCCCTCATAAAGTCCGTTTTTCCCTTCTCCATACAACACAGCAGGCATATCCGTTAGGGCTTCCACAAAAAAGCAGCCATGGACTAATGGTCGAATGATTGCTATGGGTACACGGTTGCCGTAAGCATCCACCCTATACAGCGGGATTTTATCGCCTACGCCAAAAGCGTTGCAGGTCAATGCATACTTAGGCGAGCGACCATTGGGCAGGGTAACAATGCGATCGCCCATACCTTTTAGCTGGCGAGATACAGCCGTTTGATTAAATCCAGTTGCCGCTTGAATTTCTTTTGAAGTAGCCGCACCTCGGCTCAAATAATCGCTGATCGATAACGCCATGTGTTAGCCCCCATGAAGAAGATATGACTTATATTCTGACTAGTAATAGTTTCGATATACAACAACATATTAAGATTAAAATCAATGGTTTACATTTAACATGTAATTGTTAATGACTTGCAATGTGAATAACGTAGGCTGGGTTGAGGAACGAAACCCAACGAAACACCGAGCCAGCGTTCCCACACCGCAAACAAATACCAAAAGCCACCCCATAATCAACCAGCGGTTGTGTTGTTGGGTTTCGTGCCTCAACCCAAGCTACGTTTCACCTCTGAATTGTTGCATATCTTGCGTGAATAGAGACAAGCAGGCGGCGGCGGTTACACTGCGTGGATGGGGAATGTATTGCATAGCGCACGATTGCTGTATATTGATCTTGAGGTGCATCCTGAAGACAACCGCTTGCTTAAGTGTGCGGTTTGGCGACCTGCGGATGAGTTTTCTCAATGTTGGCAGGGAGCGTTTTCTTTAGCGCAGGTGTCGCAAGCACTGTTGGCGTTGATGGATGAACAGACGGTGTTGGTCGGGCATCATATTATCGGCTTTGATTGGGTGCAGTTGTGTACTTACGACCCAGCCTTTGCGGCGTTCCGTCAGCAGTGTATTGATACCTTGCAGCTCAACCCGCTGGCGTTCCCTAAAACCCTTACCACCACCTTGTGAAAGATTACAAAAAACAGAAAGCGTCGGTCAATGATCCGCTGGAGGATTGCCGCGTCACACAGCGGTTGTTTGAGGAACAATGCGCCGCCTTTGCGCAACAGCCAGAAATGGCGGGCGTGTTCGGTGTTTTGCTGCAAGAAGAAAGCCGCGCTTATCAAGCCTTGTTCGTTGAACTCAGTGGTAAGCCCTGCCCTTGCCCAGTGCGCAGTCGGTGTTGCGCTATTTGAGCGATCACTTGGCTGACGATGCTGTACTGTGCTTGCATGCCTTGCCTGAATTGGCGCAACTGATTACTGGCGATGCCCATTCGCGGCGAGCGTTGGCGTATGTGCTGGCATGGCTTGGCGTGGCAGGGGGCGATTCGATTCTCCCTGCATGGGTGCGTCATGAGCATGATTCCATTGGTGGTATTCTTGATGCTTTGCGTAACACACCGTGTGATGATCCATCGTGCCGTTACTGCCGTTTGCATCATCATCCGCGCCACTTGTTGCAACGTTTTTTTGCCTACGATGATTTCCGCCGTTTTGGTGACGATCAACAGCCTGTGCAAGAAAATATCGTCACCGCGCTGATGGCGAAGCAAGCGACCTTGGCGGTGTTGCCTACAGGTGGTGGCAAATCGCTTTGCTACCAAATTCCCGCCATGATGTTGGCAATCAATCGCGGTTTGCTGACCTTGGTATTGTCGCCCTTGCAATCGTTGATGAACGATCAGGTGAGTCAATTGGCGGCGCGTAATTACCCTTACAGTGCTGCCCTGCATGGCGGCTTGACCATGCCCGAACGCGCTCGCTTGCTCGATGACATTCGCCTTGGACGTATTCACCTGTTGTATATTGCCCCCGAACAGTTACGCAACCGTTCATTTATGCGCGCTATTGCTTCGCGGGAAGTGGGGCAGTGGATTATTGATGAGGCGCATTGCTTGTCTAAATGGGGGCATGATTTCCGCCCTGATTATTTGTACATCGCCCGTTTTATTGCCAAGCACACGCCGCAAGTGCCTGTGCATTGCTTCACAGCAACGGCGCGCTGCGATGTCGTGGCAGAAATCCGCAGCTATATGCAGCAACATTTGGGCTATGATATGCAGGTGATTTCGGCTGGTCATAAGCGGAAGAATCTGCATTACCGCGTGTTGCCATGCCCGCCAGATCAAAAGCGCGAAAAGGTGCTTGCCTTACTCTACCCATTGCTGCGCGATGATGCGCAGGCAGCGGCGATTGTGTTTTGCTCGCGCCGTCGTTTGTGTGAAGAAATGGCTGCTTTTTTGCAGCAAAATCACCTCGATGCTGCTTATTTTCATGCAGGCATGAATCCGCGAGACAAGCTCGATACGCAGCAGGCGTTTATGACGGGGGCGGTGCGCGTTATGGCTGCAACCTGCGCGTTTGGCATGGGCGTAGATAAATCCAATGTGCGCTTGGTGATTCACGCCCAAATGCCTGATTCTTTGGAGAATTACTTGCAAGAATCAGGGCGGGCAGGACGTGACGGCGCGGCTGCTGAATGCGTCTTGCTGTATGACGAAAAGGACGCGCAAAAGCAGTTTTCGATGCGTGCGCAGCAACAAATTTCATTCAACGACTTCAAAGCCTTGTTCCAAGGCATACGCCAGCGGGTGCGTAAGGCAGAGAAGCGCGGCGGTGATGTCAGTGAGTTTACGGTGATTGCCAGCAGCGGCGATATTTTGCGCAGCAGCGAAGAAACCAGCTTCGATCAACGCGACCACCAGTACGATACCAAGGTGCGCACCGCCATTGCTTGGATGGAAGAGGCGGGGCTGATTGAGCGGCGAGAAAACCACAGCAGCGTGCTTGAGGGCGGCTTCCTTGTGCCTACGCTGGAGGCTATTCGTCAACGCTTGCGTGAACAGAAGCTTAGCGAATCGAAGTTGCAACGCCTGCTCACGGTTGCTCGCGCCGTGATGCAGTTTGGCGATGATGATGTCATCAACATCGATGGCGTTACCGATGCCACAGGGCTGGAAAGTCGCGAGGTGTTGGCTGCCATTCATGCGCTACAAGAAGCTGGTGTGATGAATCACGATATGACCTTGGTTGCGTGGCTAAAGGCAGGGGTTGCAGGTGATAGTCGCAGCTTATTGCAGGCTTTGAAGCAGCGCGAGCAGGCGTTTTTTGAACTGCTTTGCGAACAAAGCGAAGGCGATGAGGCGGCGAACTTTCAGATGAACCTTAGCTATGCCTGCGCCATGTTGCGCGAAGCAGGCGAGGCGCAGATTAACCCGCATCAGCTACGGCTATTGTTGGCGATTTGGTTAAAGCTGGATCATATATTGGTAACGATTCGCCAAACAGGGCGCGACCAATTACGGCTTCAATGGCGGCATGATTTTTCTACCATCCGCGAGCAGATATTGCGGCGGCAGCATGGTTATGATGCGGTGTTGAACTACCTCCAGCAACAGATTCCCGCTGGCGAGCGTGGTCTGCTACAGGTGTCGTTCGGCATGAATGCAGTCATCGATGCCTTGCGTCAGGATGCGTATTGTAGCTGCTACGAGAAGCCCGAACAGTTCACCGAACGCGCCATGCTCGGCATGCAACGCGCTGAGGTGATGGGGCTGGAGAATGGCGCAGCATTGTTCCATAGTGCGATGGGACTGCATATTCCCAAACACACACGGATACCGCGACGGAAAGATTTTGCGCCGTTGGCGGATCATTACCAAGAGCAGATTCATCAGGTGCATGTGATGCGCGCTTGGGCGGTGGCAATGGCGGAACAACAACAGGCGGTGGCGGATCGTTTGTTGTCGGATTACTTTGATCTGCCCAGCCAGCAACTCATGGAACGGCACTTCCCCGATCAAACAATGTTTGACACGGCAGCCAGTGCCTTGCGCGTTGAGCAGCTATTGGCAGCACTTTCGCCAGCACAGCAAGATGTGGTGAAGGCGGATGCTCAGCGCAATATATTGCTATTAGCAGGGCCTGGCTCGGGCAAAACGCGGGTGCTGGTGTACCGTTTGGCGTGGTTGATTAGCGTGCAACAACAAGCAGCGGCATCGGTGTTGGTGGTGGCATTTAATCGCAGTGCGGTGAACACGATTCGCCAACGTTTGGCTGAGCCTGCCTTGCTTGGTGGCAGCGCGTGGCAGGTACAGGTGCACACTTACCACTCTTTAGCGATGCAGCTTATTGGCGATGTGCCGCCCGATGATAGTGCCGCGTTTGAGTCGTGGTCGGCATCGTTAATGACGCGGGCAATAGCCTTGTTGCAAGCAACAGAGGGTTTGGATGGCAGTGATTCTTTGCGTAGTCATTTGCTGCGCGGTTTTAGCCATATTTTTGTTGATGAGTACCAAGATATTAACGACGAGCAATACACCCTGTTGTCGCTATTGGCAGGGCGCATCAGTCAAGGGGACGATGACAAACCGCTGACCATGTTTGCTGTTGGTGATGATGACCAGAATATTTATGATTTTCAGGGTTCATCGAATGTGTTTATCCAGCAGTTCAAAGATGACTATGATGCCGATTGCACCTTTTTGACCGAAAATTACCGCGCTATTCCTGCCATTGTGGCATTGAGTAACCAGTTTATTGCCCAGCATCCCAATCGTTTGAAGGCAGAGCATCCGATTGTTGCGGTGAAGAAGCCAGAGGGTGATCTTGAGCGCGCCCGTTTGTTTAGGGGTAATCAGGCAGCATTGCAGCATAAAGCTTTGGAAATTTGCCGTTATTTATTGCGCAAACAAGCCGATGAACCGCACCAGATTGCCGTGCTGTGCCGCAATCACGCGCAATACCACGGCTTGGCGCAACGCTTGCGTGCCGCTGGCATCCCTGTGTGTGAGCATCAGCGCAAGCCAGCGTTTGCTTGGCATCGTCTGCGCGAAGTCGCCACCATGTTACAAGCGATTCCTAGCGGTGAAGCCTTCAGTGCCAACGATATAGCGACATGCTGGCAAGCCTTGCCAGAGACCGTGCGGCAACATGGGCGTTGCCAAGTGCTGTGGCAATGGTTGGCGCAATATGGCGAGGAAGAGCGCGACATTCGCCGCCATCGCCGTGAGTGGCAGGGTGAATGGTTTGATGAACTACGGCAGTACCAAGGGCAACAGCAGCAAGGCATTCAATTGATGAGCATGCACGCGGCGAAGGGCTTGGAGTTTAATACCGTTATTTTATTCAGCAGCGATGATCGCCGCAATACACTGAGCGATAGCGAACGCCGCCTGCTTTACGTCGCCATGACGCGGGCTCGCGTGCGTTTGATGCTGATGCAATCATCGTTGCCTTATGGTCATGGACGCTGCTTTGAAGGGCTAGGTCTTGAGCCTGAGGACGTGGCGGATATGGCAGTTGCCGAACAAGGCGCGCAGCAAGATGTATGGTATTGCGGCATGGCGGATGTGGTGCTGGGTTACGGCGGTTGGCAGTCCCAGCCGCTGCCCGTGTTGCAAGAAGGCGATGTGCTACAGGTAAGCAAAGACGGTGGTTTTTACTATGGTCATCGTTGTGTGGCGACATTGAGCAAAAAAGGGCGTGATGCATACCAAAATATGTGGGCGCAGGGCTGGCAGCTCCAGCAATGCAACATTCACGCCATCTGCCAGCGTCATCGCCGTGAAGAACAGGGCAAGCAAACGTACCGTCAAACATCGTGGGACATCATACTACCAGCCCTGTATTGGCAGCAAAGCTGCTATGGTTGAAGGGTGCAGATTTAAGGGTGAATGGTAGGATTAGGCGTTATGTGTAATGATGATTTATTAAGCTTCCCCTGTGCCTTCCCGATCAAGGTGATGGGCGTGCAATCAGATACGTTTGAGCAAGAGATTGTGACCCTTGCGCGTAACTATGCACCCGACCTTGCTGATGATGCCGTACATTGCAGACCCAGCAGCAAGGGCAATTACTTGGCACTGACGCTGACCATTCAGGCGCAGAGCCGTGAGCAGATTGATAATATTTACCGTGCCTTGACTGCTCGCTCTGATGTGAAAATGGTACTTTAACGCTGGCATCCTTCAGCAACCGAAGAACATAAACCACGAAAGACACGCTTTCGTGGTAAATAAAGCTATTGATTCAAGGAACAAACCGCCGATGCCTTTTAAAACAACCGATTTGTATGATGAACATCTAGAAAACTTGCAGGTTGCTGCCCCGATTTTTCGTGATTTTGGTGGCAAAACGCGATTCCACGGGCAAATCGTTACCTTGAAAACCGTGGATGATAATACCTTCCTCAAAAGCTCGTTTGAACAAGATGGTCGCGGGAAGGTGTTAGTGGTGGATGCCTCAGGCTCTACGCGCTGTGCCATGATGGGCGATGTGATGGCAGCACTTGGTGCAGCCAATGGCTGGGAAGGGATTGTGCTCCACGGATGTATCAGGGATTCCGCTGATGTAGCAAAGGTCGATATTGGCGTGAAGGCATTGGCTACAACCCCACGGAAAACAGTGAAGCGTAATCAGGGTGTGCTCGATATTCCTGTTCACTTTGCCGATGTGGATTTTCTACCAGGGCATTTCCTCTACGCTGATGAAGACGGAATCGTGCTGTCTAAATGTGCCTTGGTATAGTGGGTGATGAAATCATGAAGCTGCCGCAAGCGGTGCATTCGTAATGCCTGCGAAGTATCAGGCTTATCCTGAGTATAGGGATTCTGGGGTTGAGTGGTTGGGGGAGGTTCCAAAGCACTGGGAAACTAGCAAGTTGCGGTATATATTATCATTCGCTAAAGGGTTAACTATTACGAAAGAGAACCTGACTGATAAAGGTGTTCCCTGTGTAAATTACGGTGAAGTGCATTCCAAGTACGGGTTTGAGGTAGACCCTGCAACTCATTCTCTAAAATGTGTCAGTGAAAGTTATTTGAAATCTTCACCAAGTGCGTTGCTATCAAGGGGAGACTTGGTTTTTGCCGATACGTCTGAAGATATTGAAGGGGCAGGAAATTTCACTCAATTAACAAGCGACCAGTCTATATTTGCTGGCTACCATACAATTATTGCTCGTCCCTTTAATCGAAAGATCTGTCGGTTTTATGCATACCTTTTAGATTCATTAGAACTTAGAACGCAAGTAAGGTATGCAGTGAAAGGCGTAAAAGTTTTTAGCATTACTCAGGAAATTTTACGTGGAGTTAATGTTTGGCTTCCCATTATCGAAGAACAACAACAAATCGCCGACTTCCTCGACCACGAAACCGCCAAAATCGACACCTTGATTGAAAAACAACAACAGCTTATCAAACTGCTCAAAGAAAAACGCCAAGCCGTCATCAGCCACGCTGTCACCAAAGGTCTAAACCCCAACGCCCCCATGAAAGATTCAGGCATCGAATGGCTAGGCGAAGTGCCAGCGCATTGGGGCGTTAAACCGCTTAAGTTTTTATGTTCTTTTTCAGGTGGGGGAACACCTAGCAAGGATAATTTAGCTTTCTGGAAAGGTGGAAATATTCCATGGGTATCGCCAAAAGATATGAAGGGGTTTTGGCTTTCGGACACTCAAGATAAGCTGACTGAGCGAGCTGTCCAAGAGTCATCAACTAATTTTGTAGATCATGGAGCTCTGCTAATGGTTGTGCGTTCTGGCATTTTACAAAGAACTATTCCTATAGCTATAAACCAAGTTCAGGTAACTTTAAACCAAGATATGAAGGCTTTACGGTTTAACTCTAAAATGAATGTTGAATACGCAGCGAATGTAATTTTAGGAAATGAATCTTTGCTGCTATTGAAATGGTCAAAAGCAGGAGCTACGGTAGAAAGCCTTGAACAGGAATACCTTTCAAATGGTCAATTTCCAGTGCCACCAGTTGATGAACAGTTAAACATAAACCAATATATAAGAGAAAAGTTAGAGGTACTTCAAGGCTTGGAGAAAAAAGCAAAAAGTGCAGTTGAAATTATGAAAGAACGCCGCACAGCCCTTATTTCCGCTGCTGTCACTGGCAAGATTGATGTGCGAGGCTGGAAGGAAAAGAAAGTAAGTCACTGATGTTAGGCACGCATGGTTATAACATGTAACTTTTTAGCTTTCCGTTTAAGGCGGGGCATGCATTTAATATCAATGTGTTGGGCTGAATAAAGGGACGAGGATTTGAACGCAAGGGTAGGGTGCGCTTGCGCACCGTTTGGCGTTTCGAGTTTTATGGTGGTTTGATTACGTAATGGTAAACGGTGCAGATGATGCAAGCGGTGTTTTTGTGCGCAAGCGCACCCTACCTTTTACCGTTATCGCTCCTTTTTGTCTCGCCTTAAACGGGAAGCTTAATTTTTTAGCTTTTCGTTTGAGACGGGGCAAAAGCAATATAGATATGCGTGGCATCGTAGGTTGGGTTGAGGCACGAAACCCAACAAAAGAGCATCGCCTAAATAACTTATGATGCTTTAAAGTTGGGGTTCCCGTTTAAGACGGGGCATGCATTTAATATCAATGTGTTGGGCTGAATAAAGGGACGAGGATTTGAACGCAAGGGTAGGGTGCGCTTGCGCACCGTTTGGCGTTTCGAGTTTTATGGTGGTTTGATTACGTAATGGTAAACGGTGCAGATGATGCAAGCGGTGTTTTTGTGCGCAAGCGCACCCTACCTTTTACCGTTATCGCTCCTTTTTGTCTCGCCTTAAACGGGAAGCTTAATTTTTTAGCTTTTCGTTTGAGACGGGGCAAAAGCAATATAGATATGCGTGGCATCGTAGGTTGGGTTGAGGCACGAAACCCAACAAAAGAGCATCGCCTAAATAACTTATGATGCTTTAAAGTTGGGGTTCCCGTTTAAGACGGGGCATGCATTTAATATCAATGTGTTGGGCTGAATAAAGGGACGAGGATTTGAACGCAAGGGTAGGGTGCGCTTGCGCACCGTTTGGCGTTTCGAGTTTTATGGTGGTTTGATTACGTAATGGTAAACGGTGCAGATGATGCAAGCGGTGTTTTTGTGCGCAAGCGCACCCTACCTTTTACCGTTATCGTTCCTTTTTATCTCGCCTTAAACGGGAAGCTTAAAGTTGGGTTTCGTACCTCAACCCAACCTACATGATGCTCTTGTAGTGTACATGCCTCCCGTCTTAAAAGGGAAACCACGCCTTGCGTAACAACAGTGGTATAAAAAACGCAATCTGCAAATGATGGCAATAGGATTAAATATGACTAAAACGACGACTGCACAGCAACAACAGAACCATGAAGCGGCACCGCATGTGTGGCATCAACTGATTAACCTCAAGCTGGCAGGTCTTGGTCAGCCTACGTTTGAAATGAATGAAGCCGATGAAAGCTATTTAGAAATGGCGGATAGCGTGCTTAAACGTTATGCCCGATTGCGGCGTTTGCTTTCTGCTTACCGTTGCCCTGCCGATCAGCGTATTCAGCAATTTCTGGATGCATATTTGCGTGAAAATGGCGTGACTGAAACGGTGGATTTGCCCAATAACACCTTGGTGGCGGACAAACCTGGCATGGCGCGGGAAATGTCTTTGCCATTAAAAGGTCATCACTTTCATTCGGATATTGTCGATTCCTATCGCCTGCTGCAAGGTGTCTTGCATAACCCCAAGAATGATCGCCGTACCACTAAGGGTGTATTCCACATTGCCGCTGGTGGGCTTCCTGTCCCTGCTGATAAAAAAGAAGTGCCTGTAGCGACCTTTGCGGCGTTGCTCAAAGCTGCCGTTAATCCGCCTCAATGGTTGCTTGAACTGCCTGTGACCAGTGCTGAGCCAAACAAGGCCGCGCTTTGGACGTCGTTATTGTTGCGCCCCACGGTGCAAGCTGAGGTCAAGGGTCTGGTGCCAGAAAAGAGCCTTGAAGTGCGATTTTTTGCGCCTGGCGGGTTGGTGTCCAACCTTGATTTTGTTGAATCCATTTTTGGTAATGGCGGTGATCCTTTCTTGCCAGACAACGATGCGGCGTTGGATATTGACCATTGGACGGGGCAAACAGGCTGCATCATGCTCGCGCCACATTTGGTTGGCATGAGCAAAAAAGAGCTTGGCTTGCCGCATGTTGACCAAGCCAGCGAACGCCAGTTGCGTGATGGCATGTGCTGGTCGGATGCGGATGAGCTTTATAATGACGGCAATGCGTTTAAGCTGGTTTGCCGTGATATGCGTGGCGTGATTGTCACCATCATTGCCGACAATTACTTTGGTTACAGCAAAAAAGAGATTAAATCGCACATCAGCTATGCCGCGAATATGTTTGGTGGTTGTGAAGAAGAGCATGCTGGTGGCGCGCTTGCCTTCCCACGTTATAACCTTGGTGAAGTGTATCTGCCGCATGAAAGTTATATGGTGGAAGGTCGCACCTTTGCTGATCTTTGCCGCCGCCTTGGTGACAACATTGCATTGCAGCCCACGGGTTACGCTGTGGACAAACGCTTCCCCGAAATTATTTATGTGCCAGAAGATTCGCAGATTAACCTTCATGATTTGACGGTGAGCTGGCAGGGCGATGGTGGCAGGCAACAGATCAAGTTGCTGGCTAAACATATTCACATCTACCCCAGCGGTTTTCGCGTACACCTAGAACGCCACCCTAACGCGCCGAGTTGGCGTTTAATCGGCACGATTGGCGATGGTACATTTTGCCATAAACCCAGCACCGTATCGGGCGGTGGCAAATCGGAGATCTCCAAGTCCATTGCTGGTGCGGTGATTTCTGCCCCTGTGTATGTGGGGCATTTTGATGCGGATATTGCTGCGGTGCGCGCTGTGTTTGAGCGTGATTTTTCTACGCGCTTCCGCAACCCAGAAGCGCAAAAGCCTGATACGCGCAGTTTGCTGAGCAGGGAGCGCAGCCTTGGTTCGGTGATTAAATTGCTCACCCCTTCGGTAAAAGATTATAACGATGCATATAATCAGTGGCTGGAAAGCATCCCGCAGCATATTTTGGCACTGGCGTTTATGATTAAGCGTTTTTACCGCACAGCGTGGGGGCGTGATTGGGATCAGCATTTTTCTGTTGATACGGTGAATGGCCATTCTGGGCACGAACTACGCCACCACGGACGCAAATTGATGGGGAGTTATTTGCGCGTGGGCTTTGGCACTGATGGTAGCTGGCGGCTGTTTAAGTTGCGCCATGATTATATCGCCGCTGATAAATTGCAGATGGAAGATGATATTACGGCTTCTACGGTGATTCCTGCCGCCAGTGTGTATGGCTTGAACCCTGAATACGATCATCCGAGCGTCAAAGTCACCAGTAATTGCGAGTTGCGCTTGTTCCAGCGACCCGATGAGGCGATCAATCGCGGGGCTGATTTGCAAACGGAATCAGATTTTTCTTCGGGCAATCGCTTTATATCTAACTTTCAACCACTGCAACGCGATGACGCGCAAGATATGGTTGAGGACGTGGTGGATTTTGAGAAGTTCAGCGCGCCGATGCAAGGCTTGGTTCATAACGCTACAGCGATGGATGAATCGCTCTATTTCGTGTCTTCGGCGCATCCACGCATCGTCGATGGTGTAGCCAGTCAAAACGTGCGTTATTTGCAAGACCGCCCCGATATGGCAGATCCACGTTCCGCTTACCTGTGTGAAATAAGTGCCCGCTTGAACCGTGGCCTAGAACCAGAACAGCCTGTGCACTTCCCTGTTAATGCCGTACTCACAGGGCGGCGCAACAATCCGCCAGCACAGGGCGTTCGTTCGCTTGCTGTGTATAACCCCATTCATTATCAGGAACTTCCTGAATTGTTCATGGACTTTATATGTAGTTTGACGGGTAAATCGCCCTCCACTACAGGTGCAGGTTCCGAAGGCGCGTTGACCAAAGGACCATTCAATGCACTTTCAGCCACGGCTGACCTCAATAATGCCTTGGTTTCGTTGATTGTGTGTGGTTACGATGGGTTTTCTACGGCAGCAGGTCATATTGGTGCTGATAGACGCATCGATCACGATATTAGTATGTTGATTCCAGAAATTTGGTGCCGCTTGCCTGCCACGGTGCAAAAGCCTGCTTACATGATTGAGCAGGGGTACTTAGAAAAGATGGATGATTTTGAATACGAAGGGAAAACGGTTTTGGCTAGCCGCCTTGGTTATCGCATGACTGAGCGGTTCGTTCACGATCATTTCGGCAAGCTGTTTGATAGACCGATGGCAGTCTTTGATGAAGCCATGCTCAAGCCAGAAACACAGGGTATGGCTGATTTCGTCGATGGAATCAACAACATCTGCGAGGCGCAGCAGCGGGTGGCGCAAGATTACTTCCTTGATGGTTCGATCAACGATGCTTGCCCACCGCTGCAAGCCTTGTTGCACATCATGGCGTATGGTAGCTATGAGGGCATGACGGTGGATGCCGCCGAATTCCGCGCAATGTTCACCCGTGAATCGCTGTTGAAAAGTGCGTGGTATAAAGAGCGGTTGCTGATTAAACAATCGCGTGACAAAGCACTATGGCTGCGCCATCGCCAATACTTGAACACGCAGATGAACGAGCTTGATGATGATGAAATCAAAAGGCACTTGCATCTTTCCGAACGTATCGACGAAGCCGAGCGCATGATGATCCATGTATCCAGTGATGCCTATCTACAAAGTCTCTATGGCACGCTAGGTGCAGATTGGATTCATCACAGCGAATCCAGCGAGCGTTAAGACCTCTGCTTGCCGTTTAAGCCGGGACAAAAGCAATGTAGATATGCGTGACACCGTAGGTTGGGTTGAGGCACGAAACCCAACAAAGGAGATGGGGAAAACATGAGCGAAACACAAACACCGAATAATTTGGCTGCATACATTTGGTCGCTGGCAGATTTATTGCGGGGCGACTTTAAGCATAGCCAATATGGGCGCATTATTTTACCGTTTACCTTATTACGCCGCCTTGAGGGTGTACTTGAAGCGAGTAAAGAAGCGGTGCTGGCTAAACATGCGCAAGTGTTACAGATGAACCTCCCTGAAGCAGCGCAAGAGAAGTTGATTCTTCGTGCTACGGATGGGCTTTCCTTTTTCAATGTGTCCAAGATGGATTTGAGCAAGTTGGGGGAAGCAGGTATCAAGGATAACTTGGAATCTTACCTACAAGGCTTCTCCAAAGATGCGCGAGAAATCTTTGAGCATTTCAAGTTTTCTGAATTTATTGCGCAGCTTGCCGATGCCAACCTGCTCTACAAAATCGTGCAAAAAGTGCGCACCATGAATTTAAGCCCCAAAGCGATTTCCAATCATGACATGGGTTTGGTGTTTGAAGAGCTGATCCGCCGCTTTGCCGAAAGCTCGAATGAAACAGCGGGTGAACATTTTACACCACGAGACATTATCCGCCTCACCACATCCTTAGTCTTTATGGAAGATGATGATGTGCTCACCAAAGAGGGTGTGATCCGCACGATTTATGACCCTACAGCAGGCACAGGCGGCTTTTTATCGTCTGGCATGGAGTATGTGCATGAACTAAACCCTAAAGCTGTGATTCGCGCTTTTGGTCAAGAGCTAAACCCTGAATCTTATGCGATTTGCAAAGCGGATATGCTGATTAAGGGGCAAGAGGTGAATAACATCAAGCTGGGCAACACCTTGTCTCAAGACCAGCTTTATGCCGACAAGTTTGATTATATGCTCTCCAACCCGCCCTTCGGCGTGGATTGGAAAAAGATTGAGAAAGCTATTAAAGATGAACACAGCATCAAAGGCTTTGATGGTCGCTTTGGGGCTGGTTTGCCAAGGGTATCGGATGGTTCGTTATTATTCTTGATGCATTTGATGAGCAAGTTAAGGGATAGTTTTCAGGGTGGCGGCAGGATTGGCATCATCCTCAATGGTTCACCGTTGTTTACTGGTGGCGCGGGTTCGGGTGAATCAGAAATCCGTCGTTATATTTTAGAAGCTGATTTACTCGAAGCCATTATAGCATTGCCGACCGATATGTTTTATAACACTGGCATTGCTACCTATGTGTGGATTCTTTCCAATAAAAAAGCCGATGAACGTAAGGGCAAAATTCAATTGATTAACGGTGTAAACCTGTGCAGTAAAATGCGTAAATCGCTTGGCTCTAAACGTCATGTGATGGATGAAAGCGATATTGCCACCATCACCCGCAGCTTTGGCGCGTTTGAAGTGGTGGATGCAAGAGCGTTAAACAAACCTGCGGATGTTAAAAGCAATCGGGGCAGACAATCGGATAATCCCAAAACGGAAGCTGTTAAAACATTTTCAAGCAAGGTGTTTGATAGCCACGAATTCGGTTATCGCCGTATCACCATTGAGCGACCATTGCGTGAATCCTATCAATTCAGTGATGCGCGCGTTGCAGGTTTAAGGTTTGCGCCCAAGCCGCTGAATGCCGCCATGCAGTGGATGTATGAAAGTTATGGCGACGCTTGTTACGCCAGTTTAACCGAGCTTGAAGATGAGATTCGTATTCACTTTAAAGCCAACTTTAAAGAGCTTAAAGAAAAGCAAATTAAAGACCTGCTCACCCCCGACACATGGCAAGATCAGAAGCAGATCATGGAACAAGCGGGGCAACTGCAACAAGCCATAGGCAGTGCGCAGCATGATGATATGAATGGTTATGATGCCGCGATCAAAAAAGCAGGCATCAAGCTTGATAGCAAAGCCAAAAAACAAATCACTGCGGCTGTAAGCTGGAAAAACCCTGATGCTGAAAAAGTCATCAAGCAAATCCACAACAATACACCGCCGAATCCTTTGTATGGTTTGTTTGATGTGGATGGGCAAACCATTGAATACACAGCAGATGGCGACCTGCGCGACCATGAAAATGTAAGCCTTGATCCTTCGCAAGCTGTAAATGCCATCAATGAAGCCTACTTCAAAAAAGAAGTGCAGCCGCATGTGCCAGATGCCTGGATTGATGCAAGCAAAAAAGACGCAAAAGATGGTGAGATTGGCATCGTGGGTTATGAAATCCCGTTCAATCGCCATTTTTATGTCTATCAACCACCAAGACCGCTCGAAGAGATTGATGCAGAATTGGATGCCGTGAGTGCCGAGATTATGAGGCTGCTGCAAGCGGTGCATTCGTGAGTGTAAACAAGCATGGCGTGAATGCAGATGACTACAAGGTATGGCTTGGCGAACTCAAGCAGAAGTTTCAGCAAACGCAGTTAAAAGCTGCCGTTCAAGTCAACGCAAACCTTCTTGAGTTTTATTGGGGTTTGGGAAAAGACATCGTTGACAAGCAAGCGAATGCCACTTGGGGCGATGGTTTTTTGAAACAATTAAGCCATGACTTAATGCGTGAATTCCCTGATGTGAAAGGGTTCTCTCTGCGAAACATGGCATTCATTCGTCAGTGGTATCTGTTTTGGAATCAGGAATCTGTAATTGTGAAACAGCCTGTTTCACAATTAAGCCAACAGCTTGTTGACCAATTGACCCAAATCCCTTGGGGACACAACCTAAAAATTATCGCCAAGTGTAAAAACAGAACAGAAGCCCTCTATTATGTGCAGCAAACACAGGTGCATGGTTGGAGCCGCAGCGTACTCACCCATCAAATCGAGAGCGGCTTGTGGCAGCGCGACGGTAAAGCCGTCAATAACTTTGCAGCCACCTTGCCCGCCATACAATCCGACCTTGCCCAGCAAACGCTTAAAGACCCTTATGTGTTTGATTTCTTAACCTTAAGCAACGATTACACCGAACGTGAACTGGAACAAAATCTGGTCAAACATATCACCGCATTTTTATTGGAACTCGGCGCTGGCTTTGCTTATGTTGGCAAACAAGTCCCCTTGCAAGTGGGCGAACGGGCGTTCTTTTTGGATTTGTTGTTTTACCACATCCATTTGCATTGCTATGTGGTGATCGAACTCAAAACCACCGACTTTGAACCTGAATACGCAGGCAAGTTAAATTTTTACCTCAAAGCCGTGGATGAAATTTTACGCCAAGATGGTGATGCCGCGACCATTGGTATGTTATTGTGCAAAGGTCAGGATAAAATGGTAGCAGAATACGCCTTGAGCGACATCAACAAACCCATCGGTGTTTCTGCCTACCAACTCACCCAATCACTACCTGAAAACCTACAATCCCAATTACCAAGCATTGAAGACATCGAACAAGAATTAGCAGGTGAGTTATGAAATATAAAGCATACCCTGAGTATAAGGATTCTGGGGTGGAGTGGTTGGGAGAGATACCAGCAGACTGGAAAACTAGCAAGTTGCGGTATATGTTCTCGTTCGCTAAAGGGTTAACTATTACGAAAGAGAACCTGACCGATGAAGGTGTGCCCTGTGTAAATTACGGTGAAGTGCATTCCAAGTACGGGTTTGAGGTAGACCCTGCAACTCATTCTCTAAAATGTGTCAGTGAAAGTTATTTGAAATCTTCACCAAGTGCGTTGCTATCAAGGGGAGACTTGGTTTTTGCCGATACGTCTGAAGATATTGAAGGGTCAGGGAATTTCACTCAATTAACAAGCGACCAGCCTATATTTGCTGGCTACCATACAATTATTGCTCGTCCTTTTAATCGAAAAAGTAGTCGGTTTTATGCATACCTTTTAGATTCATTGGAACTTAGAACACAAGTAAGGCATGCGGTGAAAGGCGTAAAAGTTTTTAGCATTACTCAAGAAATTTTACGTGGAATTAATGTTTGGATTCCTACTATCGAAGAACAAAAACAAATCGCCAACTTCCTCGACCGTGAAACCGCCAAAATCGACACTTTGATTGAAAAACAACAACAGCTCATCAAACTGCTCAAAGAAAAACGCCAAGCAGTCATCAGCCATGCCGTCACCAAAGGTCTAAACCCCAACGCCCCCATGAAGGATTCAGGCATCGAATGGCTAGGAGAAGTACCAGAGCATTGGGCGATAAAAAACTATCGCTATGCCACAAAAGTATACCGTGGAAAGTTTGGACATAGACCTAGAAATGATCCTGCATTTTATGATGGGGACTACCCTTTTATTCAAACTGGTGATATCGCTCAAGCAGGAAAGAAAATCAAGAAATATAAACAAACACTAAATGATAGAGGCATAAGTGTTAGCCAGAAGTTTCCTGCAGGCACATTAGTTATGGCAATTGCTGCCAATATCGGAGACGCGGCAATTCTAGATTTTGAAGCTTATGCACCTGATAGTGTTGTTGGGTTTAAACCAAATCACGATATTGATTTGAAGTTCTTAAGATACAGTTTAACGGCTGCGTTGCCCGCTTTAGAACAATCATCAACTCAAAGTGCTCAGGCAAATCTAAATATTGATAGAATTGGAACTGTGAAGGCGGCGTTTCCTCCTTTGACTGAACAAAAAAGAATAGTGATTGAAGTTGATAGGCTAATCAAGAGTTATGATGTCATTGAAAAGAAAGCTAAGATTTCAATAAAACTTTTGAGTGAACGTCGCATAGCTCTTATTTCCGCTGCGGTGACGGGTAAGATCGATGTGAGAGATATAAAGTGAAGCTCGAAAACAAAGGTGGAAACACACTTATTTAGCTTCCCGTTTAAGGCGGAACAAAAAGAAGCGGTCATCTTGAAAACCGTTTTTTTGTAGGGTGGATAAGCGGAGCGCAGCCACCTAACTTTTCCGAATGCTATAGCGTCGGATTCTCTCAACACCTTGGGAGGCAGAGGATTGAGGGTGTTCGCGAATCAGAAGTGGAGGGTTCTTCGGCTTGACCGCTGTGGTTATTGTACATACAATAACCCTATGCAATACGAATGGGATGAACGTAAAAATGAGCAAAATATAGCAAAGCATGGTTTTGACTTTGCTAGTGTTGAACTGTTTGAATGGGAACATGCGGTGATTTATGAAGATGTACGCCGTCAGTATTTAGAAACCCGCTTTATTGCATACAGCTACATCCAAGCACGCCTTGTGGTGCTCGTCTACACCATGCGTTCAGACTGTGTACGTGTGATCAGCTTGCGGAAAGCCAACACAAGAGAGGTGAAACAACATGGGAACTAAAACCGATTGGGCGCGTATTGATGCGCTTACTGATGACGATATTGCCAAGGCTGTTGCCAGCGACCCTGATGCTGCACCATTAGAAGCAAAAGGATTGAAAAAAATCAACAAGGGCGGAAGACCCCACAAAGCCATAACCAAGCAAGTTACAACAATGCGACTATCGCCAGATGTTATCGCCTTCTTTAAGGCAGGAGCAAAAGATGGCAAAGGCTGGCAAACGCGGCTATCCGATATGCTGGATGATTACGTAAAAACACATAAACCAAGCTAAAGTTTGTTGACCTTTGGTATCAACCAACGCTTGAAGTTTAGCATCGGCAATCATACGTTGCTGCCTCTCTTGCTGTAGTAATAATGGGCTTTCCGTTTAAGACGGGACAAAAGCAATATAGATATGCGTGACATCGTAGGTTGTGGTTGAGGTACGAAACCCAACTTTAAAACAACCATACGTTATTTAGGCTATGCTCTTTTGTTGGGTTTCGTGCCTCAACCCAACCTACATTATCGTGTTGTAGTGTACATGAGTCCCGTCTTAAAAGGGAAGCCGCAAAGAGCAACTGAAGCTGGACGAAGCCGACCGCAGCAACCTTTTTGACCGCTTAGAAAAAATATCCTATGGGGTCTGGCTTGACTTTTGGATGCTTGATTTGGGTGTAGCTATCGTTCAGAAAAAGTGCTTCTTGGTCTTGAATGGTATATGCAAGTTTACCTTTTTATGCCTAGTCGGCGAAAACCGCCGAAAAGAAGCATTTTAATAAACCATAACTTCGACATTGAAGTCTTTAATTTTACAATCGGAGGGCACATTACTTTACGGTTGGACGGATTATTGGTTGTTGTCACAAGTAAACTTCACCATCATGAAGCAAGGGACTTGCCTATTCCATTTTCATGGCGCACATTTGTCGTTGAACCAAGAAATATGATGTAGTTTTTCTTGGTAAATCATAAAGGTATAGTGATGCAAACTATTGAAAATAAGATTATTTATCGCATATACGGACATGGCAGGGGTTGGTCGTTCTCGGCGAATGATTTCACCGCTGAATTTAAGCGCAGTAGCATTGACTGGGTGCTATCGAATTTAACGGAGTCGGGGAAAGTCCGCCGCATTTACCGTGGGATTTATGACCACCCTAAATATAGTGAGCTTTTCAAACAGAACTTAAGCCCTGATTACGATCAAGTAGCACAAGCATTTGCGCGTAAATTTAATTGGCGCATTCAGCCCACTGGTGATGCAGCTCTAAATCTGCTGGGGCTTTCAACACAGGTGCTGAGTCGCCCTGTTTACTTGTCGGATGGCCCAAGCTGAAATTATAAGATATTGGATACCTTTACTATAGAATTTAAAAAGTCTGCATTAAAAGATTTGGAAGATGAAATAAATCATATGCAATGAAGGGTTGGTTTGTGTTTGAGGAAGGGGAGCAGGCATTATGGGCAAAGCAAACGAGTTAACATTTCAGAATGATATGATTAGGCAATTGATTGCTAATGGCTGGCTTCTGGGTAAACCTGAAAACTATAATCGTGAGTTGGCTCTGTATGAAGAAGACTTGCTTGGCTTTGTGCAAGATACCCAACCAGAGCAATGGGAAAAATATTGTAAGCTTTACCCCAATAACCCTGAACAAAAATTGTTAGCGTGTGTAGCCCATCAACTCGATAAAGCCGACCCCAATGCTGCCCATAAAGAGATGCGCACTTTTGGTACACTTGGCGTACTCCGTCACCCTATCAAAGACCGAGGTGCTCGCTTTAGCCTGTGCCAATTTAAACCTGAACATGATTTAAACCCAGATACGTTAGCCCGTTACCAACAGAATCGTTTGCGTGTGCTGCCTGAGCTGGTGTATTCACCGTGGGCAACGGATGAACACCAAGCTGAAACTGGCATGAGAGCCAAAAAATGGCGCATTGACTTGGTGTTGTTTGTGAATGGCTTGCCTGTGGCGACCCTAGAGCTTAAATCAGCGTTTAAGCAAGCCGTAGAAAATGCCATCAAGCAATACAAGACCACACGTTTTGCCATCGACCCGATCACCAAGAAGCGAGAGCCGTTATTGACCTTTAAACGCGGTGCTTTGGTGCATTTTGCGGTGAGCCAATATGAAGTTTATATGGCAACCAAGCTGGAAGGCACAAATACATTCTTTTTACCCTTTAATAAAGGCACGAAGGATGGCGGAGCTGGCAATGATGTGCCTGAAGATGTAAACCAGTATGCAACCGACTATTTATGGAATGAGGTGTTGTTGCCTGAAAACTTGCTCAATATCTTGTCCAGATTTGTGCATTTACACATTGAAGAAAAAGAAGATTGGCAAGGCAAACGATTTAAAGAGGAAACCCTAATCTTTCCGCGCTATCATCAGTGGGATGTGGTGAAGAAGCTCATTGAGGATGCCAAGGAAAATGGTGTGGGGCAAAAGTATTTGATTCAGCACTCAGCAGGATCAGGCAAATCCAATTCCATTGCTTGGACTGCACATCAACTGTCATCGCTTTATGATGAGAACGGCGATAAGCAATTTCATTCTGTGATTATCGTGACGGATAGAACGGTGCTGGACGATCAACTGCAAGACACCATTTATCAGTTTGAGCATGTCGATGGTGTGGTCGGGCGCATCAATCGCAATGACGGGGAAGGCTCAAAATCTGAGCAATTGGCGAAAGCGTTAGAGTGCGCGCAACCCATTATTATTGTGACCATCCAAACCTTTCCATTCGTGCTTCAAGCGATTGAACATCATACCAATTTGCAAGCGCGGCATTACGCTGTGATCGCTGATGAAGCCCACTCTTCGCAAACTGGCTCTACGGCTAGGCAACTTAAAGAAGTATTGATGATGGGTGGCAAAGAACATGCACCTTTGGATGCGGATGAAGTGCTGAGCAGTGAAGATATTTTGGATGCTGCGGTAGCATCACGTAGGGCTTCGGCAAACTTGAGCTATTTTGCATTTACTGCGACACCTAAGACGAAAACCTTAGAACTCTTTGGACGTTTGCCAAACCCACATGAGCCACCATCGAAGGAGAACTTGCCAGCGGCATACCACGTGTACTCCATGCGCCAAGCGATTGAAGAAGGGTTTATTCTTGATGTGTTGAAGCATTACACCAACTATAAAGTAGCCTATAATCTAGCACAAAAGATTCAGGGTCAAGACCAAGAAGTGGATAGCAAGAAAGCCAAAGTAAAACTCAACCAATGGGTTCGACTGCATGACTACAATATTGCACAAAAAGTGCAGGTGATCGTTGAACATTTTAAAGACAATGTGATGGGATTGTTAGGCGGGCAAGCCAAAGCTATGGTGGTGACCAGCTCTCGCAAAGAGGCCGTGCGCTATAAACTTGCCCTTGATAAATATATTCAGGAAAAAGGCTACCAAAAGATTCATGCCATGGTTGCCTTCTCTGGTGAGGTAGCGTTTAACGAAAAAGACCCCAATGCTGCAAGCTTATTAGGGGAGAAATTTACTGAGCCGAGTATGAACCCTAATCTTAAAGGTAGGGATATGCGCAAGGCTTTTGATTCGGATGACTATCAAGTCATGATTGTGGCAAATAAGTTTCAAACAGGGTTTGACCAGCCAAAACTATGCGCCATGTATGTGGATAAAAAGCTGGGTGGTGTGGAATGCGTGCAAACATTATCGCGTTTGAATCGCACCTACCCCAGTAAAGCCGAGACGGGTACGTTTGTGCTGGATTTCTTTAATGAACCTGAAGATATTCTGGAGTCATTCCAGCCTTATTATCAAACCGCAGAACTTGCAGATGTATCTGATCCAAATCTGATTTTTGAACTGTTTGAGAAGCTTAGGGCATCAGGGATTTTTACGTGGCAAGAAGTAGAGCAGTTTTGCCAAGCGTTTTTTGTAAAAAACAAGAGTAATGCGGCGATTGCCAATATTTGTAAGCCCGCAGTGCAACGCTGGCAACAACGCTATACATCTGCTCTGGATGCGTTGAAACAAGCTAAAGATATGTTTGAACGTAGCAAGAAAACGGGTGATCCTGTGTTGATTGCTAATGCTGAGAAAAGCTTTAAAGATTGCAAAACAGAGAAAGATGCCTTGGATATTTTTAAAAAAGATTTAGGGACCTTTGTGCGTTTTTATGAGTTTATGTCTCAAATTGTAGATTATGATGATAAAGACTTGGAGAAATTAAGCCTGTATGCGCGAAACTTGCGCCCTATGTTACGTGAGACGCTGGTTGAAGATGATGATATTGATTTGAATTCAGTGGTATTAAGCCATTATCGTTTATCGGCGATTCGCCAGCAAGATTTGCTTATGGAAGCAGAAGGTAATTATGGGCTTGAGCCAGGTGAAGGTTTGGGTTCAGGTACACCGAAAGATAAGCAAGAGGAATTCCTCTCTCAGATTATCACACGGCTGAATGAGGTGTTTATTGCTGATGAGCTTTCGGATAAAGATATGGTCAACTATGCCTATACCATTCGAGATAAGCTTAGTGAAAATGTACGCGTTATGAATCAGATTCAAAACAATACGGCTGAACAAGCGATGCTTGGCGATTTTTCCAAAGCTATTGATGATGCAATCATTGATAGCAGTGATGTTCATCAGAACCTGATGATGCAAATTTTATCTGACCCTAATCGGGGATCTGCATTTGCTCGCGTTATATTTGATATGCTAAAGGCGGTTTGATGACATACCTAAGCTAGGTGCAGATTGGATTCATCACAGCGAATCCAGCGCGCATTAAGACCTCTGCACCACCGTGATTTTTTTCGCGAATCAAGGTAAAGTCGGGGCTGAAACCCCACTTTTAGTCGGTGTGGGACAAACAGGGAGGTCACGATGCATATGCCGATAAAAGCACTCATGGCTTTGCTGTTACTGCTCACGGTAGGCTTTTTACTCTACCTTCCAGAAGATGAGGCTGAGCAGCCGCAGCAAGCAAAGGCAGTCCATGTAACGCCACAGCAAACATTGGTGGTCAAGCCCTCCCCTGATACCCACGTACCAAGTCAAGCTGATGTTCCCGAGACAGCCACTGGTAAGCCCCAGCCAGCGACAATTCCTGAGCAAGCTGTTGCTAAAGCTCAATTGCCGACAAGCGTAGAGGCAGTCACGGGCTGGTTATCGCTCTTTCCAAAGTACGATCTGCTGTGTCGCCCTGGGGAACATTTGCAGCTTACGGTGAAACGCCAATCGTTTGGCATGGATAAGAAGGGTATTGCGCTCAAAGATGGCGTAGTGTGGAAGAGTTCTGCACCTGCGGTTGCTACAGTCGATCACGGTACTGTGCGCTGCCATAACGCTGGGATCACCACATTACTTGTACAGTCCGATGGATTAAGCCTGCGGCGAATCGTGCGGGTGTTCGATGAATCGGTGCAACTGAAGCTTGGCATTATTTATCCACGTCCAGGGGACGCTTTGCCAGTTGGCATAGCCTCCTTTGTGTTTATTGAGTTTCAGACGGCTGATGGACTCACACAGCGTGTTCGCCCAGATAGCATTCAAAGTTCCGATACGTTCGTGGCAAAGGCTTTGTCTGGCGTTGGCAAAAGATTACCGAGCGTGTTGGGGGTACAGGAAGGCAGTGCCCGAATCACTGGCTATTGGCATGGTCAGCAGGCTAGCAAAGATTTGCGTGTGGTGCCGCGTGACAAGATCCACAAGATGAGAATCCTTTGGCGGGGGCGAATACCACCGAACCCCCTGAATCTACTGCTCAGTTCTGATCGCGAATACCTTGAGGTCAGTAGTATTCCGTTGCCTATCGATGCCTCCCAAGTGATGTGGACAATCGAGCCTTCTGATGTGGTTCGCATTGAGCAAGCGGCTGATTCGCAAGATCACGTTACCGCCAATCGCTGGCAGATTGTGCCACTTCGAGTGGGCGAAGCCACAGTGACACTCCATGTCGCTAATCTGACGCAGCAGCTTAAATTGCGAATCCTAGACGCAGAATCGGTGGATTATGAGTTGCAATTGCTGCCTGTTGAGCAGCAGACGATTCGGGTTGGGGATGTCGTCCCGTTGACGCTATTTCGCCAACAACAAGGGCAGACAATCGATCTGAGGGAAAAACTGGATGGCGCAGTGCAATGGCGTGTTTCTGACCCATCGGTGCTGGCACTGATGAATACGGACGAAGGGGTTGCGCTGCGCGCTCTGGCTATGGGAGCGGCGACGGTTACGGTGAATGATGGAAGAAAATCAGCATCATTAAGCCTGGAAGTCACGGCCAAGCCTGTCTCTATTTCACCAGGTAGATATCCTATCAGTGTTCCCGTGGGTGGCAGCATTGATGCGATATATGATCTCGATTTTAACATTCATTACTCGGATGGGTTTAACAACGATATGATTGACTTTACCCCCAGGTGGCTAGCTCCTGTTCATTACCAAAGCCGAACCCCCGAGATTTTCATTGTTGAAGGCGCAAACATTTACAATTATGCCCTGCGCGCCATCAGTGCTGGTAACGGTAAGTTGGAGATCGATTTTGCTGGCGTGAAAGCAGTGGTCAATGTTGATGTGAGATCGGATAACAGACCTGTTGAGCTGAGGTTCATGAGAGGGCATAAGGCATTTTCTCTTGGCAAAAAAGATTATCTTTTCATGATGCTTGTCTATGCCGATGGCAGTCAGCACCGTCCCTCTCTTGAAGATGACATCAGTATTCAATCCTCTGCCCCTGATGTGCTGATGGTCGACAGGGTGAGGCGAGCTTACGCCATCGCTACGGGCTATGCGACGATTACCGCGCATCATCGCCCCAGTGGTCTCTCTGTCAGTCATACCTATGAGGTGCGTGGGCAGTCGCCTGAACGGCTGTTGATCGACAAGACGCATATCATCTTGCCCTCAGGGGCGTTCTATTTCATGCCGAATATTTGGGCTGAATATGCCGATGGCAGCAGAGAAAAGGTGAATGAACGCATTTATTTCAGTTCGCCAGGACTCGACCCCCTACGGCATCCGCTGCTAGGCTCCCTCAATGCTTCAGGGAGGGGGTTTTTCGCATACGGCAACCTTGCAAAGATCACCCCGATCACGGCTCACCTTGGCGCGACTACTGCCCAGTTTACGGTTGAGATTCGTGATTCGGTGCGGGCTGAAGGGATTGATTGTGGTTTAGAACCCTATTTCCAGATGGCGGTGAATGAGCAACGCTCGTTCTTCTGCTACCTTCAATACCGTGACCCCCTGATTCGCCGGCGTGCAACGGGTGTACAGGCACAAAGCAGTGATCCGTTTGTGCTCTCGGTGCAGCGAGAAAAAATTATAGCACTTCATGCTGGTCATGCCACGCTTTCTATGCTTGCCGAAGGAATACAGCAGCAAGTGGAAATTGATGTGTACACGTCGCCCTGACAACAATAACGGGCTTCCCTTTTAAGACGGGACGCGCACGTACACGACAAGACCACCATGTAGGTTGAGGTTGAGGCACGAAACCCAACAAAGGAGCATCGCCTAAATAACGTATTGTTGTTTTAAAGTTAGGTTTCGTACCTCAACCTACGATGTCACGCATATCCATATTGCTTTTGTCCCGTCTTAAACGGAAAACCCAATAACGCAGCAATTCTCATGATGGAGTGTTGCTACAGAGCTTCATTCACCCAATTTTCTAGGCGTAAACCAGGTACCTGCTCAAACTCACGAACGTTGTTGGTGACCAGAATCAATCCCATTGCCCGTGCATGCCCCGCAATCATCATATCATAGGGCCCGATTGGGCGACCGACTCGATACAGTTCGGCACGCAACTGACCAAAGTGTTCAGCAGCATGGCTATCGAAAGGTAACGTCTCAAGTCGCGCCGCAAGCCCTTCAATATCGCCCAGATTTCGCTCTACCTGCGCTGACCGCTCAGCACCGAAAATCAATTCCCCCAAGGTCACCGATGAGATAGCCATCTGCCCTTGGTGTCGCTTGAATGCTTCGCGAACCTGCTGAGGGCGATTTTTGATTGTATAAATGACGATGTTGGTATCTAACATATATTTCAACATGGTTACAAGACTTCGCGCAGTTGATCCTCAGGTTGCAAACGTTCACACATAAAGTCATCGGAAACGCCAACGTCATCAAACCAAACATCCCACGAGCTGTTGGCTGGCGTAATGATGCGGGTGTTACCAATGGCGACCACATCCACTTCGCGAATAGATTCAGGTAAGGCGACAGCCTTGGGAAGCCGTACCGCCTGCGTTTGGTTACTTTTAAACAGGGTTGTATGAGCAGTTGTCATCTTTAAGCCTCCAGATGTATTGAAATCCAGTTGATGAGTACGGCATTTTGTCGCACAGCGCGTCAAAAAACCACGTTCGTTTATTGTGTGAGTCACACCAGCATATTAAGGCTAAACCTAATTTAGTTGTTGAATATATCAACTGTATATACAAAGGGGCGGATGATGCTGTGTTAGCAATGCCCACCTCATAAAAAAGCAGCAAGGACAAAGCCCTTCCTCATTTGGCTTCCCTTTTAAGATGGGACGCAGGTACACGACAAGACCACCATGTAGGTTGGGTTGAGGCACGAAACCCAACAAAGGAGCTATCTTCATTCAACGCAATCAAGTGCCATCGTGAATATGGCTGCTTTTGCCATTCTTGGGTAAATTCTTAGTATCGCTGCGCAGAATCATAACATGATTGTATGATTCCCTTAGCACGGATGATTCGTGCTATTTGTTCCACGAAACCTCCCTACGTTTCAATATAAAGGCAGACCCATGAGCAGTACAACCGACCAAGACGCATTTGATTATCACAGCAAACCTAAGCCAGGTAAAATCTCGGTTCATGCTAGCAAACCGTGTATTACGCAGCGCGATTTGTCGTTGGCGTACACCCCTGGTGTTGCTGCGCCGTGCTTGGCGATTGCCGACGACCCATCGCTTGCCGATGAATATACTTCCCGCGCCAATCTGGTCGGGGTCATCAGCAACGGCACAGCCGTATTAGGCTTGGGCGATATTGGCGCATTGGCTGGTAAGCCCGTGATGGAAGGCAAGGGCGTGTTATTTAAACGCTTTGCTGACATTGATGTGTTTGATATTGAGTTGGATGAAAAAGATCCGATGGCGTTGGTGGATACCATTGCCCGCATGGAACCTACCTTCGGCGGTATCAACCTAGAAGACATCAAAGCACCTGAATGTTTTATTATTGAAGAAGAGCTAAAAAAACGTGTGAACATTCCTGTCTTACATGATGACCAGCATGGCACGGCAGTGATTATGGCAGCCGCCTTCCTTAACGCATTACAGCTTCAAAACAAGCTGGTTGCTGAGGTGAAAGTGGTGTGCTTGGGTGCAGGCGCGGCGGGTTTTGCTTGCATGAAGTTGATTGAACAACTGGGCGTGCCGCGTGAACACATTCTGTTCCTTGACCGTAAAGGGGTGATTTACGAAGGGCGTGGCGATGACTTCCCTCCCCATAAGGCTTATTTTGCCTCTGCCCACAGCGAACGCACACTGGAAGATGCGATGTGTGGCGCAGATGTGTTTATTGGTCTTTCTCAAGGTAATATGGTGTCGCCAGAGATGTTGCTAAGCATGGCAGAGCGTCCAGTCGTGTTTGCGATGGCGAACCCGACACCAGAAATCCCTTATGATGTCGCGATGCGTACACGCAACGATCTGATTATGGCAACGGGACGTTCCGATCACCCCAACCAAGTCAACAATGTACTGGGCTTTCCCTTCTTATTCCGTGGTGCGTTGGATGTGCGGGCGACGACCTTTAATGAAGAAATGAAGCTTGCTGCCGTGTACGCACTGGCGGATTTAGCGCGTCAGGATGTGCCAGATTCGGTGTTGGAAGTGTATGGTGAAGCATCACTCTCCTTTGGCCCTAAATACATTTTGCCAAAACCCTTTGACCCTCGCCTGATTGAGGTGGTTCCGTTGGCGGTAGCGCAGGCTGCTACGCGTACAGGTGTTGCCCGCAAACCATTGCAGGACGATAAATCTTATACCGATGAATTACGCGAACGGATTGATCAATCACGCACCTTTATGCGCTTCGTGATTCAAAAAGCGAAAAAACATCCTTTGCGCTTGGTATTGCCTGAAGGCGATGACAGTACGACGATTCGTGCCGCAGCCATGATGCGCGATGAAGGCGTGGCGATTCCAACGCTTATTGGTCACGCTGACATCATTCAAGAGGAGGCGAAAGCCATAGGCGTGACGCTTGAGGGGGTGCAGATTATTGATCCACGCCTAGAACGGACGCGGCTAGAAGACTTTGCTGGTGCTTGGTACCTTGACCGTAAACGTCAGGGGGTGCTGCCGCATAAGAGCGTAGAAACCTTGCGTTATAACCCCAATCTGCTCGGGGCTGTCATGGTGCGGCAAGGTTTTGCTGATGGCATGCTTTCTGGGCGTACAACCCATTACGGCGATACTTTAAGCCCGATCCTCAAAGTGTTGGGGCATGATAATAACGGCAAACGCCATCACGTTTATGGTATGTATGTCATGATGATGGAAAATCAGGCTTATTTCTTTGCCGATTGTACGGTGAATGTGGATATGAACGCCGAAGAGCTGGCGGAACTTGCGGTACTTACAGCCAAGGCGGCGCGTTCGCTGGGTTGCCCAGCACGGGTTGCGATGCTTTCGTTCTCTAACTTTGGCAGCAGCCAACATGCGGGCTCGCGCACGGTTGCTGAGGCAGTGAAAATTTTACATCGCGATCATCCAGATTTGGAAGTGGATGGTGAAATGCAGGCGGATACCGCTGTTAATGCTGCAATTTTGAATAGCTTCCCCTTCAGTCACCTCAAGAGTCCTGCCAATGTACTTATCTTCCCCACCATGCAAGCAGGTAATATTGCGTGTAAATTACTGCATGAACTTGGTGGTGGTACGGCAATTGGCCCAGTGTTGCTGGGTTTGCCACAGCAAGTGCATGTACTCCACACAGGAGCCAGTGCCGAAGACATGCTCAATATGGCAGCCATTGCCGCAGCTCGTCACATGGCTGATTAAGCCTTTGGTGGTGCGCGCCCCTAGATCGGGGCGCGTACGCTTCGTTTAATCGGGCTGCCTGTTTAAGACGGGACAAAAGCAATATAGATATGCGTGACACCGTAGGTTGGGCTTGTCGTGTACATGCGTCCCGTCTTAAAAGGGAGGCCGTTTAATCCGATATCCAGTCTTGCATCCGTTCACTCCGTCATGCCGCACTCGATGCGGTATTGCGGATCAAGTCCGCAATGACGTATTATTACTCAAAAAGTTACGTATAAAACCATGCGTGCGTCACATCAGTTATAACAAAAAATAAGTCGCCAAACCTAAGAACGAACAAAAGCCTACCACGTCAGTCACCGTAGTGAGGATGGTTCCACTGGCTAGGGCAGGGTCGATTTGTAGGCGTTGTAAGGTTAAAGGAATCATTGCGCCAGCTAAGCCTGCGGCGATCAGGTTGATGAGCATGGCAGCGGCAATGATTCCCCCTAGCAGCACGCCATTTTCGGGGAACCATAGCGTGGCAATAGCACCAATGACCGTGGCGAAAATCATCCCAGAAACCAGTCCTACGAGCACTTCCTTTATCAAGGTGCGGCGGGCATTGGCAAAGGTGACACGTCCCAAGGCAATGCCGCGTACAATAACCGTTAAGGTTTGCGTGCCAGCGATACCACCCATACTGGCAACAATGGGCATTAAAATAGCAAGTGCTACAATTTGCTCAATGGCATGGGAGAAGTTTGACACCACCCAAGAAGCAAGAATCGCCGTTAATAAATTAACCGCCAACCACAAACCGCGACGGCGCGCTGTCAGCATCACAGGTTCGGCAAGATCATCGTCATCCGACAAACCTGCCAAACGGTACATATCTTCGGTCGCCTCTTCTTGCATGACATCTAAAATATCATCGGCGGTAATACGCCCGATCAGAATACCATTTTCATCAACCACGGGGATAGCCAGCACTTCATATTTATCAAACATGCGCGCCACATCTTCCTGATCTTGACCAGGCATGGCGCGGGGGAAGCGACGATCGGCAATCGTAGCTACGCAAGTTTCAGGCTTGTGCATCAGTAATGTTTGCAGTGTAAATACGCCAATAAACACATCTTCTTGATCGACGACATAAACATAATTGAGGTTATCAATATCGCGCCCCCAGCGGCGTAGCACCGCCATGACGCGGCGAATATCCCAATCATGACGAACTTTAAACAACTCCGCTTGCATCAAGCCGCCAGCCGTTTCTTCACCGTAAGACAGTAAGGCTTCCAAACCACGCCGCTCTTCTGGCTCAAGTTGTTCGATCACTGTGGGAATCACATCTTTAGCCACTGATTGTAACAGGTCAGCCGCATCGTCTGAGCTCATGTAGCCCAGCAGGCTAGCAATATCTTCAGGCGATAATGTAGCAAGTAAATCTTCTTGCATGCCTTCGGGTAGTTCAAGCAAGGTGTCGCCAAGTTGTTTATGCGGGATCAGCTGGAGTAAGGGTATGCGGTGGTGCTCTCGGCTATTGAGGAATAGCCTAGCCAATTCATCGGGATGCACAAAACTGAGACGCTTACGTGTTCGTTTAGGGTGGCTTTCTGCTTGTTTGAGTAACTCGGTAGGATGCGTTAAGGCATGCTTGGCATGTAGATCTTTCATATTCACACTCTCAGTGAGGCTGGTTGACGGTGCGCAGTAGAGCACTTTTTATATCTTTTTGCTATCTATATTGCATGATTTATAAGGTATGTTAACGGATATGCTGTTTCGCCACCCTGTGCGATGAAACATCGCTGCCACAGTGCATCAAAACGCCACGTTCGTTTATTGTTCGGATCACACAACCATGTTAAATTGGGGAAATCGTTTGTTTTCCTTGCATATCCTAAAGTAGCGGCTAGCGTTCGCCGCCCGAAAAGGATCAGATTTATTTATTTGAGGTAAGGACGTTCATGTCTCTGACTGTGGAAAAGAAGAACAATATTATTGCTGAGTTTGAGACCCATAAGGGCGACACCGGCTCCCCGGAAGTTCAGGTGGCGCTGTTAACAGCACGCATCAATGGCCTAACGGATCATTTTAAAGATAATCACAAAGATCACCATTCACGTCGTGGTCTGCTGAAGATGGTTGGTGTTCGCCGCAATCTTCTGAAGTATCTAAAAGAAAAAGATTTTAACCGCTACCGCAGCTTGATCGAACGCCTCGGTCTTCGCCGCTAACGCGAGCTTTTTTAAAGCGGCCTTTTTAGGCCGCTTTTTTTCTTTTTGTATTCATGCAAAAGTTCTATTCTTGCATTCCTTGCAAGATTCTTTTCCACAGTCGCTCTTTAAGGTGTTCGCTCATGATGGTGCGGTAATCAACCGCCTATCACTGTGTTTAAAACATTTTTAAGAGCCTGAGAGATGTGTTGCGAGTATGAGCGTACTCGAACGTCGAAAGGATTATATGTTTAATATTCAAACTACTCACACGACCCTTGCTGGTCGTGACTTCAGCTTGGAAACAGGGCGTGTTGCCCGTCAAGCTGGCGGTTCTATTTTGGCACGCTATGGCGATGTGGTTGTTCACGTTGCTGCAACGGCTGCTAAAACTCCACTTCAGGGTGTGGACTTTTTACCCCTGACTGTTCACTACCAAGAAAAAACTTATGCCGCAGGTCGCTTCCTTGGTGGCTTCATGAAGCGCGAAGGTCGCCCTTCAGAGAAAGAAACGTTGACCAGCCGTTTGATTGACCGCCCTATTCGCCCGCTGTTTCCTAAAGGTTATTTTTATGACACGCAGGTTGTTGCTACAGTCATATCTGCGGATGAAGATAATAACCCTGATATTGTGGCGATCAATGGTGTATCTGCGGCGTTGGCGATCTCTAACATTCCTTTTACGGATGTTATTGCTGCCTCTCGCGTTGGCATGATTGATGGTGAGTTTGTACTGAACCCAAGTTATGCGCAGATGGAAGAATCCACGCTGGACTTGGTTGTTGCAGGTACGCGCAGTGCCGTGCTGATGGTGGAATCTGAGGCGCAAGAGCTCTCTGAGTCGCAAATGTTGGATGCCGTTATTTTTGGTCAAGAAGGTTACGCGCCTGTTATCGATGCGATTGAGGCATTGGCAGTTAAGGCAGCGAAAGAAAAAATGACCATCGAGTTAGCTGGCAAGGACGATGTGCAACAAGCCGTTAACGAAGCTTTTGAAGCGGATATTCGTGCTGCCTATGCAACCATCGACAAACAACAGCGTGCTACCGCTTTGGATGCTATTCGTAATGCAGCCACTGAACGTCTGTGCGGCGAAGAAGATGATAGCTTTGATGTTAATGATGTAAACTCAGCGATGAAGTCATTAGAAAAGAGCGTGGTTCGTCGCTCTATCATCGAAGGTAAGCCACGTATTGATGGTCGCAGCACCAGCGATGTACGCGCTATTGATGCCCAAGTTGGCGTACTGCCACGCACCCACGGTTCAGCACTGTTTACCCGTGGTGAAACGCAGGCCTTGGTTACTGTAACCTTAGGAACAGACCAAGACATGCAGGTTCAGGAAAGTTTGGAAGGCGTGAGTAAGCAACGTTTTATGCTGCATTACAACTTCCCACCTTACTCTGTGGGCGAAGTGCGCCGCATGGGTTCACCTGGTCGTCGTGAGATTGGTCATGGTCGCTTGGCGCGCCGTGGTGTTGAACCGATGGTTCCTAGCGCAGAAGAGTTTTCTTATGCGATTCGTGTGGTTTCTGAAATCACCGAGTCCAACGGTTCTTCCTCCATGGCTTCTGTGTGTGGTTCTTCTCTGGCACTGATGGACGCTGGCGTACCGATGAAGAAGCCTGTTGCTGGTATTGCCATGGGCTTGATTCTGGAGTCTGATGGTTACGCTGTGTTGTCCGATATTTTGGGCGATGAAGATCACCTAGGCGACATGGACTTCAAGGTTGCTGGTACATCTGATGGCATTACCACCTTCCAGTTGGACATTAAAATCGGTGGTTTAACCCGTGATATTATGCAGGAAGCCCTAGCGCAAGCGCGTGATGGTCGTTTGCATATTTTGGGTGAAATGCAAAAAGGCATCGAAGCACCACGCGCCAGTGTTGCCGAGCATGCGCCGCGCATGATTACGTTGAAGATTAACAAAGATAAGATTCGTGATTTGATTGGTCCTGGCGGCAAGGTCATTAAAGGCATCGTGGAAGAAACGGGTGCTAAGATTGACATTGACGACGATGGTACAGTGAAGATTTTTGCGATTACCGCAGAATCAGGCGAAGCGGCACGCAAGTGTGTGGACGACATCACGGCTGAAGTTGAAGAAGGCGCGATTTACGAAGGTAAAGTCGTGAAGTTGATGGACTTCGGCGCGTTTGTTCGCGTGATGGGTAACACCGATGGCTTGGTGCATATCTCTCAAATCGCTGCTCACCGTGTAGAGAAGGTGTCGGACGAGTTGAAAGAAGGGCAAGTTGTACGTGTAAAAGTGTTGGAAGTTGATCGCCAAGGACGTATTCGTCTATCAATGAAGGCATTACTCGAAGAGTAAAAGCATGAAGCTGAAAAGCGAATCATGTAATCATTAAAAAAGACCCCCAGCCATTGGTTGGGGGTCTTTTTTGTTGCGGGGCATATATCCAACATTTCCTCTCACGAGGACGGACTACAAGCACTGTGCTGTTGTGGTGTGTGATTTGAAGTAGTTAGAAGTGATCTGTGTCTATTCAAAGATAATGCGGTAAAAAAAGAACATAAACCACGAAAGACACGAAAGACACGAAAACACACGAACAATAAGAAGCATTGTCGGCATGTTTCAGCGTACTGCTACGAGCGACGAATTAAGCTCGTCGCGCTCGTCACCAGCCCTTGGATATATTCGCGTAAGGTGTCATTGATTGCCGTTTGGTAATTGCCACCGCCTGCCTCTTCTACCTGCTGCTTACTACAGCCCCGCGCTTTGCCTGGCTAAAATCATACTCTGCTTTCATCTTCCCTCTTATGCTGCAATCTTGATATGCAAGCCAAGAGCGCGGGAAAGTCGCAACACAAGAGAGAATGAAGGATTGCCGCTTTCTGATAATGCCTTATAAAGCCCCTCGCGACTTATGCCGACTTGCTTGGCTAGTTCACCCATGTTTCTTGATCGTGAAATATTACTCAGGGCGGCGCGTATCATTGCCCCGCTTCCATCGTCTTCATCTACGCAAGCCTCAAGATAAAGCTGGATGTCTTCTTTTGTCTTTAGCTGGTCTGCTACATCCCAGCTAGAAAAGCCTTCTTTCATGTTATTGCCTCCATTTTTCAGCAAGATTATGCGCGCGGGAAATGTCTTTTTTCTGGCTGGACTTATCACCACCACACAAAAGGACTATAACCTTTTTACCTTCTGTAACAAAGTACAAGCGATAACCAGCCCCGCAATGAATCCGCGCTTCTAAGACACCACCACCAACTGGCTTACAGTCACCCATATTACCAAGTGCCATGCGCGTAATCCGTGCCGCAATGCGCATCGTTGCCGCCTTGTCCTTTAACTTACCAACCCAATGCTTGAACTCGTCGCTTTGAATAACTTCAATCATCGCCGTATGGTGAGCTATAGCCTTATTTTTGTAAACTGTAGTTTACAAGCACGACTGACACCATGCGCCATTGTTGCGCCTCCCTCATAAAGTCGGGGTGTTTTTTTACTGGTGGGGTAACGTGGAGGCAATACCCCAACTTGTACCCCATCAATATACTGGATTCAGCGGGTGGATATTGTTCCTTATGGGACATAACAGACAATAAAAAAGCCCGTAAACTTAATGCTTACGAGCTTTTTTAGAACGATAGGATGGTGGGCGGGGAGGGAATCGAACCCCCGACACGAGGATTTTCAGTCCTCTGCTCTACCGACTGAGCTACCCGCCCCTGTCGTGGAGCGCGATTTCTAACGACTAAAAAATATAATGCAAGTATTTGTTGTGTGTTGCAGCGATTCTGCTGTTGTGAATTTTATGGGATAGCTCAATCACATGGTGAATATATGCTATGAAGTAGCTAGATTGCGCGCATTTACAATGGTACTGGAGAGATGTGTGAGTATAAAATCAGATCGCTGGATTAGAGAAATGGCGCAACAGCATGGGATGATTGAGCCTTTTGTTGAGGGGCAGGTTAAAACTTCAGATGCAGGCGAGGGAATTGTCTCTTATGGGCTTTCTTCTTATGGTTACGATGTGCGCTGTGCCAATGAGTTCAAAATCTTTACCAACATCAATTCTGCCGTGGTCGACCCCAAAAACTTCTGCCCTAGCTCGTTTGTCGATATTCAAAGTGACGTGTGTATTATTCCGCCTAATTCCTTCGCGCTGGCTCGAACCATTGAGTACCTGCGTATTCCACGTAATGTGTTGACCATTTGCCTCGGTAAGTCCACCTATGCACGGTGTGGCATTATTGTGAACGTCACACCGTTGGAACCCGAATGGGAAGGGCATGTCACGCTGGAGTTCTCCAACACCACACCATTACCTGCTAACATTTATGCTGGTGAAGGGGTAGCGCAGTTTCTTTTCCTTGAATCTGATGAGGAATGTGAAACTTCCTACCGTGACAAAAAAGGTAAATATCAAGGGCAAACTGGCGTAACAGTACCAAGGTTATAATTATGCGAATTTCGGACATTATTCATACTTCTAAAGGGCGTATCTCTTGCGAATTTTTCCCACCTAAAACGGACCAAGGCGAAGCGAATTTATGGCAGTGCTTGCAAGAGCTGCAAGCGATTGATCCTGCTTATGTCTCTGTCACTTATGGTGCAGGCGGCACGACGCAAGAGCGTACGCGGCGTATTGTCGAGCGTATCAAAGCGAAAACAACGCTGGAACCCGTTGCCCACTTAACATGCGTTGGTAGCACTCAAGACGATTTAACCACATTGTTGGATCAATACCATGAAGCAGGTATTGAAAACATCTTGGCTTTACGTGGCGACCCACCAGCAGGTATGGATGTTTTTGAGGCTGTTGCAGGTGGCTTTTCTCACGCTACTGATTTAACGCGCTTTGTGCATCAACGTGGCGATTTTGCTATTGCGGTAGCAACCTACCCCGAAGGTCATCCTGAATCGGTGGGGGGCGTAGCGGATGATATACGCTACTTAAAAATGAAGCAGGATTGCGGCGCATCGTGTGCGATCACCCAATACTTTTTTGAAAACGATGCATTTTATCATTTCCGCGATGCCGCTGTTGCTGCTGGTGTCACGATACCTTTGATCCCTGGTATCATGCCGATTGCTAATTATAGCCAAATCGTACGCTTTTCTGCGATGTGTGGGGCGAGGATTCCTGGCTGGTTGCACGAACGCATGGCTCCTGCTGGTGATGATTTAGCGCAAGTAAAAGCCATCGGTTTAGATATTGCAGTAGAGCAATGCCGTGATTTGCTGGCGCAGGAAGCTCCAGGCTTGCACTTTTACACCCTTAACAAAGCAGAAATGACATTGGCTATTCACCAACAGTTAGCACTATAGGAAGCCCTGCGCGATAAAATATCGTCGCCCAGCATACAGATGTGCTGTTTACGCTAACCGTCATGTAATGCTGCCAACATCGCAGCTAGGTTGGGCGTTTTGGCGATGGCGGTGATATGTAGCCCAATACGCTCGGCGGCAGCAGCGACTTGTGGGCTGATGACGACAATGGCGGGTCTGTTTGCCAATGTTAAGTCGCCGATGCGTTGCAGGTAATGTTGGGCGGTTTTACTGCTGGCGAGCAATACTGCGTCAATACGCCCTTGCTGTAAGTGTTGGCGTACCATGCGAGCGGTCTCGTCTTCGGCCGGGCAAACGCTGCGGTAGGTTGTGATAAGATGCACGATAATGCCTGCCGCTGTTAGTCCTTGTTGCAAGGCATCGTTACCTTCATAGGCGCGAAAGAACAGTAGCGAAGCAGGTAAGCCCTGTTCTTGGTATTGTTGCAGCAATCCATCTTGATTGGCGTGTTGTGCCTCGGGGGTTATCTGTACGTGAACGTGATGTTCCTGCAATCGTTGCGCGGTGGCTGTGCCGACTGCTGCCACGCGTTTTCCGTGTAGGGTTGCCGCTAAGCTTCTGCCTAATGCCTGAAGGTGTTGTGCGACGTAATCCACAGCATTGCCGCTGGTAAACAATACATCGCTGACTTGTGGGCATAGTTCCACACCTTGCTTGATGTGTTGTGGTAGCGGTTCCATGCTTAAACAGGGCAGACTGAGGGCTGTACCACCTTGTTGTTGAATCATCTGGGCAAGGGCTGGGTATTGGTGGACAGCGCGAGTGACCAATAGGCACTTGCCATGTAATGTTGCTGTGTTGTTCATGTTTTGCCTAACCCCTATCATTCTGATTGTGATGTTGAATATTTGAAAACACTGGCGTCATTGCGGACTTGATCCGCAATACCGCATCGAGTGCGGGTTGACCGAGGGAAACCACGTCATTGTGGACTTGATCCGCAATCCAGAGAACAAGCGCAAGACTGGATACCGCATCAAGTGCGGTATGACTGGAGGAAACCACGTCATTGCGGACTTGATGCGCAATACCGCATCGAGTGCGGCATGACGGAGAGAACGGATGCAAGACTGGATACCGCATCAAGTACAATATGACTAAGATGCCCAAATAAGCGCAGATTTGTTGATGCATTTTTATAAAAATACATACCCATTAGGTTTCGGTTAAATTTTCCAGCACCCAGCGTTGTGTGGTATGGACTGCTGCGGCGCGTGATTCCCATTCTAGGCGGCGTAACACCGTCATTTGGTGTGCTAAAGTGCGCTCGGTATGGGCTAACATCACCCGCAAGACAGACTCTGGAATATCCCAATGCAGATTGAGTGCCGCAGATTGTAGCACAGCGGCGAGCGATGCATCATCCCTTGGTGGGGCGATTGGGGTTTGCTCCATCATGCGTAAACGGCTGGCTAGTTCGGCTGGCGCAAGCATGTTGTCAGCACAGCACCAAGCAATCAATAAGCCTACGTTCGCACTGCGGGCATGCTCAATGAGATGAAACAGTGCTTCACCATCGACAGGGTCACTAGCCCCAGCTGGAAGGTCAACCGCCCAATGGCTGGCATGTTCTAACGAGGATAACCAGCGAGCAACACGGCTGGTTGCTGTTTCATCGGCGGCAGCTGTGCCTTGGTCTGTTTGAATAACGTGCAAGTGCGGGCAAGAGGATGCAAGTTCATACAGGAGATGGCTTTTGCCGCTGCATGGTTCGGTGGAGTGTAGCCATAGTAGGCTGGGATGATGCAACCATTGGGCAATGCGGCGTTCGCTATCAGCACTGGCAGCATGATGCACCCACGCGCCAAATCGTGCGCGCTGCCACGATGCCGCGTCGAACAGTGATGGCTGCTCAGTCATGTTCCTTTTGTTCGTTGCGGATCGCTTTTTGCGTCCAGCTTATTAAATAATGAATACCTGAGGCGCAAGTCAGGGCAAAGGTTACCCATGCCATCGCATTAAGCCATGCAGCGTCTAAGGCTGTCACCATGCTAATCAAAACGACTAGCACGTAGATAATCTGCGCGGTGGTAGTGGCTTTGGAAATATAGGTTGGTTCCATTTTTAGGCTATGGGTCATAAGCTCGTAAGCCATTGCACCAATAACAATCACTGCATCACGAAACACTACGGCTAAAAACAGGTGTAAGGGTACTTGGTCGACAATAAATAGTGATACAAACACCGTGATTAACATCAGCTTATCAGCCAAGGGGTCAAGGTAAGAGCCAACCGTGGTGCGCATGTTGTAATAACGGGCAATCAGACCATCAAGCATATCGGTGATACCCGCTAGGAACATCAGCCCTAGAGCAGGCATGATGTTTTTCTCTAGGATGAGAAAAGCAATGACAGGGGTCATCAATATGCGTGCCAAGGTCATGGTGTTTGGCACATTAAGAATATGCTTCAACGAATAAGCCAACCTTGATCCAAGCGCGTGGCATGCATACCGTGTTGTTCAAACCACGACTTTAACCATACATCGTCACCAGAGCGTAGTTTGAGGGCATAACGTTGTTCATCAACGCTGAAAGAAACAGGAATCAGGGATTCGACGCGCTGTTCTTTACGCATGGCGCGCTCAAACAACAGTTGTTGCGATAGCGGCATAGGCTTGTGAATCACGATCAGTGTGCCGTCGATTGTCCAAGCGGGGGCACTGTATGCATCAGTGCTTGCAGTACTGTAGTCGTCACTGTTGGTATCGCTGTAGGCATCGCTTACGGTGGCAACGACTGCTGGTGGCACAGGGCTTGGGCTAACGATGTGGTCGGCGGCAAGGGTATCGCGCAGTTGTAACAAATTGTCTTGTAGCCATGCCTTCAGGAAGGTGAATGAATCCCCCTTCATGGTACGATTTTCTTGAATGTCGGAGAGCAAAGCTGAGCCGCTGATTTGTAGGGCGACTTGCTTGCTATCAAGCCAAGTGAAAACCATATTTACTTCGCTGGCATCGGTGTCTAAAGCTAAACCCCATTGCCTAGCGAGCGTGGCAGCCTCTTGCTCGAGCAGACGTTGTGAATGCACCATCGGTTTACCTTCGGTGTTGAGCAGTGAGATATTCAGTCGAATATGCGGCATGCGGCGCAACATAGGAATGCCTTGCTGTTGCAGTAGCGGGAAGATCGCGCTGTTATTCAGCTCCAAGGTGATATGTTCACGCCCTTTTTGCACTCGCTGCAACACACTTTGCGGGTTGCTGACTAAGGGTATGCCTACAGGGTTGTTGAGCGGTAAAATACGGTTCCACAATTGTGGCAAAGCTTGTTGAATCTGCCCATCCAACGTGGCATCAGCAGTGGCTTTATCCAGTACAACAATAAAGCGCGGGTCTGCTTGTGCTGATGCAACGTGGCAGCATAGCAGGGCAATGAGGGTGTAAAGGCGCAGCTGGGTAAGCATTATTTTACAATCCGCAATTGTGGACGACCTGTCTTCGCAGGTTTGTCTTCGTCTGTGGCTGGTGCGGTGTCATCCGTTGCTTGTTGTTGCTGTTCTTCTTGCGCCTCGAGCATTGCCATAACGCTGCGCACAACCTCGGGGACGGACTCTTCCCACACCAGCCCATCCTCCATATTTGTGCCTGGTGTATAGGATGCCCAAATGGCATCGATAGGGATTTCACAATCGCTAGCTTGACCGTTGAAGGAAAAACGCGAACGCACGGCATCTTCCGCAATATCAATGCGCTGTGGCATGCGTATATTGAGCACCAAGTTAACAGCGGGATCACCCTTGAGGTGCTCGGGCAATACAACATCTTGGCGGGTGGCATCGACAACGATGTAGATGCGCCCCTGTTGCTCAAAATAGCGGCGAAGCTTACGAACTTTGTTGGCTCGGGCAAAATTGATTTCAGTCATCGTTACTGTTGCCTCCGTTGTTTTACCGCATCGGCCAGTACTTCAAGCATGGTCAGTGTGTCATCCCAACCAACACAAGCATCAGTGACGCTTACGCCATAGGCTAGATCGTCAATAGGACCCACGCTTTGCTGACCTTCGTTGAGGTGGCTTTCGATCATCAGACCGATCACACCTTTATTGCCAGCAGCAATTTGTGCCGCTACATCGCGGGCGACTTCTGGCTGGCGGCGGAAGTCTTTATTGCTGTTGGCGTGACTGCAATCAATCATAATACCTGTGTTGACTTCTGCTTCGGCCAAATCAGCCAATGCAACTTGCACGTGTTCGCGGCTGTAGTTGGGGGCGCTTGAGCCACCACGCAAAATGAGATGACAGTCATGGTTGCCAGCGGTGGAAAAAATCGCGGAATGCCCTTCTTTAGTGAGTGATAGGAAGTGGTGACCTTGTTCGGCTGCACGAATGGCATCAACAGCAACGCGGAAGCCGCCGTCAGTACCATTTTTGAAACCGATAGGGCAAGAAAGACCCGAAGCCAATTCGCGATGCCCCTGACTTTCGGTGGTGCGCGCACCAATCGCTCCCCAACTGACCAAGTCTGCCACATACTGCGGTGTGATGAGGTCGAGGAATTCTGTGCCAGCAGGCACACCCATGTCACTGACATCTAACAGCAGTTTACGTGCCATGCGAATACCGTCGTTGATCTCAAAACTGTTGTTCAGGTAAGGGTCGTTAATCAACCCCTTCCAGCCGATGCGGGTGCGGGGTTTTTCAAAATAAATACGCATCACGATGTGCAAGGAATCGGCGTATTGCTGGCGCACTGTCTTGAGGCGTTCTGCGTATTCCAAAGCGGCGTTGACATCGTGTACAGAACAGGGGCCTACGACGATCAGTAGGCGATCATCTTCACCGTGTAAAATACGGTGGCTGTCCGCTCGTGCGTCAAAAACCGTGCGTGATGCTGCCTCGCTAACCGGAAATTCTTTGTGTACCTGTTCGGGTTTTATCACTTCTTTGATACCGGTAATGCGCAAGTCATCGGTTTTGTACAGAACAGACATGATGGTTTTAAGTCCTTGATTTATTGTAATGATTGGCTTTTTTTGCGCGGCTGGCGAGCATTGTTGGTGCATTGCCTGTTAAGCGTGTGGAGCCTAGGGAGCGTAAATAAGCAGGGCGAAGTATCACCGAACTAGGGGATGGCAGGCAAGTCCGCAGCATGTATTTGGCGATGTCGCGTTGCCATAGCAACATAATGTTCGGCTGAATGATGCAGAAAATTACGTTCCTTTTCTGTCAGTGGTCGTCGCTCTTTGGCAGGGCTGCCAGCGTATAAATAACCGCCGCGCAATACTTTACGTTCGGTGACTAAGGAGCCTGCAGCAAGCAAGCAGCCTGCTTCTAACACCGCTTGATCCATCACGATGGAACCCATGCCGACCAAGCAGTAATCTTGAATTTCGCAGCCGTGTAGCAATACGCGATGCCCGACAGTGACACCGCGCCCTACGATGCATGGGCTGACACCACCGGAAGTGTGCAGCACGCTGTGTTCTTGAATATTGGAATCTTCGCCGATTCGTATGGCTTCAAGGTCACCACGCAGTACGCACTGGTACCAAATACTGGCACCAGCGGCAATGCTCACTTGGCCGATAACATCTGCCGATGGTGCTACAAAGGCAGTATCATCGCAGCGCGGCGTGTGACCGCCAAAAGCAGCGATCATTTAGATGGATTTGTTCTTGGGTTGCTGTGGCGCACCCTTTTTGCTGTTTTCATCCACGCGTTTGCAGCGTCCATTGATGGCACAGCCTTCTGCTAGTGAAATCATCTGGTATTCCACATCGCCATTGAGTAGGCCTGTAGCTCCCACTTTTAAACTCGCGCTAGCAACGACGTTGCCGTTGATTGTACCGTGAAGTACCAAGTTAGGTACCTGAATTTCACCCGTAACCACAGCGCCTTCGCTAATGATTAAAGTACCTTCTTTGGTAGAATTGATATTGCCATTGAATTTGCCGTCAATACGCACAGAGCCTTCAAAGGTAAGGTCACCAACGATGGTCGAGTGGGCACCAATGAGGGTGTCAATGTGTTGATCCCGACTTGGTGTGTTGGTTGGGGGGGAGCTTTTCCTCAGCATGTTTCTTCTTCTCTCCATTCAATGCAAATGATTTCTTTAACAAGAGTTTGCCTTTGCTGTTATACACATGGGCATAAAGCGTGTCGCCTGGCGGGGTTGATTGTAGCCAACGTACCGTCTCGTGCAGGAATGTATGGCTTTCAATACGATAAGGCAACTGGTACTTACTGTTGGATAATAGCAATGGTACTTTTTTGCCTTTATCATTGAGTGCAAACAGTTTGATGGAACCACTTACCCAGCGCGGTGTTGCACCACCACGCACCAAGGCTAGATCAACCTCAAATGCACTATCACCAGCACGTGTCGCCTTGAATTGTAGCAATTGCAAGCTGTCGCCTTTGCGTGCAATCAATAGCGAATCATAAAGGTGGAGTCGTTCTTGCAAGGCATTAAATTGCTCTTGTTGGGCTTTGAGTTCCTGCTTAAGCATATTGATTTGCTCGTCGCGTATGCCAAGCTGGGTCATGGCATCGTTGGTGTGCGCGCGCATATCTTGGTAGAGATGTTGCAACTGCATGTATTGTGGGCGAATGCTTTTTTCTTGCCAAAAGGGTTTATAGTAATTACCGGCGAGAAACAGAGTTGCACTGAGCACCACCAGCAACAGTAATGCCATAGGCCAAAACAACATCGGGTAAAACAAGCGGCTTTTGGTTGCCGTATGCGCCCTGTGGTCGATCACCATAATCTGTCGAGACTGAAAAACAAACGCCTTTAAGCGTTGTAGCAAAGGAACTTTAGTCATGATCTCAACCTAGGGCCATTGCGCATGCTGTGGCAGAGCTAGGCTTTCTTCCAGTCCGAACATGATATTGGCGTTTTGCAATGCTTGCCCAGACGCGCCCTTCATCAGATTATCGATGCAAGATACGATTACAGCCTCTTCTTCGCCGCGATGGTTGCGCCCAAGGCAGGCTACGCCAATGTCACAACGGTTGCTGCCCTGCACACCCTTGGTGGAAGGAAGTTGACCTGCTGGTAAAACGCGCACAAAGGGGCTATCGGCGTAACATTGTGTAAGCAGATCTAGCCATTGCGCTGTATTTTTACCGTTCACATGGATAGTGCTTAGCATGCCTCGGCTCATGGGTAGAATGTGGGGTACAAAACGAATATGGGCGGTTTGACCGCCAATGCCTTGCGCCCATTCCTCCATCTCCCAAACATGACGGTGGCGTGGCAGGCCATAGGCACGAATGCTTTCGTTGGCTTCGCAATACAGTAACGCTGTGGTGGCTGAGCGACCAGCACCAGACGTGCCTGATTTAGCATCAATAATAATCGTTTGCTCGCTATCGAGTACGCCAGCACGAAGCAGTGGAATGAGAGGGAGTAATACCGATGTCGGGTAGCAGCCAGGGTTGGCAACGAGCTTGCTGTTGGCAATGTCTTTTCTATGCCATTCACACAGACCATATACTGCTTGTGGTAACAGTTGTGGGTGAGGATGATTACTACCATAGGCTGCGGCATAGGTATCTGCTGATTGGTGGCGGAAGTCGGCTGAAAGGTCGATGACCTTTTTACCTGCTGCCAAGGCTTCAGCTACGGCTGTTGCTGCCGCCGTATGTGGCAGAGCGGTAAATACTAACTGTATGTCATCCGCTAAAGGGGCATCAGCGGCTTGCAGGCGCATACTGGCGAGCGGTTCGTTGATGCCAGGAATGACCTCGTGCAGGAGCCGTCCTGCTTGTGAGTGCGCACCAAGGTGGGTGATGTGAAACAGCGGGTGTTGATCGAGCAGGCGGATCAATTCGCCACCTGTGTAACCTGTTGCTCCGAGAATAGCGGTATTAATCGTAGTCATGGCGCAATGATAGCGGGACATTTTTGCTTGTCTCGCTACTGCTTAACGAATACTTGCTTGTTATCGTGCGATTTGCACCTCAGGTGAAAATACTTGCTATAAACATAGCTAAACGTAGGGTTCGCCGCCACTTTGGAAAGTGAGCCCTTGGCTCGCTTTTTGTTTTTGTGCTTGATGCTAAATAGGTGAGCATAATTACTTTAACATTTTTTGGTTGCCTACTTATGTCTTCGCGCACACCAAAAGGACGGCTATCACCTTGGATGAAGAACAACAGGAAAACACCCTAGAGCAGCAAATAAGAGCATTGCTTGAGCCGATTGTAGAAGGCTCAGATGTCGAGATACTGAAAGTTTACGTTGGTCAAGGTGGTCACACGCAAACCTTGCGGGTGGTGATTGATCGTCGCGGTGGTGTAGAAACGGGTGAGTTGGAGCGGATTAGTCGCGCTTTGGCGTTACAATTGGATGTTGAAGACCTTTTTCGCCATGAATACCGCCTAGAAATTAGCTCACCAGGCTTGAGCTGGCCGCTAACAACCGAAGCTGATTTTGCACGTTACCTTGATGACTGGATCAGTGTTGAATTCCATGATGGCAAAAGTCTGGAAGGGCGTAATGCTGGCTTATTGGGTGATGCGCTTCAGGTACAAGAAAAAAACAAAGAAATTGCCTTGTATCCACGTGCGGATATAAGAAAAGTTAAACGTGCTATTGATTGGGCTAGCGTATCTAAGCGCGGCAAGCAGCGCGGGTAAGATATTACAAACGAGGTTGGCTGATACATGAATGTTGAAATGCTGCAAGTTGCTGATGCCGTTGCCAGAGAAAAATCTGTTGAGCGCGAGTTGGTATTAGAAGCGATGGAACAAGCTTTGAAGACCGCTGCTCGGCGCACCTATGGTAGCAAAGAGTTAGCCTGTGATATTGACCGCCATAGTGGGGCGATTCATCTTTTCCACGTTGTGACGACAGTGGAAGAAGTGCTTGACGAGGAAAACGAGGTTACACTCGAAGAGGCGCAAACACGTAATGCTGAGGCTGAAATTGGTACGGAGTTCCGCGAGGAGTTACCACCTATCGCTTTGGGTCGTATTGCTGCTCAAGCTGCCAAGCAGGTGTTGAACCAAAAAATACGTGAAGCAGAACGAGCGCGTATTATTGCTGAATTTGAACCCCGTATTGGCGAAGTGATTACAGGTATTGTCAAGCGCGTTGAGCGTAACAATGTTTACCTTGATTTGGGTCATGGCGAAGGCGTGATGTATCGCGAAGATCAAATCCCGCGTGAAGCCTACCGTCAAGGTGATCGTGTGCGCGCCTACCTGCGCGAAGTGCGCACCCAGACCAAGGGACCGATTCTGTTTTTGTCGCGTACTGACGTGGGTATGTTGCAGCGTTTGTTTGAGCAGGAAGTGCCAGAAATTCAAGATGGTTTGATTACTATTCAAGCGATTGCCCGAGACCCTGGCTCACGCAGTAAAATTGCGGTTATATCTAGCGACCCTGGCATTGACCCTGTTGGTTCTTGCGTCGGTGTGCGCGGCTCTCGCGTACAGGCTGTGGTAAATGAGCTGCACGGCGAGCGTATCGATATTATTGAATGGACTGAAAATCCAGCTTCCTTCGTGGTGAACGCGCTGGCACCCGCAGTTGTGGAACGCGTGCTAGTCGATGAAGAAAGCAATGTGATTGAAGTCGCCGTTGCTGAAGATAATTTAGCTATCGCTATTGGTCGCAAAGGGCAAAATGTACGCTTGGCCGCTGACCTGACTGGTTGGGATATTGAGATCATGACCACAGGTGAAGAGCAGCAAAAACGTGGTGAAGAGAGCGAAGCAGCCAAGGCGATGTTTGTAGAACAGCTTGAGGTTGATGAGGCATTCGCTGCCATCTTGGTTGATGAGGGTTTTATTAGCCTTGAAGACCTTGCGTATTGTGACGTTGCCGACCTTGCTTCTTTAGAAGGCATGGATGAAGCCAAGGCTAGTACATTACAAAACCAAGCGCGCAACCGTCTGTTGGGTGATGCTCTGCAAGAGGTGGATGAGCGCGGTGGTGAGGCTCAGCCGCTGAGTGCGCTACCTCAAATGCGTGATGATTTAGCTGAAGAGTTACGCAACAAAGGCATTGAAACGCTGGATGATTTGGCTGAAGTTTCAGTGGATGAGTTAGAAGATATTGACACCCTTGCGCAGGAAGAGGCTGAAGCGTTGATTATCGCCGCTCGCCAAGCCTGCGGGTGGTTTGACGAAAGCTGATTTTGATGAAGAAACTCCACCATCAGCGTACGTGTTTGTTGTGTCGCTGTAAGCGCGATGCAGCGGCCATGTTACGTCTGGTGGTGGATTCCGATGGCGAAATATGGCCTGATGTCGGTCACAAGGCACCAGGTCGCGGTAGTTATTTGTGTATGGACAAGGACTGTTTAGGGCGATTGAACAATCGTTCTATTGCTCGTTTGAAGCGGCACTTTCCTATGCTTAAAGCAGACAAAAAGCGATTGTTTCAACGTTTAGAGGTAGCTTTTGCTTTGCAGGTAGAGCGAACATTGGGTCGCTTGTTGGCAACGGCTGCGTTGGGTAGAGATGCGGTGATGCACAGAATGTGGCATCATGCGCCGCTGCTGGTGATAGTGGCTGATCAATCGGGTCAGGCTATACGGCGGCAAATGGTTGATGCTGTGGAAAAACGGCGGGACGATGGCAAAAAAGTCGAATTATGGTTGGACTTTGATGCTGATATGCTAGCGAAAGTAAGCAGAAGAGAAAAAATATCGGTTGTGGCGGCAAAGTACTGCAAAGATGCAATGCGGCTGCAACAATTTAGCACTTGGTTAAACCAAGTGAAGGATGCAGGGTAGCGATGGCGAACAAACGCGTGCTTGAATTTGCGAAGGAACTTGGCGTGGAGGTTGCGGATGTCCGCAACGCCGCTGCGCGCTGCAATGTTGCAGTGACTAGCCCCACGGCCATGCTGAATGATGAGGATAGAAAGCGTATTCGCCTCGCGCTGCAAACGGGAAAAGATCAAACTTCAGGCAGTGCTAAAACTGTTTCTGTGGGGCGTTCATCCGCGAATACTGGCGGTCGCAACGCTGGCAATACAGGTGAAGGGCGTGGTCGTACGGTACAGGTTGCTGTGCGCCGCCGCCGTCCAACGCCTCGCCCGCAAGAGCCTGCTAGGCAGCAACCCCCTGCCAAGCGTGAGCCTGCGACAGCGCAAAAAGAAGCTGGCGCAGCAACACCGAAAGAGCCAGCTCGGGCAGCAAGACCCGCGCAAAAACCATCCCCTCAAGCGGCAAAGCCTGAGGTGAAGAAGGCGGGTGCAGCCAAGTCATCTGCGGCTGGCGCATCTCGCGGTTTAACGCCAGCTCAGCGTGCTATGCAATCAATGGAAGCGCGCAAGCAGGAAGAGATAGAAAAACGCAAAGCCGAGCGTGCAGAACGCCGTCAGCGGCAGCAGGCACGCCAAACACCTTCGCGAGATCATCGTCCCACAGACGCAGAGCGGACAAATCTTACTGAGGGAGGGAGCCGTCCCGCTCAAGGTGATCGTCCTAACCCACAGAATCGCCAGACCCAAGGCAATCGTCCCAACCAGCAGAATCGTCCTGCCCAAGGCAATCGTCCAGGACAACCTAACCGTCCAGGGCAGCAAAATCGCCCAGGTCAACCCAACCGTCCAGGGCAGCAAAATCGTCCGGGTCAACCCAACCGCCCAGGGCAGCAAAATCGCCCAGCAGGAAGTGGTCCCCGCACCAGTATGCGGCGAGGGCTTACACCCGCTCAGATTGCAGCCTCCAAAGCACCGAGTTCTTCGCTCAAGCAAATTGAGAAAAAAATTAGTGATGAGCGCGCAGAACGCCGCCGCGAGCAGGCTGTGCAACGCCGTCGCAGTAATACCTCAGGCGATTCGCGCCCAGGTCAAGATCGTTCCCCTAGTGGTGCTACCATCGGCCAGCGTCGCGCTTCGTCCGCTGTAAGCATTACACCGTCTGAGCCATTTCCACCTGCTGATGGTGTGAAAAAACGCCCGTTTGGTGGTCCTGGTCAGCAACAACAGCGTGGTAAACGTCGTTTAACACCAGCAGAAAAGGCTGCGCGCCGTAGTTACTCAGCTAAACGCAATGCAGTCTTTACCGATGAGCAAGAAGAGCGTATGGCGCGCCTCGCACGTGGCGATCGTCGTCGTTCAGGCGTTACCAAAGATGATGAAGATTTCGTTATTCGTGAAGTAGAGGTTACGGATCCTATTATGGTATCCGAGCTAGCCAGTCGCATGGCTGTTAAAACGGGCGAACTCATCAAACGTCTGTTTGAGATGGGTACAGTGCTGACCGCTAATGCTAGCCTTGATGGTGAAACTGCAGTGTTAATGGTCGAAGAATTTGGTCATCGTCCGAAATTGATTAACGAAGCAGCTGTTGAAGATGTCTTGATTGACCAGCCTGAAGAGCATGAAGAAGAGCTTGAACCTCGTCCTCCTGTTGTGGTGGTGATGGGTCACGTCGATCATGGTAAAACATCCATCCTTGATGCTTTGCGTAAAGCGAGCGTTGCCGAAGGTGAGGCTGGCGGTATTACACAACATATTGGTGCTTACATGGTCAAACTTGAAGATGGCGAACGCGTCGTCTTTATTGACACACCAGGTCATCAGGCGTTTACAGGCTTGCGTGCTCGTGGTGCTAAATTGACCGACGTTGCGGTATTGGTGGTTGCTGCCGATGATGGTGTGATGCCACAAACGGTGGAAGCCTTGAACCATGCCAAAGCCGCAGGTGTGCCGATTATTGTAGCGATTAACAAGATGGATAAAGAGGGTGCTGACCCTGAGCGTGTGATGCGTCAGTTGGCTGAGCATGAGTTGTTGCCAGAAGAATGGGGCGGTGACACCATCTTTGTGAAGGTTTCTGCGCACACAGGTGAAGGCTTAGATGACCTGTTAGAAATGTTAGCCTTGCAGACCGAAGTGTTGGAGCTGAAAGCGAACCCCAACCGTGCTGGTCGCGGTGTGATTGTAGAGTCTTCATTAGATCGTGGTCGCGGTCGTGTTGCTACCGTCTTGGTGCAAAATGGTACCTTTAAGAAGGGTGATATCGTAGTGGTTGGCTCAGTGATGGGACGTGTTCGTGCCATTGTTGACGAAAACAGCGTCCAGCATCGCACGGCTGGACCTTCTATTCCGTTTGAGCTGTTAGGCTTAGAAGATACACCTGAGGCGGGTTCTGAGGTTGTAGTGGTAGAAAGTGAACGCCAAGCGCGTGAGATTGTTAGCTACCGCAAAGAGAAAGAACGCTCTCAAGGTGCTTTACTACATAAACGCGCTAGCATGGATGAGTTGTTTGCTGCGGTACAAAGCGGTGTAATCGAAGTTCCTATCATCCTGAAGAGTGATGTTACTGGTACGCTTGAAGCACTTGCTGATAGCATGAATAAACTCGGTAACGAAGAGGTGAAGGTCAAGCTGGTACTGAAGGGTATTGGCGGTATCACCGAATCTGATGTGATGTTGGCTGCTGCATCCAATGCGATTATTATTGGCTATAATGTACGTCCAGAAGCAAAAGCGAAGCAGTTGGCAACCGCTGAAGGTGTGGATATTCGCTTCTACCGCGTGATCTATGAAGCGTTAGAAGAGATCACTGCCGCATTGGCTGGCAAGCTGGCTCCAACTAAGGTTGAGAAAGTGATTGGTTCGGCTGAAGTGCGTGAGGTATTCCAAGTGCCGAAGATTGGTGCTGTTGCGGGTTCTTATATGACCGACGGCTTTGTTACGCGCAATGCTCACGTTCGTGTTTTACGTGACAGCGTGGTACGTTTTGAAGGTGTGCTGGCTTCGTTGCGTCGCTTTAAAGATGACGTGAAGGAAGTGAAGGCTGGCTACGAATGTGGTATCGGCGTTGATAAATTCAACGATATTAAGAGTGGTGATACCTTTGAGTTCTTCATCATCGAGGAAATTGCTGCTACCTTGTAAGCAGCGTGGGGGTATTCCATGGCTAAAAGTGTAAACCAACGTTTACAGCGTGACCTTACGCGTTTGTTGACTGAATTATTACGCCGTGACGTGGATGACCCCCAGTTATCAATGATTACCTTGACCGAGGTTGAGGTTTCTCATGGCTCCTATGATGCCATCGTTCGCGTATGTAGCTTTGGTGGTCAGGATGATGCTAAATCCATCGTTGAACGACTGAATCGCATGGCACCGCATTTTGAGCATAGCCTACGTCGCGCCCTCAAGAAAAAAGTGATTCCTAAACTGCATTTTGTTTGGGATCAAAGCATGGATAAAACAGCGGAGATGATGGCTTTATTGCGCGATATTCGTCATGACTAAAGGTTTTAGCCTGTACCCTGACGTTGATTGGACGGCAATCATCGCACGGTTATCACAAGCTGATGCTATTCACCTTATTACCCACCGCTTACCTGACTCCGATGGCATAGGCTCGCAGATCGCACTGTTTCATGCGCTGCAAGCGATGGGTAAGCGGGTTGTGATGCGCAATTGGGATCCGATTCCTCGTATTTGTCATTATTTACCCAGTGCTGAATGCATTGGTTCATCGGCAACTATGCCCTACCCTCATTGCGACGTGATGATTTCATTGGATGCTGGTTCGCTGACGCGCTTGCATATTTCTGAGCAAGAACGCGATGAAAGCTATTTGATTAATATCGATCACCATGCAAGCAACACCCTTTATGGTCACCTTAACGTTGTTGATCCACGCTATTGCGCGACTGGAGCCATGGTTTTTGATTTGCTCACAGCGATGAACGTGCCGTTAACACCTGCTATTGCGCAAGCGTTATATGCTGCCATTTTGACAGATACCAGCTCGTTTTGTAATAGTAGCGTTACCGCAGATGTGCACCGTATGGTTGCCCGCTTGATCGATGCTGGAGCTGATGCTGTGGCGGCAGCGGAACATGCTTATGCCAGTCATAAGGTTGAACGTTTCGCCTTATTAAAAGAGGCATTGGACACCTTAACCCTGCATGATGCACAAGCTTCGGCATGGATGCATTTGACAACGCAGATGTTTGAACAAAGCGGTTGTACGGTGGAAGACAGCGAAGGTTTTATCGAATATGCGCGCAGTATTGCCGTGGTTGATATTACGGTATTGATGTGTCAGTTGTCTGCGGATACGTGGAAGGTCACATTTCGAGGGAAAAAGAACACCAATGTTGGTGAATTGGCTATAGCGTTGGGTGGCGGTGGTCACCGTTATGCCGCAGGCTGTACCTTAGAGGGTTCTGAGTCTTCTGTTCGAGCCAAGTTGCGCTTGGCTGTTGCACAAGCACTGCAACATTCGTGATCTCGGGCATTGTGTTCCTCGACAAACCCGAGGGATGGACATCAAGAAAAGCCGTTAACGAGGTTGCACGTCTTTTTTCTGCATTACAGCCTGCATCCAACAGTGGTAAGCGCGCACGCGTCAAAGCGGGGCATGCTGGGACGTTGGATCCTTTGGCTACGGGTATGTTACCTATTTTGTTGGGGGAAGCGACGCGCTTTGCTGATATGGGTTTACAGGCCGATAAAACTTATGAGGTCGGCATAGACCTATCACTTCAAACGGATACCCTCGATAGCGAAGGTGAGGTGACGCAGCGGTATGAAGGCGAAGCGATTGCGCAAGAGGCGATTACTGCGGTGTTGAACAGTTGGCGTGGCGCACAGCAGCAGCGTCCCCCGCATTTTTCTGCCATTCGCATTGATGGTCAACGCGCTTATAGCTTGGCGCGTCAAGGCATAGCACCTAAGATGCCACTGCGCGATATTCATATTCACCAATTAGATCAAATAGCGTATGACTACCCGATGTTGAGCCTGCGTGTGCATTGCTCCAAAGGTACTTACATCCGATCTTTAGCGCGTGATATCGGTGTCGATTTGGGTTGTGGTGGCTGTGTGCGTGTGTTGCGCCGTGTTGCTACAGGCGAGTGGACGGCTGATGATATGATGCGTTCTTGGCAGCAGGTTCAGGCTGATCCACAGCTTGCCTTGCAAGCAACAGCCACATGGTTGCGCAGTTGGCCCGCGATGTATTTGGACGAAGCGCAAGCTAAACGTTTCACACAGGGGCAACGTTTGGCTATATTGTCGCAGCAGCAAGATGCCGTTGTGGTGTATATGAAGCAGCAACTTTTGGGTATGGGGCAGATTGTACCCAGTGGCGACCATAGTGTGTTGCAGCCAAAAAATGTACTGCCTTCGGCACAGCAAAGCTTTTTAACCTGAATTATTCATAAATCGGGCTTGCCTTTTAAGACGGGACAAAAGCAATATAGTTATGCGTAAAACCGTAGGTTGGGTTGAGGCACGAAACCCAACAAAGCAGCTGACAAGGTGTTCATTGCGGGCAAAGGGGCAAGCAAGGGCGCGACAGTATTTGTGAATAACTCAGGTTATAGCGCGTTAGGTTATTGTAATATGTCATTCTGTGAGGGGAATGATGTGTTGCACAAACAGCAGGAGGGACTGTGTTCTGGAAAAAAAAGAAAATCGAAGCTGAAAAATATGAGCCAGAGAAAAGTGTATTGTCACAAGAAATGACGCTTATTTTTCGCTCCTTAAAGCATGTAGTACGCAAGGACTATGTGGTCTTACCCCATGTGCCTATGCAGCGCGTGGTGCGTCCCTTTGGGCAAGCGCAAAAGAACCGGCAGGCGTTATTCGATGCGCTTGAGGGGCATTTTGCCGACTTTGTTATTTGCACGGGCGATAATTTAATGCCCCTTGGCGTGATTATGGTTGAACATAATGGTACAGAGGTAGAGCCTATTTTTGAGCATGTTGGTACGCGTTTTGTGCGTTTGCCGATGAAGGGAGCGGCTAATATCGATTATCTGCGCTCGGTGCTTGAAGCATTTGTTGCCAAGAGTGAAGCCAGCCCTAAGACGCTGTCTGATACCCAAACCGTATTGCCCAGAAAATACTGTGGAAAATGCCGTTCAGAAATGGTAGTGAAGCGTGCCCGTGGCGGCCCATGGGAAGGCAGCTTGTTTTGGGTATGTAGTCGCTTCCCGCAATGTAAATCCAGTGAGTTACACAAGGTTTGAGCACGAAAATCGTATCGTGGAACGTCAACTCGCTGCATGTGCGTCTACCGCAGGTGTTGGACTTTTTGACCACGCATCAGCCCGATGTTTTGGCTCTGCAAGAAACCAAAACTACGGATGCATTGTTTCCTGTTGAAGCGATTGAGTCCGCTGGTTATCAGGTTGTTTATGCTGGGCAGAAGTCTTACAATGGGGTTGCAGTGCTGGCTCGCAGTCCTATCACCGAGGTGATAACAGACCTGCCAGGCTTGGATGATCCGCAACGACGCGTGCTAGCTGTGACGATAGGCGATTTGCGCGTGGTTGACTTGTATATACCCAATGGTCAATCGTTGGATTCTGATAAGTTCCAATATAAGCAACGCTGGTTGCAGGCTTGTGGTGACTTTTTGACCGAGCAATTAGCACAGCACCCGCGTTTGGTGGTGCTTGGGGACTTCAATATTGCCCCCCAAGGCATTGATATGCATGATCCAGCACGCTGGCAGGGGCGGATTATGTGCTCCGACTACGAGCAAGCTTGGTTCCAAAATCGACTTAACAGTGGGTTGTGTGATGTGGTACGTCAACAAGCAGGAGAAACGCCGTTATTTACATGGTGGGATTACCGCATGAATGCGTATCGCCGAGGTTGGGGCTTACGCATTGATCATGTTTTAGCGAGTCATGCGCTAACTGCTATCGACTATGGTGTGGAAACCAGCTACCGAGAACATGAACGCCCATCGGATCATGTACCAATTTGGGTCACTTTTTTTTATAATTCTTGACCTCATGTATTCGCTTAATACTATCTTGAATCTTGTGGTCATATGTCAGTGATGTATATGATTTTTTATCTTAAAAGAAGAGGAGTATTATATGAAGAAGATTTTAGCATCGGTCATGCTTTCGGGGCTATTGCTGGTATCATCCAATGCGATGGCGTTTACTCAAACAGCCACATTCACCGTTGGTATTACGGTGCAACCAACGGTTACGATTACAACCAATAATATTGCAATGACTGAAGTTACACCTGGTACACCAGGGGCTGGCTTTCAATCTGCTTCTGCAGCATTGGTCGTTACTGCCCCAGCAGGTCTAGTCGTAAATCTTGATTATACTGCAGCAAACCCACTGGTCGGTGGTAGTTTTGCTTTGGTAAACACGAATACAACAGCAGCAAACAACCCTGCTCCTATTACCTATAAGTTAGTTGATGCATTAGCACCAGCCCAAGCTTTGGGTACTGTCGTGACTGGTGGTGTTATTTCATCACTTACTGGTGGTGGTACGATCAATCTTCAGGCGAAGAGTGTTAATGGTGATTATGGTGTTTGGGGAGATACGATAACAGTCACTGCAACGTATTGATGTTGTAGTGCTTTGAAGCACCTCTATGTGTATACATAGGGGTGCTTTTTTATATTTTCTTAATAAAGGGATTAGAATATGTTTTGCTCACTAACGCATAAAACTTTCGTTGGCGCGATTGCTTTTTTTCTCTTGTTTATTCATGTGCCAGTTGCGATTGCAGGGCATATTTCAGTCAGCCCCTTAAAAGTCTTTTTTTTAGATGGGGCTCAAACCAATCAACTTACGGTTAACAATTCTACCGATAGTGCAGTTTTTATTGAAGCGAAAATAAAGCGGTGGATGCAAGATGAAGCTGGAAACCCTAAATTAAACGACACCGATGACCTTATCTTTTACCCTAAAATAAGCAAAGTTCCAGCACACAGTTCCATTGTCGTCCGCTTGGGCTACCAAAAAAAAGCTGGTGATGTGGAACAAACATACCGTATTTTTATTCGAGAGTTGCCTGATGTGAACGAAAAGGGGGAAATGATGGGGCTGGGGCTTTTAATGCGTTTTAGCGTGCCAATATTTATCTCTTCATCCCAATCATCGAAAGAGAAAGTTGAGATTCAATCACTGTTAGAGAGTGATAAGGGCGTACTGGTGAGGATAAGTAATGCGGGAAACCATTATGTACAATTACCTGCTGTTCACGCTACTGGTCTTCGTGATGGACAGAGTGTTTTTGAGAAAAAGGTTAATGGGTGGTATATCCTACACCATAGTGCCAAAAACTTTTTGTTAAATATTACGAAAGATGAATGTAAGCAAGCAGATACACTGCTTATTAGTACGCAAACATCGTTAGAATCACCAGCGTTGAAAAAAACATTCCTTCTTGATAAGCAATACTGCCAAGCTTTGATGAAACAAACGAAATAGTGTAATCATATATGAGGGAAAGCACACTTAGCAGAGGAAACGAACGGTGAATGGTCGTGCGTAATGAGATTGTTATTTTTTCTCGTATTATATGCGCTGGTGCTTGCCTTGCCTTGCAGTTTGGTTTATTCAGAGGAACCCAATGAGTGCCTGAATGGCATTGCTGAAGATGAATCAGCAGTCAAGCAATGTGGTCTATCCCTAGTTCTTTTTGATGTGATGTTAAATGACGTGCTATTATCACCTGAATTTATATTCATTGATGATGCGGGGGAGAATGCTTGGCTGGATCCTCATTTGTTATATGATTTGGGCATTGTCCATTTTTCAAAAGATAGATTTCCTCCCCATCAAATATTTCCTTTGTCTCATTTTTCTACTGTCGTGCAGTATCGCGTCGATGCTTTGATGGGTGTTGTTCGACTATCAGTCGATGAAAAAAATCTTACTGACACGCGTAAGCATATGTTAGCAAATGAACGTAACAGGCTGTTGCAGCAGCAAGCTGTTTCTACTTCGCATGAGAAAAAAGACAACGAACCGTCTGCTGTGATTCTTGAGGTGTCTGTAAACGGACAAAATATGGGCGTTAAATTCCTTGCCTTAGATCAACAATCAAAGGTTTGGCTTAAACGCGCAGATCTAAAAGCGATGAATATCGTACAGTTGAATAAACTATTGCCCACTAATAAAGATGAGGGGCAGCTTTTTAGTCTTGATTCCCTTGCGCCAGCGATTCGTTATGAACTAAATAACAACACTGCCTCTTTAAATCTAACAGTCGCACCGCAATATCTTCCTATACAACGCAAAGACTTTTCAGCTGCTTCATCCCACGCGTTAGCACCATTGCGGGATCAACGCTCAGCTTTTTTAACTTATTCAGTTACTTCGTTGCGCGATCAAAAAGGTCAAGGTGGGGAAACAGCGCATTTTACTTTGGGCGGACGAACATCAGGCGTGTTGATGCTTCATGACCTTAATTACACAAATAATACTAGGCTTTTATCTAGGCAATCAAGCCAGCTGATTTGGGATGTTCCTGTAAAACAACAACGTTGGATCATTGGCGATTATCAGGCATCAGGAGGAACATTCGCGGCGGGTTCTTTATTTGGCGTGCAGCTAAAATCAGATTTTAGCATGCAGCCTCAGTTACGATTAAATCCATCAGATCAGATGACACTGTCATTAAACAGACCATCGGATGTTACAGTTTTGGTGAATGGGGTGAAAACTTTAGATGATCATTTTTTACCTGGCCCCTTATTTTTAGATAATTTACCTTTGTCTGCCGTAGGCAAGCTGGAAGTGATTATTCGTGATGATCTGGGGCGAGAGCAACGTATTGTCCAGCCTTATTATCGCTCTTTTCAATTACTAGACGTTGGTCTGCATGAATACAGTTATAGCCTAGGGGTTCCTAGTGTTTTGGGACAAACAGGGGTACGTTATAGTAAACATCCTCGTTGGGTAGGTTATCACCGTTGGGGAGTAACTGATTATGCAACACTGGGTCTTAGTAGCGTATTGGAGCGGCATAATGTTAACCTTGGTGGCACGGCTGCATTATTGTTGGGTCGTGAATATGGAGAGTTGCAGCTTGGAGGTATGCTAAGCAAGGTCAATGGGACTTTCGGAACACATGCTGACTTAGCTTTATTCACGGTACTTTCTTCTATGGTGAGCAGTCGAATTTATTGGCATCCTGAAAGCATTGGCTTTTCTTTAATCGCGAGCAATAACAATCCATCACTGTTATCGGCGAGCAATAATTATGGTATCAGTTTTATGCTATCAGGTTATCATAATAGTAGCTTTTCTGTTGGCTATAATGCCGCTCGAGCCAGCCAAGGAGGAATCAACGAAGATATTCGATTAGGTGTTTCGTTGTTGCCCTACCCTCATTACCAAGTACATGGTGGTGTACAATGGCAATGGAACCGTTTTCAGCATCAGAAGCATTATAATACCGACCTCAATGTCAATTATGTACACCCTCATGGTTTAAACCTTAGTGTCGCAGCAAAAATCAATAGTTTGGGCAACAACAGTGTTTTTTTGAATATGCGGCTTTCGTCTTCATCGCCCCATCAATATGATTATAAGCTATCCAGTGATATAAACAGGCTAGGAGTAATGAATAATAAAGCAGAGGTGCAAGGGAGGTTGCCTTTTGCTGACTTTATGTATAGCCGTATTGAAAACAGCCGTACGCCAATTCAACATCAAGCAAATCTAAAAGGGTCTTTGTTATATGTAGGGCGGCATTTGTATGCAAGCAGACCGCTTAATGGTGGCTTTGCTGTGATGCATGTAGAGCATCCTGGCGTGCGAATACAATACAATCATGCTGAAGTAGGTGTATCCGATACTAATGGTAATCTTGTGATCCCTTCGCTTATGCCTTACAGCGAACAAATACTATCCTTAAATGCTTCTGATGCACCGCTGGATTATGTGTATAAAACAACTTCGGAAACGGTGCGCATTCCTGCCTATGGCGGCGTTGCTGTTAATTTTTCCGGCTCGCGGGTGAAAACCATAGAAGGCTCTATTGTTTATATGCAAGATGGTAAGAAAGAGCCTCTGGCAGATGCTTTTTTAGAGGTGACTGGCGCTGATGAACATAGGGAGACTCAGTCTGGCGAAGGGGGGTACTTTTACTTAGATAAATTAACATCCAATCGTTATCATGTTCATGTGCGCAAGCGTAACATTCAGTGTGTTTTTGATTTTAGTTTAAAAGAAGTACCGCATGCAATGACTAATTTAGGTGAGGTTTTATGCCAATGAATCGATGGCGATGTTTATTGATGGCATGGTTGATGGTTCCTGCTTCCGCCATAGCCATGACGTTAAGTGTAAATGATATTAACCTTATGGAACGTGTACCTGGTCAACCTTCAGCTGGTTTTTCTGGGGCTGGTGTGTTGACTGTAACTGCTGCTGTTGGGGTGGCTTATACGCTTGATTTTAGATCGTTTAATCCCATTGTGACAAATATGCGGATGTTAAAAGACTATAACGTTATTGCTCATTCTAGTTTGGGCTATAATCTATATGAGACAGGCACGAGTACGCGTTTAGGTTTAGATGTTGGTGGTGTGTTGCTTTCTTCTGTTGGTACGGGTAGTCCACAATATTTTAATGTTACGATTATTGCCCCCGTAGGAGATTTCGGACAATGGTCTGATGTGATTACGCTAACTGTGAATTATTAACATGGGCATGTGATCCGAATAATAGACGGGCATGGTTTATTTGATGTCATAGCAACGGTGTTTCATGCACATAGTGGTAGAAAGGCATGTTTGTTAAGCCTGACGTTCTGTGTGTTGAGGTGACGGTTTTTGTCAGGGGTAGGCTGTTCGGTTTGGCTTGATGGGTGTTATAAGTTGGCACGACCCTTGCTTTAGGTGGATGAGCCGCAGGCACTGTGGCCATATTCTAACGGAGGATTTCATTATGAATATCTCTAAGCAAAAGGGTTTCACCCTTATTGAGCTGATGATCGTTGTGGCTATTATCGGTATCTTGGCGGCAATCGCTATTCCGCAGTTCGCTTCTTACCGTACCAAAGCGTTCAACTCAGCAGCAGCATCTGATGCTAAAACTGGTGTGACGATTTTCGAATCTTACTACACTGATAACAACGCCTACCCAGCAGCTGCGGCTGTTGCTAGTGGTAGTGTTGTTTGGGGTTCTACGACATGGAATCTGTCTCAGTCTGTTTTTGCATCAACTAACGTTGGTGGTACTGGTAACACCCAAAGCTACATTCTAGAAACCAAGCATAATGCTGGTGATAAATGCTACTATGCTACTGACCAAACTCCAACTGTAACGGAAGTTCTTGGTGGCACCACAGGTACAAATATGGCGCAGCCTACATATGTTGCTGCTACAGCACCTGCTTGTGCATAATTAACGCCCTGCGCTTGCAAAAAAGGCGACCTTCGGGTCGCCTTTTTTATGCTTGTAAATGAACCAATGTAACAGAGGTGGGCTATGGTTAGTGCAATAAAATGCAACTCAATAAGCAAACAATATAAAGGAATGCTGTCGCTTAATCATTTCGACCTACACCTTCAGTCGACCGAATCAGTAGGTCTTTTGGGCGTGAATGGAGCAGGAAAAAGCACCGCGATAAAAAGTATTTTGGGGTTAATTCATACCAACCATGGCACAGTTGACCTGCCTAATAGTCATATTGGTTATATGCCAGAAATTGCGCATATGCCAGAAAGTATCACCCCTTTATCATTTGTTCGCTTTGCATTACGGATTCGTCAGCAGCCTACTGTAGGAGCCGAAGCTGCCTTGAAGGAAATAGGCTTAGATGCTTCTGCGTGGAAAAAGCCTATTCATCAATTATCTAAAGGGATGCGTCAGCGTGCAGGTTTGGCATTTGCTTTGGCTGGTTCGCCACAATGGATTGTTTTGGACGAACCAATGACAGGTTTGGATGCGGTAGGGCGCCTTGCTTTTATGAATATTCTTAAGCAGCGTCAACAGGCAGGGGCTGCAATGTTAATTTGTAGTCATATCGTTCCCGACTTAGTACGCTTGTCACAACGTATTATCATTATGGGACATGGTCGTGTGTTGGAGGAGGTTGTGTTGTCGCAGCGGGATATGCATGAGATTGAATCTATTGAGGGGAAATTGCGGCAATGGAGCACGGTTGCATGAAAGCATCATTGATTATAGCCCGCTTTACTATAGAAGAGATGTTAGGGCTTCGTGTGTCGCGCATATTATTTGTGTTGGCTATTCTTTTGCCCGTAGCCGCTTGGGTTTTTTCGCGTTTCTTTTTGCTGGAGCTGTTAAAGGTTCAATTGGATGTGATGAGTGCAGGCGCATATCTTTTAGGAATTGTTTTTATACTTAGTTGTGTGGTGAATTTGTTGGGGCGTGATATTGGTGACAAGGTATGCCATTTTTATTTGTCGCCACCGATTACGAGACATGCATATTTTTTAGGTCGATTTTTTGGTGTAGTTGCAGTTTTATTATCTTTATACCTTGTTATTTTATTAGGTTCGGGCTCTTTGCTTTGGCTAAATGGCGACCTAGCGGCGACAACCTATGGTGTGACTGGGAAGACGGTGTTTATCCTCGCTTGGGTAGCATGGTATCAAAGTGTTAGTTTGTTAGGTGTAGTGTTTTTTATTGCTTCATGGGCAACGGGGATGGCTGAAATACTGCTCTTTTCTACTGCAGCGGCAGGGGTTATGTGGTTATTCCCCCCTATTCTGGAGGTTCTTAATTCTCCTGTTATGGCGCAAGAGGTCCCTACAACAATAGCAACTATACTTAATACTATCGCATGGTTATTACCTGATATGACAGGTGGAAAAATCATTCTAGCTGCCAGTCATGGACAACTGTTAGATGGGCTAGCTATGCTGATGCATGCCTTGGGGCATTTGGGTTATGCGCTTGCTATGCTTGCGCTTGGATTGCTGTTTTTTTTACGGCGTGATTTGTGATGCATCTTTTACGTGCAAATGCTCTTATGATTATTTTTCTCATCATCGGTGTAGGCATGCATGTGGTAGCTAAACAGCACAACATTTCTTTTGTGAATCAACAAACTGAACTTGTTATTTCAGGGCCTGCTCCACAATGGGTGCAGTCGTTATTTGCAGGGCCTTGTATTGGTTTGGCTGCTGATATCAACGTGCTTTCGGTATTTTCTAGCTATTATGAACTAACTAAAAAGTCGTTGTTAGATGAAGATCAAATTATTGCGCGCCAATATGTGTATGAGTACTTACATCACGCTCAGTATTTCGACCCTTGGTTTTGGGATATTTATCGTTTAACGGTGGGCTTGATTGCTTACCAAAAAGAGTATGCACCAAAAGCATTGGTATTACTTCAAAAAGGTACTGAGATCAGAACTTGGGATTGGGAGACACCTTTTCTTACAGGTTTTGTGGCATATGATTTGCTAAAAGACCATCAATTGGCATCTAAAATGATGGCAGTCGCAGCATTAAGACCCAATGCTCCTCCAATGGCGGTTGGTTTGGCTGCTCGTTTTATGAATCAAGATGGCAAGCAAGAGGAGAGCATACGCTTTTTAGAAGCGATGAAAAATATGTTACCTCCAGATTTTCACGGTTATATTGATCAAAGAATCAAGGAGTTGCATCAAAAAGGGGAGTGATATGAGGAAACAAATCGGCTTTACTTTAATTGAGTTAATGATCGCCATGGGGATTATTGGCTTGTTGGCTGCTATTGCCATGCCTGCCTATAGTAGTTATCGTACCAAGGCAGCCAACACAGCCGCATTGAGTGATGTTAAATTAATTGTACTCAATGAGCTTGCTTTTTATGGTGATTACCATGTCTATGTAGATTTTTTGCCTTCGGATGTCAATGCCGTAGGGTTGTTAAATAAATCTGTTACGATTGGAACACAAACATTTAATTTCTCATTCCCCCTTTCAGGTAATGTGGAAAGCATTGTGAAAACAGATGCTAGTAAGCAAACCGCGACGGCAGCATCGCATAGCAATATCGGGAATCTTATTGTTGCCATGGAGGTTGAACGGGGCAATATCGTGAAAAAGAAAACATCGACCACCGTGCCGATGGATACCGCCTTAATTCCTGCATCAACAACAGCGGAAGACCTAGCTACATGGGCAAACTGGTGATTTTTGTTTAGAATAGGTAAGAACGTAAAAACAATGCCTGTTCTGTTTATTGTAATGGCTCTTTTTCTCACGCCTTTATTACAGCCTTATTTAATTAACCCCAATATTATTCCTTTTTATAGTATTAGCGCAGCTTTTTTGTTACTCGTGTTGTTTCAGTTGCGACATAGGAATCATTTTTCTTTACCCATACCCGTACTGGCGATGATTATTGTTTTGCCTCTTGCTTGCCTTACATCGTTTGATTTTGATGAGCTGAATGTTTTTGTATTGCTTATCCTTGTGGCATTGATTGTTTTTATAGCAGCGATACAAAAAAATCGTATTCACCCTATATTGTCAACGAACGCTTATATTGTTTCGGCAGTGGTGTGGTCGATTGCCGCTTTGATTGTTTGGCTGGGCTTTACCGATGGTCGAGCTTTACAAATAGGTGGTTGGGCTTTGACGACGATGATGCAAGCTAAGCCCAATGGTCCTTTTGTTAATGGTAATGTGATGGCTGTACTCAATGCTTGCGCATGGTTGATGATTACCGTTAGAGCCATGCGTGAGGGGCGTTGGTCATGGTGGCTGTTGTCGTTTGTGTTTATGGTCATGGTGGTGATTAGCCTGTCGTGGGGCGTTTTGCTTGCCTTGTTGCCAGTGTTAATTTGGATGATTGCTAATACTGTGCGTCGCCGTGCTTTTGCTGTAACAGCGATGTTGTTACTGATCATCGCAACCGCTTGGTTTTCGGGTCATGCGTTGGTGGATTACACCTACCAGAAAACCAGCGAATTAAGTCAAGTTCGTGCCAGTAATACACAAGAGCATGGTGTTGATGAACGTAAACTTATTTGGTTGAGTAGCCTTGCTATGTGGCAAGATCACCCGTTTATCGGTGTAGGCTTAGGTCATTATGGTGCGCATTACCTCACCTACCAGTCACAGGTTTTAACGCATTTAGATCATCCTTTGCCTGAACAAATCGCGCTTAATAGCGCGCATAATCTGTTATTACAGTTAATGGCCGAGACGGGTCTCCCTGGCTTGCTGTTGTGGCTATTGATTACGCTATGGATGTTGCGACTTTCTTGGTATTACCGTTGGCATTTGTATGCGCGTACGTGGCCTTTTCTTGCTGGTGCATGGCTGCTGTGGATTCAAGGTATGGGTAATATCACCATGACGCGCCCGTTCCCTGTGCTGTTGTTTGCCTTGTTTTTGGCTTGCGCCTCTTCGCCTTGGTTGCGCTTACACAGTAATCGCTTATGGCACGCACCAAAATTATGGCTGATGGTGCCTACGCTAGTCCTATTACCCTATTTGGCATGGGCAACGGTGGATAAAACACAAGCGTGGTTAGACTTTGAACGTTTGAGCTTTTCTGCTACGCCATTAACGCAGCAAGAAAAGGTTGCTATCAGTAGTTCCTTGATGCATGAACCGAGTATTGCCCCGCATTTGGTAGCAACAATGGTAGGTGAACGTTTGTTGCAACCACCATTGCAACATTCCACTTTGGCTTTAGAACCGTATGTGCAAAAAGCTTTGCATGTTCGGCAAGATCCTTTGCTGTTGCAGCAGCAGTTTTATATGCATGTGTTACAAGGACGGTGGCAGCAAGCGTGCGATATTGCCAAGGTTTTACAGCCCATGGCAAGCCAGCGCGTTAATCAAGCAGCCTATGAGGATGCTTGCGCACAGAAAATGCCTACATCATTTGTGTTTTGGGGAAGCGTTGCCGATTCAGGCTGAGTTGTAGTTCACACCATCAGCCGCACGCAAGCTTCAGCTAATACTTGGACAGCCGCTTGCGATTGAATACTGGCTCGACTGCCGTTTAGGTTTAATTTGAACGCCCTGCTGGGCATGTTGGGGGCGGCGATTGCTGCCCATACTGTACCAACAGGTTTATCTTCATTGCCACCACCAGGTCCTGCAATACCACTGACTGCTATCGCCATGGTTTGTGCATGATTGATGTTTTTTACCATGGCCAATACGACCGCCTCGCTGACAGCACCATGCTGTTCAATGATGTCGCTCGCTACGCCTAGTTGTTCGCTTTTCATTGCGTTGCTGTAGGTGATCCAGCCGCCGTTGAGTATGTCGGAGGCACCAGGGACACGTGCGATACGTGCTGCAATGCCACCTGCAGTGCAAGATTCTGCTGTGTTGATCTTCCAAGCTCGTTGCTTCAGCAGGCTTAGTAATTGCTCTTCTGGCATCAAACCTTGGTGATTGAGGTAGGAAACAGCGTCTTCTAAAGCATCATGGTGACCGTGTGCATCATCAACATGAGCATAAAGGCTTGGTTCTACCGCGACTTTCCTCGCTACATTGCACGATGAATCAGCCGTGATGTGTACAGGCAATAGGCTTCCTGCTTCAGCAAAGCAACTGAGCCATATCTTTCGTTCACTTACCAGATCACCGATGGGCATCAATACAATGGTGTGACCTTGATGAGGGTAGTGCCAAAATACGCGCTGAGGATTGCTCAGAACCTGTGTATCTGCGCCAATAACCTGTAAGTTACCCTGTTTGTTTGCTCCTAAACGTCGCCCATGAGCCATGGCAATGGGCATCAGTTCGCTAACTTCGGCGATAAATAATTGCGCGCCTTGAAGTGACTGCCATGATTCATCTTCCATATGATGGTGAGTCACGCGCTTCTTGCCTGTGCTTAATAGCCATGCAGTAAGCCAACCAGGAGTAACGCCAGATAATGCTAATTCAGTTAAGGCAGCATTGCTGGTAATGATATGCATGGTGTTACTCATGATGCGGTAGAAAGTATCTTAATCACGAGGTAAAACAACATTGACTTCTAGTACCTCTTTGTCACGTTTGCGATCAACGGTGACCGAGACCTCATTGAGGTCAATACCTGTATGCTTGCTAATCACTTCCAATAACTCTTGCCGCAATGCAGGCAAATAGTCAGGTTCACCTGTTGCGCCATGACGTTCATGGGTTAATACGATTTGCAACCGCTCTTTTGCCAACGAAGCACTGCTTTGTTTGGGTGGTGAGCGAAAAAGATCTAATAAACCCATGTTCTACCTCCCAAAAACCCGTTGTAATAAACCTTTCTTTTCAACCTCAAGGAAGCGAAGGGGAACTTCGTTACCAAGGAAGCGAGCGACAAAATCAGCATATGCCATGCCACTGCGGCTTTTTTCATCGTGAATCACAGGAATGCCAGCATTTGATGACTGTAACACCGTTTCAGATTCAGGAATAATACCAATGAGGGGGATGCCGAGTAGTTCGCGAATATCATCCATACCGAGCATCTCACCAGCTTCGACGCGTTCTGGGACGTAGCGGGTGATTAACAGGTGCTCACGCACGGCTTCTAAACCCTGTTCAGCGCGACGTGATTTGGCATTGATGATGCCTAAAATACGGTCAGAATCACGCACTGATGAGACTTCGGGATTGGTCACTACAATCGCTTCATCGGCAAAATAGAGTGCCATTAAAGCACCTCGTTCAATGCCTGCGGGGGAATCGCACACAATATAGTCAAACTGTTGTTGTAACTCATCAAGGACGCGCCCTACCCCAGGTTTATCCAGCGCGTCTTTATCGCGGGTTTGTGAAGTCGCTAAGACATAGAGGTTGGGGCAGCGTTTGTCTTGAATCAATGCTTGGCTAAGACTGGCATCGCCGTTGATTACATTGATTAAATCATAAACGACACGGCGTTCGCAACCCATGATTAAGTCAAGGTTGCGTAAGCCGACATCAAAGTCGATAACCACGGTTTTGTGACCTTGCAGGGCTAAGCCTGTGGCAAAGCTTGCGCTGGTGGTGGTCTTGCCCACGCCGCCTTTGCCCGATGTGACTACTATAATTTTTGACAAAACATCATCCTTGTGTGAAAGAATCAATCGGTGCAATCAATAAACGCTCGCCTTCTAGCCATGCCTGTAGCGCACCACCTTGAGCCTCCACCGATGAGGATTCAAAAGCGCGATAAAAACCTGCAATCACCAACATTTCACCCGCAAAAGCATGGGCGAAAATACATGCTTTTGTATCCCCTCTTGCACCTGCGAGCGCGCGACCGCGTAGCGAACCATAAACGTGAATATCACCATCCGCTGCAATTTCGGCTCCTGCATTGACGTTTGCCATCACCACCAAGTCGCCGCCTTGCGCATATACTTGCTGCCCCGTGCGTACTGTGTGGGTAATGATTTTGGTCGGTACTCTAGCACTGGGGGCGGTTTGTGCTTTGGGCGTTTCTTTTTTTGTGTTGTTGCCATGCTGTGCGCCAGCAGGCAATACGGGAAGCCCTGCGGCTATCGCATCGGCAGCCATTTTTTTGCTGCCGTTGACGATGCCTACGGGTAGTAAGGCTGCTTGGCGCAGTACCTTTAATAGAGCGGGGAAATCAATGGTGGTAAATACTGCTTCTAGCTCACCTTCAAGTGCGGCTAGTGTCGATAAATCGACCACCAAAGGAGCATGGAGAAAAAAACGTTGCGACTCACTCAAGCGGCGGCTGAGTTCGGCTTCCACTTCCTGTAAATCATTGCTGTGTAGTTGAAAAACAGGCATGGAAAATACCGAGCCTTTGAATTCAAATGGAACGCCATGTTTTTCGTGTTCGGTCATATCTCACCCCCTTAGGGAATCAACCCGAGTTGACGTGACTGATGGGTAATACGCCACGCCGCTAGACTATAGAACAACAAAAAAGGAAGGAAGAACGCCATGCGCACATCACCTTCGATGGATACCATCAGCCATGCCATCATGCCCTGAACAATACCGCAGAGGGCGTAGATGCTTGTGACTCGTCCATGACTATGACCTTGCCGCACCAATAGTTGGTAGAGGTGGCTGCGGTGCGCTTGCGCTGGGTTCTCCCCTGCTAAAATCCGCCGTCCCATGGTGAATACCGTATCAAAGATAAAATGCAGAAGCAAGAGGGGCATAACCAAGAACGAGGTATGGGAGGCATCGTAGCGTGCCGCAATCAATGCCAAACAGCCTAGGGTGAAGCCAATAAAGGTGCTGCCAATATCACCCATAAATATTTTTGCTGGAGGGCGATTAAACCATAAAAAACCAGCACTTCCTGCGACGATGGTATAGCTGGCGAGGTACACAAAGGTGCTGCCTTGTTGGTAGCAAATGAAGGCAAAGAAGCCCGCTGCAATCATTGCCGTGGAGGCGGCTATGCCATCAATACCATCCATGAAGTTATAAGCATTGGTAAGCCCTAGTAACCATAAGAAGGTGAGTATGTAGCCCATAAGCCCCAGTTGGGCGACACCCAAGCCAGGAATTGCCAGTTCATCCAAGACTAAACCTGACAGTAAAACGACGCTGATTGCCACACAGTGGAACACCAATTTTATATGAAAACGGTAGTTGTGTAGGTCATCCAAGAACGATAAAAGGGCAATGCTGTAGGCGGCAAGTACAAAGCCGATGAAATAATGGGTGTTGAGATAGACGCTATTGCCCAGTACGCCAATCATGATCAAGCCGATTAGGAACGCTGCTACAATAGAGACCCCACCACCGCGTGGGGTGGGGGTTTCATGCGATGAGCGTTCATTGGGAATATCCAAAAACGCTGTATGGTGGATCATCCAGCGGGTAATAGCCCAAGAGGATAATAGCAATACCAGCGCGAACAGAAGATGGGAAAAGAGTGCGGCTAAAGTCACCGTTGTTTCTAGCTGGCAGTGTGGAAGGTGCCGATATTACGTAGCCGTAATTGCCGTTCTTCTAGCAGTCGCTGTAGCGGCGTGTCCAGCAGTTGCTCTAAGGCTGGTTTTAAGGTTTGTTGCATCAATGATGCTGCTTCGGCGAGGTCGCGGTGCGCACCTTGGCGAGGCTCTTTAATCACGCCATCAAGCAGCTTAAGTTCTTGCAAGTCTTTTACAGTTGGCTTTAATGCTTCGGCAGCTTGTTCGGCATAAGCGCGGTCGCGCCACAAAATAGCGGCACAGCCTTCGGGTGAAATAACAGAATAAGTCGTGAACTCCTGCATATACAAGCGGTCGCCAACACCCAATGCCAAGGCTCCACCTGAGCCACCTTCGCCAATAACAGTGCAAATAACAGGCACTTTAAGGCTTGCCAGCTCCATGAGGTTGCGCGCAATCGCCTCACTTTGACCGCGTTCTTCGGCATCAATACCTGGCCATGCACCCGCAGTGTCAATAAACGTCATAACAGGCATGCCAAAACGTTCTGCCATATGGAATAAACGCAGTGCTTTGCGGTAGCCTTCTGGTTTTGCCATGCCAAAGTTGCGCTTGATCTTTTCTTTGGTATCGCGCCCTTTTTGCTGCCCGATAATCATCACCGTGTGTTCGCCAAAACGGGCTGGACCACCGACAATCGCGGCATCATCGGCAAATGCACGGTCGCCATGCAGCTCTTGGAAGTCTTCAAACAACAACGGTACATAGTCCAAAAAATAAGGACGATCAGGGTGGCGCGATAGTTGCGAAATTTGAAAGCGAGAGGCATTGTGGTAGATGGAATCAATAAGCTTATCACGCTTTTTGGTCAGTTTTTCTACTTCTTCGGCAATATCAATCGCCGCATTACTGCCCATGTGTGATAATTCTTCGATTTTTTCCGACAACTCTGCGATTGGTCGTTCAAATTCCAAATAACTGCAAGCCATGCTCTATTATTCCTTTACCCTAAACATCGGTTCATGTTGTTTGACATCAGGTTTCCATGTTCGGCATTGCACGCGCACGTGACCTGCACCGAATGCTTTGTCTAGGGCTTCTTGTACCGTTGTACTCCAACTTGGTGCAGCTGGAGCATCCAAACGCGCCATACTGCCATCGGAAAGACGGACTTCAAACAACCAATGTACATCACTACCCTCTTGGCGCATGGCATGAAGTTGCTGTAAACAATGCTCATCTAGGGCAATGGTGCTGGTTTTTATTTCGATTCGAGCGACCAATGCGGGTAAAATTTCATCAATGGCCATGATTGCTTCAGCAAGCAGGCTTGGCTCTTCTTTGCTGCGATCGACTTTAGCCGCCAGTAATAAGGGGCGTTCTGATTGCAACAACTCACGCGCTGGCTCATAAACATTAGCGAAGCAGACCATTTCCATGCTGCCATACAAGTCTTCGATACCAACAAATGCCATACAGCCACGCGCTGTGCGGTGTTCGCGCACGCTGCTGATGCCAATAGGAATCACCACCTTGGCATCATCTTCGTAAGCGTCCAGTGAACCCAATTTAGCATTCCCTAGATTATGGCAAAAGTTGTAATCCTCTAACGGATGACCACTGAGGTAAAAGCCCAGCACTTCACGCTCTAGTTGCAAACATTGCCCTCGCGACCACGGTTTTACGCTGCTGAATAACTCACTGCCATCGGCTGAAGGCTCAGCCACCTCAAACAGCGACAACTGACGACTTAATTTTGCATCACGACGGCGTGAGGCTTCGGCAATGGCGGCAGGCAAGCCCTCTAAACCTGCTCGAACGTGAGGAATCATGCTGTTCATCGCCCCTGCTTTAATCATCACTTCGCAAAAGCGTTTGTTCAACGTGCGGGGTGGCAAACGGGTGACTAAATCTTCAAACGAGGTAAACATACCACCATCGGAGCGAGCGGCGATAATGGCTTCAGCTACCGCTTCGCCAGCCCCTTTAATGGCGCCCATACTGAACCGAATCGCTGTACCTTCTGGCACAAACACCCAATGCGAGGCGTTGATATCAGGCGGTAACATGTCAATGCCCATATCGCGGCAGTCGCGCACCAGTGAAGCTATTTTATCGCTATTGCCCGCATCGCAAGTCATGGTTGCGGCCATAAAGGCTTGTGGAAAATGCGCTTTTAAATAGGCCGTTTGGTAGGCAATCAGGGCGTAAGCGGCGGAATGAGATTTGTTAAAACCATAGCCTGCAAACTTTTCCATTAAGTCGAAGGTTTCTTCCGCTTTGGCTAAGTTTACACCGAGTTTTTCTGCCCCCGTCATAAAGATCTGGCGTTGTTCAGCCATTTCTTCCGGTTTCTTTTTACCCATCGCACGACGCAATAAATCAGCCTGCCCTAAGGAATAGCCCGCCAATACCTGAGCGATTTGCATCACCTGTTCTTGGTAGAGAATCACGCCATTGGTCTCTTGCAAAATAGGTTCTAACTGCGGCAATAGGTATTCAATAGCGCGCCCGTGCTTACATTCGATGTAGGTATCCACCATGCCTGATTCTAAAGGGCCAGGTCGATACAGGGCAACCAAGGCAATAATATCTTCAAAGCAATCAGGACGTAAACGGGTTAATAGATCACGCATGCCCGAAGATTCGACCTGAAACACGGCCCCCGTTTGACCGCGTTGCAGCAGCGCAAAACTCGCTGGGTCATCCATGGGAATGCGACTGAGATCGAAGGTTTTGGCTTCTTCCCTTGGGTCATGTTGACGAATAAGGCGGCAGGCAATATCAATAACGGTGAGTGTTTTAAGCCCCAAAAAGTCGAACTTAATGAGGCCCATTTTCTCGGCGTTGCCCATGTCCCACTGAACCACTTTGCTGTCTTCACCTGGCACTTTGAACAACGGCGCGTTTTCTACCAATGGCTCACGACCGATAATCACACCCGCCGCATGTTTGCCTGCATTGCGGTGCTTACCTTCAAGCTTCACCGCTAGGTCAAACAGGCGCGCTACTTCATCATCGCTTTCAATCAGAGCCTCCAATCGCTCTTCTTGTGCGCGGGCTTTTTCTAGCGTCATCTTCATATCGGTGGGAATCAGTTTGGCAATGGTATTCACCTTGCCAAGCTCCATGCCCAAGACACGCCCGACATCACGAACCACAGCCTTGGCCTTCATCGAACCGAAGGTGATGATTTGTGAAACGCGCTCTTCGCCATACTTGCGTGTAACATAGCGAATCACTTCTTCGCGGCGGCTTTGGCAAAAATCAATATCAAAGTCAGGCATGGATACACGTTCAGGGTTCAAAAAACGTTCAAATAACAAGCCATATTTAATCGGGTCAAGGTCGGTAATCAGCATCACGTAAGCAACCAAAGAGCCAGCACCAGAACCACGCCCAGGTCCTACGGGGATCTCCTGATTTTTTGCCCATTTGATAAAGTCTGCCACGATCAGAAAATAACCAGGAAAACCCATTTGGATGATAATATCCAACTCAAAGTTCAACCGTTGCTCATACGTTTCACGTACCGCATCAGGGTCACCTGCTATAATCGCAGGCCAACGATAATCTAATCCTTCTGCTGCTTGCTGGCGCATATAGGCATTAAGTTCAATACCGCCAGGCGTTTCAAAATCGGGTAGTTGGTATTGACCAAAACGCAGGTCAACATTGCAGCGGTTGGCAATATGCACGGTGTTTTCTAAGGCTTCGGGAACATCCTCGAAGAGTGCCTGCATCTCTTCATAAGAGCGCATATAGCATTCGGGTGTGAAGTTCCCTGCAACATCATCATGAATGGTGCGATTGCTGGCAAGGGCAAGCATAGCTTCTAGGGCAGGGAAGTCGTCACGCCGTACAAAATGGGTGTTGTTGCTTGCAACCAGTGGAATATCGGTGTCATGCGCCAATTGAATTAAGGCGCGATTGGTATCTTCTTGCAGCGAATGCCCATGCCGTTGCAGTTCAATAAAAAAGCAGTCTTTTTGCCCATCTTGATTGAGAATTTCTTTGTATTCTAAGGCTACGCGCCGCGCCATTTCTTCATCATTACGCTGCAAATATTGTTCGATTTCGCCATTCCAACCCGAAGAAAGACCAATCAGTCCTTGCCCCCATTGTCGCAACATCGTTTTATCAATACGCGGCTTGTAATAAAAACCATCAAGGTAAGAGCTAGAAACGAGCTTGAGCAGATTCTTCCAGCCATGCTGATTGCGCGCCAGCAGCACCAATTGCGCGTAACGCGGGCCACGGGGACCATCACTGATGCGTTGGGTGTGGTCATCACAGACGTAAAACTCACACCCGAGAATAGGTTTAATCCCCATACGCATGGCTTGCGAATAAAATGCGACTGCGCCAAATAAATTACCATAATCAGTCAATGCCACTGCTGGTTGCCGCATGTTAGCCGCGCTAGCCAGCAATGATTTAACATCCATAACGCCACCGAGCAGCGAGAAATCGGAGTGATTATGAAGGTGAACGAAAGGAGAAAACTGCATGCACCCATGCTAAGAATTTGCCCCAATAAAGGCAATGAACAGGCATGGTCTTTTGAGCACATCTTGCTGGATGTGTTACAGGAAAGCATGGTGCCTCTTTCATTACGCATCACATATATAATGAAAGCCCTATCTTCTTCAACACGATAAAAGACCCATCAATTCCAAGTCATCCGTTGCTCTCTAGGCACGAGGGAGCAACGCCCCAAATGAGCAGCGGCGGTACGCTATCTCGCTCGATTTAAATGGTTAGCTGCTGATTTAATGAGTACCTGATAATAAACCAGCGACACTTAGATCTTCGTCTATTTCTGGCCAGTGAATACCATCACCATCACCAAGCAACTCCCAATTAGCTAGTTGTTGTTGGGTCGCTTCAGATAAGCGAGGAAACCAAACTAAAGGAACCGAGATAGTGCGACCATCAAGCAGGTTAACAATTAAATCTGCATCGGTGCACTTAATAGTCTGAGCTTGAGGGTGTAATTCAATTGCTAAAGTATTCATTCCAAGCCTCCAAAAGTGCTTCTTTGTTTTCAATAACAAGTTGCTGAAGTTTGCGTAATTCTTTTGGCGAGAAACGAGTTGAACTAGCTAATAGTACAGGTTTCAACCAAAATTTTGCGAGCATATTTTCTCGCTGTATGTGAATATGTGGGGGTTCACCATTTTCGTTGCTATAAAAAAAGAAACGAAAAGGACCAATTCTTAATATTGTAGGCATATGAATGATTTTAACTTAAATTTTTGAAGCACGGCAAATGTAAAGCAGCTAATGTTGCAAATCACTTACAGCAAAAAGCAAGACGACGAAGGAGCGGTGCTTTTTGCCATCCGAGTGAATTTACCTTGTTATGTGTTTTTGAAGACATGTGAACGATGATATTCCAAGTAACTTTTATTTTGCTCTTTAACTTGTATGCTCATTGTTTTATCAATACCGAGAAGTTTAAATTCGGGTAGCTTGTTTGAAATAAGAATATTTCCTGATGAATCAAAAGAAATAAAACCCAAATCAAACGCCTTATCAAAGTTGGGCAATAACAAAAAACCATTATATGGGTCGAGACGTTCCTGATTATCTGATTTACTCCAAGGTTTAATGTGCGATGCTACAAGCAATGAAATTTGGCTGCACTTTGTTACTGCACAGCCGCCCCATAAACTTACAAGACTATCTCTGAATTTACCTTGCCCAATTCGGCCTTGAATTAAACTTGATCTTTCTGTGTTTTCTACATTTGCTTGTTCAATAATATTTTGAATATCATTGGCTATTGAATCAGAGATGTTGGCAACTTCAAGATATTGTATGTACAGATCGAATGCTCGGCTGTACATATTATTCCCGCGATCGTTGAGTGAGTAATATTCATCAATGGAAAAGTATATTTCTTTTAGTTTTTCTGCATCACTTACATCATTAATCAAATATAAATCATACCTATCAACACCTTGCTTCTTTAGGTGGTTTGATATGGTATTTATTGTTCTAGGATAACGCTGAGTATCTGTAATTTGTGGCTGCTCCTGTTTTATCCACGCTTCAAATTGTTGTTGCCCCATGACTATCCTTTTTTAATCACATAACATCGAGGATGAGGAGCAGCCTGCCTGTCTGTCTGTCTCGACCCGTTTGTTGTTCCTGCGGTTGCTTGTTCGTAAGTGTTTGGTGGCGGAGAGCTGCCCATTTTCGACATTACTCCCGAGAAACGAGTGATTATACGAAATGAAAGCCTCACAGAACCCTTCACAGTTTTGAATCAAAACTACTTTTACTTTTCTTGTCAATGCTGGATGTGCCGTTTTCAAAGGGAGAGCGAAATAGGTAAGGGTACCGATAAGGCGGTGTGGTGTAAAAGGTGACCCATCGAATGTACAATAGTGTGTGAGGGAGAGGGAATCGTACATCCGCTGAGTCACCTGTTCAACGCGGGCAACTTTAGTGTATGCAGGGCATTAAACGGTGACCGCCATCACAAAATCAGAGAGAATCGATGGAGCGCGTTTAATTGCGTAGTTGATACCACACGATACCAAGGTATTCGCGCAGGGCTGTGCTGCTATCTGCCAACACGTGGGCATCGGGTAGGTAGTCTAGGGCTTGGTAAGGCGTTTGTTTGCTGAGGTAATCCGTGGGCGCGGCAATAACGTCCAAACCTTGATCTTCAAAGCATAAACGAGCGCGAGGAAGATGGTTGGCACTGCTGACCAAAATAATTCGTTTAATATGTTGCTGCTTGAGTATGGCGGCAATATGTTGGGCGTTGCCGATGGTATTTAAGGATGTGCTTTCTACATGGGTGCGTTCCGCAGGTACGCCAAAACGAATGATCCAACGTTGCATGGTTACTGCTTCTGACTCGGCATCGGGCTCTAAGGGTGAACCGCCACTGAGGTACACATCCACATCATGGTTGCGGGCGATTTCTGCACCGTAAAGGGTGCGTAATAAGCCTGAATCTGAGGGAAGGTTTTGTTTTTGGTACTCAGGTGGCTGTTGGTAAGAGCCGCCACCGAGCACGACAACAACACTGTTTTGGGTGTCGATTGTGCTTACTTGCAACGGTGGGGTGGCATACTCCAAGGGCTTGATGAGCGCGTCACGTACGGGGGCAGTTGCCAGTGCATAAAGTAGGATTATGCTAGCAAAAAGGATTGTTTTACCCCACCAACGTCGCGCAAATAGCGCGCCAAATAAGGCACTGATAATCAATCCACTGGGCGGCAGTATCAGCATAGCAATGGCTTTGGTGATGATCAGCATGTTAAACACAGATTACAGTAATAGATGGGTGGTTGTGTTGCGGCTCTTTATGGAAGCCTCTAACCAATAGAATGGTTTGCCCTTTGTCTGCTAACATAAAACGTTGTGCCAAGGTGGCAGCTAAACGGCTGGGTTCATTCATTTCTTCCACTTCCACCAATACGGGAATCACGCCCCATAGCAGGTTTAAGCGGCGGCAAACTGCGGCGGAGGTCGCCACTGCCAGCATCGGTGATTCAGGTCTTGCTGCTGCCATCGCTTTCGCGGTTACTCCAGTGGGGGAAAAAACCACCGTCGCTCGCACCATAAGGTTGCGCGATAATCGTGCCATCGCATCGGCAACGGCATCGCCAAAAGGCAAGGGCGGTTCGGGCTTCTTGCGTGAAGATAGGCCGCTAAAGGCAGATTGCTGCCACAGGCAACCTTCGGCGTAACGTACAATACGATCCATGGTGAGTACCGCTTCGACAGGGTGTTTCCCTGCTGCGGTTTCTGCCGAGAGCATGACGGCATCGGTACCATCAGTCACCGAATGAAACACGTCAGTGACCTCGGCACGGGTAGCGCGAGCGTGGTCAATCATCGATTCGAGCATCTGTGTGGCAACGATGACGGGTTTGTCCATGCCGCGTGCTGTATCAATCAACAACTGCTGTGCGATAGGCACTTGCTCAGCGGGAATCTCCACACCCAAATCGCCACGCGCTACCATGATGCCATCGGCAGCAGCGACGATGGCAGCAGCGTCTTCGAGTGCTTCGGGACGTTCGATTTTGGCAATAATACCCGCTTCATGTGTGCCCAGAAGCTCACGTAGCATGGTGACATCAGCAGCAGAGCGGACAAAAGAGAGTGCGAAAAAATCCACCCCCAATGCCGTGGCAAAGGCAATATCTTCGCGATCTTTGTCGGTCAACGCAGGAGCAGAAACGTGAGAGTCGGGCAGATTGATACCCTTGTGGTTGCTAAGCACGCCACCAGCTTCGACAAGGCAGCGTACATCCTGCCCATCAACAGCCAGAACGCGCAGTTGCATGATGCCATCTGCCAGTAAAATTCGTTGATCGGGCAGCACATCAAGGTGCAGCGTGCTGTATTGCGATGGAATCAAACCAGCACGCCCCTCGACTTCGCGGGTAGTAATGGTTACTTCGTTGCCTTTGGTTAGGGTGATCGCACCGTCGCAAAACGTACCACAACGAATTTTGGGTCCGCATAGATCAGCCATAATGCTTGTATGACACTGTGAGCAGCTCGACTCGGCGCGAATCATGCGGTAATAATGACGATGCGTTGCATGGTCGCCATGGGACATATTGAGCCGAAAAACATTCACCCCAATTTTTAACAATTGGCGGATGATGGCTACATCATCAATGGCAGGCCCCATGGTGGCAACAATTTTGGTGCGTCGCTTTTTGAGCGGCAGCAGCTTGTGTAATACCGTCATGTTGCTGGCTGTAGCAGCTCACATAATTGCTGTAGGCTGGTATCAAAATCATCGTTGACGATTCGATGGTGCGCTTCATCGGCGTGTGCCATTTCGGCTTCGGCAGCTTCAATACGTCGTTGGATCACCGCCTCGGCATCTTGCCCGCGTGTTTGCAGGCGTTGACGTAAGGTATCTATATCGGGGGGCAAAATGAAAATACGCACGGCATCGGGAAGCTTGCTGGCGACCATTGCTGCACCTTGCCAGTCGATTTCTAGCAACACGTCATGACCAGCGGCTAAAGCTTTGATGACATCGCTGCGCCGTGTGCCATAGCGGTGATCGTGAACATGCGCCCATTCGAGGAAGTCATCTTGCGCTACCGCTTGGTCAAATGCTTGAGCCGTTAAAAAATGATAATCTTCACCATTGACTTCGCCTGGCCTAGGGCTGCGCGTGGTACAAGAAACCGAGAGTTGCAGTTGCGGGCAACGCTTTAATAATGCCTGACACAGGCTGGACTTCCCTGCACCTGATGGTCCAGATACGATAAATAACCGACTACTCATGACTCCCCTCTTTTCGAAACCTGCTTCCCCGTTAATGCATGATAGCGTTCCATCAAAGTTTGTTCGGATTCCACACGCTGCGGATCGGGGATGATGCAGTCAATGGGGCAAATACGTACGCATTGTGGTTCATCAAAATGCCCCAAGCACTCGGTGCAATAATCAGGGTCTATCTCATATACCACAGTGCCTTCGCTGATGGCACGGTTGGGGCATTCTGTTTCGCACACGGCGCAATTGATGCAATCATCGCGAATCAATAAGCTCATGTTCGCCACCGCTTCGCATGGATGATTGTGTGATTACGCAGCATTTATTTTGGCGCGGCTTGTGGTGCCGGCGTTTCTTTGCTCGTTTCCTCTAGCACTTGCTTGCTGGTTTCGGATATGATCTCCCCAGTTTTTTGCAGTCCATGCAGGGTTTTTTCGCCTGTTTCCTTCACTGTTTCGTGCATTTTATCTTTCACTGATTGTTTGGTGGGGTCGTAACGGCTCTCATCGGTTTCAATCAACCATACCAACCACGCAATCACGCCCAACAGCAGGACGATAATAATATCTTTAATCATTTTTACTCCACAGCCACCACGCGCCGATGTTGGGCTGATGGTGGTCGATAAACATTGTACGGCATGGCAACCGTGGGCGAAGGCTATTTTTATTCGCCGTTGTTGTCAGCCGTTGTGAACCAGATGCGACCATAGCGCGTGAAAAACATGTGCGTTTATTGTCTGGATCACACAAGCACGTTAAGTTGTCCGCTCGTCTTGGGTAGAGCTTGCGACTTATTGGGGCGTAATTGTTGAGGAATAGAGGTTAAATGCTGAATGAAACAGGATAATCATATTCGTGTGCGCGGCGCGCGCGTGCATAATTTGAAGGGGATTGATCTCGATATTCCGCGTGACCAATTGGTGGTAATTACGGGCGTGTCTGGCTCGGGTAAGTCGTCGTTGGCTTTTGACACACTCTACGCCGAAGGGCAGCGGCGTTATGTTGAATCGTTGTCCGCCTATGCGCGACAGTTCCTTGGTATGATGGAACGTCCTGATGTCGATAGCATTGATGGGCTATCGCCCGCTATTTCGATTGAACAAAAGACTACCAGTCGCAATCCACGCTCCACTGTTGGAACGATTACTGAAGTCCATGATTACCTGCGTTTATTGTTTGCGCGGATTGGTCAACCACATTGCCATGATTGCGGCAAACCGATTGAGGCGCAGCCTGCCAGTGTCATTATTGAGCAATTGCTTACACTGGGCGAAGGTACGCGCTTACAACTGCTTGCGCCCTTGGCACGACGCAAAAAAGGCACGTTTAAGCAGGAGCTGGAACAAGCAGGGCGCGACGGTTTTGTGCGTGTGCGTATTGATGGCACGACTTATACCTTGGATGATGGTTACCCAGAGTTAGACAAGCGTTATCGCCATGATGTGGCGTTGGTGGTGGATCGTTTGGTGATTCGCGATGGCATTCGCACCCGTCTTGCCGACTCGGTGGAAACGGCATTGCGCTATGGTCAAGGGATGTTGCTGGCAGAGATTGGCGCGGGTGAAGATGCCTGTGAAAAACTCTTCTCTGAACACTTTGCTTGTGCTGATTGTGGTGTTTCTTACCCTGATATTGAACCGCGTCTTTTTTCGTTTAACTCGCCGTTGGGGGCGTGCCCGCGTTGTGATGGTTTGGGCACGCGCATGCAGTTTGATCAAGCCTTGGTTGTGCCCGATGAGCAGCTTAGCTTGAATCAAGGAGCGATTGCACCGTGGGCGGAGCGAGATGCGCCGATGTACCAACAAACTTTGGCGGCGGTGGCGGCGCATTTTGATGGTGATATGGACATGCCCTTTGCCGAACTTGCCGCGCCACTACGCAAGGCATTGCTCTATGGCACAGGCTCTGATGATGTGCGCTTCACCTTTGCTACAGGTCGCCAGTCGCGGGTGGTTGAGCGTCCATTTGAAGGGGTGATTCCAAATTTGGATCGCCGTTATCACGAATCTGCTTCGGATGATGTGCGCGCAGCATTGGCGCGTTATATCCGTGAAGTGGACTGCCCCGCATGCCAAGGTCAACGCTTGGGTAAAGTGGCGCGTAATGTGCTTATTGCGGGTAAAAGTTTGCCCGATATTAACCAGTTGCCATTGCGTGATGCGGTGCAATGGTTTGAGCAATTAACATTGAACACTCAGCAGCAAGCGATTGCCGTTCGTGTCTTGGAGGAGATTCTCGCCCGCCTAGGCTTTATGAACGAGGTTGGTTTGGATTACCTCAATCTTGGACGCACGGCAGGCACACTGTCTGGTGGCGAGGCGCAGCGTATTCGATTAGCAACGCAGATCGGCTCTGCCTTGGTGGGCGTGCTGTATATCCTCGACGAACCATCCATTGGTTTGCATCAGCGCGATAATGATCGCCTGCTGGCAACGCTGAAACGCTTGCGCGATTTGGGTAATTCGGTGCTGGTCGTCGAGCATGATGAAGATGCGATCCGCAGTGCTGATTGGGTTATCGACATGGGACCGCATGCTGGCGAACATGGTGGCGAAGTCGTTGCCGCAGGGTCGTTGGCGACGATTATGGCTGCGCATACGCTGACCGCTGATTATCTATCGGGACGGCGTAGTATTGCTATTCCCAAGCGACGTAAAGTGGGTAAACGGCATCCGATGTTGGGCATCAAAGGCGCGTCAGAACACAACTTGCAGCAGGTGACGGCGCGCTTCCCTACGGCACGTTTTTCTTGTGTGACAGGGGTATCTGGTTCGGGTAAATCGACTTTGACCTTGGACACATTGTTCCGTGCTTTTGCTCATGAAAAGGGTTTGAAAACCGAACGTATTGGCGTGCATGCGGGCTTAATTGGAGCCGACCATGTCAACAAGGTCATTGATATTGACCAAAGTCCGATTGGTCGCACGCCACGTTCCAACCCTGCAACCTACACGGGAATTTTCACCCCTATCCGCGAATTGTTTGCGGCTGTACCAGAATCACGTGCGCGTGGTTATAAGGTGGGGCGTTTCTCCTTCAACGTGCGTGGCGGGCGTTGCGAAGCGTGTCAGGGTGACGGCATCATCAAGGTGGAAATGCACTTTTTGCCCGATGTTTATGTGCATTGTGAAACATGCGAAGGCTCGCGCTATAATCGTGAAACCTTGGATGTGCGTTACAAGGGCAAAACCATTGCCGAAGTGCTGGCGATGACGGTGGATGAGGCGGTTGATTTCTTCCAAGCTGTGCCGAGCTTGAAGCATAAACTGGAAACCCTACAGCAAGTTGGTTTAGGTTATATTCGCCTTGGTCAATCGGCCACCACCCTCTCTGGTGGTGAAGCCCAACGCATTAAACTCGCTAAAGAGCTGGCGCGCAAAGCAACGGGAGATACGCTCTATATTCTTGATGAACCAACAACAGGGCTGCATTTTGAGGATGTGGCGCGGCTGCTTGAGGTGCTACACGCGCTGGTCGAACGCGGCAACACCATGATTGTGATTGAGCATAATTTGGATGTGATTAAAACAGCCGATTGGATTGTAGATATGGGACCAGAAGGCGGCGACCGAGGTGGTCAAGTGGTCGTCAGTGGTACACCCGAAGCCGTCGCGGCTTGTGAAGCCTCATGGACAGGGAAATACCTGCGTAAGCATGGCGTAGCTGGTTGACGCGCTGTAGCAGAACTATGCTTGTTAAGTAGGTGAGCATAATTATTTCAACATTTTATCGCAGGATATTTTGCGATATTCAAGGCACAAAAACGGGCGTATAGCACCGCTATATAACGTTTTTTGTAACGCCGAAGATCGTGAAATAGACAAGGTGAAAAATGTTAAAATGTTTGGTTGCCTACTTAAGTTTGAACGTACAGCCATTGTGGCGTTTGAACAGCCGTAACAGGGAATGATTCGCCTGCTATCATGCGCTGCCACACGGCTTGTTTACCCGCACCAGCGACCATAACGATGCGTTCGCGTGAGTCGTTAATGCGTTCTAACGTCAATGAAACCCGTTGTGCTGGCGGTTTGGGTGAGTGATCGACTGCCACGGCAGCGCAACCACGCGCTTGTAGTGCGGGATTATCAGGGAACAAGCTGGCGGTGTGACCGTCTTCACCCATGCCGAGCAAGACGCAATCAAACATTGCCACTTCAGCCAAGGTCTGGTTATAGCTGGCAGCAGCAGCTTCTGCCCCTAGTTCGGCAGGTATGCGGTGAATGTTTGATGCTGGAATGGTTACATGGTTGAGCCAAGCGCGTTCAGCCATGGTGTCGTTACGTTCTTCGTCGCCGCACGGCAGGCAGCGTTCATCGCCAAAATACACATGCCATGACTGCCAAGCAGCCGTTTGTTGGCGTAAACGTTCGTAGCATTGGCGTGGACTGGTTCCTCCAGCAAGCACCAAATGAAACGCGCCACGCTGCGCAATCGCCTGTTCTGCAAGGGCAAGAATGTGCTTGGTGGCATAATCAGCCATCGCAGTGCTATCGGCAAAAGAAAGAATGTTCAAAGCGTATCTCCAGTATTGATTCGTTGCCACAACAAACAATCAAAACCCACGGCAACCACCGCGAATGTAGCCAGTTTTATGTCATTGCCATAGCGTTTTTTGATACTGAGAATCTAACGGCGTGCTGTATCGCTTGGTCAAAGGCTTGTTGCAGAGTGAAGCCCAAGTCAAAGGCAATTAACCACTAACTTAAGATAAAATTCATCGCGCTATATTTACGCCCTTCAGCATCATCTCTCAAACGGTTTTCGCCACCTTCAAAAGCTATCTGATATAATAGCTGCTAAGCTGCCTGTGCGGCAGTGAACAATCTGCTGCACTACGTTTGGAACTATTGGGCTTTCTAAGCTGCCTGTGCGGCAGTGAACAGCAAGCATAAGACCAGAATTATCCCACCATTCTTTCTAAGCTGCCTGTGCGGCAGTGAACGACTGGGCTATTGCAAAGGACGGCTCGGTGGTTTTCTAAGCTGCCTGTGCGGCAGTGAACGCGTTGAAATCGTGACGAAATTAACGCCGTCTTTTCTAAGCTGCCTGTGCGGCAGTGAACGGGCAAAGCGTCCATAAATACACTATCAACTATTTCTAAGCTGCCTGTGCGGCAGTGAACTGTTCAATCCTCGTCAAAACCTGAAGGAAGACAACGAAATGTACGTGTTTTTGAGGAAAAGACCATTGTTTTTGACACCTCCCGCAAACCATTGAAATAAAACGCATTTTTCAATGGCTTATTTTCATTCCTAATAAAGAAGCTACGCATGCCTGTGCGGAATGAACTGCGACCTCTCTACTTGCCTTTGACTGCATGATCGCCTTCATCTTCTTTCACCACTGTTTTTTGCCATAAACCTTGGTGGCTAAAACATTGCCATGCCCATTTTAACCATGCTAATAAGCTAAAGGCTAACCATAAACTCCACAGTAACATCAAGGCACGATAGAACCACATCGGAACCGATAATATATTTGCCGTTGGCAATAATTCGCCACTTTGATCGGCGTACCAATACAGTGCCATGGCGTTGGAACCATTGCCTTGAATCTGCATGTCTGGATGCCCCAACAAACCTGTACCAACGGCCGATAACAAGCCGACCAAGGCGGCGATGGTGAGGCAGGCTAAGCCCATTTGCACGATGTTGAATTTACGTGCTTCCAACGATGCACCTTGCTGCTTGCGCCATACTAAGGCGAATAACCAACCAACGACAATCATTGCCACGCCGATTTCCGCTTGCGATAAGCCAATGCCTAACAGCAACCATTGCCATGTTTTCAGCGGTGTGCGCTGGCTATAGCCCAAGCCTATAGCAACCAGAACCACCACCAATAACACACCCCAAAACAACACCGCAGGCCCTAAGCGAGGTCCTGTGAGGAATAGCACCCAACGACTTGCAGGCATGGCAACCTCGATGTCGCTATTCACGCTTGCCTGCCCCAAGTTTACCTGTGGTGTTTGCCAGATTGTGTTCATCGTTTGCGGCGTTTGCCAATGCAGCGTGATATGTTGTTCACCTGGAACCAATGGCAGATCCACCAGCCGCTCACGCTGTTCGATAGGCTGAGAGATACCGTTGATGGTGACCAAACCCAACACCGCTTGCGCTGGCAACGTTAGTGCGTATTGCCCTGCCTGACTGCTGCGAATGCGTAGCTCTAGGGTAACATCTTGCGCCCGTTTGCCTGGCTTGATGTGCAAATGACTGTGTTCAATCGTCATCGTTTGACCAACAACTGCCAGCGGCTTATTGACCGTGATCTGCACCTGCTCTGTTGGCCATGGTTGCCATTGAGGGAACCACACCCCAGCCTTGTTTTGATGGTGAATCGAAGGAATGCCCTGCACGGTAACATGCCAAATAGGGCTCACATCCAATTGCCAACGCTCCGCCCAATCTTGCGTATCTGCTGCTGTTAAAGTGATCTGATCACTGGGCGGCAACAACGATTGCCAACGCAATACCTGCTGGTTCGCTGCCAATTGCACATTGGCATAAGCATCTGCCACGCGTATGCCCTCGGTCAACACCGCTTCCTGTGGCAACAATGGAATATGCAAGGCAATCGCCTGCCCTGAATCCGACACCCGCTGCACCACCGTTTCTACCCGCCATTCTAAGCCCAAGTGCAGGGTACGGGTGAGGGTAACAAATGCTGGCAGTTGACTGGGTTGAAGGGTGTTCATGGTGTCAGCATCGTCGGCGATGCGTTCAAAATGCAACACATCCTCCATGCGTCCATCGTTGTACACGCCTTGGATGCGCCAACCGTCTGCTTGCACCGTGGCATAACCTGGCTTCATCGGCAATGCCAATGCCATCGTACGCACAGGCAACATTGCGCCTGCTAATTGAATATGGTGAATACCCGCGCTTACATCCAACCACAAGCCTTTACCTACACCCTGACGGACAGCATGCACTTTGCCATCCACCATCACTTGTTGCGGCATCCAAGCATCAAGCGCGCCAGGTACTGGTATCGCCACATGTTCGCTGGCGTGAACTTCCATCATCATGCGCAGGGTGTTGCCTTGCACATCCAACTTCATCCGCGCAAGCTGGGCGCACTGGGGGAAGCAGGTGGCAGGCTTAAGCAAACGCTGCTCCAGATCATGCAATAATTTAGCGTTAGGGAAGCCATCCGCGCTGGCGTTATTGCCATAAGGGAACAACATCAGCAGCAACAAAAGGGGCATCACACGCGGTGCTTGCTGGAGCAAACGACGGCCTTGCACCGTAAAGCCTGCCAAACGCATACCGAGCAGCAGCACCAGCAGCACCGACAACACCTTCATCGCTGCAGTAAATGGCGGTGACATATAAACCACATCCAATCGCTGACCTGCCTCAACAGGACCGTTCCAACGCACAGCAACCGATGACCACTGCCATTCTGGCAACCCTGGCCCTGTTTGCACCTTGGCATGGGGATCAATCGTAGGATTTTCGTATAACGATAGCGGACGTTCACGCTGAGCAACCATCTTTTTCACCATCGCTCTGGGTTTGGAAAGCCCTGCGCTAGATTCAGGCGCGGGTGCGCCAGCAAGCTGAGGTTCAGCATCCATCATGCGTTCTGCCATCATTGCAGGGTAAGCCATCACCGCTGGTCGTTCTAATTGCGGGTAAATCGCCGTGCGTACCGTTTCCACCATGTAGGGCAAGGCAATCGCGACCAATACCAGCAATGCGCCATAACGACACCATGACATTGCTTTCTGCAAACGTCCTTGCGGCGCAACCTGCAACAATGCCACCGCCGCAATCAACACCAGCCAAATATATTGTGGCGCGTCCACCTCGTGCCACGAAAGGGTCAAAGCCAACAGCGTTACCACGCCCCACGGCACACCAAAAAGACGATATACCGCCAATGCCGCAATCAACACCAAGAAAATGTCCAACAACGTCCATTGCTCCAGCCAACTGGCGCGGCCAACCGAATCAGCACCCGATGCAGCCAACAAACGCCAACCAGGCGGCAAATGAAGCGTAGCACTCACTTGATTAAAATGATCATCCCAACCAGGCATGGGAATACTGCCGCGATCGCCGTGATAACGCCCATCCGCCTGCACCGCGATATTACCTTGGCGTAATTCCACACCTTGCGCCCCTTGCGCTTGCAAGCGCGTCACCAACTGCCCTTCACCATTGACCACAGCGCGCCCCAACGTCATCTCATGTGCCATATTCAAACGCCAACCTTGGCGCATTTGACCACTGATGTTGTCGTGAAAAGTGTATGCCTGACCATCAAAATCCAACCATAAATCACGTTCAAGGCTGAGCGTATTTGCCGAAGGCTCAGGGTCGCCGCGCTGCTTGGTGGTCAAGGTGAAGGTATCATCCGTCGTTACACGGTAGGTCGGTAGCTGCTGCCATGCGCTAGGTAGCGTTGTCTGGCGCGGGTCTAGCGATGGCACACCAGCCACCTCAACTTGACGCAACGAAGGGCGCGCATCAAACACCCACACTTCAGTTTTGGGCATGTCCGATTGAGGCAAGCTTAGACGACTCACCGCTTGCGCCAAGCGCGCTATTACATCAACCTGCCAATGACCAGGGCGCACCTGCATGCGTACCCGACCATCAGCTTCCAAACGAATCGGAACAGGGCTTTTGATTTGCAAGGGGATGGCACCTGCCAGTAATACAGGGCCAAAGCTTATCTCTCTCGCCTTGCCAAACACTTGCAGGTCTAGCCGCGTTACCACCTGCATCGGTACTTCATCCATAATGCGGCGAAAGACTTGCAGTTGTAGGCGATCCTCCTCGGCATGCGCTGATGGCGCAGCGTTTTCATTCAGCCACAAACGCCCTGTTTTTTCTCGGTGTGGCAACGGCACGGATACGCCATTACGCTGCAAGGTGAGCAACCCTGTAGCTGCTGGTATGGTCAAAGCATTGGGCAATGCCGACCACAAAAAACGCCCTTGAATGGTGTACTCGCCTTTGCCTAAACGAATAAAGGGGCGTTTATTCGCCTGCATCACGGTCGCGGCAACACCATCGACCATAACATCTTGCGGCCAATAACGGGCATCGCCAGGCAGCGGAATGCGACTGTCGCCATACAAGATCCATTGCTGGGTAAAGCTTCCACCAGCAGCATCCAAGCTAAGCTTCAACGTCGCAGGCCAAGCGCAATAACGCGCTTTACTGTTGTTAAAAGGGGACGGGCAATCATGGTCTTTATGCGAATCCAGCACCCACGGAACCCAAGGTGCCAAAGTATCAGGCACGGCAACGGGTGCGGCATAAACTGGCGATGCAAGCAACAGCATCATCAAGGCAAGGACGTTAAGCAACATGGCAAGCTCCTCGAAATGTCAACGCCGAGCATAATTCAGCAGCGAGCGTTAGACAAATGATGTTTGTATAACAGAAAAAGGCATCCGTTGCAAACAAAGGTTCTACGCAATCATCACGACGATTTATGAATAATTCAGGTTAAGACCACCCCCATGAATAGGGGAATTGTTTTAGCACCATGACCTACCATAGGTTTGCGCTGGGGATGACTGTAACCTAAATCCTACAATATTTTGCACATACTGAGCACAATCTATTGATTCGTCTGACATTCTGTAAAAATACTTATCACCAAAAAGGTGACTGCGTATTTCCACAAAAAGCCATACAAACCAATATATCACACCCGATACGACACAAAACACCGCAGGATTTAGGTGTAACTTTTTTCATCCGCTTGAACCATTGGAGGCTTGTTATGTTGTTACGACCTGTTGCGTTATTACTGATGCTATTTTCTCTGTTTTCGCTTACCGCATGTGGTGGCGGTGGTGGTTCTGCTACTGTGGCTTCTTCTAGCGTAGTTAGCGGCGCGGTCAGCAAAGGCCCTGTAACTGGTGCTTTGGTCGATATTTACACTATGACAGCCAACGGCACGCAAAACACTTTTGTTGTTACATCCAACGCACCCACCGATGCATATGGTAATTGGACGGCAAACATTCCAGCGGGAGTAACGGGGCCATTTATTGCCGTTTCACGCGGCGGAACCTTTACCGACGAATACACAGGCGTTGCAGGCGTTACCGCCCCAGCAATGAAAACCATCTGGGACGGTACTACAGCAGCAGCTCCCATTACCCCACTAACCTCCGCTGTCGCAGATGCCGTTTATAGCTATGCTGTACAAAATAATACCAATGCCAGCAATGCATTTGCAGCCGTTAAAACAAACCTTTCCACACAATTAGGCTTCGACCCTATTACCACGGCTGTTGATCATTATGCCTATGTGGCAGCACTCACTTCTGTCAGTGCCTCTGCGGGTACAAGTTTAGCAGGTATTCAAGCTGAAATCGCAAGAATGGCGACTGGTCTTCCTACCAATACCGATGTAACCCCACCAACACTCACCCTCCCTAACAATATCACCGCAGAAGCAACAGGCGCAGCAACCGCGATAGCAAACATTGGTGTAGCCACAGCCACAGACCGCGTCACAGGAACGGTGATTCCTAGCAACAATGCCCCCGCGCTTTACCCACTCGGTGTTACCAGAGTGATTTGGACAGCAACGGATGCCTACGGTAATGTCGCCACAGGCATTCAAACGGTTACCATTGTTGATACCACAGCCCCTGTTGTTACCGCGCCTGCGGATGTGTATGTCGAAGCGACAGCCACATTAACACCTTATGCAAACCTCGGCACAGCAACGGCGAATGACATCGTCGGTGGCGTACTCACGGCAAGCAACAATGCGCCTGCAACATTCCCACTTGGTGTAACATTGGTCACTTGGACTGCAACGGATAGCTATGGCAATACTGGCACTGCCGTGCAACGTGTGACCATGACTGATACCACAGCTCCTGTTGTTACCGCGCCTGCGTATGTGTATGTCGAAGCGACAGCCACATTAACACCTTATGCTAACCTTGGCACAGCAACGGCGAATGACATCGTTGATGGCGTGCTCACGGCAAGCAACAATGCGCCTGCAACGTTCCCGCTTGGTGCAACAACAGTCACGTGGACAGCCACGGATGCCTCTAACAATGTCGGAACAGCCACACAAATGGTAAACGTTCAAGACACTACTGCGCCCGTAGTAACGCCACCTGCTAATATTACTGTAACAGCGACGATTGGAGCACAATCTGTACCTGTGAGTCATGCCGCTATTGCCAGCTTCTTAGCCGCTGCTACAGCAACCGATCATGTTGCTGTGATCGGTGCAATAACGAATGATGCGCCAGTTAGTTTCCCCCTTGGCGTTACCATCGTCACATTTACAGCCAAGGATGCCGCCAATAACACAGGCACAGCAACAGCGACGGTTACAGTTAACGCTACTCCGACCTTAACCCCCAACGGTACAGGCGCAGCACTTACAGGTGGCAATGGTGTGACAGGAACCCTTGTCAACTCGCCCTATACCTTTACGCAAGGCGTATCCCCAGGGCAGCCTTTATACAGTGTAACCCAACTCGGCGGAAATATTGGCAATATTCAGGCATACGACCCTGCGACCGCAGGCTTAAGCCGTTGGAATATCAATTGGATGTATGCTGGCACGCCAGCGGTTGGTACGTACCACTGCTCTGCTCTAACCATGCCTTCCATTGAATTATCGTTAAACGGTAAGGTTTATAATGCCGATCAATGCACCATCGAAATTACCCGCGCATCTGCAACGGAGGTTGAGGGACGCTTTGCTGCGCACATGATCGATCAGGCCACTGCCACGGCTGTGGGTACGGTTAGCGATGGTTATTTCCGTTATTTAACCACGCCTGCTGCAAGCAATCCTACTGCTGGGTGGTTAACCACCGATGCTGGTGCAACGCTGCGCGCTAAAGCGAATCAGCCTTATACCGTACATGTTTGGTCATCGAATCACCCCAATATTCCAATCGGCAACATGACCTTTAATATCGGTAACACTGCGACTGAAGGCGTCGTGACTGGAGCAAACGGTATTATCAATCAAACCACTGGCACGGCATCGCCAACGCCCAACAGCAACTGGGTGGTTGATCATTATAATTTCCAATTTGGCTTCATGTCCAACGGTGATGCGAGTCAATTTAACGCCCTTTTTTTCACCAGTGGGTTAATCGAAGGGACATATACTGATGCCAAAGGAACCATCAAATTTAGCACAAACACGGCTGCTTTCCCGCTGACTGCACCCACACGACTTACCAACCTGACAGGAACCTATCAGGCGAATGGTTACTTCTTTGTCTCTGGCCCTCTAGAATTGAGTATCGACCAGTATGGAACCGTACAATACACCGAGCCAACATCCTGTACCGTGAAAACATTAACATGGGATGGCAATGGCGATACGGTTGATACCTACAATGGCATCATGTTATCCGACCCTTATACGGGTGAGGAAGTGCATTTGTTTGAAAATGCTACGGGCTTTTTTGAATTCAGAATTGGTGCTGCCAATGGTACAAATATTTACCGTATTGACCCCGCTCAAACAGTTGCGACCCCCAGCAATCCATTACTGGGCAACACTGGGCTTTCTTGGTGTAGTGCGCGTAAGAATGATACCACGCCACCTGTCATCACCTTGGCTGCCGATTTATATACGGCATACCCCAATAATGCTGGCATGCCAGCCAGTGATCCTTATATTCAGGCTTACCTGAATGGTGCATCTGCACTGGACACACTGATTGCAGGTACGCTGACCGAGAACATCAACGTCAGCAATAACGCCCCTGCAACATTCCCTATCGGTGTAACCACAGTGACTTTCACTGCAACAGACAACCAGGGCAATACAGCCACCGCAACAGGGCTGGTTCATGTAAGGTTCTTGGATGCCGTTGCCCCAGTTGTAACGCCACCAACGGCTGCCAGCGTAGCAGCGACCAATGCTGGTGGGGTAGTAACAAGCACTGCTGCCGTTCAGGCGTTTCTGAATAGCGCAACAGCAACGGATAATATTGATGGTACGATTGCTGCAAACGCAATCAATATACCCGCAACACTAACGATGGGGGCGCATACCATCACCTTCCAGGCAACCGACTCATCGGGTAATGTGGGTAGTGCCACGGCGGTATTAACCGTCAGCGATTTAACTGCACCAGTCATCAGCCTGAACGGAAGCAATCCACAAATCATTACTCAGGGCGGTACTTACAATGAGGCGGGTGCTTCCGCTGCAGATAATGTTAATGGCAATGTCAGTGCTAACATCATCATCAACAGTACGGCGGTGAATACAGCGATTGCTGGCAATTACAACGTGACGTATAACGTAAGCGATGCCGCAGGCAATGCAGCAACCCAAGTTGTTCGCACTGTTCAGGTTGTTGCTCCTCAGCCCTTTACGCCTGTTGCTGCACATCCATCCCCAACCACCAGCAATTTGACCGATGTGGTCTTTGGCAACAATCAATTTGTCGCCATCGGTGATGCAGGAACGATCCTCACAAGTGCTGATGGCTATTCATCTTGGCAGCCTCAGAATAGTGGCGTTTCGGATAAGCTGACCAGTGCTTGTTTCGATGGTACGAACTTCTGGGCTGTAGGTCTTGATGCTGCGGCCTCAAAGCCATTGGTTCTTTCAAGTACCAATGGCATGCAATGGAGCAAGCACACTTTGAACCTCGGTGCAACGGGTCAAGGTTTTACTCAAGTGACATGTGGTGCAGCAGGATTGGTGGCAAATAATTACCACAGCACTGATGGCTCAACATGGACGGCAACGCTACCTGCGAAAATATTTAGCAAGGTCTATTGGGATGCATTCAACGCCCAATTTGTGGGGTTGGTCGCACCAAGATCCAAATACGTGAGCCCCGATGGGCTGACTTGGACGCTTAAAGATGCCTTCACATCAATTGGCGTAGATTTGCTTTGGAATGGAACGCAATATGTAGGCGTGGGTTATAACGCAGCGAGTTTTTCTGGCTTCTATGCCACATCAACAAATTTAATTACTGTCGCTCAAACGCTTACCCAACTTGGCTTGATACCAACCAGCCTATATTTTTCAGGTCAGCAATATATTGCCTTGGACGTTGACGGAAATATGAGCGCATCAAGCAACCTGACCACATGGACTACACAAACACCGTTTGGTCGCAATACCACAGGCAAGGTCATGCGTGCGGTGGCAAGCAATGCCAGCACCATCGTAGCGGTGGGGGATGCAGGTGAGATCTTCAGTTCACCCAATGCGGCGACATTGAATTGGACAGGGCATAAAACCCAACTGACCACCAATGAACTGATGCAAGCTGCTTACGACAATATTGGCGGGGTTGCTGTCGTGGTAGGGCGCGCAGGAACCATTTTGCGTTCCACTGATCTTTACACTTGGGCAACGGCAACCTCAGGTATCACCACTGATTTATTGGCAGTGACTTGGACAGGCACCAGCTTTGTCGCAGTCGGTAACGCAGGTGTAGTATTAACCAGCAGCAATGGCGTAACTTGGGTCGCTCAAACATCCAATGTAACGGGAAATCTCACGGCTGTAGTATCCAATGGTTCCACAGTGATTGCTACGGGCGTGAATACCGCAACAGGAACGCCCGAAACCATCAGCAGTGCCAATGGCATTACATGGAACGCAGCAGTGGCACTGGCAAATAAACCTGGGCTTGTGAATTATGCCGTACATTTCAACATCTTGTGGAATGGCGCACAATACATACTCAACGATGGCTACTATACCTATGCCAGCGTCGATGGTGCTGTATGGCAGCAACTCTCCTCTGCCACAGGTATTGGGCAGGTAGCGACACTTACTTGGGATGGTAGCAAGCTCTGGCTTTCAGCCGTTAATGGCGGCGCGCTTTTCACCAGCCTTGATGGCATCACATGGACGTATAACAACAGCAGTAATGGCGCGATTAACCCTAACCATATGATATGGGACGCAAGTACCCAACAATTCATACTGGTCAGCGCGCAAGGGCTTGCCTTTGGTGGTGTGGCAACTGGCGGTGTAAGAACCAGTGTCGATGGCACAGTCTGGACATCGCGAGGCTATGCGACCAACACATTAAACAATGTGATTAAAGCAGGTAGCAAGTTCCTCATGGTAGGAGCATCAGGTCTCATTCTGATTACGCAATAAAGCGGTTATTCCCCGCTGCCGAGGCAGCGGGGAATAACACGCCATCATCACGATAACTTATACGTCATTCAGGCTCAACGGGAAACTTTCATTTATGTTGCACCAAGCCCATTTGAAAGGCTTTGGTCACAGCTTCTGCACGGCATGAGATGTTCAGTTTTCGATAAATGGACTTCATATAATCATTGGCTGTATGTTTGCTAATACCTAAAGCCTTTGCCGTTTGCACCACGGTGAAACCTTGTGCTACCCATGTTAACACTTCTAATTCGCGGGGTGACATACTTGGCGCATCCTCTAGCGGATCTTGCTCATGAAAGTAGGCAATCATACGTTGCGCCACAGCAGGAGAAATAGGGGGAATCCCCCGCATGATGCCATTTAACATCCTTTGCAAATCCTGCTTGCTCTGATCCTTCATCAGGTAGCCATCAGCTCCTGCGCGTAAGGCATTAAACAAACAACTATCATCATCAAACGATGTCACGACCACACAGTAACAGTCTCTTTTCTTAAGTGTGGTCATGAGACTTGCGCCATCACCATCGGGTAGGCGTAAATCAATCAACGCTAAATCAAGGTTCGGATGCTCTGCCAGTTGTTTATTTGCCTGTTGCAGTGTTGCCGCTTGGTACAACATTGCCGTAGGGAATAGTGCTGTACTAATATCAACAAGCATCTGACGAATCACGGGTTCATCATCGACAATAAGAATATGACGCATGCTGAAACTGTACTACAATGGCTCACCAACACAAGGAATGGTAATGGTTAATCGCAACAAGCCATCATCTGTCACAGACCATTGCAGTTGCCCACCAAGCATCTGAACACGCTGTAGCATATGCGTTAAACCGCGCCCATGTTGCCATGTTTTTGGCTCGCTGATATGACCATCATGACGCACCTGAATATCAACTTGCTGTTGCTGTTCATGAACCAGCACATCAATGTGCTGCGCTTGAGCGTGGCGCACGGCGTTATTGATGGCCTCTTGTATAATACGTCCCAAATTGAGCAGCTCCGCACCCGACCACAACCGCGCCTCACCGTTATTTAATAGTTCCTTATGCCAGCGGCAATGAACGTTTTGCATCGCCAACTGTTGCGCCAACATATGTTGCCAACGGTTAAGCGCGCTCATCAGCGATTGTGGTTCATTGTCCAGGGCAGAAAGTATTTCGCGCATCTCTTGCCATGCTGATTGTGCCATGGCACGAATTTCGGGCTGCTCGCTGGCATGCATCATGGAGAGAATTTTGCCACCTAGCGTGTCATGAATATCTTGGCGAATACGATCGCGCTCTTGCTCTATGCCCTGCTCTTTGGCACGGAGGGCTTGAATAGCGTGGCTGAATAAATCACCGATAGATTGCGCCAACAGCAAGTCGTTATCGCTAAAAACGCGCTGCCCTTGAGCAGGGAAGCGTAGATACAACAGTTGTTGCTGATCTGGGCTACGAACAACCAACGTCAAGGCGTTATCATTCAGCCCCTCTTGCTGCTGCGTCAACGACTCAAGGCTGCTTTCCAACGGTTCAAACACCTGTTGCATCAAACTGTGCCAACCTGCAACGGCATCATGTACCGAACTCCTGCCTGCAATGGCGCGTACCGCATCAGGGAGTACAGCATCTAAACTTGGTGCGCTACGCTGTAACAAATGTTGCCACACATAACGGCGCAAAGGGAAATATAGCCAGCCTGTAATTGCCACAGCAATACTTAAACTAAATGCTCCCTGCAAACCAAATAACAACATCGTCAATAGATCAAGCGCAATGACCACCATAGCACTCATGATCCACAACCACGCCGTAAACCACCAACGACCAAGGTTGAACAAGCGGTAACGTACAATTCCTACCGCTAAGCCAAGGTAAATGAGCAAAAATGCGGCAAAGCCCATAGCTTGAGAAATAACCAACGGAAAACCAAGCAACGGGGGGACAAAGATCAAACCAAGGAAAAGACCAATACCACCAAATGTCACCAAGAAAAACCACTGCATCGCCAAGCGCAGGTCAGGGCGATTGCGATGTTTACGCCACTGCATCACCATCATGACGATAGCCACAAGGTAGCACAGCAAACCAGGAATCCGCGTCGTTTCATCAATGCTTGGCAGCCATTGCAGAAGCAGCATCAACCAACAGCCAATCACACTCAGCAAGGTATACATCGCAACAGGTTTCGCCTTGTATGGCTCAGGGTAATGCCATGTTAAGGCAACCAATGCACCACCGAATAGCAATGCGCCCAGTTCATTGATATGACTAAGCAGGCGAAACCATAGCGCCGGCATCGCCAGTTCACGCGAGCCATACACCGCCGCCGCCCAAGCAGAAAGTGCTAGGGCGATTCCCATGATGCAATAATAACGCGCAGCAGGATTTTGTTGGCAAAAAACCCAGGTGCCAACGCCTGCCAACACACCCGTTAGTCCCACCAATAATTGCAGCCAAAAGGATAAGGGTAAATCCTGCCAACCAGCCTGGCTGGGACTTAATGCAATATGATGACCCAAATCATCTTCCAGCCACAACGGTGTAGCATTCGCAGACGCAGCCAAAAGCATCTGAGATATTTCCCCTTGGCGCGCAAAAAAGTGATTCATTTCATCCAAATCGTTAAGAACATCAGGTTCTTCAAGCACATCATGATGATTCAACAGTAACCGCTGTTGTGGATTAGCAAGGGCGATAATCGTATGTTGATTCATGCGTAATTGCTCATCAACATGCGTTAAATCAATGCCAAAACGCGGCATGAATAAACTCAGCCACACGGCTGCAAAACATAGGAGTAAGGTGGCAATAACACTCAAGGTCAAGGTATGAATAGGGGAGTTCTTCAAATAGTGTACCTCATCGGCTATTGATTAACAGTGTGATCAGGCAACGATGTTTCACCGCACAGGGTGACAGAAAGGCATGCCTAGATTGCCAAAGCAAGAGCCGAACAAGATGCGAAGTGGCTCTGTAAGCCGGGTTCTGTACGCTTGCGCGTGGTAATCATTCCTCTAGGCCGTTGGTTGCCCAGCGGCTCAAGCAGCCTACCCGGAAACAGGCGCGGGCCGCGCCCCATGTTCCCCTATTTGGCCTTGCTACGAATGGGGTTTACCCTGCCTCCGCCCGTTACCCGACGGAGCGGTGCGCTCTTACCGCACCATTTCACCCTGACCAGCATGCAAGCAAACTGGCGGTCTATTTTCTGTGGCACTTTCCTGGGATTCCTCCCACCAGACGTTATCTGGCATCCTGCCCTATGCAGCCCGGACTTTCCTCGGTGACTGTAGCAGTCAACGCGATCACCCAAGCCACTTCGCTGGCGCAGCATAAAAAAGCAACAGGGAATAGCAAGGGAAAACAACAGCTTCTAGGAAGGTATCCAACTTTGGTAAACTCTACTGCGTGAGCAGAGATAACACGTCATGCTTCGCTTGCTGCCTAGATTGCAGATCACCCTCGAAATGACGCATGGCAACTCAGAAAAGGTCTCGAATAACCATACATTCGAACATCAGATACTATGATTCAGCCCAAATGACACGGCGACCGTCTAAATGAAAAGCATATGTTATCAAGCGTGCTAGGGTAGCAGGGTAGAGTTGATGCTCGGCAGCATGCATGCGCGTGAGTAATGTATCTCGCGTGTCATCATCATGCACCTCGACGGTTTGCTGGGCGAGAATAGGACCACCATCCAACACTTCATCGACCAAATGCACGGTACAACCTGTAATTTTCACCCCATAACGCAAGGCATCACCCACACCGTCAGCACCAGGGAATGCTGGTAACAAGGCTGGGTGAATGTTAATAATACGCTGAGGAAAGCGTTGCACAAATGCCTCGGATACAATGCGCATATAGCCAGCAAGTACCACCCAATGGCAGCCTGCTGCCTCAATAGCTTCGGCACAAGCACTATCAAAAGCAGCACGATCAACAAAGTCTTTGGGGTTGATGTGTAACACCTGCGCCACACCAGCTTCTTTGGCGATATGTAACGCGCCAGCATCCGCTTTGTCCGACAACACCAACGCTGTTTCCACAGGGCATAACCCTGCCTTAGCTGCTTCTAAAATGGCCCGCAAATTGCTCCCAGTACCCGAAGCCAATACTGCAATGCGTGCGTTATTCATCAACCGACCAACGTTACCACGGCTTCGGCTGCATCACGGCGGGTAATCGTACCGATGCGATACACTGTTTCACCCGCTTGGCGCAATACTGCTTCTGCTTGCTCTACAGCAGCAGCGGGAAGAATCGCAGCAAAACCAATACCCATATTAAAGGTGCGATAGCGTTCATTGCGCGCAACATCGGCAACCTCTAGCAGGTATTCAAACACTGGCGGCACAGGCCAAGCAGAAATATCGACTGTAGCAGCGGTATCGGCTGGCAAAATGCGTTCGATATTATCAAACATGCCGCCACCAGTAATGTGGGAGTAGCCATGAACGGTAATGCCAGCCGCTTGCATCGCTTTAACCGCAGGGACATACAGACGCGTTGCTGCCAAAACAGCTTCCACTGCTGGCGTACCATCACTCAATTGATCGTTTGCCCAATCATCGCCGCGTAACTCCAACAGCTTCCGAATCAAAGAAAAACCATTGGAATGAGGGCCGCTGGAAGCCAAGCCAAGAATCACATCACCTTCGGCAATCGTACTGCCATCAATCACCTGTGGACGATCAACAACACCGACGGAGAAACCACCGATGTCATAATGACCTGGCGCATACATGCCTGGCATTTCTGCAGTTTCGCCACCAATCAGCGCGCATTCACACACGCGACAAGCTTCAGCGATGCCTTCAACGACACCAGCTAGCGTCGCTTCATCCAGCGTGCCGCTCGCCAAATAATCAAGGAAGAATAGGGGTTCTGCTGCTTGTGCTGCCATGTCATTCACACACATAGCAACGGCATCAATACCTGCCACCGTAGGGCGATGATATTGTTGCAATAACAGCAGCTTGGTGCCCACACCATCGGTGGATGATACCAGCACAGGTTCTTGCATCGCCGAAAAATCAGCTTTGAACAACGCGCCAAAGCCGCCCAATCCACCAATCACTTCTGGCCGCATGGTTGAGGCAACAGCAGATTTAATACGACCAACGAAGGCATTGCCTGCGTCAATATTCACGCCAGCATCGGCGTAGCTTAAAGTCGGTTTTTTAGCAGGCATATTAGACATCCAAATTACGTACTTTCAGGGCATTGTCCTGAATAAAACGGCGACGCGGCTCAACCGCATCACCCATTAACATTGAGAAAGTTTCATCCGCATTGACCACATCTTCTAGGGTCACCTGAACAAGGGTGCGTTTGGTGGCATCCATCGTTGTTTCCCACAACTGTTCGGGATCCATTTCACCCAAACCTTTGTAACGCTGAATACCCATGCCTTTGCGCCCTTCGCGCTCGACCATCGCCATCACATCACCATAATCAGCAATCGGGTGTGATTTACCCTGCCAGTCGATATAGGCGCCGGCGGATACTTGCCCCATAAGACTTTGGCAGAGTTTACATGCTTCAGCAAACTCTGTTGTAGCAACCAAGTCACGATTCATACGGGACATTAACAAACGACCATGATCGCGGCGTTCAAACTGCACCATCAAACTACCATCATCGGCATCATCCATAATACGGTAACTCAAGGTTTCATCATCGCGTGTGGTGGCATAAAAATGCGCTTGTAATTGCTGCATCGCGGCATCAAGTTGTTCACGGTTGTGCATCATAGCACTGTTTAATTCCGTAGATTCCACCAATTTCTTGAGCACCATACCGTCCATGCGCTGGCTCAAGCGTTGTAATAAATTATTTAAGCGATGATTGCTACGCACCATATTGATTAAATGATCACCCTCTAAAGGGGAAGCATCGGGCGCACTGTAATAAGCTTTTCCTTCCACCCCTTGCTCAACCAAAAAGTCGAATAACTCTTGCTCTGAGGCGACATAACGTGCCTGCTTACCTTTGGCAACACGGTACAAGGGAGGCTGTGCAATATACAAATAACCACGCTCGATCAATTCGGGCATTTGACGGTAATAAAACGTGAGTAACAGCGTTAAAATATGTGAACCATCAACATCCGCATCGGTCATGATAATGACTTTATGGTAACGCAACTTGCTAATATCAAAGTCTTCTTTACCAATCCCTGTACCCAAGGCGGTAATCATCGTGCCAATTTCTTGACTGGAAATCATTTTATCAAAACGTGCTTTTTCAACGTTTAAAATTTTACCTTTGAGTGGCAAAATAGCTTGAGTACGACGATCTCGACCTTGCTTGGCTGAACCGCCAGCAGAGTCCCCTTCGACCAAAAACAGTTCACTTAAGGCGGGGTCTTTTTCTTGGCAATCAGCCAATTTACCTGGCAGGCTGGCAATATCTAGCGCACCTTTACGGCGGGTTAAGTCACGTGCCTTACGCGCTGCCTCACGCGCTGTTGCTGCTTCGACACCTTTACCAACCACGCGCTTGGCATCACGCGGGTTTTCTTCCATCCATGTGTTTAAGAAGTCACTAACCAGTGACTCCACCACAGCGCGAACTTCACTGGAGACTAACTTTTCTTTGGTTTGAGAAGAGAACTTGGGGTCAGGAACTTTCACCGACAACACAGCGGTCAAACCTTCACGACAATCGTCCCCAGACAAGCTGCCTTTATGCTTTTTGAGCATATCGTTTGCGGTAGCGTATTGGTTGATCGAACGGGTGAGAGCAGAACGCAATCCAGCCAAATGCGTACCGCCATCGCGTTGCGGAATATTATTGGTGAAACAAAACACATGCTCTTGGTAAACATCGGTCCATTGCATCGCCAGCTCGACAACAATATCATCTTTTTCACCACTGGTTGCAATGCAAGGGACATGCAATGGTGTACGGGAGCGATTTAAATGCTCAACAAAAGCACTGATGCCACCTTCGTATTCAAAAACTTGCCGTTGATCGGTACGCTCATCATGCAACTCAATATGCACGCCACTGTTAAGGAAAGACAGTTCGCGCAAACGGGATGATAAAGTATCAAACGACATATTACGGTGAGAAAATGTTTTGAGCGATGGTAAAAAGCGTAATGCCGAACCAGTTTTATCGGTATCACCAATAACTTTTAATGGCTCTACAGGTTCGCCAAACTCATAACGTTGAAAATGCACATGACCTTCACGGCAAATCGTCAGTTCCAAATACTCTGATAAGGCATTGACTACCGATACACCCACACCATGTAAGCCACCAGAAACCTTATAGGAATTATCGTCAAACTTACCACCAGCATGAAGCACCGTCATAATCACTTCAGCAGCAGAACGTCCTTCCTCAGGATGAATCCCTACGGGAATACCACGACCATTATCACGTACCGTTACCGAGTCATCAGAGTGCAGGATGACTTCGATTTTATCACAATACTTGGCAAGTGCTTCATCAATCGAGTTATCAACAACCTCAAAAACCATGTGATGCAAGCCAGAGCCATCATCGGTGTCACCGATGTACATACCTGGACGTTTACGCACCGCGTCAAGACCGCGCAATACCTGGATATTGTCTGCACCATAGTCTTTTTGTTGTTCACTCATTCATGCATCTCCTACTAACGGGCATGGCGTTTATTGTGTGGATAACACAACTATATGAAACGACCGCACCGAATCGGCATAAGTGCGATATACTACGCATCAAGAGCTCGAATGACTACAGAGTAATCAAAATCAGCCGTTACTCGCCAACGTTAAGGTGTGAACAGGTAATCCGTTTACCTCAACATCACTGGGCGTAGTCAGCAGTACTTGCCCTGCATAATCACATAAACGCCGCAACAAACGCTGTTGCCGTGCATGGTCTAAAGCTTCTAGGCAATCATCAAGCAACAACACAGGCCAAACACCTCGCGTTTGTTGGCGCACTGCACATTCAGCCAATTTAATGGCAACGGCAGCTAATTTTTGTTGCCCACGGGAGCCGACAGAACGAATTTCTCGTCCTGCTGTTTCAATCAATAAGCGATCCGCATGTGGCCCTGTGCGACATCGTCCCAAGCGACGATCATCCACGCGTCCTGCGCGTAATTGTGCTAACCATTGTGTTGCATCCGCTGTCACCGTGCTATGCATACGTAATTGCAAATGCCTTTCCGTCAACGTTTGTTCATTGTTTAATTGCTCATTCAAAGCTTGGCATAGACGTAAGCGGGCAGCCATCCATTTCTGACCATATTGCGTCATTTGTAATTCCCATACATCTAACTCTTCTGCTTGAGCGTGGCGACGCAATAGCCGACCGCGTTGCATCAACACCCGTAAATAAGCACTACGATGTTGTTGCACTGAAGGTTCGCAGGCAATGAGTAATTGATCCAACCAGCGACGACGATCAGCCGTTACACCATCAATTAAACTTCGCGCCTGAGGTGCATCCACGACTAACGGGAGAATTTCGGTTAAATCTTTACGAATAGCGACCCGTTGCCCTTGTAAAAAAGCCTGTAATTGATTGCGTTTACCTTGCAACTGAATATGCAATGGTCCATAACGATGCCAAACACCACGAACAGAAAAACTAGCACAATCCCAACGTACCAAAGCAGGATCTCGCCCCTGGCGAAAAGAACGTCCATGTGCCATTAAGCTTGCGGCTTCCAGCACACTGGTTTTACCACAACCATTATCACCGAGTAAGATGTTCACACCTTTATGCAATGACCATGAGGCTTGTTCATGGCAACGAAAATTACTTAAAGCTAATTCTTGTAACCGTATAGTCACCGCTTTTGAACTCATGTGACGAACATGTGAATGACGCTCCATCAGCCATCTAATCGTAATGGCATCATGATGTAATGTGTCATTTGATCATCGCGATCAATAATTTTCATGGCTGATTCACCATTACAAAAATGAATTTGTACGAAGGAGCCTGGTAGTACCGATAATACTTCGCGTAAAAACATGCCATTAATAGCAAAACTGTAAGGACGTTCCAAAGATGCTTCTAAGGCAACATCTGCTTCCATTTGTTCTAAAGAAGATTCTTGATCGCGATTTTTGGCAGATACCTCAATGGCTTGATCCAATAAACTAAGCTTTACATCAAACGTATCTTCATTACTCACCAATAAGCAGCGGCGTAATACTTGTTCAAAGGCCGTCTTATCCAACTCTACCATATTGGGCATTTGTTGGGGTAATAAATGTTCAAAGGAAGGGAAGGAATCTTCTACAACCTTGCTGTAAAGTAGAGAGCCTGATGTTTTTAAACAAACTTGATGAGGTCCCATATGTAATTGTACTGGGTCACTTTCAGCATCACATAAGCGACGTATCTCGACCAAAGTGCGTTGTGGAATAATACATTCAGTGAACTGACTTTCCATTGTTAAAGGTAATGATGCCAATGCCATATGGAAACCATTACTGGTTCGCACACGCAAACGTTGTTCTGTTTGATCAAAAACAAATGACGCGCCTGTTAAAAACTTACGTGTTTCATCGCTGGAAATACAAAAGACCACGGATTGAATCATTTTAACCAAAGCAAGTGGTGGTACAACAAACGTTTCTTCGATACGTAGCTCTGGTGCAGAAGGATAGGCTTCTGCACTCATGGTGTTTAACTTGAAACGAGAACGTCCACATTTAATGTGTAAAACATGTTCATCTAATGTGCATTCAACGGGGTAGCCTGATGGAAGTTCGCGAATCACTTCACATGTTTTTTTAGCTGGTACAATAATACTACCCAGCTCTTTTACTTCAGCTGATAAAGTAGAGGTAAGGTACATGATGCTATCAGAGGCTGTTAAACGAATACCATCAGGAATAACCTCAAGTAAGATATTACTTAATATAGGATTTATTTTTTTGCGATCAACTACATTTTGACAACGTTGAATTTGAGCAAGAAATGATGTTTGTTCAACAACAAAGTGCATAGATACTCCTTAAAGTGTTAGTTACATAAAGATTTATAGTCATCATAGACCTTGTTAATAGTGTGTATAACTACGTAAGTTATTGAAATATTTAAAGGTTAAAGCACACTATGATAATGCGCAAGGTTGTGATGATAGTGTGAATAGATTGTGAATGAAAGTTTCTTTTCTATGAGTGTTTCATTACATATGATTTATTCCCATTTTATACACAGTCTTTAAGCTGATGTAGAGCAAGTTATACAGTCATGTGACGTTGACATATTATGGCTGAAGTCATCCTTGCTATAATAAATCACTGTGAATACATTTTTATTTTATAAATGATAGTCATCATCATAGGCCTTGTTAATGATGTTAACAAAACTATAAGTTATTGATTAAGTTGATTTATATGGTATGTCTTTGTTGTTTAAATAAAATTCTAAAGCTGTGGATTAATTGTGTATAAGTGTTTGGATATTCTAAGAAATCAGCGGTGATACATTTATCCGATATTTATACACAGCTTTACAACATTGTTATCTACGGCTTATTCATCTGTATGCTTGTAAGCTTATTCGTACAATTACGACATACGTATATATTTGAGAGGTTTATATGTTCTATTGTAAAGTGATGTTCATATGTTTGTTAACGGGTCTGTTTACGGTTGTAGCACAAGCAGATGAGGTTAAGCCTGTGTTGATTCAGTGGCATCAACAAGCATGCCAATTTATTGAGGCTGAGGGGCGAGATTTAGGGTATATCAGTACTACTGCTGCTGATTGTGTGACGATTAATGATCGCGATGCTAAACAACGATTAGCACATCGCATTCCCCTGCAACTCAAAGCAGGTCATTATCTGTTTCGCATTTATAATGATGATGTACCTTATACTTTAGGATTTTGGTTACGTGGTCAGGGCTTATCAAGATTGACCTTACCCAGTGTCTCTGGTGGCGGTATTGAGGCTGGTAGTTTTAAGGATTATCTTATTTATTTGAAGCCTGGTAAATATTGGTATTCATGCCCATTAAACCCTACGCCTGATTACGCACTAACCGTGGTTTCACCATGATTGAGGGTTTTTTCAGTATGGAAGATGTAAGGCATACAATCTATGGGTTACACTATGTACGTTAAACGCGTACTACCTGTGGTAGGTTTAGTTGCAGTGATGGTGACGTTTTTTGTGTTTGATTTACAACACTGGTTTACATTGGATGCTTTAACATTGCACCACCATCAATTACAACAGTTTCAAACCAATCACGCTGTGATAGCACCATTGGTTTATGTGTTGCTGTATATTGGGGTTGTCGCCTTTTCATTACCTGGTGGCACTTTGATGACGCTCGTTGGTGGTTTTTTGTTTGGTGCGTGGCAAGGATCCTTGTTGACTGTTGTTGCTGCGACTACTGGAGCAAGTCTGTTGTTTTTATTGGCAAAAACCACATGGGGAGATGTGTTAATCAAGAAAGTTGGACCTTCTTTGCGGCAGATGCAACAAGGTTTTGCTGATAATGCCTTAAGTTATATGTTTGTGTTGCGCTTGGTTCCTGTCATCCCTTTCTTTTTGGTCAACTTGGCACCAGCTTTTCTTGGGGTTTCTCTGCGTGTCTATGTGATAGCCACTTTTTTTGGCATTATGCCTGCAACATTTGTTTTTAGTTTAGCTGGGAGTGGTTTTGGTCAAATTTTAGAGCAGGGAGGAATGTTGACACTACAGGGTATATTAACACCACATATTGTGGCTGCACTCTTCGGTTTGGCTGGTTTGGCATTAATGCCTGTTTTTTATCGTCGTTACTTTCAGAAAAACTGAATGATCCTGTGTTATCAAGTCATGTTTGTTTGACAAGTCTACTCCCTATACAAACTATTCGCTTCGTTTGCGAAAGAAAAGGTCACGTTTTGACCTAGATATGAGGGGGAAAACGTGGCACATGGTAATCAAGAGCAAGACGGTCAGAGTGTTTATGCAGTAGTGCTGGCGGGAGGTTCTGGCAGTCGTTTATGGCCGCTTTCTCGGCGGCAACTTCCTAAACAGTTTTTATCGTTAGAACATCAAGGCAAAAGCTTTTTGCGCGCTACCATTGATCGCTTGCAGCCCATTATTCAGACTGAAGATGTTTGGGTTGTAACAGGGGCTTTGCATGCCAATGGTGAGGCTTATGCCGAGTTACAAGATTACCATACCATTTTGGAGCCAGAGGGACGTAATACAGCGCCAGCGATTGCTGTGGCAGCAGCATGGTTGTTGCAGGATGACCCTGATGCCGTCATGGTTGTGCTTCCTGCGGATCATGTGATTGTTAATCATGATGCTTTTCATTGTGCCTTACATACTGCGATTGATGCAGCACAAGCGGGTTCATTGGTAACCTTTGGGATTCAGCCTACACGTCCTGATACAGGCTTTGGCTATATTCAAGTTGCAGCCAGTGATGCTGATGTGCGCGATGTTCAGCGGTTCACCGAAAAACCTGATTATGATACGGCTTGTGCCTTTGTTTCCAGCGGCGATTATTTTTGGAATTCGGGCATGTTTGTGTGGCGCGCTGATGTTGTTTTGGAGCAAATTCGACAGCACCTTCCTGATGTCTATACGGTGATTGAACGCATGCGTTCGGCATGGCTAGCGGGTGAGGCTTATGATGCAGTAATTGCGCGTGAGTTTTCAGCGATGCCTGATGTGTCTATTGATTATGGTTTGTTGGAAAAGACCTCGGGTATTAAGCTTGTTCCGTGTGAAATTGGTTGGTCTGACGTTGGCAGCTGGGATGCAGTCCACGAAATATCGGATAAAGATGATGCTAACAATGTGGTACAGGGTAACGTGCTGGCAGTAGATTGCCGTAATAGCTTGTTGCGTAGTTCGTCGCGTTTATTGGCGGCTGTTGATGTCGATAACCTTATTGTGGTGGAAACGGCTGATGCAGTGCTTGTTGTGCCACGTGATCAGAGTCAGAGCGTGCGCAAAATTGTTGATCGCCTGAAACTTAATAATGCCAGCGAACATATTGAACATGTGACGGTCAAACGTCCGTGGGGTTCGTATACCGTATTAGAAGAGGCGGCAGCAGGCTATAAGATGAAACGTATCGAGGTTTTACCTGGTGCGCGTTTGAGTTTGCAGGCTCATCAGCATCGCTCCGAACATTGGGTGGTGGTTTCTGGTACTGCGACGGTGACCTGTGGTGAGCAAGTCACGTTGGTGGCAAAAAACGAAAGTACTTATATTCCAATTGGCGCGCTTCATCGATTAGAAAACAGAGGGAAAATACCTTTGGTAATTGTTGAAATTCAAGTGGGTGATTATTTGGGCGAAGATGATATCGAGCGATTCGATGATGCCTATGGGAGAGCAAAATAAGATGAAAAAAGCATTGATTACTGGGGTAACAGGTCAAGATGGCTCCTATTTGGCTGAGTTTTTATTGGCAAAAGGTTATGAGGTGCATGGTATTAAACGTCGCTCCTCGTTGTTTAACACCGATCGTATTGATCACTTGTACCAAGACCCTCATGTCAATAATCGTCGTTTTGTGTTACATCACGGTGATATGACGGATTCCTCTAGTTTGATTCGCATCATTCAAGAAATCCAGCCCGATGAAATTTATAACCTTGCAGCACAATCACATGTAGCTGTATCGTTTGAAGAACCTGAATATACCGCAGATTCTGATGGTATTGGCGCATTGCGTATTCTTGAAGCGATGCGTATTTTGGGCTTGGAGAAAAAAACACGCTTTTACCAAGCTTCTACTTCTGAGCTGTACGGTAAAGTACAGGAAATTCCGCAGTCAGAAACAACGCCTTTTTATCCACGATCGCCTTATGCTGTGGCAAAAATGTATGCTTATTGGATTACGGTGAACTATCGTGAAGCCTATGGCATGTATGCCTGTAATGGTATTTTGTTTAATCATGAGTCGCCGAATCGTGGCGAAACCTTTGTGACGCGTAAAATCACCCGTGCTTTGGCGCGTATTAAGTTGGGTTTACAAGATTGTTTGTACCTAGGCAATATGGATGCTAAGCGAGATTGGGGACACGCCAAAGATTATGTGCGTATGCAATGGATGATGTTGCAGCAGGATGAGCCAGAAGACTTTGTTATTGCCACGGGCGTACAGTATTCAGTGCGTGATTTTGTTACGGTTGCAGCCAAAGAAGTAGGCATTGAGGTAAGCTGGCAGGGCGAAGGTGTGGATGAAACCGCCACCGATCAGCATGGTAATGTGATTGTGCGTGTCGATCCGCGTTATTTCCGACCTGCTGAAGTGGAAACCTTATTGGGTGATCCATCCAAAGCGAAAGCGAAGTTGGGCTGGGAGCCAGAAATTACTTTTAATGAGCTGGTCGAAGAGATGATGCGTGAGGATTTAAAGTCCGCCGAAAAAGATGCCCTAGTCAAGCAGCATGGCTACCAGGCATTTGATCATCACGAATAGTTTGATGTGGATTTGTGATCCGTAGTATGAACGTACTGTCGTTGACGGTCTGTGTGAGGGGTTTGGCATAGTTGGGGCAGAAAGCCATGGTTCGTTAGGGTGTCTGATGGACGAGCTACGATGCGCAAGATATAAGTGAAGGAGTACCATGAAAGGGATTATTTTAGCTGGTGGGTCAGGCACGCGTTTGCATCCACTTACATTAGCGGTAAGTAAACAATTGATGCCTGTGTATGATAAGCCGATGATTTATTATCCTTTATCTACACTGATGTTGGCAGGAATTCGTGATATTCTGATTATTTCTACGCCGCATGATTTACCCATGTTTGAAAAAGCACTGGGTGATGGTTCGCAATGGGGGATTTCTTTATCGTATGCGGAACAACCGCATCCAGGTGGTTTGGCACAAGCGTATCATATCGGTCGTGATTTTGTTGCTAATCAACCAAGTTGCTTGATTCTTGGTGATAATATTTTTTATGGTCAAGGCTTGGTCAAGCAGTTACGTACAGCGGTCGAACTTGCTTCGTCACCCGAAGGTATTGCTTCAGTGTTTGCTTACCATGTCCATGATCCTGAACGTTATGGGGTGGTTTCTTTTGATGCTGAGGGTCAGGCACAATCCATTGAAGAAAAGCCTACTCAACCAAAATCAAATTACGCCGTTACAGGGCTTTATTTTTACGATGGGCGAGCGGTGGAGATTGCTGACTCTATTGTTCCATCGGCACGTGGCGAGTTAGAAATTACTGATGTGAACAAAATTTATTTGGCAGAAAATAAATTGCATGTGGAGCGGCTTGGCCGTGGTTCAGCATGGCTGGATACAGGAACCCATGAATCCTTGATGGATGCTGGTCGCTATGTCGAAGTGATTGAAAAACGTCAGGGTTTAAAGATTGCTTGCTTAGAAGAGATTGCGTGGGAGCTGGGGTATATCAGCAGTGATGATCTGCGCGCCTTGGCCGAACCGTTGGTGAAGAGTGGTTATGGTCAGTATTTAATGCATCTTTTAGTGGAGGGTAAGCTATGAAAGTCATCGAAACGGTATTGCCTGGGGTATTGATCGTCGAACCTAAGGTGTTTGGCGATGCTCGTGGCTTTTTCCTCGAAACCTTTCATCAAGAACGTTATCGGGATGCAGGTATTCCAGCCGAGGGCTTACAGTTTGTGCAAGATAATCATTCGCGTTCTAGCAAAGGGGTGTTGCGAGGCTTACACTTTCAATTGGAAAACCCACAAGGTAAATTAGTTTCGGCTGGTACAGGGGCAGTGTTTGACGTGGCTGCCGATGTAAACCCAGATTCGGAGCATTATGGGCAATGGGTTGGTGTGGAGTTGAATGAAGATAACCATCGCCAATTATGGATTCCACCAGGTTATGCGCATGGGTTCTGCGTACTCTCTGATATCGCTGATTTTCAATATAAATGCACGTCGTTTTATGATCCAGCTTCGGATGCGGGGGTGCGTTGGAACGACCCTGAGTTGGCTATTGATTGGCCAGTGGATGTGCCGTTATTATCGCAAAAAGACCAACAACAACCGCTGTTATCTGAAGCAGCAAGGGGTAGGTTGCCACGATGAGGTTATTGATTACAGGCTCAAAAGGTCAGCTAGGAACAGAATTAACGCGGCAAGCACTTGCGCATGATGTAACCGCTGTTGATTATCAAGAATTAGATATTACCAATGCCGCAGCTGTTACGGCATTGGTGCAAAAAGTACGGCCTGATGTGGTGATTAACGCTGCGGCTTATACCGCTGTGGATCGTGCTGAACAGGATGAGGCGGCGGCATTTGCAGTGAACCGTGATGGTGCAGCGCATTTGGCACAAGCCTGTCATGCCGCCGATATTCCTTTGGTTCATGTTTCAACGGACTATGTGTTTGATGGCTCACAGTCAGAAGCGTACCAAGAAGATGATGCGCTTGCGCCATTGGGCGTTTATGGACGCAGTAAGGCTGAAGGTGATGATGCGGTGCGTCAATTTTGTGGCAAACACTTGATTTTTCGTACCAGTTGGGTGTTTTCAGCGCATGGTAATAATTTTGTGAAAACCATGTTGCGTTTGGGTGCAGAGCGTGAAACATTAGGTGTGGTGGCAGATCAGTATGGTAAGCCGACATCAGCGGCAGAGCTGGCGCGTGTTATACTGGCTGTGTTACCCCATATGGATGGGCATTGGGGAACATACCACCTAGCGCAACCAGAGGCGGTAACGTGGCATGGTTTTGCCAGTGCTATTTTCGCTGAGGCACGCTTGCAGGGTGTTCCTTTGGTGTTGAAGCAGCTTAATGCTATCAGTACAGCGGATTACCCTACACCAGCTAAGCGACCAGTGAATTCTGCCCTTAATTGCGCTAAATTAGAGAAAACATTTGATGTTAGTATTCGACCTTGGTCGGAGTCGCTGACGGAAGTGATTCGTGAAATGAGGGAAGTTCGATAAGGCGGAATAGACTATGCGATTGCCCCCAGTGTAGGTTCATGCTGTCGAAGAAGTGTTTCAAACGGTATTTTTACACGGTAACGTGATATTATTTGGCAGTCGGGTGGATGATCAAAAAAAAGGATTGGCGAACAAAGAATTGATCTTGTGCTGGCACCTTATGCTCCAGAGGCATTGAAACAGGAAATAACAAGATAATCGAGCAAAAGCTAAAAAGAATTTTTCACGAATGCGATACACATCAAGCGCGTATGATGTCGCCTTGTCAGAAAATTTAGCATAAACTCCCTTTAAATCGGGCAAGTTATCTTGAATTAAATGAAGGTGATGTAGTATATATTGCTCTGTTTTTGTTTCGCTATGCCAAACTACAAGATGCTATGGGTCAGCGTCTCTTTAAAGCGATGCTTGGTGTGCTTCAAGAAGAGGTAGAATATGTTCTTTTCTTGGATATTGTACATAAACTGGAAAAGTTACAATTGATTGAATCGGCTGAAACATGGCAGGAGTTAAGAGAGATTCGTAATGCCATTGCGCATGAATATGATGATTCTCCAGAACTCATGACTCAAGCACTTAATGCTATTTTTTCATCACATGAGGCATTGCTTGCCATATATGATGGTCTTAAACATGCCTATCAAAAAAGGCAATGATGATAACCGTAACTGGATACTACATAACGTGGAGTATGACCTAGGGCAACCACGTCATTGCGGATTTGATCCGCAATCCAGAGAATAAGCGTAAGACTGGGTATTGGATCAAGCGAAGCATAACGGATTTTTAGCGTACGATGCTGTATGAAAAAAAGACCATGTTTTGTATAATATAGCTACTCAGGAAAAGGATAAAAAATGACATCTCAATCATCCAGCGTAACGTACACACCTCGCGTGATACTTGTAACAGGCGGTGCAGGCTTTATTGGTTGCAACTATGTTCGTTATATGTTGGCGACCGATACCGCTGTGAAAATTATTAACCTCGATGCACTGACGTATGCAGGTTCATTGGAAAACCTTAAAGATTTACCTGATGAATCACGGCATGTGTTTGTGCAAGGTGATATTTGTGATCGCCGCTTGGTTGAACGGCTATTGCGCGAATATAAAATTGATACAGTAGTGCATTTTGCGGCGGAATCGCATGTTGATAACTCCATTGCTACCCCCGAGGTCTTTGTTAAAACTAATGTGCTGGGAACGTTTACGTTGTTGGATGCAGCACGCCAGTATTGGCAAGGAGAGAAGGGCTGGGATGGTAGTCAATGCCGTTTCCATCATATTTCTACCGATGAGGTTTATGGTACCTTAGAAGCAAGTGATCCAGCCTTTAGCGAAACGACACCTTATGCACCTAATTCTCCTTATTCTGCGTCGAAAGCGGGTTCCGATCATTTAGCGCGTGCTTATTTTCATACCTATGGTCTGCCAGTAACAACGACGAACTGTTCAAATAACTATGGCTCTTATCAGCATAGTGAAAAGTTTATACCAACGATTATCCGTAAATGTTTAGCACAAGAGTCGATCCCTGTGTATGGCGATGGTTCCAATATACGTGATTGGTTATATGTGACAGATCATTGCGCAGGTATTGACGTAGTGGTGCGTAAAGGCCTGCTTGGTGAGGTGTATAATATCGGTGGCATCAATGAATGGACGAATATTGATATTTGTCGTTTGATTTGCCAGTTAATGGATGAACATAAACCAGAACATGCGCCGCATGAACGACTGATCAGCTTTGTTACAGATCGTTTAGGTCATGATTGGCGTTATGCTATTGATGCTTCGAAGATGAATGATGATTTAGACTGGCAACCAGCAGAAACCTTTGAAACAGGGATTCGGAAGACGGTCGCTTGGTATTTGCGTCTATTGTAAAGTTTATTTTCTATGATTTTATTAAAATAATGAGGGTACTATGAGTATTACAATGAACAAGACGGTGACTGTCGTAGGATTAGGTTATGTAGGGTTGCCATTGGCTTTAGCTTTTGGTCGAGTTATGCCTACGGTTGGTTTTGAAATATCAAGTGATAAAGTAAAAGCTTATCAAGAAGGTTATGATCCAACTGGTGAAATGGACAGTGTGCTGTTTGAGAAGGCTAAACACTTGTCTTACACTAATGATGAATCAAAAATAAAAAATGCTGACTTTGTTGTGGTTGCGGTTCCTACACCCGTAGATGATGCGCATATTCCAGACTTAACACCTGTAGTTAAAGCAACGGAAACCGTCGGGAGAAACCTAAAAAAAGGTGCAATTGTTATTTTTGAATCTACGGTTTACCCAGGAGTAACAGAAGAAGTTTGTGTTCCTATTTTGGAACAAGAGTCTGGGCTCTCGTGTGGTGATGGGTTCAAAGTTGGTTATTCCCCAGAACGTGTGAATCCTGGTGATAAGGTACATCGTTTAGAAACGATTGTAAAAATTGTATCAGGGCAAGATGCAGAGTGTTTGGTTCAGGTGGCAGAATTGTATGAGCAGGTGATTGAGGCTGGTGTCCATCGAGCTGCTACAATTAAAGTTGCTGAGGCCGCCAAAGTTATTGAAAACACACAGCGAGACTTAAATATATCTTTGATTAATGAGCTGTCTATTATTTTTGATAAAATGGATATTGATACCTTAGATGTACTTGAAGCAGCAGGAACAAAATGGAATTTTTTACCATTCCGCCCAGGTTTAGTTGGTGGCCATTGCATTGGTGTTGATCCTTATTATCTTACACATAAGGCTGAAATACTTGGGTATCACCCGCAGGTTATTTTAGCAGGTCGTCGCATTAATGATAGTATGTCGGCTTATATTGCACAGCAAACAGTGAAAAAAATGATTCAAGCAGGCTCGTGCATTAAGGGCTCTAAAGTGATTGTTTTAGGTTTAACTTTCAAAGAGAATTGCCCAGACCTTCGAAACTCTAAAGTTGCTGATGTGGTTAGAGAATTAGAAGAGTACGGCTGTGCTGTTAGTGTTCATGACGCTTTGGCTGAAGCTGAAGAAGCTAAGCATGAATACGGTGTTGCATTAGATGACTGGGAAGATCTCCCTAAAGACGTTGATGCCGTTGTTTTGGCGGTAAATCATCAGGCGTATTTGGAACAGCCTTTGACTGTTTTATTATCAAACCTTAAGTCTTCAGGTGTTATTGTTGATGTAAAATCGGCTCTAGATCGAGATGCGGTTAAAGAGGCTGGTTATCAATTATGGAGACTGTAAAAATGCGCATTGATGATGTGAATAAATGTTTACAAGAAAATCCTAAAACCTGGTTGGTTACAGGCGTTGCTGGTTTTATAGGCTCGAACCTTTTGGAAAGCTTGCTTAAATTAAACCAGGTTGTTGTCGGTCTTGATAACTTTGAAACAGGTTATCAGCATAATTTAGATCAAGTTGAGGGATTGGTTTCTACTGAGCAATGGCAACGTTTTTCTTTTATAGAAGGCGATATTACTGATTTAGATACTTGTTTGACTGCATGCTCGGGTATTGATTATGTGTTACATCAAGCAGCTTTGGGGTCCGTGCCTCGATCAATTGAAAACCCCATTCGCACGAACAATGCTAATATTAATGGTTTTTTAAACATGTTAGTTGCGGTTCGTGATGCTAAGGTGAAGCGGTTTATTTATGCGGCCTCTAGTTCGACTTATGGTGATCACCCTGGTTTACCTAAAGTGGAAGGCACTATTGGTAGACCATTGTCACCTTACGCTGTTACTAAGTATGTGAATGAATTATATGCAGATGTTTTTTCACGCACTTATGGGGTATCAAGTATTGGGTTGCGTTACTTTAATGTTTTTGGGCAGCGTCAAAATCCAAATGGAGCCTATGCAGCGGTGATTCCCAAGTGGATTGCTTCAATGATTCAAAATGAACCCGTTTACATCAATGGTGATGGCGAGACGAGTCGGGATTTTTGTTATATTAAAAATGTTGTTCAAATGAATATATTAGCAGCCACTGTGCAATCACAGGATGCAGAAAATCAAGTATATAATGTAGCGAAGAGTGAGCGCACAACACTCAATGAGTTATATGAGAAATTACGGCGTAATTTATCGCAGAATTTTATTCACTTGGCAGATTCGAGTCCAGTTTATCGTGACTTCCGCAATGGTGATGTAAGACATTCTTTGGCAGATATTTCTAAGGCAAAAACTCTTCTAGGTTATGAGCCACTCTATGATATTAATCAAGGATTGGTGGAAGCTATGCACTGGTATGTGGAGAATCATCAAGAGGCTCATTAAAGATACTTGGTTGATTTATGAATCCTATAAAGACACTTCTTTTTCAATGGAAGAAGTATTCATCTACTTTAACTCCGCATGCGCGTGATGTGCTTCGTGGCGTGCCTATTCTTTTTGTTATTAAAGCATTATCAGCAAGTTTAGCCTTGTTATTTAGCGTCATTATAGCCCGTTATTTGGGGGTTGATGCTACAGGGGTTTTCTTTTTGTCATTGGCTATTGTTACTTCGGTATCTGTATTAGTTCGCCTTGGTATGGATAATGTAGTTCTTCGTTTTGTAACTATTGCTTGGTCTGAAGGGAATATTCGATTAATTAATGGTATTTCTTTACTTGTATTGAAAGCTGTTTTTGCGTTTGCGTCTTTAGTTGCATTAATACTTTTTGTTTTTAGTGACGTGATTGCACAAGATGTTTTTCATATGCCTACATTAGAAAGTTCGTTTAAGTGGATGGTTTTGAGTATTCTTCCTATTGCTCTTTTTAATATTATTGCAGAGGGGATGAAGGGAATCAGTAAAATAGAACTAGCTCTTGTTATTCAAGGGTTGATGCTGCCGTCACTGGCTATGGTTGCAATGTTTCCTTTGATGGAAGTTTATGGTTATTTAGTTGGGGCTAGTATTGCTTATTTGTTGGCAGGATTGTTTGTATGTTTTCTAGCATTTTTTTATTGGTTTAGGTATGTTGATGTCCAAGCAGGCTCTGTAAAGTTCTCTAAAAAAACTCTTTGGGATAGCTCTAGACCATTATTTACAGTGACTTTAATTGGTCAGGTATTTATTCCCTATTTCCCAATATTTATATTGGGAGTTTATGCGACTGAAGGTGATGTAGGTTTGTTTGGTGCAGCAATGAGGTTAGTAATTATTATTAGCTTTTTCTTGGTTGCTGCGAACAATATTATAGCACCTAAGTTTGCGGCGCTATATGCGCGAGGGGATATTAAAGAAATTGAAAGTTTAGCAAGGCAGACCTCAAAACTGTATTTGTTATTCGGAATCCCTGTTTTTTTAATATACACATTTTTTGGCGATACTGTCATGGGAATTTTTGGTGAAGGTTTTGAGGAGGGGCAGTGGGTTTTAGCATCTCTTGCTGTAGGTCAATTTGTGAATGTAGCTACTGGATCAGTAGGTTTTTTGTTGATGATGTGTGAGCAAGAAAGAGCTTTAGAGAGGCTTACTATTTATTCATCTTTATTGTTATTTTTGTTATTGCTTATTTTGACCCCTATCTATGGAGTTGTTGGTGCTGCTATTGCCTCGTCATTGTCATTAATCGCATTAAATCTTGGCTCTGTCTATGTAGTGAAGAAAAAAATTGGAATTATGCCAGTGTCCTTTTGGAGAAAGACATGACTATTCGATATCGTTCCCCTGTTATTATCATTGGTATGCATCGCTCTGGAACAACCTTAGTGACAGAGCTTTTGGAGCAGCAGGGGCTTTTTTTTGGTAGAAATCATGATGTTAATCATGAGGCGTGGTTTTTTTTAAGTCTAAATAGGTGGTTGTTTCGTAAATGTGGAGCCAGATGGGACTTTCCTGAGAATGTAGATATGTTGATGGGAGATTCTTTTCTTAGGGAAGAATATACAGCATTGCTTGCTAGATTGATCGATTCACCAATGTTTTATTTTTATAAAGGCATGAATCGTTCTTTTGAGGAAAAAGCGATGGCTTGTGATTATCTATGGGGTTGGAAGGATCCAAGAAATACATTTACATTACCACTTTGGTTAGATTTATTTCCTCAAGCCAAGGTTATTCATGTTGTGAGAAATGGTGTTGATGTTGCACAGAGCCTCAAGGTTCGGTATGATAAATCAATGATTCATTTAGAGAAGATTCGAGCTCGTAAGTTGTATTACCTTGCTAGAATGGCTCATGGTGAGTTTGGCTCCCCGATGAGATGCTCTTCTATTGAGGGAGGATTTGAACTATGGCTAGATTATGTCCTGAAAGCTAAGGTGAATTTAGCTCGTGTCGAATCTTTAGGGGGGGGCATTCATGAGATTAAATTTGAAGATTTTAGTGAAAACTCGGAAATGGTTTTAAGAAAACTATTTGATTTTTGTGAGTTGGAAGTTACCGACTCAAATATCCTAAAATCAGCCACAACCATAAAAATGGGGAGGGTTTTTGCGTATAAAGAAAATGATGAGTTAGTAAAGTTTGCGGAGAGTAAAAAAGATCATTTAGAGATGTTTGGTTATTAGCAGTGATGCAAGCAAGCAAGCTTTGGGAGCAGGCATATACATTGCTGGGGGGGGGGTATTTTTTTTTAGCCCTCACGGTTCCTTTTCAATATATGGAATTAAAATTGTCTATATTGTTGATTGTAGCTACTATGGTAGTTGCTCAAATAATATCAGGGAACAAAACTTTAATACATAAAAGCATTATTCTTTGGCTTTTAGTCTGTGTATTAAGTGGTTGTTTCTTTGTGTTGCTAGGTAGTGTTGATGCACACCCTAAGTCGTATCTATATACGATAATGTTATATATAATTTTTCCATTATTTTATTTTCCACTGTTAATTGCTTATTCAAAAAGAAGCTATATGGTTAATTGTTGTAAACTTATCATATATTCATCGTTTTTTATTTTATTATATGTCACCTTGTTTTTTCTTGGGACAATTGGAATTATTAGTTTTCATGTTGAACTAGCTGGGGATAATAATGCTGCATTTCAAGATGGTGTAGCAGTTGTTAAATTAGGGGTTGTTTCGACACTTGTTTATTTGATACCTTTTTTAATAGCTTTGCTTCTTAACTATCGCCTGGGGGTAAATAAGCTTACTTCGAAGCTGGTTGTTTTATTAGCATTGGTAGCAGCAGTAATTGCAGCTCTTTTATCTGGCAGGAGAGCTATTCTATTAATGTTGTTTTTGTCTCCTGTTCTTATTTTGCTTTTTAATTTATTTTTACCTAGTAAAAAACGAATTTTGATGATTGATGCAGTTACTTCAATTTTCCTTGTTGCCGCTATTCTGCTGGTTGGAGTTTTTGTGCTTCAAGAAACTTTAGATTTTAATATTTATGGAGTATTTGAACGACTTTTGATGGTTTTAGGTTTGAATGGTGGTCATTTTGGAGGTGGAGAGAGGTCAGAGCAAGTAAGTTTGTTTTTATTTCACATTGATAAGGCTCCTTTTTTTGGTGTTGGTCATGGTGTTGCGGCAGAAATTATTCGGGATTCTGATAAACCTTGGCGGTATGAAATGTCATATTTAGCAATGCTTTTTCACACGGGAATTGTTGGTACGATGATTTATGCGAGTGCAATTTTTTGGATATATTTTAAGGGTATTCAAGTTATTCGTAAAGGAGGGGCTGATGCTTCTTTTATGATTGCAATGCTTGTTGGTTTGAGTTCTATGTTGCTTTCATATTCAACCAATCCATATTTGGATGCATTTGATGCTTTGTGGGTTATATTTTTACCTATTGCATTCATTAATACATTATTTTTAGATAAAAAAGAATATCATGATACGGTGTTGAGGTAATATTATTAATATTTTACTATTAAGTAGATATGAAAGTTTAGGTGCGAGTAGTCGTGTTCGATTTTATCAATATATTCCTTACTTAAGTGCACATGACTGTCGTGTTGATATAAGCCCCTTATTCTCGAATAATTATATTAAGGCGATTTACTCTGGAGAAGATTCAAAAAAAGCTGTTTTGAATGGTTATATTAAGCGCCTTTTAGCATTGCTTTCTGTAAGAAAGTTTGATGTTCTATGGTTAGAAGCTGAATTGTTTCCATATTTACCAGCGCTGTTTGAAAAAGTCTTGAATACCTTACATATTCCTTATGTCGTTGATTATGACGATGCAATTTTCCACCGTTATGATCAACATTCTAATATATGGATTAAAAGGCTTTTAGGGTCGAAAATTAATCGTGTTATGAAGTATTCGGCGTTGGTTGTTGCGGGTAATGCTTACCTCGCTGAAAGAGCTATCGCATCGGGAGCTAAGAAAGTTGAAGTAATTCCAACCGTTGTTGATATTAATCAGTATACTTACTCTAAAAAGAAGGATGTCGATCATTTGATCATCGGGTGGATTGGCTCCCCCGCTACAACACAATACTTACTTGAACTTAATGATGTTTTTACTGCGGTTTCAAATATTTGTAACGTTAAGATTATTGCTGTGGGGGCAAAAGAATCAATGCTTCAAGGCTCGTCTGTTAAGGTTCGTGCTTGGTCTGAGGAGACCGAAGTTGAGTCTATTCAGCGGTTTGATATAGGGATAATGCCATTGAAAGACACCTTGTGGGAGAAAGGGAAGTGTGGATATAAATTGATTCAATATATGGCTTGTGGCATTCCTGTTGTGGCTTCGCCCGTGGGGGTAAATATTTCTATTGTGGATCATGGTGAGAATGGCTTTCTTGCGAAAAATTTAACCGATTGGGAAAATTATATTATTCAATTATTAAAGAATGAAAAAATGAGAAAGAGCATGGGAGCGGCGGGCTTGAATAAGGTAGTTTCTTCTTATTCATTGCAAGTGCAAGCCCCTCGTTTATTGCATTGTTTGCAGCAGGTGGTGAATTAACATGTGTGGTTTTACAGGTTTTTTTACTCCATATCAACAAGATCACTATGCTGTATGTGAGGCAATGCTCGTGCCGATCATTCATCGAGGTCCTGACGATAGTGGTGTGTGGATTGATCAACACAGTGGGCTTGCATTGGGCCATCGTCGTTTATCAATTCAGGACTTATCTCCATTGGGGCATCAGCCGATGGTGTCGACTTCCAAGCGTTATATTATTGCTTTTAATGGTGAAGTATATAATTTTAAAGTGTTGCAGAAAAAACTGGAGAAAAAGGGCTGTGTTTTTCGAGGTCACTCGGATACTGAAGTGCTTTTGGCTGCTTTTGAAACTTGGGGAGTTAAAGATTCTTTGCAATCGTTTGTTGGGATGTTTGCTTTGGCTCTTTGGGATCAAGAGGACGGCGTTTTAACATTAGCGCGAGATAGGTTAGGAGAAAAACCACTCTACTATGGTTGGCAGAATAAAAGCCTTGTCTTTGGTTCTGAACTGAAAGCTTTACGAAAACACCCCGATTGGAGGGGGGATATTTATCGTGGGGCCTTAGCACTTTATATGCGCCACAATTGCATTCCTTCACCATATTCTGTTTATGAAGATATATATAAATTAACACCTGGAACTTTTATACAATGGCGAAAAGAGGACTTAATCCTTGGTGTGCAACCCGATCCAGTAGCATATTGGTCTGCTAAAGGGGTTGTTGAAGAAGCATCCAGATCTTTATTTGATTATACAGATGTTCAGGCTATTTCAGCTTTAGATGGTTTGTTGCGCGAAACAATTAGAGAGAAAATGATTGCCGATGTACCTCTTGGGGCTTTTTTGTCAGGAGGTATTGATTCATCAGTTGTGGTGGCTATGATGCAGCAAGAGTCTTCCCAGCCTGTAAAAAGCTTCTCTATTGGTTTTCATGAGAAGGGCTATAATGAGGCTGAACATGCCAAGGCTGTTGCCAAACATTTAGGATCAGAGCATACTGAAATATATGTAACATCCCAGCAAGCCTTGGATGTTATTTCTAAGCTTCCTGTCCTGTATGATGAGCCTTTTGCTGATTCTTCTCAAATACCTACATTTTTGGTTTCGGAGATGACAAAAAAGCATGTTACAGTAGCTTTGTCTGGCGATGGCGGTGATGAGTTGTTTGCAGGTTATAACCGTTATTTTTTAGGTCGATCCATATGGAAAAAACTATCTCCATTCCCTCAAGCTTTACGTGCTTTGGTTGCTAAGGGGGTGGTGTCAGTTTCTCCGAATTCTTGGGATGCTTTTGGTTCGGTTGCGGGATATGTGGCACCTTCGATTCGCGAGCGAACTGGTGATAAATTACATAAGTTAGCTGGAGTTTTGGCTGTAGGATCACCAGAAGAGATGTATCAAAACCTTGTATCACATTGGAGTAACCCCAGTGCTTTATTGTTAGGTGAAAAAGAGCCGTTTAGTGAGTTGACGAACCCTGATCGTCGAGCAGATTTATCTGACTTTACTCAGCGCATGCAGTTTTTGGATGCTGTAAGCTATTTGCCAGATGATATTTTAACTAAGGTTGATCGTGCTTCGATGGGGGTAAGTTTAGAAACACGTGTTCCGTTTTTAGACCATCGTATTTTTGAATTTGCATGGAAGTTGCCGATGGAACAAAAGATTCGTCATGGTGAGGGTAAATGGTTATTGCGCCAAGTGTTGTATCAATATGTGCCACAATCATTGATTGATCGCCCTAAGATGGGTTTTGGTATACCGATTGATGTTTGGCTTAGAGGGCCTTTGCGTGACTGGGCAGAAAACTTATTAGCCGAGAAACGCCTAAAAAATGAAGGTTTTTTTGATGTCGTGATGGTGCGTGATAAATGGCAACAGCATTTGTCAGGGGAGCGTAACTGGCAACATTTGTTGTGGGATGTATTAATGTTTCAGGCTTGGTTAGATCATGAACGTTGCTAGAAAAAAAATGATTCTAGTGGCAAGTTATGCCCCTTCATTGATAAATTTTAGAGGGAAGCTTATTGAATCAGCCATTGCTAGGGGGTGGGACGTTGTTGTAATGGCTCCTGATTTTGATGCGGCTATGAGAGATGCATTACAGCGTTTGGGAGCAAATCCACTTACTTATAGTTTGCAACGTACGGGAATGAACCCTGTCTTAGATATTAAGTCATTATTATCTTTATATCGTATTTTTTGTCGGGAGAAACCAGATGTTGTTTTAAGCTACACAATTAAGCCTGTTATTTATGCTTCGTTAGCAGCGCGTATGGCGGGCGTAAAATCTGTTTACTCGATGATTACAGGCTTAGGCTTTTCTTTTTCAGGTAAAGGTTGGAAGCAGAAAATAGTATCGAATATTGTATCAAGGTTATTTAGACGTGCTTTGGAAAAAAATAAGCGTGTGTTTTTCCAAAATCCAGATGACCGTGATTTTTTTGAATCCAAGGCTTTTGTAACGAAAGGTCAGTCTGTTATTATTAATGGGTCGGGCGTTGATGTAAACCACTTTATAGTTGAAACTTTGCCAACTGAGCCACAGTTTTTGATGATTGCTCGACTACTGAAAGAGAAAGGCGTATATGAATATATTGAAGCGATCCGTCAGGTAAAAAAAATATATCCTGACATAACATGTTGTTTGGCAGGTTGGATTGATGATGCACCAACAGCGATAAAAAAAAAGGAATTAGATGCCTGGGTCGCTGATGGGCTTGTTTGTTTTTTAGGTAAGCTTTCCGATGTGCGCCCAGCGATTGCAGCTTGTAGTATTTATGTGTTGCCATCCTATCGAGAGGGTACACCTCGTACAGTGTTAGAGGCAATGGCGATGGGGCGCGCTGTGATTACTACAGATGTTCCTGGTTGCCGAGAAACTGTAAAGCACGATGATAATGGATTGCTTGTAGAAGGTAAAAGTGCCCAAGCATTAGCCGATGCAATGATTGAATTGATTGAGAATCAGTCTAAAGTTATCCAAATGGGTGCTTCGGGTCGGCGCATTGCTGAATTGAAGTATGATGTTCATCGTGTGAATGCATCTATCCTTGATGTTATACTTGTTTAGGGGGGTGTAAATGATGCTTAAGCGATTGATTGACATATTCACTGCGATAGTTGTGTTAACTACCACGCTACCTATATTAATACTGTTGGCTTTGTTTGTGCGTTGGAAACTCGGCTCCCCAGTGTTATTTTGTCAGCAGCGGCCAGGCTTGCAGGGAAAACCCTTTTTGCTATATAAGTTTCGCACGATGCGAGATGCTTGTGATGCACAGGGGAATCCATTGCCTGATGAACAGCGGATGACTCCTTTTGGTAAGTTATTACGCTCTACGAGCCTAGATGAATTACCAAGTTTATGGAATGTACTCAAAGGAGATATGAGCTTGGTGGGTCCTCGTCCTTTATTGATGGAGTATTTGCCTTTATATAATAGAGAGCAATCCCGAAGGCATGAAGTCAAACCTGGTGTTACAGGGTGGGCACAGGTTAATGGTCGTAATGCCATTAGTTGGAATGATAAATTTCAATTGGATGTGTGGTATGTTGATCATCAGTCCCTGTTGTTAGACCTAAAAATATTACTGTTAACGTTGAAAAAGGTCTTTTTTGCCTCTGATATATCTCAAGATGGTCATGTAACAATGAGTAAGTTTACTGGTAGTAAGTAATGGCTAACTTATTGATTCTTGGTGCTGGTGGTCATGGTAAAGTTGTTGCTGAAGCAGCAATAGCCACGGGGAAATGGGATGAAATTGCATTTTTAGATGACCGCTTTCCTACACTCGAACAAGTATTAAATATTTCTGTTGTAGGAACAATTGCAAGTGCTTCCACTTTTGTAAATGAGTTTGATTCTACTATTGTTGCAATAGGTGATGCTGTATTACGCATGCGTTTTTTGAACGATATGAAAGAACTAGGTTTTTATTTGCCTGTTGTTATTCATCCAAGAGCATCTATTAGTCCATCTTCTGTGTTGGGGGAAGGAACTGTGGTGTTTTCTTGTGCTGTTGTTAATGCTGCAGCGACGATTGGTAAGGGTTGTATTCTGAATACTGGATCTATTGTGGAGCATGATTGTTCTTTGGGGTGTGGTGTACATATGTGTCCTGGTGCAAAAGTTGGTGGTGGTTCATCAATAGGGCGAGGATGTTGGATTGGTTTGGGTAGTTCATTGATTCACGGTATTAGTATCGGGGATCAAGTGACTGTGGGAGCGGGTGCCGTGGTTATAGAGAATATTGAGGAAGTACAAACTGTTGTCGGAGTTCCTGCTAGAAAGGTGTTAAAATGATTACAAGTTCTTGGCCAACTTTTGAACAAGATGAAATGGATGCTGTGCAAGAGGTCTTGCGTTCTGGAAGGGTCAACTATTGGACTGGGGAACAGTGTAAGCTGTTTGAGCGAGAGTTTGCAGCTTATCATGGCCGTGCTTATGGGATTGCTTTAGCTAATGGAACGCTGGCTTTAGAGCTTGCTTTGTACGCATTTGATATTCAAGAGGGTGACGAAGTGATTGTGCCTTCTCGAACTTTTATTGCTACGGCGAGTGCTGTTGTTGCCCGTGGTGCTACTCCTGTAGTTGCTGATGTGGATCGAGATAGTGGTAATATGACTGTATCGACGATTGATCGGGTTAAAACACCTCGTACTAAAGCCATTATTGTGGTTCATTTAGCTGGTTTTCCATGTCAGATGGATGAGATTATGAGCTATGCAAAAGAACATAAGCTTTTGGTGATTGAGGATTGCGCGCAAGCTCACGGAGCTGTGTATCATGGTCAAAAAATAGGTGGGTTTGGTGATGCCGCAGCCTTTTCTTTTTGCCAAGATAAGATTATGACAACAGGTGGTGAGGGCGGCATGCTGTTGTTAAATGATGAAATGCGTTGGAAGAAGGCTTGGGCATATAAAGACCATGGCAAAGGGTATGACACAGTACATCATCAAGATCATCCTAATGGTTTTCGTTGGTTGCACGAACAGTTTGGTACTAATTGGCGCATGACTGAGATGCAAGCTGCAATTGGACGCTTACAGTTGCAGAAGCTAGATCGTTGGATTGATGCACGTAATCAAAATGCAGATGTGTTATATAATACTTTTAACGCACAGCCATTATTGCGCACACCACGCGTAATGGACGATAGTCGGCATGCATATTATAAATTTTATACTTATATCAGACCTGAAATGTTGGCTGAAGGCTGGACTAGAGATCGTATTATTGATGAGATTAAGGCACAGGGTGTATCATGTTTTTCTGGTAGTTGCTCTGAAATTTATTTAGAGCGTGCGTTTCTCAATAGTACACATGTAGTGACAGAGTGTTGTTCTGTGGCAAAAGATCTTGGTGAAACCAGTTTGATGTTTTTGGTCGATCATACGTTTTCGAAGTCAGATATAACTAAGGCTGCTGAAATAATTGTAGGGGTTGTAAGGCGTGCAACAGCAGGATAGATCTTTGCTTTATAACCTTCGTTTTTCATCGAGAAAAAACAAGCGAATCATGATGTTAATCGCGGATATTTTAATTTTACCTTTTTCTCTTTGGGTAGCTTTTTCCTTACGTACTGGTGTATTGTTTATTCCTGATTGGTCGCAGCTATGGCTTTTTGTATCTGTGTTGGTTGTGGGGCTTCCTGTCTTTATTAAAATGGGCTTGTATCGTGCCATCGTGCATTATATGGAATTACGAGCATTTGGTACTATTTTTAAGGCGGTCACTTTTACGGTGGCTGTTTGGGGGGTGATGTTGTTGCTCATTGCGCCTCATGGTGTTCCTCGTTCTTCGGTGGTTATTTTTTGGATGTTGGCACTGTTGATGGTGAGTGGAAGTCGTTTGTGGGCGCGGTGGCTATTAACTGGTTGGAAGCGTAGTAGCAATCGTCCTTGTGTCGCTGTATATGGTGCTGGAGCATCGGCTATTCAATTGGTTTCAGCTTTGCGTTTTAGTGAACTTATGGAGGTTGTCGCATTTATTGATGACGATAAGGAACTGCACGGTCATGAGATCGCAGGTCTTACTGTATATTCGTCTGATGACCTTTCTGTATTGATTGACCATCTGGGGGTTGAGCAAGTGCTGATTGCTATTCCGTCGGCCACAGCTAGTCAAAAAAGGATTATATTTAATCGCTTAAAACAATATCCTCTGCAAATTCGTATTCTTCCTGGTGTGGAAGCTATTGCTAACGGAACAGTACAACTCGAACGTTTGAGGGATGTTGCAGTGGAGGACTTATTGGGGCGTGATGCTGTAACGCCAGATGAGTCATTGCTCGATGTTTGTATTAAAGGTCGCGTAGTGATGGTGACGGGGGCTGGAGGCTCCATTGGTTCAGAGTTATGCCGTCAAATTTTGTCGCATGAACCAGAGAGTTTATTACTTTTTGAGCGTAATGAACTGGCCTTATATACGATTGAGCGCGAGCTTAGGCAGCATGCGCACGTTGCCTCTTCTGCGATCAAACTTATTCCTTTATTGGGGTCAGTGGTGGATAGTGTGCGTTTAGAGCATGTATGTCGTGTGTTTGGTGTTTATACGATTTATCATGCTGCAGCTTATAAGCATGTGCCACTGGTGGAGTTTAATCCAGCGGAAGCTATACGAAATAATATTATTGGTACGATGCATACAGCGCAAGCAGCGGTGGCGTGTAATGTGCGTAATTTTGTGTTGATTTCAACAGATAAAGCAGTGCGTCCGACGAATGTGATGGGAGCCACCAAACGTTTCGCCGAGATGGTGTTGCAGGCACTAAGTCAAGTGCATGACTCCTCTAAAACCTGCTTTTCTATGGTACGTTTTGGTAATGTTCTGGGGTCATCTGGTTCTGTTGTTCCGTTATTCCGCAAGCAGATTGAGGCTGGCGGCCCGATCACTGTGACGCACCCTGAAATTACGCGCTATTTTATGTCGATTCCCGAAGCCGCGCAATTGGTGATCCAAGCTGGTGCTATGGCTGAAGGTGGAGATGTATTTATTTTAGATATGGGGAAACCTGTGAAAATCGTTGATTTAGCGCGTCAAATGATTCATCTCAGTGGTTTAACCGTAAAGAATGAAGAACATCCCAATGGTGATGTTGAAATCAGCTTTAGTGGCTTGCGACCTGGTGAAAAGCTGTATGAAGAGTTGTTGATCAGTGATGCTGTTTTGGGTACACAGCATCCGCTTATTATGCGTGGAAAAGATGAGTATTTAACGTGGGCTGAATTGAGTGTTTTTATTGAGCGCTTGCAGCGAGATGTGGAACAGCATGATATTGCAGATATTCGCCAATGTTTATTGTCTGTCGTTAATGGTTATGCGCCGCAGTGTGGTATTAAGGATCTTCTTGTTGTAGAAATATAAAAATGTAGATTTTTTTGGGTGTTTATTAGTTTTTTTGTTAGATTAAGAATAATGTCTTTTGTACATTTAGTTCTAGAACTCAGAAGTTTAAATACTGTACAAAGTATTATGATGGATCGTGATTCTTATGCGGGACTATCATGGTTTTGTAATATCACTTAATTATTCGACTTAAAGTTTTTTAAATAAGGAATAAAAAGCATGGATGAAAAAAATAGTCATAATGCTCGTGCGATGCGAGAGCAATCTATGACAGTTGATATTGCTGAGGATGAAATTGACATTCGGCAATATTTGAACCTGTTAGTTCAAGAGTGGTGGCTTATTGTTTTATGTGCCGTGCTCGCGGTGTCCGCTGCTGGTTCTTATGCTTTTTTGAGTACGCCTATTTATCAAGTAGATGCTATGCTACAGGTGGAAGATAAAAAGGGGGGGATTGCGGATATTACCGATATGTCCAGCCTGTTAGACCCTGGCTCTTCCACAGATGCAGAGATTGAACTGATTCGTTCACGGTTTATTTTAGGTAAGGTAGTTCACGATCTTAATCTTGAAGTGACATCGTTGCCTGTGGTCTTACCTATTATTGGTGCTGCTACTTATCGCTATCATATGGATATAGATAAGCTTTCTTGGTTGTTGGATACGAGTAAGTATGCCGCTGGTGGCGAATTTGCTAAAGTTGATAGGTTGGATGTAGATGATATGTGGTTGGGTGTACCTTTAACGCTGGTTGTTGAGGGCAATGATCGCTATCGTGTTGAGGATGAAGATGGTGTTTTGCTAGTCAGAGGTGTAGTTGGGCAGGCAGCTAATGATAATGGAGTATCATTGTTCGTGTCTGCTATTAAGGCTCATGCCAAGGCTCATTTTACTTTGATGAAGCGTCCTTGGCAACAAGTGGTTGCAGTATTGCAAAAATCGTTGAGCGTTACTGAAAAGGGTAAAAAAACGGGAATCTTGCGTATTGCTTATCAATCAGATGATAGTCAGCAAGCGATGCAGATTGTTGATGCTGTTGCTCACGCTTATTTACGTCAAAATGTAGAGCGTAAGTCCGAAGAGGCAAGTCGTGCGTTGGTTTTCTTGCAGCAACAATTGCCCGAAGTGCGAGCTCGAATGGATGCTTCGGAATCAGCATTAAACAGCTATCGATTACAGCAAGGTTCTGTTGATATTGGTATTGAAACGCAAGGCATTTTGAGTCAATTGGTGGATTTGGATGGACGCTTGTCTGCCATTGATCTCAAGCGGGCGGAAATGACTGAACGCTTTCAGTCGCAGCATCCCATTATGCAAGCCTTGGATAAGCAAACTGCGAAGTTGAAGCAAGAGAAGCTGGTGTTGAGTAAAAAAATCAGCAACTTGCCTGAAACTGAGCAGAAAATTCTTACTTTGACGCGAGACGTGAAGGTAAATACCGAGCTATATACCGCTTTGTTGGACAAAACTCAGGAGCTGAAGGTAGTAAAGGCTGGTACGATTGGTAACGTGCGTATTATTGATCTCGCCGTGAAGCCTTTTGCACCAGTTAAACCCAAAAAGGGGCTGATTATCGCTTTGGGTTTGGTGTCTGGGTTGTTTTTGGGTGTTCTTTTAGTTTTTATGCGTCAAGCGATGCGTAGTGGTGTGGAAGATCCTGAAGTAATTGAGCAGGAGTTGGGACTGTCTGTGTATGCCAGCATTCCTCATTCGGAGACTCAGGAAAGCCTGGCAAAAATGATTCGCAAGAAACTTCATTTGGGTAAAGCCCCTTCTCTATTGGCATGTAAACACCCAAAAGACTTGGCTATCGAAGGTTTGCGCAGTATGCGTACTAATCTTCGTTTCTCATTGTTAGATTCAAACAATAATATTGTTGTCTTGAGTGGTCCTAGCCCTGATTTAGGGAAGTCCTTTGTTAGTTCGAACTTGGCTTATGTGTTAGCTGATGCTGGCCAGCGGGTGTTGTTGATCGATGGTGATATGCGCAAAGGTCATCTTCATGATTACTTTGGTATGGGGCGAGAGTCGGGGCTTTCTGGTTTGTTAGCAGGAGAAAAAACATTAGCGCAAGCGATTCATCCTACGATGCATGATAAGCTATTTATTATGCCTACGGGTATTATTCCGCCGAATCCTGCGGAGTTGTTGATGAGCCCTCGTTTTGAAGAGATGTTAGAAACTGTTTCTGCTGATTATGATATTGTTTTTATTGATACGCCACCAGTGTTAGCGGTGACCGATGCTGCTGTAATTGCTCGTCGTGCAGGAGCATTCTTTATGCTGCTGCGCTCAGGGAAAAACCCTATGCGAGAAATTAAGCAGGCCGTGCGGCACATTAAAAATAGTGGTATTGATGTGTCTGGCGTTTTGTTGAATGATATTATGCCTAAGAAAGGCTATGGCTATGGCAATTACGGTTACTATTATCAATATGCCTATGGTACGGATGATAAAAAGTCTTGAGTTATCATCTCATGGCAGAGAGGGATAGTTCGCTATCCCTCTGCTTGATGGTAGATTAAATCTTCTACGGGGCGACCTGCAATCAGGTGTTGTTGAATGATGCGATCCATATTGGCTTCGCTGACGTTGTAATACCATACACCATCGGGCTGTACACACAGTAGAGGGCCGCCTTTACAGGTGCCGAAGCATGTTGCTCTACTGCGTTTGACGCGTAGGTCGCCACTGTTTAACCCCGCCGCTTTAAATTTCGCGCCTAATGTTTCATACAGGGCTTGACCACCGCCATTGCTGCAACGTGGTCCGACGCAAACGATTAAATGCCTGCGGTAGTTCATCATGGTGGGTTTTATGATCTCAGTCATGGGTTTGCTCTATGATACTTTGCCAGTGTTGTTGAAATGCTGTCAGGTTTTCTGCTGCTATGCTATCGCCTTGGCGAACCAGTAGCAGGCGGAATACATTGTTACCGCAATGATCGAGGAACTGTACGCCCATGGATTGCGTATTGCGTTGGAAGAAAAATCCGTGATCAACGTTTTGCCAGTCAATATGAACATGGAAGGCTTCGGTAACACAATTGAGCCATGCACCTCGTTGCTGCCACACATCCCCTTGCAATAGGCATTCGCTCACTGCACCGCTAGGGCTGCGGATGACTGCGCGCAAGCGTCCCCATTGGGGTAGCGCGGCAATGACTGTTGCCAATTGTTCTTTGTGCATACGCGTTGCGCGGTAGTCAGTGCTGTCATCATCTGCTGCTACAGCGGTGAATATTTCACCCAAAGGTGCTTGGAAGTGTTGGCTTGCTGCTTCCCACGTCGCTTGTTGTTGATGTAGCCAGTGGCGTACTTCCGCATGCCAACCATCGAGTCCCATGCTTAAAGATCGTCCCGCCCGTTCACCCTCGTGGGTTTTGCCATCCTCATTGTATTTATTCCCATAGCCGCGTGGCGTAATCAACAAGCCTTGCTGCACATAGGATGAGCTGTTGCCAATCAGTACCGTGGTTAGCATGCCAATATCACAATCAGCCAGTTGTTCGAGAGTGGTCATTTGAATGGTTTGGCGACGACGGTAGGCTGATTTGACGATGGCAACAGGCGTGCTAGTAGCGCGGTATTGCAGCAATAGACGTTGTGCTTCAACAATCTGTTGGGTGCGGCGACCAGATTTCGGGTTATACAAGCCAATCACAAAATCAGCTTGCCCTGCTGCGACGATGCGCCGCCGAATCACAGGCCATGGCGTGAGAAGGTCGGATAAGGAGATGGAACAAAAATCATGGGTAAGCGGCGCGCCAACTAAGGAGGCACAGGCATTCAGTGCAGTGGTGCCAGGTATGACTTCCACGCTAATGGGCGAGTCAGGTGTCCAGCCCTGTTGTAGTAATACTTCATAGGTGGGGCCAGCCATGCCATAGACACCGACATCGCCAGAAGAGATCAATGCTACAGCATGACCTTGTTGCGCCATTTCCCATGCTTCTAAGCAACGGTCAATTTCTTCCGTCATGCCTTTGCGGATGACGGTTTTACCGTCAAGTAGGTCTTCCACTAATTTAATGTAGGTGCTGTAACCGATCACAACATCGGCTTCGGCGATGGCAGCACGAGCGCGAAAGCTCATGTGTGCTGCATCACCGGGGCCGAAGCCGACCAGCATGATTTTGCCTGATTGCAGGGGGGTGTCCATGATTAAATCATACCTCTATATAGGGTTAATGCCCGTAACATAGCGGAAATGATGAGATATTCAAAGATTGAAACCTCTCAGATTGCATTTACCCTTGAAGTTGTGCCATACCATCGCGTAAGCGGCGTAAACATTCGTCTTTGCCAATAAGTTCCAATGTCACATCAATCGGTGGTGATACTGGTACGCCTGCAAGCAGGATGCGAATAGGTTGCGCCAGTTTCCCCATACCGACGGCATTGCGCTCGCAGATGTCAGCAATCAATTGGTGCAATGCTTCACCATTCCATGCTGCCATGCTGTTGGCTTCATCAATGAATGCCTGTAACAATGGCCAAGTTCCTTCTTTCATGTTCTTTTTGACAGCTTTTTCGTCGTATGCTTGCGGGGCGTGAAAAAAGAAGCGTGCACCGTTAGCGAGTTCTAATAGGTTTTTACTGCGTTCTTGTAGCGAGGCAATCACTGCTGGCAGGGGCGGTTGTTGGCAATCCTCAGCTAAATCCAAGGTTTGGCGCAATAGGGGCGCGAGTTCTTCAGGCGCGCTATGACGCAGGTGGTGAGCGTTGAGCCAATCTAATTTTTGTTGGTCGAAGCGCGCTGCTGATGTGCCGACCTGTGCCAAATCGAAGTATTCTACCAACTGTGCCATACTAAAAACTTCATCGTCACCATGTGACCAACCCAAGCGAGCCAAGTAGTTCACTACGGCTGCTGGTAAATAACCCTGTTCACGGTATTCGGTGATGGCAACAGAGCCGTGGCGTTTTGACATTTTTGCCCCATCAGGCCCGTGAATCAAAGGGATGTGGGCGAAGGTAGGAACGGCTAAACCCAAGGCTTGGTAGAGTTGAATCTGGCGCGGTGTGTTATTTAAATGGTCGGAGCCGCGAATCACATGGGTGATCCCCATGGCGGCATCATCGACGACCACGGCAAGGTTGTAGGTCGGTGTGCCATCGGAACGCATGATGATGAGGTCATCCAATTCTTGATTAGGGAAGGCGACCAAGCCTAGTACCATGTCGTTGACCACTGTTTCGCCTTCATCGGGGGAGCGGAAGCGTACGACATAGGGCGCATCATCGGCATGTTCGTCAGTTCCCTTGCGGCAGCGACCATCATACATTGGTTTTTGACCAGCAGCGCGTTGTGTTTCGCGCATATCATCAAGGGTTTCGCGGCTGCAATAGCAGCGGTAAGCCTTGCCTTCAGCCAGCAGTTTTTCCACCGCTTTAATGTGTTCATCTTGACGAGCCGATTGATAAATCTCTTGATCGTCCCAATCCAAGCCTAACCAACGAAGCCCATCTAAAATAACCTGCGTGGCTTCATCGGTGGAGCGTTCGCGGTCGGTATCTTCGATGCGTAGGGTGAATGTGCCACCATGACGGCGCGCATAGAGCCAAGAAAAAAGAGCGGTTCTTGCGCCGCCAATATGTAGCATCCCTGTAGGGGAAGGGGCAAAGCGTGTGCGAATGGTTGTCATGAGCATTGTGTTCCTGATAAATAAAGTCGCGCCATGCTTACGCAGTGACCACCTGAATACAACCTGATTGAAACCTTTGCGTGCAAGCTTTTACTTTCGCTGTCGGCATAAGTAGACACAGTGTACGGCGGGCTAGATGGGTGAATATTGTGATTTTCCTTGACCCACTAACGGCTTTCATGATAATGCCGCGCTCTTTTTATACCATAGCCTGTGTAATCTTTGTTATTGGGCGTACAGGATGAGCATGTCGGATTACCATAGTTTTGATTTTGACCTTGCTGGTCTTGCTGCTGGTGGTAAGCACTGGGATGTGAATATTCCGATGGCTTTGTTGCAAGATAGCAGCGTAGGTATGATTGATGCGCTTACTGAGGCGTGTTCGGATGCGCATTGGTCAGGTTGCATCAAGGCGAACGACGATGGCTTTACCATGCAAGCCGCTTTGTCGGTGGCTATAGAGCGTCGTTGTGATCGTTGCTTGGAAGATTTTTCTTGGCAATTGAGCCTTGATGCTGAGCGTACTTTTGCTATTGGCACAGCCCGTTTTGCAGAGAGTGAATCAGAAGAGCATTTGGATGAGGTTGATGTATTGCCACATCCTGGGCGCATGAACCTTGTTGACCTACTGCGTGAAGAAGTTTGGTTGGCATGGCGACCAGTATTGGTATGTGACGCATCGTGCTCAGGTTTATGCCCTGATTGTGGTCATAGTCGCAATACCAAAGCGTGTGCGTGCGTTCAGCAGGTGGATGATGATCATCCTTTCGCTGCGCTGCGTGCGTTGCAGGAAAAATAAGTATTTCAGTTTACATACCGCCGTTCGTTTTGTCGTCGGCGGTGTAATAATAGTGTGGGTGATGAGTCCACAATTATGTCAGTTTGGTCTGACGAGGAGTGATAAAATGGCAGTTCCAAAGAGAAAAACCAGTAAATCCAAACGCAATATGCGCCGCGCTCACGATGGTGTAACACCAGTGAATGCACAGTCATGCACCAACTGTGGCGAGCCTGTTCGTTCACATCACGCATGTGGACACTGCGGCACTTATAAAGATCGCCAAATCTGAGATTATAAGCAGGTATAAAAAATTATTTTAATATTTACTGCTTGTTTATTTTCGCGCCTTGAATATCGCAACATATTCGCCGCGATGCATGCGCATTTATTGTGTAGATCACATGTTCCAAGTTAAAATAATTTTGCATACCTATTTACAACATCGGGGTGTAGCAACAGGTGGCAATGGTATCGTTGTTGCCTGTACCGCCGCGCCTATCTGTTTAGGGAATCAATCATGCGTATTCTGATTGATGGTCACGGCGGCGATCATGCCCCTGATGTGGTCATCGAAGCTATTGCGCTGATATTGGCGAAAGAGGACCCACCTACACTTGGTGTGGTCGGTCGCCCTGATGTTATTCAACCTGTATTAGAACGTCATGGTTTGAGCGACCGTGTCGAATTGATTGAGTCTGAAGATATTATTGAGATGTGTGATGCGCCTGCCGTTGCGGTGCGGCGCAAACGCAAGTCTTCCATCCATGTCGGTGCTCGAGCGGTGCGCGATGGCGAGTGGGATGCCTTGGTCAGTGCGGGTAATACAGGCGCGCTGATGGCTGTCTCTAAGCTGGTGATGAAGACGATTCCTGGTGTTGATCGCCCCGCGCTAGCCTCCATGATTCCTTCCAGCCATGGTGGCACGCTATTCCTTGATATTGGCGCGAATGTTGATTGTTCGTCCAATCATTTGATTCAATTTGGCGTGATGGGAAGTTGCTACCGCCAGGCAATTTATGGCGAAGAGCGGCCTCGTGTTGGCATGTTGAACATCGGTACCGAAGACATCAAAGGCACTGATGTGGTGAAGTATGCTTCGCAACAATTGGCTAAAACCGATCTGAACTTTATTGGTAATGTCGAAGGTACAGACTTGTTTACTGGTTCGGTTGATGTGGTGGTTTGCGATGGTTTTGTCGGCAATATCGCCCTTAAAACCATGGAGGGCGTGGTGCGCCACGTGTTGGGGCAAATGAAGCACGAGCTTCAGGCTACACCACGTGCTAAGGCTGGTGCTTGGCTGGCAATGCCCGCGTTGAAGAATCTAAAAGAAGCCTTGCATCCCAGCGAGCATAATGGCGCGCCCCTGATGGGTTTGAATGGTGTGGTGGTTAAGAGTCATGGCTCTGCTGACGCTTACGCCTTTTCTTGCGCTATCGAAGCTGCTTGTGTTGCAGTCAAGGCTGATTTGAAATCCGCTATTGCTAATGCCATGAATAATATGACAATTCCCGCATGAATACTTTACCCAGTACCGAAATAGCCGTTCATATTCGTGGTGTCGGTGCGTATTTACCTGAGCGGGTGATGCGTAACGATGAACTTGCCAGTATGGTGGATACCACCGATGAATGGATTCGTACACGCACGGGGATTGAGCAACGGCATTTGGTTGCTGTTGGTCAGTTGACCGCAGATTTGGCGGCTGAGGCAGCGCGACAGGCTTTGGATGACGCTGGTTTAACCGTAGCAGACATCGATGCCTTGGTGCTTGCGACGACGACCCCCGACATGATTTTCCCTTCTACTGCCAGCATGGTACAAGCGAAGTTGGGCGGTAAGGGCTTTCCCGCTTGGGATATTCAGGCAGTGTGTTCAGGTTTTGTTTATGGCTTGGCGCAGGTCGAAGGCATGATGCGGGCGGGTATGTTCCGCCGCGTATTGCTCATTGGTGCTGAGTCAATGTCGCGCATCGTTGATTGGAGCGACCGCAATACCTGTGTGTTGTTTGGCGATGGTGCTGGTGCTGTGGTGCTTGAAGCGGGTGAAAATGATGGCTGCGGCTTGATGCGTTCGGTGTTGCATTGCGATGGTTCCTACCGTGAATTGTTGATGGCTGAGCATGCGGTGCGTGGTCACCCTCCTCGCGCTGATCGCCTGAGTGTGATGGACATGGACGCAGCAGGAGTATCCGCTATTCAAATGCGCGGCAACGAAGTATTCCGTGTGGCAGTGACTAAATTAGGCGAAGTTGTGCATGAAGTGATGATTGCCAATGAAGTACAAGAAGGCGATATTGATTGGCTGGTTCCCCACCAAGCTAATATTCGTATATTGCAAGCCACTGCGAAAAAGCTAAATCTTTCGCAGGAACGCATGGTCGTTACGGTCGGTCGTCACGCCAATACTTCGGCAGCCAGTGTACCTTTGGCGTTGCATGATTTGTACCAAAGCGGAAAATTAAAACGTGGTCAGTTGTTGTTGCTCGAAGCATTCGCTGGTGGCTTTGCTTGGGGTGCAAATATGCTGCGTTGGTCACGCGATTAAGCCATAGTTTTTAGGTAGCATATGAATCATACATTAGCATTTATTTTCCCTGGTCAGGGTTCGCAATCGGTCGGTATGTTGTCGTCCTTGATTGCTGAAGAAGCGGTGGTACGCGACTGCCTTAGCGAAGCGTCCGACGTGCTCGGCTACGATATGGCAACCTTGATTGCTGATAACCCCAATGACCAATTGAATCAAACAGAGTTTACACAGCCAGCTTTATTAACCGCTTCCATTGCTTTATTGCGTTTGTGGCAACACCGTCAGGGTGTTGCGCCATCCTGTGTGGCAGGGCATAGCTTGGGTGAGTATTCTGCGTTGGTGGCAACTGGCTCTTTGGCTTTCGCAGATGCGGTATCGCTGGTGGCGTTTCGTGGTCGTGCGATGACCGAGGCTGTGCCAGCAGGCACAGGTAAAATGGCTGCGGTGTTGGGTTTAGAGCAGGATGTGTTGAACGATATTTGTCAGCAAGCGAGTAACGAGCAAGCACAAGTTTGGTTGGCGAATGATAATTGCCCTGGGCAATTGGTGATAGCGGGGCATACCGCTGCTGTTGAGCGGGCGATGACTGCTTGCTCCAGTGCTGGTGCGCGCCGTGTTATGCCGCTTGCCGTGAGTGTGCCATCGCATACGCCATTGATGCAACCTGCTGCCGATGCGATGGCAGCGCGTTTGCAGTCGATTGTGTTGCAGCCGTTGCAATGCCCATTATGGAGCAATGTAGATGCTCAGCCTAAACAACAGGTTGATGATATTCGTGCTGGTTTATTGGCGCAGTTGACCAGCCCGGTGCGGTGGACGGATTGTATGCGTAATATGACCGCAAGTGGTGTGAATACGGCTGTGGAAATGGGGCCAGGCAAGGTGCTTGCTGGTTTGATGCGCCGTATTGATAAAGCTTGTACGGTTTATGTGAGCGATAGCGATGATGCGATGCAGAAAGCATTAGATGGAGTCAACGATGAGTGAATCACCCGTAGCGATTGTCACTGGCGCAAGCCGTGGCATTGGTTTAGCGATTGCCAAAGGCTTGGCTGCTGATGGCTACCGTTTGGCTATTTGTGCAACCAGCGAAGCAAGTGTCAATAAAGCTGCCGAAGCATTGGCTGAAGTCAGTGAACATGAGGTATTAGGGCGCGTGGTTGATGTCAGTCAAGCAGCTTCTATTCAAGGCTTTGTGCAAGAGGTGGTGAAAACCTTGGGTCGCCTTGATGTGCTGGTCAATAATGCAGGCATCACGCGGGACAACCTTTCTATGCGCATGAAGCCCGAAGAGTGGCAGGCGGTGATTGATACCAATTTGTCATCGGTGTTTTTTGCAGCACAAGCGGCGTTAAAGCCAATGATGCGCGCACGCAGCGGTCGGATTATCAATATCTCTTCCGTGGTTGCCAGCATGGGCAACCCTGGGCAGATGAACTATTGCGCCAGCAAGGGCGGTATTGATGCCATGACTCGTTCCTTAGCGCGGGAGATTGCTTCACGCAATATTACCGTCAATGCGGTTGCACCAGGCTTTATCGCTACGGATATGACTGCTGAGCTGGGTGATGATGCACACCGTGAACTGACACAACAAATTCCACTGGGACGTATGGGTAAACCAGAAGATATTGCCGCCGCTGTGCGCTTTTTAGCCAGTGCGGATGCCGCTTATATCACGGGGCAAGTCCTACACGTCAACGGCGGTATGTATATGTAAGAACGTTATTCGGGCAACCGAGTGGCGTTTAAACAACATGGGATGCTTGCTCATAAGGATAGCTTCTGCTAGCAAGCAGACCTTGATTTCAACAGGGAGGACTTAGATGTCTGCAGAGATTGAAGAGAAAGTAATTAAGATCGTAGCCGATCAATTGAATGTTGAAGTGTCTGAAATTAACTCAGATTCTTCTTTCGTCGATGACCTTGGCGCGGATTCTCTGGATACCGTAGAGCTGGTTATGGCTTTTGAAGAAGAATTTGGTATTGAAATTCCAGATGATGACGCTGAAAAGATTCAAAGCGTTCAGAATGCTATCGACTATATTGCAGCTAAAGCGGAGTAATTGTGACTAGACGTGTTGTCATCACAGGCGTAGGCCTGATTACCCCATTGGGGATTGGTACAGAAACGACGTGGCAGCGGTTGATTGCTGGCGAGTCAGGCATTCGGCTCATCAGTCATTTTGATGCTGAAGCGGCTGGCATGACATGTACCATTGCAGGTGAAGTGCCTGATTTTGATGTCAATGCGTTTATCAACCGCAAAGATGCCCGCAAGATGGACACCTTTATTCAGTACGGTGTAGCAGCAGCGCAAATGGCGTTGGAGCACTCTGGACTGGTGATTGATGAGCATAATGCGGAGCGCGTCGGGGTGACGATTGGTTCAGGCATCGGTGGCTTGACCATGATCGAACGGACGATGCGTGCTTATGAAAAGGGTGGGGCTCGTAAAATCTCCCCCTTCTTCATTCCTCAAACTATTATCAATATGATTTCTGGTTGGGTTTCGATGTATTCGGGAGCCAAAGGGCCGAATGCGGCAACGGTTACAGCCTGTGCCACAGGTACGCATGCCGTTGGTGATGCCTTTGAAGTGATCGCACGCGGCGATGCCGATGCCATGATCGCTGGAGGAGCCGAAGCCTGTATCTGTGAACTTGGCGTAGGTGGTTTTTGTGCCAGTAAAGCACTATCCACACGTAATGATGACCCGCAAGCAGCATCACGTCCTTGGGATGTGAATCGCGATGGTTTTGTGATGGGTGAAGGCGCTGGCGTGATGGTGTTGGAATCATTGGATTCTGCCCGCAAGCGTGGTGCTAACATTATTGCTGAAGTCATCGGTTACGGTATGTCGGGCGATGCTTACCACATGACATCCCCTGCACCTGGTGGTGAAGGTGGCGCACGTTGTATGCGTGCCGCTTTACAGCGTGCTGGTATTGCTCCAGAAGCTGTTGATTACATTAACGCCCATGGCACATCTACCCCAGCGGGTGATTTGGCCGAAACGCAGGGGATTGAAGCTGTTTTTGGCGATCATGCCAAAAAGCTTATGGTGTCTTCAAGCAAGTCGATGACAGGTCATTTGCTCGGTGCTGCTGGTGGTATTGAAGCTGCATTTACAGCCTTGGCCTTGCAACACGGTGTTGTACCTGCAACCATTAACTTGGATGAGCAAGACCCTCAATGCACCTTGGATTATGTGCCTAATGAAGCACGGCAGGAAGCTATCCAAGTTGCTATTTCTAATTCTTTCGGTTTTGGTGGAACCAACGCTTCAGTCGTTCTCAAAGCCTTTTCGTAAAACATAATTGATGTTACGCACGGATAGTTCTACACGAGTTTTTTGAGTAGCAATGCGTCATTGCGGACTTGATCCGCAATCCAAAGAACAGACGTAAGACTGGATACCGCATCGAGTGCGGTATGACGGCGTGAACAGACGTAAGAGTGGATATTAAATCAAGCGAAGCATGATGGTTTTTTATATTGCTATGCGGTTGTATCTATGGTGTATGAAAAAAAAGATCCCACTCCTTGAAGCCAGATGTGAAAGGTCGCTTGTTGTATGAAGTTTCGTTTACTGCCTCTTACCTCGGGTATTTCTGCCCATGATGTGTTCCAGTCGCAGCCAAGTCTTTTTGCTGCTTTATTAGAAGATCCACAGCAAGCAGGACTTCATATCTTGGCATCGGCGGCAGGCGAGAGTCAGCGTTTTGATGTTGATGACCCTCAAGCCCTTACAGCATGGCATCAGCTTGCTTCTCAACGGCAAGCTAATGATGCAGGCATCATCGGTATTCAGCATGTATTTTATGCTGCTTATGAGGCGGTACATTGGCTGGAATCATTGGAGCCTGCAAAAACTACATTGCTTGGTCCTGCCTTATTTCTCCATCAACCAGCGTGGTCGATCTGTTTTGACATGGCGCAACAACAGATTCACTTGGCAGCAGATGATGAAGCGCAGCTTGATTCCTTAGTGGCGATGCTTGCTGATGTTGCACCGCATACGCCTACATCGCATCCTCCATTGCTTGCCAGTGATACGATTGCCGAACATGGTGATGCCTACCGTCAGCATGTCGAACAGGTTAAACGTTATATCGTCGCTGGCGACGTGTTCCAAGTAAATATCGCCCGCTTTTGGCATGCGCCATTGAGTGTGCAGCACCTAAGCACGTTGTATGCTGACTTACGCCGCTGCAATGCCGCGCCTTTTGCCGCGTTTTTCCGTGCTGCTGACATGACTATTCTGTCATCGTCACCCGAACGTTTGTTCCACATTACAGCCGATGGCTGCATCAATACGCGCCCCATTGCTGGCACGCGCCGCCGTGGTAAGGGTGATGATGATGACGATATGCGTGAGGAATTGTTGCTGTCGGAAAAAGAACAGGCCGAACACATTATGCTGGTGGATCTTGAACGCAATGATTTAGGGCGCGTTTGTGTGCCAGGCAGTATTGAGGTCAACGAGCGCATGGTGATCGAGCGTTACGCCACGGTGCAACATATTGTATCCAATGTGCGTGGTCAGTTGCAGCAGGGTTATGATGTGGTGGATGTATTTCGCGCTTTATTCCCTGGCGGTACGATTACAGGTTGCCCCAAAGTGCGCTGTATGGAAATCATCCAGCAGTTAGAGCCACAAGCACGCGGCCCTTACACGGGAACGCTGGGTTATATGACCTATGATGGACGTTGTGATTGTAACATCCTCATCCGCACCTTTTGGCACCAAGACGATACGCTACATTGGGCAGCGGGCGCAGGTATTGTCGCCGATTCCATCGCGGAAATGGAATACCAAGAAACCAACCACAAAGTAGCAGGCCTGCTCGCAGCCTTGGAACAGAAGTAGAGGGGAATGACGATGTGTTCACAAGAGGATGCTTGGTGGCTGCAACCATTAGATGACTTAACTACGCAGCAATGGGAAGCATTATGCGATGGTTGCGGTCAATGTTGTCACCAAAAGTATGAAGACGAAGATACTGGCGAGTTATACCTCACCAATATTGCCTGCCGTTTGTTTGATTGTGAAACTTGCCGTTGCAGCGATTACAGCAAACGGCAGCAACAGGTTCCCGATTGCCTAAGCATTCGCGAAATGACGCGTGAGCAATATGCATGGCTACCAGAAACATGCGCCTATCGCCTGCGTGCCAACCATCAACCCTTAGCCGATTGGCATCCCTTATGCAGCGGCAATGCTGATTCTATTCATCAAGCAGGCATCTCCATGCGCGGTCGCAGCATGCCAGAGGAAGAAGCACCAACTTTTTTGCCTTGATTTAGGACTTGTAGTAGCGATACCTCTCCAATGAGGTGGTGGGCGTGTGCTTAAACCGCTGCTACAGGAGGGCTTTGTTTTAGCTTTTTCCAGCGGCTTAAACCTGCTGCTGTTAAAATACACCACACGGCAAACAATGCGCCGGGTAGGGCGGTTTCTGGGCTGAAGTGCTTTAGGGCAAGTGCTACGCCTAGCCCAGCATTTTGCATGCCGATTTCGACGGCAAGGGTGATTTGGTATTTGCGGTCGAAATGAAACAGACTGCCTACGAACCAACCAGCGAGGTAGCCGCCAGCATTAAGGGCGACGACGAGCAAGAAAACGATGGCTGGTGTTTGCGCTATACGCTCTTGATTAGCGGCAACGGCATAGCTGCAAATAATGATAATCGCCAAAGCAGCAATGGCTGGTGCAAGCTCCTCACAAGCGGTGTGGTATTGAGGGAAGCGGTGGTGTAGTGCCATGCCTAAAGCAAGTGGCAGCACAACAATAAGAAAAATGGTTTTCATCATCGGCAGGAATGGAATATCCATATACGCACCACCAAGCCATTCTACCAGCAAGGGTGTCATAAACGGCGAAAGCGTTGATGCCAACAAGGTCATAGCGACCGAGAAGGCAACCGCTCCACCGAGCAAATAACAAATAACGTTTGAAGCCATAGCACCTGGTGCACAGCCGACAATGATAAAGCCAAGTGCCAAAGCAGGGTCGATGCCGCAGGCGACAGAAATGCTCGCCGCACAAAACCCCAACGTTGGCATGATGCTAAACTGAGCCCCTATACCAACCAAGATACTGCTGGGTTTTGAAAGAGCATCTTTTGCCTCTTCAGGCTTCATCACCAGCCCTATAGCAAACATCGTCGCGGCGAAGAACCAAAGGAAATAGCTCTTAAAAATTAAAAAAACAGGTGGGAAAAAGTAAGCCACCACCGCCCCGATAAGTGTTAAAGGGGCGAGGTTTTTGGAGATTAGTTGCCATATCATTTGCGCATAGTGCATACAAAGGTAAGCAGTGCAAATAGAAGCAGCCAAGGTATTGAAGACCTGAAAATACTCACCTCATTGCGGTGTCTAGCGACAATGATAATGTCCGACCGCAATGAGGCTGCTGCGTTCATTATTTGATGATTTCAACCTTGTTTGGTTCTTTGATGCGATACAGCTTGGCGGGTCGATGAGGGCCAGACCGCTTCATTTCGCCCGTCTCTTCGATGCGTTCGAGTGCCAGCACCCATTTCCTGAAATTGCGTTTATCCACCTCTGACTGAAGTATGCTTTCATACACCTCTTGTAGTTCACTGAGGGTAAATTCCTCTGCCATAAATTGAAAGGCAATGGTTGAGTAGTCGAGCTTGGCGACCAGTCGTTGGTGGGCTGTTTTGATGATGGTGCTATGATCAAAAGCTAACTTGGGTATTTCATTCATACCAAACCAAGCGACCGCTTCAGCATCGGAGGCGGCGCGGATTTCGATCTTATCCGAGGCGATAAGCGCAAAATAGGCGACGGTAATGACGCGCTCGCGGGGGTCGCGGTCTGGTTCGCCATAGGTGTAGAGTTGCTCTAGATAGACATCACGCACACCAGTCTCTTCTTCAAGCTCTCGCTTGGCTCCTTCATCCAGTGATTCATCGCCATGCACAAAGCCACCAGGCAATGCCCAATCGCCCTTGAATGGTTCACAGCGGCGTTTGACTAATAGTATTTTCAGCTCTTGGTCACGTAGGGTGAAGATGACGATGTCTGTTGTTACAGCGGGGTGTTCATATTCATATTGAAACATCTGTTTATTCCTTTTGTTATTACCTAACCTGAATTATTCACAAATACTGTCGCGCCCTTGCTTGCCCCTTTGCCCGCAACGAATACCTTGTCAGTCGAGCGTATCCACTGGTACGCTGCTCCCGACAAGGCATCCGTTGCAAACAAAGGTTCTGCGCAATCATCACGACGATTTATGAATAATTCAGGCTAAATCCTGCGGTATTATTTATTGGCTCTTTGACGTATATCAGAGAAATCCTCCTTGGTCAGCAGTTCACCGTTGCGGAATACCTCCCGCAGTTGGTCATCGCCTTCTTCATGCGCCGCAACGGTGCGGTATTGACCTTGTTCAAGGGCGAGTTTTAGGCGACCCGATTTGGAGTGTTTACCTTGATCCGTTACTGGCTTTTTGCACACCGCTCGTGTGTTGCCATTAACGGTGACTTCGGAGCATTTGAAAGCAAACTTTTGTGTGTCTCGATTCAGCTTTTGTAACAGGCCACCGCCCATGCCAAAGGCGATGTTATTGGCCGACCAGCCTTCTGCTTGAATGTGGTTGAGAATGGTTTTCAACATCGCGTAATCGACACCATCACCCTGAATGACCCTGACCTGAGGTGGTAGTTCACGGTAGCCTTTGTCATTGAACGATGCGCCGAACGTCTCACCTAGAATTTGCAATACCTTCAACACGACATCGGGCGCATAGCCCGAATCCGGGCGAATCACTAGCGTGCCTTCACGTTGCAACACAGTATCGCGCAACGTGCCACCCCAGATATGTTCGCATGCTGCGTAGATGTCATAAGAGTCACTCACCACCGCCACCAACCCTGTGGGGTATTGTTGCAACATATTGGCGTAGGCATCGGCCTCACCGTCGCGACCCCATGCGGTGATGGTCGAGTGTTCAGCGGCTGGAATGGAGAAGCCCGCCATGCGCTCATTGTAATAACGTCTAGCCATCAGACAGCCAGCGAGTGTGTCGCTGCCTTTGAAGTTGACGAGGTGCGCGGCACCGCCTACAGCAGCGGATTCCACCGAGCTGACACCGCGAAAGCCAAAATCGTGCAGCTTAAAGTCAACGGTAGCTGGATCACCACTCCGTTGCAGTGCGGCTAAAATTACCCGTTTCATCTCGCGTGATAAAGTCGCCACCGTGCTGCCATACCAGACCTGCACCAGTAGTGTTTCTAAATAGTTGGTGAGCCAGAAGCAGGCTGGGTCGGTATTCTCAATCGTCATGAGTACGTTGTGGGTCGGAACCACCGAACCTTCAGCTACGGCACGGATCGAGATGGGCAGGCGACCACCATGGTGTTGCAAAATATATTCCCAGCCCTGCTGATAGAACAACTGATCGTCACCAAAGTGGTCGGCATAAAAGGATTTTGCCTCATCAATCTTTTCCCGACTGACTACCACGCCACTCAAGTAGCGTTGCAGGTAATAGCTCAGACCAAAAAAGAGCACATCATCAAATTGACCACCCCTAGATTCAAAATAGGAGTAGACGCGCTCGGTTTTTTGCGGGTATTGGCGGTAGTGGGAGACCTTATAACTATCGGTCAATAACAGTACATTATCCAACATAGAATACTCCTTGTTGTGGCAGGTAGGCGAGTAAAGCCTCGGCCAGCTCACTATGACCATCGGCGAAATTTAGCCGAGGTATTTCATCCACGGAGTGCCACTGTATCAGGGAGAGGTCATCCGCCGCTGTCAGCGTTTGATGATCCACCCATACCAGATAGAAGCAGGTGAAAAAGTGCTGTTCATAGCTCTCTCGCCAATCTTTGACACGGTAGTTTCCGATCAGGGTGAATTTCTCTTGCGTCTCCAGTCCTGTTTCTTCAGCCAGCTCACGCCGAGCTGCCGCTTCGCTGTCTTTATCTTTTGAATCCACAAAACCACCTGGAAAACGCCAAGCATTGGCGTAATTGTCCTTTTGCCCCAGCAGAAGATGAATTTCACCACGGAAGCTGCATAAGACAGCAATATCCACCGTTAAATGAAAGCGCGGGCGGAAGCGATGGGTGGCATAGATTACCCCATGTCGAAAGTCTGCGCTGTCAGCAGACTGTTGGCTTAACTGTGTGCGCAAGCTACGCCCGCTGTGTTGCGCAACTTCATTGATGATACGAATGGGATACATGCCGAAGTAGGAATTGGCAAAGGAGTCTCTGCCAGCATAAAGCAATACTTCAAGTGGATTGATGGCATATTGTTGGATCAATGCATCCAGTTGTTGTGACCAGCGTTGATCCGATGGGGTATCTTCAAGGGGAATAATCACCGCTTTAGGGTAGGCTTTTTTTAGCATTGCATGGCGACTGACAAAATCGAGTGGATTATCGCAGCTAGAGGGAAGTGGGTGCACCCCGACCACGATAATAAGCCGCTCATGCCGATTGGCTGCATCAAGCAAGGAAACGTGCCCACGATGTAATTGGGAGACCTGAAATCGTCCCACGACTACGGCTGTTATCATGACAACCTCCCATGGTTGGTGTATCTAATACGCGAATGATAGTGTTAAATGTACACTATGTCAAGATACATGGGTTTTTGAGTATTTATACGTTATCAGGGGGGTGACGATGCTGTTTTGTCTATGCGCTATAAAAAAAGCTCCATGCGTGTTCACTCACAGCTTTCCGCCTACACCTTTGAGGATAGCGGCGAGGCGGTTGTTTTTGTCGGCGGCGGTATTGCCTAAGCGGTTGCTGGTGGTATCAAAATCGGCGAACAGCCCTTTAATATCCATCTCGGAAGGGTAGCCATACTTCATTGGCAATTTGCCATATTTAGCGTTGTAATTCAGGCTAATGAACCAAGGCGTTCATTTGGACGATGGGTAATAAAATCGCTGCTGCTAATAGCCCTACCAGCAATGCCATGATGAGCATCAAGGCTGGCTCTACAATGGTCATCATGCGGGAAATAAGGCGCGAGGTTTCTTGCTCGTATTGATCGGCAATGCGTAACAGCATGCGGTCGAGTTCGCCACTTTGTTCGCCGACATCCATCATTTGAATCGCCATGTGGGGGATGAGTTCACCGCGCTGCAAGGTTTGCGCCAACGAGCCACCTTCACGCAAGGCTTCGCTTGCTTCGATGACCAATGTACGCATGGGAATCAGGCTCATGCCTTGCCCTGCGATACGCATCGCTGAAAGCACTGGGACACCACCACTGAGCAGCATGCCCAAGGTGCGACTAAAACGCGCTGTGTCGATGCGAATAAGCAATGATGATAATAATGGCAGGCGTAACAGCAGTGCATCGCGTTTTGCCCGTACCGTTGGGCGTAGCAATAAAAGCTGAATCACCCACGCGCTGGCAATAACGGCGAAGAGCAGTAACAGTCCATCGGCGCGCAAAAAGTTAGAAATAGCAATCACCCATTCGGTAATCATGGGCAGTTCGCCACCGCTGCGTTGGAACACCGATACAATCTGCGGCACGACATAGGTCAGCAAGACCATCATCACCAAACCGCCAAACGTGAGAATAATGCTGGGGTAGAGAATCGCCGACATCAGTTCTTGTTGCAGGCGGCGGCGATTGTCCAACAACTCAGCAAGGCGGTTGGCAACAATATCGAGCTGCCCCGTTTCTTCACCTGCTTCGACCATGTTGCAGACAATATCATCCAACCCGATGTGGCGCAGTGCCTCGGCCAAGGCACTGCCTTCGAGCAATTGTTGGCGAACGTGGGCAATGGCGCGTTGGGATTTGGCGCGTGGCATCCCTGTGGCAATGGAGTCCAAAGAATCCACCAAAGGCATGCCTGCGGCAATCAAGGTTGCCAGTTGCTGTAAAAACAGGGCGGTTTCATCGTTGTTCAGGCTGCCGTTATGGCTTTTGCCTGTGCTGCTGTTTTTTTTGTTGTTACGCAGGGCTTGCAGGCGGCGTACCATCAAACCTTGGGATTTGAGTTTTTGCCGTGCGGCGCGTTCAGATTCGGCATCAATCTCGCCTTTGCGACGGCGACCATTGGCATCGACGGCCTCCCAAGCGAATTGACTCACGATTCAACCTCAATCGCTTCTTCGCTGGAGACGCGCAACACTTCATCAAGGCTGCTAATGCCAGCCAAAACATGGCGCGCACCATCTTGACGTAGGCTGCGCATCCCTTGCTGTTTGGCGATGTGGCGAAGCTCCGTCCAACCGCGCCCTGCGTGAATGGCGTTACGCAAAGCTTCGGTAATCATAAACACTTCGTAAATGGCAATACGGCCTATGAAACCTGTGTGCATGCAATGTTCACAGCCCTTGGGCTCATAAATGGTACTGCCGATGGGTAGCTCGTCGCTGGTAACCTCCAACACCAAGCAATCTTCAGCGGTGGATGATCGCGCTTGCCGACACTGTGGACACAAACGACGAATCAAGCGTTGTGCCTGCACCATCATCAATGAGGAAGCCAGCAAATAAGGCTCGACACCCATATCTTGCAGACGTACCGCCGCCGATAGTGCGTCGTTGGTGTGTAAGGTGGCAAATACCAAATGCCCTGTGAGCGAGGCTTGGATGGCAATTTCGGCCGTTTCTAAATCACGAATTTCGCCGATCATCACAATATCTGGATCTTGGCGCAAAATAGAACGCAAGCCAGCGGCAAAATTCAGGCCGATCTTCGGTTGCACTTGCATTTGTGCCACGCCGCTAAGCTGGTATTCAATCGGGTCTTCAATGGTCATCACATTGTGATTGTCGCGATCCACTTCCATCAAGGCAGCATACAAGGTGGTGCTTTTACCCGAACCTGTAGGACCTGTGACCAGAGCGATACCGTGCGGCGCTTGAATGACTTTGCGCATCTGCTGGAACTGCGTTTCGGACATGCCCATTTCGCGCAGGGTCAACAGTCGCGAGGAGCGATCCAGCAAACGCATCACCACCCGCTCGCCAAATGCCGTTGGTAAAATCGAGACACGCACATCCACTTCACGCCCTGCGATCTTGACGCGGTAACGTCCATCTTGCGGATGACGTTTTTCGGCAATATCGAGGTTCGCCATCACTTTGATGCGGCTAATCATCGCCGCCTGTACACCCTTAGGCGGACGCACCACGGTATGCAATACGCCATCAATACGGAAGCGCACCAGCACCTCAGACTCAAACGGTTCGATGTGTATATCACTGGCACGGTCTTTCATCGCCTGAGAGATCAGCGTGTTGACCAAACGAATCACTGGCGCATCGTCTTCCGATTCCAGCAAGTCGCCGACTTCTTCAATTTTGCGGTTGAGGTCATCGTCCTCGGATATATCTTCCAACATTTGCTCAGCCGATGCCGATGACATATCAAACACCTGATTGAGCAGCATCAAAATATCATCACGCGGCACACATACGGGGCTCACGTCCCGTTGCAATATGCGGCGGTAATCATCGAGCAACTGCCACGGCAAAGGGGCATCTTCTGCCACAGCAATGCGCACATGGTCGCCGTCGTCCAACAGCGGAATCAGCGGTCCTTGGCGCAACACAGGCAGTGGCAACAATAAGGTGCGTTCTACATCAATCTGCTCAGCCGATAAGCGTTGCCAATGCTCCATCATTTAAGGCTTCGCCACTGGGGCTTGCGGCTTTAGATCTTCGGGAAGCTTACGCTCCTTCTGTGGGAAGATAATCGTACCGCCAGTGACTTCTTTCTCATACAATCGTTTGATATTATTGTATTTCTCATTGGTCAAAGCCTGAATCTGATCGTTGGACTTAATAATGTGTGGACGCAAAAAGACCATGAGATTCGTTTTGCGATGGGTGTTGTCACTAAACTTGAATGGCTCACTGATGACAGGAATCGAACCGATACAAGGAACACGTTGCACCGAGGCTGTGTTGTCATCACGCATCAAACCACCCAGCACAATGATTTGACCATTATTCGCCAGTACCACAGTTTTAATCGAGCGTTTATTGGTGATAAGATCCGAGCCTTGAACACCAGCATTCACGGCGATGCTGGACATTTCTTGGTACAGTTGCAGGCGCACGGTGTCGCCTTCGGTGATCTGCGGCTTCACCCGCAAGGTCAAACCAATATCTTTACGCTGAATCGTTTGGAAGGGGTTGGCGATGCCGCCCTGTGTTTGGTTTTGCCCCGTTATGAAGGGGACGTTTTGACCGACAATGATTTCCGCTTCTTCGTTATCCATCGTCAGCAAATTAGGCGTGGATAACACATTGGTATCTGCCTTGGTTTGCATCGCTCGCGCTAAAGCTCCGATGTTCAAGAACTGCGTACCGCCAAAGTTTACCGTACCGCGCACCATGCCAACGACCAAGCCACTGGTGGCGGCAAATGGGTTCGCTGCTACAGCGTTAATATTGCCTGTGCCGTTAAAGGTCGTGCCGCCCAATACCGTCGTACCTGGCTTGGTGAAGTCACCCGTGCCGCGCCATTCAATACCGAACTGTTCGCCAGCATTGGCAGAAACTTCGACAATTAACGCTTCCACCAGTACCTGACGGCGTTGCACATCCAGCCTGTCAATAATGCGATTAAGCGAGGTAATATCCGATGGGTCAGCGGTAATCAACAGGGCGTTGGTAGCGGGTTCTGCCACCACTTTTACGTCACCAGAAAATAACACACTCGCAGGTGCTTTGCCCGGTGTGCCAGTGGCAGCCTGACCACCTACCAACTCGGTGATAACTTTGGCAACATCGGCTGCTGTTGCATGCTTTAAATAACGCACTTGCAAGCGACCGCTGTCGGCTTGGGGAGCAATGTCTAATTTTTCAATCAGCGCGCTTATTTCGTTCACAATCTGTGGTTCAGCCACCACAATCAGGATGTTACCTGGTTGATGCGCAATCGCTTGTACGCTGCTAGATCCACCAGCAGGAGCACCCGGCGGGGCAATGCCTCCACTTTTATACAGCTTACCCAAGGTTGCTGCCAATTTGTCAGCCGAGGCATGTTTTAAAGAAAACATCTGCACACCGACGGCATCTTTACGGTCAATTAAATCAAGAATTTTTTGGATCCGTTGGACGTTACTGGCGGTATCCGTTAGCAGCAACATATTACCTCGTGGGTAGGCGACCAGATGGCTGTTGGGTGAAATAAGCGGACGAAGCAACGCCACCAACTGTTGCCCATTGGCATAGCGTAAACGCATGACCTGGGTGACCAAAGAATCATCATCGATGCCACGACCATTAACCACGGGCAAGGCACGCATTTTGCCCTCGGCGCGCGGTACAATCTTGGTAATAGGCCCCGCAGCAACGGTGGCAAAGCCATTGATCTCCAACACCGATAGGAAGACCTCGTAGGCTTCCTGCTTGCTCATTGGTGTCGGTGAAACCACGGTAACCTTGGCTTGGACGCGGTTATCGACCAAAAAGTTTTTGCCTGAAAAACCCGCCACGAACTCAATAAAGGCACTGATATCGGCATCTTTAAAATTCAGCGTAATATCATCAGCGCGAGCTGGCTGTGCCATTGCGATAGCAATCAAGCAGGCAACGAGCAAATAACGTGCGTATTGTTGAAACATGGATACTCCCTGAGTTCTCATTGAATATGGTAATTGATCGTCTGCGGTTGACCAGCGCGTTCTACTTCTAATTGAATTTCGCTGGCTTGCTGCAAGGACTGGTACAACTGCATGGCTTGCGCCGCACTGCTGATGACTGTTTGGTTGACCTTGCGAATAATATCGCCATTGCGCAAACCAATTTGTTGAAATAAGGAGCGCGGTACAATATCGCTGATGACAAAGCCATCGGCCTTGCCGTTGGAAAAATGCGGAACCACACGCGCTTGCGATAATAATTGAGAGAAATTACGCGTTTGACGGTTGATTTCTTTGCGGCTAATGCTGCGTTGTACCATAGGACCTGGCGGACCTGGCATTTTTGGCGGGTAGCTTGCGGTGGGGGCAGGGTTTGCAGGCGCAGTCAAATCATTAGGCTCGCGTAGTTCGATGCGCCGTTTGCGACCATGATCCAACACTTCGACAGCATCACTCCACACTTGACTCAGTGTTACCCTATCTTTAATCGTTGCATGTAGGCGAAAGACTTGTTGCTTGGGGTCGCTAGCCACGGCAAGAATAGCGATCGAGTCATCACCTGCGACCACCGTTCCCCACAACTTAAGTGACAGCGGCGGCGTGGTGACCACCGGCGCAGGTGCTGCTTGAACCACAGGTGCAGCCGTAGGTTTAACCGCAGCGACAACACCAAACAGCGGCGTTTCACGAATCACAACCTCATTTAGCGCGTCTTTAGCATCATCAATCACATGACTGCTTTGGCTGGTCGCTGATACCATGACCGCATCCTGCTTTGTCACCATGCCAGCGATTAGCCATGCTGCTAATAGTACCAACAGCACTTCACAGGCACGAATGATCGCCGTTTGGTTTACCACTGTTGTTGTAACCCTAGCGAGAATACTTGCCACCTGTTTTTTGGCCATAGCGCGCTGGTCTGCACTTCCTTGCCCAATTCTCGGAAGCGGTAACTGGCAAGCATGCGCGTGTTGCTTCCTTGTTCGTCACCCCATATGCGGTAATGGGCACGGGCTGCGAAACGCATACCTTGACGCGTATGAAAGGCTGTACCAGGCAGCATATCGTTGGTGGTTTTAACCGCCAGCGGCATGCCTGCATCCAAACGCAGATGAAAATAGCGATCCTCTGAATCGCCCATCAGCGATATGCCAGCCCATGATGCACGAATTACTTCGCGAGAGAGGGCGGCAGCAACAGCACTGCCATTCACCATAAAGTTACTGCGCTTTTGGGTGTCTTCTTGTAATGCCGCCCATGCACCGATGGCAAACAGCGGTGAATGTGTATGCCAATATGCAGCGGCATTAAGCTCCCAATGTTGCATGCTCACATCGTTGCGTTGTTGTTGTAGCGGTTGTTGCCACGTTTCTTGTTGTTTACCACAGCTGGTGAGCCACTCGCCACCAAGGTTAAGGCTTACAGCTCCGCTATGTTGGGTCATCTGCACATCCATCAACATAGCTGCTCCCGTAGCTGAGGATGTTAACGGGGTATTGGCATTAAAACCTGCGGTAGCTCCCATGCTTTCGCGGTATTGCCATAGCGCAGGTGACAATGAGGCATCCCACTGTGCAGCAGCACTTATCGCAGGCAGGCAAGATACCACCATAACAGCAATCCATAGGCGTGAAAAAAATGTGTTCATGGGCGCACTGTAGCTATTATTGCTCAATAGTGAACCAACGTGCATGTATATTATCGCAATCAGGATGCAGCACCACACGTGTACAAGCAGGCGGCAGTATATGACTTGCTCGCTCGGGCCATTCAATCAATGTAACCCATGGCGGCTGAAAATAATCATGAACACCCAGCATGGTTACCTCTTCGGCATCGTGCAGACGATACCAGTCCATGTGTGCTACACGCACACCATTGGCAGCATCATATTCTTCAATTAACGAAAAACTGGGGCTGGGCATGGCATGATCGCGCACCCCCAAAGCGCGCATCACAGCGCGAGCAAAAAAACTTTTCCCTGCTCCTAAATCACCTGAAAGGGTGATGCAATCACCTGCTTGAAGCTGTTTTGCCAGTTGTTCCGCTTGCGTTGTGGTTGCCTGTTCATCGGCCAAAAAAACAGCTTTATTCACGGGCTTCCTTGCCTTGTTGGGTAAAGGGTAATGGCACCGCAGATTTGATGTGTAAATCACGCTGTGGGAAAGGAATTTCAAACTGATTGTCTAACAAGGCGCGGTGAATATGCCGCAAATACACACTGCGTGTACCACGGGGGCGTACCGCAGCATCGCGATGAACCCATACAATCAGTTCAAAATTCAACGACGATTCACCCATTTCTAGGAACCATAATTGCGGTGTGAAATCAGCACGATCCAACACCACATGCGGCAGCGTTTGTGCCGTTGCCAAAATCACTTCATACAGACGGTCTACATCGCTACCATAAGCCACCGAAAAAGGGACGTGGGCGCGTTTAATGGTGTCCGACAAGGTCCAGTTAATCACCTGTTCGGACATAAAACGACTGTTTGGCACAATCATTTCGACATTATCATTGGTTTTAATAATGGTAGAGCGCACGCGGATCTCTTCGATGTGACCGCGCAACTCATCCCCTAACTCAATATAATCACCAACCCGAATAGAGCGATCGAACAGCAGCAACAAACCCGACATAAAATTGTTGGCAATGGACTGTAAGCCCAGACCAATACCCACCGATAACGCGCCTGCAACAATAGCTACATTGCGCAAATCAAACCCAATCGCTGATAAAGACATCATAATCGTAGCGACAACGATGATGTAAAACACAATGGTTGAGATGGCAAAAGCCGTATTGCGTGGAATACCAAAACGCATATGAATGATGTTGTTTAAGAAACGGCGACTGTGCGCCCCCAGCCAAAAACCAGCACTGAAGATGGTGATAGAAATCAATAATGCCAACGGTGTAACAGCGGTGTTATTGATGTGAAAGAGTTCAAAGTTTAAGAGTGCGAGTATGCTTTCCACAGTTTATCTTCCTACTTTTATAGCAACTTCGGCCATGCGGCGCGAAGGTATTTATAGCCTGACCACAGGGTTAATGCAGCAGCAAGCCATAGCAACCACGTGCCAAGTGTGTGCATGGGTACGTCATACAAGGACTCATGCAATAACAACGCTTCAATGGCAATCATTTGCACGGCAGTTTTCCATTTTCCCCATTGCGAAACATGCACCACTTCGGCCTGTTCAGCCAACCACTCCCGCAATGCGCCGATCAAGATTTCTCGACCAATAATAATAATCGCCAACACCCCTGCCACAAAGCCAGCTTCCACCAGCAATACCAAGGAAGAAGCAACCAATAATTTATCCGCTACAGGGTCAAGGAAGCGACCAAAGGCCGTTACTTCGCCCCGTTTCCGTGCAATATAACCATCCAACCAATCGGTGAACGATGCCAAGGCAAAGATCACCGCCGATACATAATAAGACAATGGTGCAGGCAGGGCGTAAAAAGCAAACAGCAGCAAGGGAATCAACACCATGCGTCCCATCGTAAGTTGATTTGACACAGTCCAGCGCATTATAACACCAACGTTTCACACCATTGCATGGTGCAAGTTTCGCTATCGTATTGGTTGATTGTGTACAACATGATGAGTCCCATCCTCTCCTTCACATGAAACATGTGATCCACGTTAACGGGCATAAGCTTTTGCTATTCTGTGCCATGGAACATTGTCGCACAGCGCGTCAAAATGCCATGCCCATCCTTCCGTGCGGTGCTTCCGATGCTATGGCATCATTGAAGAAATCCCACGGAAAACTCCCCAACTATGCATATAACCTAAATGATTCACAAATACTGTTAGGCAAACCAATATGTCACACCCAATACGGTCACAACACCGCACGATTTAAGGGGGTAATAAAAAAGGCGACCTGAAGGTCGCCTTTTTTATACCATTGCAGATTTTAATCTGAATTACTTCTGTGCTTTGATGAAGTCACGCTGTACGTCTTGTAGGTAGGCCACCATGGCTGCGAGTTCTTGCGAATCCCAAGCGAATGGTTTGCTTGCCATTGGTACAATCATACATAGCTGAACCATCTCATCGAGGTGGATAGGGTCAATATCAAACTTGGCTTTTGCCATATTGACGTGATGGGGGTAAGGATTGCTGAAAGACTTTTTAAACATCGCATGACCATCATGGCAGGCGGCACATGATGTTTCATTGAGGGACAAGGATTCATCGTTAAACAGCGCTTTACCTTTACGCGCTAAGGCAGCGTGGTCGCCTGTTACTGGGGTGTAATGCGCGGGGCGTTTAATGGCTTTCACAGCACAGGGGTTGGCAGCAACTTTAGCCGCACAAGGATTGGCAGCACAAGGATTAGCAGCACAAGGATTAGCGGTGCAAGGGTTAGCGGTGCAAGGGTTAGCGGTGCAAGGGTTAGCGGTGCAAGGGTTAGCGGTGC
>CAZYAI010000002.1:157152-163609 GCA_964645625.1 uncultured Zetaproteobacteria bacterium
AAGGGTTGGCGGTGCAAGGGTTGGCAGCGCAAGGGTTGGCAGCGCAAGGGTTGGCAGCGCAAGGGTTGGCAGCGCAAGGGTTGGCAGCGCAAGGGTTAGCAGCGCAAGGATTCATGCCTGAGGCATAAGCTGGCATGGCGAACATGCCTAATGCAAACACCAACGCAAACAGCGCGTGCCATGCAGATAGAGAACGGTTCATAATACTACTCCAAAACAACAATAAGATTGCCATGACCTTGTCACATCATGGTGTAACTCTGTCGCGTCATTGTTTCTTTGCTTACACTGTAGTCGCCACATTCATACCCATGCTTGTTGGGGTTCACTTCGTCCACAGCCTACTTACTATGCGCCGCAGATGATGAAACAGGATAACACATGATGCATACAACAACGGTTTTGGTGATAAATTGCGGCAGTTCTTCGGTCAAAATGGCTTTGCTTGCCATGCCTGAGGAACGCATCCTTGCTCACGGTATGGCCGAGCAGCTTCATAGTGAACAAGCTTCTTGGACGTGGTCGGTGGGTTGTGAACAGCAAGGTGGAAGCCTGCAGCTGGATCATGAATCAGCCATTGCCACCCTGCTTGCGGCTCTGCGTGAGTCCCTGCCTGTGGTGGTGATTACTGCGGTGGGGCATCGTATCGTTCATGGTGGTGAGCGGTTTATTCAGCCGACGTTGCTTGACCACAACAGCATTGCCGAGATCGAAAAAGTCGCTCATTTGGCACCGCTACACAACCCCGTCAACATGCTTGGCATTCGCGCCGCGATGCACCATGTGACGCATGTTCCACATGTTGGCGTATTTGACACCGCCTTTCATCACACCCTGCCGCCGCATGCTTTTTTGTATGCTGTACCGATGTCTTGGTATAAGGATTTTGGTGTACGCCGCTATGGCTTCCACGGTACCAGCCATCATTATGTGGCACAACAAGCCGCACAATTACTGGCTCGCCCGCTGCATGATTGCAATATGCTCACCGTTCACTTGGGCAATGGTTGCAGTGCCACGGCGATCAAGCAGGGCATCAGTGTGGACACCACCATGGGGCTGACACCGCTGGAAGGGCTGGTCATGGGTACACGCAGCGGTGATGTTGACCCCAGCTTACCTGCGTTCATGGCGCAAAGCAGTGGCATGTCACTCGATGAAATCACCACCTGTTTGAATCAGCAATCTGGACTATTGGGGATGTCACAATTAAGCAATGATATGCGCACTCTGCTTGCCGCAGCAGCAGATGGGCACCACGAAGCAGCACAAGCGATTGATGTATTTTGCTACCGCTTGGCGCGAGCCTTGGCGGGGCTGAGTTGTGCGTTGGCGCGGATCGATGCTGTTGTGTTTACTGGTGGTATGGGTGAACATGCAGCAGCAATTCGCCAACAAACGGTGGCACACTTGACGCTTTTGGGGCTAAAACTCGACCCCGCACGCAATGCCCAACACGGTCAACAAAGCGAAGGATTCATATCCAGCGACGAATCCGCATGCCCTGTGTTGGTGATTACAACCAATGAAGAAGCCATGATTGCCCGCTATACACACCAACTTACCCAACATCCGCAATGACGTGGTTTCCTTCGGTCATGCCGCGCTCGATGCGGCATCCAGTTCTTGCGTCGGTTCACTCCGTCATGCCGCACTTGATGCGGTATTGCGGATCAAGTCCGCAATGACATCTGTGTTTCTGGCACTGGTCTTCAAACTTTCAACTCACAATGAGAATTACTAATGAATAAACACGCTTTTTTCTTCGTCGCACATGGTGCTGGCTCTGGGCTCACAACGGTGTGCCTGGGTATGGTGCGCGCATTGGATCAATTAGGTATCCGCACAGGGTTTTGCAAACCTATTGCACAACAACATTACACCGACACTGGCATCGAACGCTCGACCCACTTGGTGCAGCAAATCAGCAGCATTAAACCGCCACAGCCTATTGCTTTGCAGCAGGCCGAGGCGATGCTTTCTGATGGTCGTGAAGGGCAGTTGTTAGAAGAAGTCATTGCTCGCTACCGTCACAGTATGCGTCACAACGATGTGGTGGTCATCGAAGGTCTGGTTGCCGATGCTCGTGTGCCGTTTGCTGCCAAACTTAATAGCATTATGGCGCAAGCAATGGATGCCGAGGTGGTGTTGGTTGCCAAACCCGCTGATGATGTGAACGCCCATATTGAATACGCCGCCAGTGCCTTTGCTGAGGATCACAACACAGCGTTAATTGGCGTGGTGCTTAACCAATGCCGACATGCCGTGAGCGAGCCAAGCTATGCCATGCCACTGATTGGTTGTATTCCTTACGCCGCCGAACTTCAGGCGAGTCGCACCAGTGATATTGCAGCGTTTATTCAAGCACGGGTACTTTATGCAGGTGATATAACACAACGGCGGGTGCGCCATATCGCCCTCTGCGGCAGGACGCTGGCGAATACCTTAAGCGTCTATACGCCCGATAGTTTGCTGATTGTACCTGGTGATCGCGATGATGTGTTTGTTGCCATCTGTATGTCTGCCATGAGCGGCGTGCCGTTGGCTGGTATTTTGCTCACAGGCAACCTACAGCCCAGCGATAATGTCATGAAGCTTTGCCAGCCAGCGTTACAGACAGGACTGCCTGTTTTACAAGTTGCCGATGATTCCTACAACACTGCTGCCATGTTATCACACATGCCTAACGAGGTTGCCTCGGATGACTTGGTGCGCATTGAGCAAGCATGCACCCATGTTGCCCATAATTTGAATACCTCGTGGCTAAAAACACGTTGCGCCTTGCACCGCAAACGGCGACTCTCGCCTGCTGCCTTTCGCTACCAACTATTGCGCCACGCCAGTCGCGAGGCACAGCGCATTGTACTGCCCGAAGGCGAAGAGCCGCGCACGATTTTTGCCGCACAACAATGCCAACAACGTGGCATTGCTCATTGCGTGCTGCTCGGCAACCCCAAGCGCATTCATGATATTGCAATAGCACATGGCTTAGAGCTGGAGGCGGGTCTAACGATTATCGACCCCGAAATGGTGCGTGGGCAATACATCGAAGCCATGGTCAAGCTGCGCCAGCACAAAGGTTTAACGGCGGATATGGCCGCCGACCAATTGCAAGATACCGTCGTGCTGGCAACCATGATGCTTGCCAATGGCGAAGTTGACGGGCTGGTTTCTGGCGCGCTACACACCACCGCCAACACCGTGCGTCCTGCCTTACAATTGATTGGTGCAAGCGATGGCGCGGGCGGCTTGGTGTCTTCAATCTTTTTTATGTGCCTGCCCGATCAAGTGGTGGTTTATGGTGATTGCGCCATCAACCCCAACCCCGATGCCGAGCAGTTAGCACACATCGCCATACAAAGTGCCGATTCGGCGCAACAATTTGGTCTAGAACCGCGTGTTGCGATGATCAGTTATAGCACGGGGGATTCCGGCAGTGGTAACGATGTAGAGAAGGTGCGCCGTGCTACGGCTATCGCCCAAACGCTGCGCCCAGCAATGGTGATTGATGGTCCATTGCAATACGATGCAGCCTCCACCTTGTCGGTCGGCAAAAGCAAAGCACCCAGCAGCAACGTTGCGGGTCAGGCAAATGTATTTATCTTCCCCGACTTGAATACAGGCAACACCACGTATAAGGCGGTGCAACGCAGTGCCCACGTGGTAAGTATGGGGCCGATGCTGCAAGGTTTGAGCAAGCCCGTGAATGATCTGTCCCGTGGGGCTAGCGAAGAAGATATTGTTTATACCATTGCCCTAACAGCCATTCAGGCAATGCAACAACAAGGGGCTTAATCGCATGATATAGATTGCTACATCATCGTGATGCCTTAGCTACTTTGTTGGGTTTCGTGCCTCAACCCAACCTACATGATGGTCTTGTAGTGTACGTGCGTCCCGTCTTAAAAGGGAAGCCGCCGCTGGCTCATCTTATTTGCACTAGATACCTGCTAAATGCTGTAAAGGTTGGCGGTAATGCTAACCCCTCAGCACATGTGTTGACCATGTCACGCGAAGACCGAAGGTTGCTGGCTTTCGGAGGCAACCATGAAACGACAACCTTTATCTGCTGAGCAACTGAAAGTCATCGATGGGTTCTGGCGCGCCTGCAATTATCTGGCCGCAGGCATGATCTATCTGCGTGATAATCCACTGTTGCGCGAGCCCTTGCAGTGCGAACACATCAAGCAGCGGCTACTGGGTCACTGGGGATCCAGCCCTGGTCTGAGCTTTATTTATAGCCATATGAACCGGCTGATTGTCGAGCATGAGGTACAATCCATTTTTCTAGCCGGACCAGGGCATGGGGCACCAGGCGTATTGGCACCAGTCTATCTGGAGGGGCACTATAGCGAAATCTACCCGAATAAGAGTGAGGATGAGGAGGGCATGCGCCAGTTCTTCCGTGAGTTCTCCTTCCCTGGTGGCATTGGTAGTCATTGCACGCCAGAAACGCCTGGCTCCATCCATGAAGGTGGTGAATTGGGCTATTCGATCTCGCACGCCTTTGGCGCGGCCTTTGATAACCCTGATCTGATCGTCACCGTAGTGGTTGGCGATGGCGAAGCTGAAACCGCCGCACTGGCGACCTCTTGGCATAGCAATAAATTTCTCAATCCAGCTCGCGATGGCGCGGTGCTGCCAGTACTGCATCTCAATGGCTACAAAATTAACAACCCGACACTGCTGTCGCGTATTCCCGACGAAGAACTGCGCAGCCTGTTGCAGGGTTATGGCTGGCAGCCATATTTTGTCGAAGGTGATGACCCTACAAATATGCACCAACAAATGGCGGCGACAATGGATGATTGCTTGGCGGCGATTCGTGGCATCTGGCAGCAGGCTCGTCATGGCGGCGAGGTGGTACGTCCGCGCTGGCCAATGATTGTGCTGCGTTCACCCAAGGGTTGGACAGGACCGAAGCAAGTCGATGGTCATCACGTCGAAGGCTTCTGGCGAGCGCATCAGGTACCGCTTGGCGGCGTGCGCGAGAACCCGCAGCACTTACAACAACTGGAACAATGGCTGCAAAGCTACCTGCCTGAGGAATTATTTGACGAGAACGGTACATTGCGTGCCCAATATCGACAAATGACACCCACTGGTGAGCGTCGCATGAGTGCCAACTTACATGCTAATGGTGGGCTGTTGCGTCGCTCACTGCGTTTGCCTGATTATCGGCAATATGCCCACGCCGTCGGACAACCTGGTGTCGATCAGGCAGAAAACACCCGTCCGCTGGGGCGATTCCTGCGCGATATTATGCGTAAGAACATGGGTAATTTCCGCGTCTTCAGTCCAGATGAAAACAGCTCCAACCGACTTGATGACATCTATCAGGTCAGTGGCAAGTGCTGGCTGGCAGAAACACGCCCAGAAGATGCCGACGGTGGTCATCTCAGTGCCGATGGTAGGGTGATGGAAATGCTCTCTGAACATACGCTGGAAGGCTGGCTGGAGGGTTATCTGCTCAGCGGACGACACGGCTTCTTTTCCACTTATGAGGCCTTTGTGCATGTGATTGACTCGATGTTCAATCAGCACGCCAAATGGCTGGCAATGAGTAAGGCTGTTCCTTGGCGAGCACCAGTCTCCTCGCTAAATCTGCTGATCACCTCCACCGTCTGGCGGCAGGATCACAACGGCTTTACCCATCAGGATCCTGGTTTTCTTGATCTGGTGGTCAACAAGAGCCCGAAAGTCACCCGCATTTATTTGCCACCAGATGTGAATACCCTGCTGTCGGTGGCCAACCACTGCCTGAAAAGCACCGATTACATCAATGTCATCGTCGCCGACAAGCAGCAGCACCTGCAATATTTGGACATGGAGTCAGCCATCCGTCACTGCACACGTGGCATTGGCATCTGGTCATGGGCGAGTAACGATCAGGGCAGCGAACCAGATGTGGTCATGGCCAGTGCGGGTGATGTGCCGACGAAAGAAGCTTTGGCGGCAACCATGCTGCTGCGCGAACATTTTCCCGCGCTGAAAATCCGCTTCATCAACGTAGTCGATCTCTACAAGCTGACACCCGATGATGAGCACCCACATGGCCTCAGTGACCGCGATTTTGACAGCCTGTTCACCACCGATAAGCCAATTATTTTCAACTTCCACGGCTACCCTTGGCTGATTCACCGTATGGCCTATCGTCGCACCAACCACCGCAACCTGCATGTTCGTGGCTACAAGGAACATGGCAGTATCAATACGCCGTTGGAGCTTGCCATTGCTAACGAAATCGACCGCTTTTCACTGGCTATTGACGTGATTGACCGCGTGCCGCAGTTGCGCATTGCTGGCGCACATGTGAAGGAAGCCCTGCGCAATCGCCAGCTCGATTGCCAGCGTTACGCCTACGAACATGGCGTGGATGAACCCGAAGCTTCGGCTTGGACGTAGGGTGTCGAAATATCCTGTTTTTACCCCCGTTTTTCATATCCCTCAAAATGGA
>CAZYAI010000003.1:0-115622 GCA_964645625.1 uncultured Zetaproteobacteria bacterium
TGAAACCACCTGAGCCTGTGAAACCACCTGAGCCTGTGAAACCACCTGAGCCTGTGAAACCACCTGAGCCTGTAAAACCACCTGAGCCTGTAAAACCACCTGAGCCTGTAAAACCACCTGAGCCTGTGAAGCCCAAGGTGATACCGAAAAAAGCGACACCTGCGACACAAAAAACGAAGGCAAAAGCCGAGCCTGACTTTGATCCATTTGCGCCTGCGCAATCTCATCGTCCACAGCAATCAAGCAAACACACTGCGCCGCGTATTGATAAAGCGGAATTGATGGGGCGGCAATTATCAAAGCGCGAATTGGAGCGTTATATTGCCATGATGCAATCAGCGGTACAGCGACAATGGAAGGTGCCACATGGTTTGTCACGCACAAGCCGTGACCCTTTGGTGCGGGTTGAGTTAAATCGCGATGGCAGCATCCGTAAAATCACGGTATTGGAAAGTTCGGGGCAGTCCAGCTTGGATCAAACCCTGATTGCAGCAATTCAAGCAGCCGCGCCTTTCACCTTGCCACGGGAGCAATACAGCGTCTTCAAGCGCAATGAAATACGCTTTCACCCACGCAAGCCTTAACGAGCATAGCTCATTACGCCCTTGCTTGAACCACCACGCTTGGCAAAGCCCCCATCACAAACCAAGGTTTCACACAATCGTTACAACCTTCCATGAACAACTTAAGATAAAAAAACTTGCCAAGCCATATTCTCTCGCCATAATGCCGCGCTCTGAAACGCTTGTTGCGAGACAATGGGCGAGTTCAACGGAGAGATGGCTGAGTGGCTGAAAGCGCGCCCCTGCTAAGGGTGTATAGGCTAAAACCTATCGAGGGTTCGAATCCCTCTCTCTCCGCCACTTATCACTGTCAGCCCCACAGTTAAGCGCGTCCAAGCGCAGGGGCTATCACCAACAGGTGAACGTTCAAGGAGTGCGCCATGTTTGGAACAGCTTTGCGCCGTAGCTTCTTGTTGCTTCTACCCTTCTTTGCACTTTTCCTTCACGGTTGCGAAAACGACAATCTTACTCAAATTGAGTGGATGATCCCCATGCAACCCAGCAATGACAAACATACCAACACGAATGTAAACCAAGAGCCTCCCGCTTGGTCGATCAAAAAAGGTATGGCTGCGGATATTATCATCCTGAGCAAACACCGTGCCCAACGATGGGATTACCACCTCGATAGCGACAGCATTGTTCACCATCGCGACCTAACCATTGAACTGCTAGGCACAGCACAACACCTGCGTGTAGGTAAACAGGGCTATATTGAAGACAACACAGTGGATAACCCTGCCGCTTTCATTCGTGTGCTCAAACAAGATCACCCAGTTTACCAAGGGTGGATTTATCAGGAATTCCCTGAACTGTTCGGCTTGGAAGATCCCGAATGGCAAATTTGGTTAAAACACGCAGAGCCTGCCTCTTAACTACCCTTTGGCATTGTCCTTTGCCACTAGCAATCTCGTCATCATCATTTTGGAGTTACTATGATTCACTTTGAACTTGCCCCTTGGGGGATATTTTTTGCCGCGCTGATGTATGTGTTGGGTAACGGTGTATGGGTCAATCATGCTGTACGTCGCCGCCGTTGGATTGGTTGGCTTTTATGGTCAATCACTGGCGTATCCTTACTGCTTTTAGCAGCTTTTTTTGACAGTCGCGTGGATACCACAACAAGCATGTCTATGATGGATCATTTAACCATGGTGGATCCTGAAAATCATTGGATCGCATTAACCCTATTCGCGCTACTTTCGGTACCTGGTGCAGCCTGTGTCATGCTCAAACAATCGGTAGCTTGGACGCGTCTTGCACTGCTTGCCCCAGCGGCATTGATCTTCCTGCCATTGGGGCAACAATTAGCCAACCCTAACAATAACTACCTGATGCTCAGCATCGGCGCAACGTTTGCTGTTTGTGGAGCGATGCTGTTGTGGCAACACCTATTAGATCACGAACCTTATAACAAGGCACAAGCATGAAACACGCCACCAATATTGCCAATACATTGATTGAGGCAATGCCTCACCTACAATATCTCGCAGGTCAAGTTATCGTCATCAAATACGGCGGTAATGCAATGGTTGCAGAAGACCTGAAGGCTAGCTTCGCACAAGATATCACCTTACTAAAACAAGTAGGAATCAACCCTATTGTGGTACACGGCGGCGGTCCGCAAATCGGTCAGATGTTGCAAAAAACAGGTAAAAAGTCTGAGTTTATTGACGGTATGCGCGTCACCGACGATGAAACCATGGACATGGTGGAAATGGTACTCGTTGGCAAGGTTAACAAAGAGGTTGTTGCCAACATCAACCGTGCTGGTGGTCGCGCTGTCGGATTATCAGGTAAAGATGCGGGTCTGATTTGTGCCAGAAAAATGCAGATGCAACGCAACAACCCTGCTTTAGATGTTCCTGAAATCATTGATCTTGGTCATGTTGGCAAAGTCCATAAAGTTAACACCGATATATTGCGATTGCTTGAACAGGATCGCTTTATTCCTGTTATTGCCCCTGTTGGTTATCACCAAGCGAAAGGTCAAAGCTATAACATCAATGCCGACTTGGTTGCTGCTGCCGTTGCTTGCGCCATGAATGCCAATAAACTCATCTTGTTAACCGATGTTGCAGGGGTGTTGGATCAAGACAAACAACTATGCAATGAACTGACGACGAAACAAGCTGACACCATGATTGACACAGGCATCATTGCTGGTGGCATGATCCCCAAAGTTAGCTGCTGTACCGATGCCATCGCGCATGGTATTGAACACGCGCATATTATTGATGGCCGTGTACCCCATGCCGTGTTACTGGAGCTACTTACCGATGAAGGTGTGGGAACCATGTTCTCTGCCAACAAGTCATAATTACAACGGATGGATACACACACATCTCATAAGGTAAGCCCAGAAACAGAACGTTTAATGAAGCTGGCAACATGGGCTTCCGTGTCTGTGGCTACGATTTTAATTATCGCTAAACTACTGGCCTGGTTTTTGACTGACTCGGTTAGCATTCTTGCCACGCTGTTGGATTCCTGCCTTGATGCCTTTGCATCCTTACTCAATATGCTAGCGGTACGCCATGCCTTGATGCCACCAGATCATGAACATCGTTTTGGTCACGGCAAGGCTGAAGCCCTCTCTGGCATGGGTCAGTCGATGTTTATCGCAGGTTCAGCCATCTTTTTAGCCTTAGAGAGCATTCGTCGTTTATGGCATCCGCAAGCCATTGAGGCGGTAGAAGTCGGCTTGATCGTTATGAGCTTATCCATTGTATTAACCCTATTGCTCCTCGCCTTTCAACGTCATGTGGTAAACATAACACACTCAACCGCCATTCAGGCCGATGCCTTGCATTATAAGACAGATCTTTATGCCAATCTTGGAGTCATACTGGCACTGATGCTCGCAGCTTGGGGTTGGGCTGGTTTTGATGCACTATTCGGTTTAGCCATTGCTTGCTTCATTCTTTATAGCGCGTGGGACATCATCCAACAGGCATGGAATGAACTGATGGATCGCGAATTACCCGATGAAGAGCGAGAGAACATCAAAGGCTTGGCGTTACTGCACCCAGAGGCAGAAAGCGTCCACGACCTACGCACCCGCAAATCTGGCGCACGTTACTACATTCAATTGCATTTGGTATTGGATGGCACGCTGCCGCTACGCGAAGCACACCGTATTGCTGATGAGGTAGAAGCTACCATTCAACAAGCTTACCCATCGGCCGATATATTGATTCATCAAGACCCTTCTGGGCTGATCGAACCATTACCAGAACACGCCCAATCATCAGGAGTATGATGTGATAGCAACATCCGGCATTACCATGCAATTCGGGAACGAACCCCTTTTTGAGCATGTGTCCGTTAAATTTGGCGACCACCATCGCTATGGACTGATCGGAGCCAATGGCTGTGGCAAATCCACATTCATGAAAATTCTTGGTGGTGATTTAACGCCCACTGCTGGCACCGTACAAATGGATGCCCATCAACGCATGGGTAAATTACGCCAGGATCATTTCGCTTTTGATGCCTTCACCGTGTTGGACACGGTGATTATGGGGCATGCCGAACTCTGGAAGCTGAAAGAAGAACGCGAACAACTCTATGCCCAAGATACACTCAGCGAAGAAGACGGCATGCGAGCAGGCGAACTAGAAGAGCAATTTGCCGAACTTGATGGCTACAGTGCCGAAGCTGATGCTGGCGATTTATTGCTCAGCATGGGCATTGCCGTGGAAGAACATGACCGTCCGATGAAGTCCTTGGCTCCAGGCAAAAAGCTGCGCGTATTATTGGCGCAAGCCCTGTTTGGTAACCCTGAGGTATTGTTGCTGGACGAACCTACCAATAACTTGGACATCAACGCCATTCGCTGGTTAGAAGGTATCTTATTGGCGCGTGATTGCACCATGATTATTATTTCCCATGACCGTCACTTCCTCAATGCTGTATGCACGGATATGGCGGATATGGATTACGGTGAATTACGCATCTACCCAGGTAATTACGATGCTTATATGATGGCATCGACACAAGCGCGTGAACGTTTGCTTAGCGACAATGCCAAGAAAAAAGCACAAATCTCTGAGTTACAAGCGTTTGTGAGTCGTTTTTCTGCGAACGCTTCTAAATCCAGCCAAGCTACATCACGTGCGAAACAGATTGAAAAAATCCAACTAGAAGAAGTGAAGCCTTCCAGTCGTGTAAGCCCATACATCCGCATCAACCAAGGCAAGAAGCTGTACCGCACGGCATTGGAGCTTAAAGGCTTGGGCAAATCTTTCGATGATACTCCCCTCTTTGAAAATTTTGATCTGATGGTCACTGTCGGTGAACGTGTTGCTGTGATTGGTCCTAATGGTATTGGTAAAACTACCCTACTACGCTGTTTAGCTGGTGACCTTGAGGCCGATCAAGGAGTGATCAAATGGTCAGAAAATGCCTCCATTGGCTATTACGCCCAAGATCATTCGGGTGACTTCCGAGAAGACATCACGCTGTTTGACTGGATGGCGCAATGGAAAAAAGAAGAGCATGGCGAGCAAGAGGTGCGAGGCAACCTTGGGCGCATGCTGTTCAATCAGCATGATATTAAAAAATCAGTTCACGCCCTATCAGGTGGCGAACAAGGGCGCATGCTTTTCGGCAAGTTTATGTTCCAAGACCCAAACATTTTGCTATTGGATGAGCCAACCAACCACATGGATATGGAGTTCATCGAATCATTAAACTTAGCCTTAGAGCATTACCCTGGTACGCTTATTTTTGTCAGTCATGATCGTGAGTTTGTATCTTCTTTGGCAACTCGCATCATCGAGCTTACTGCCGATGGTATTGTGGACTACCAAGGCACTTACGAAGAATATTTGAAGTCACAAGGCATTAGCGACACGAACGCTTAGCGTAGCGAAACACTAGGCTTGCGCAACGTTCAACGGTAGTATCTCGCTCCATACTAAACCCTGTTAAAAATGAGGTAATCATGCAACAATCAGAAACTTCGTTTGCCATTAGCGATAGTGGCAAGCAACAAGCACAACAAGCGTTAAGTGCCTTAGTGCATGAGTTTGACTGTGTCGTTGCCAGTATTTTAGCCAGTCCTGATGGTCTGCTTATGGCCGCTTGCAGCACCGATGATGAAATTGAGGTGGATGCAGTTGCAGCCATGAGCTCCTCCATCATCTCCTTAGGCGATGCACTCACCGCACAAGCCACCCATGACGAAAACCACCTTAGTAAAACCGTCTTGAGTGAAACCGATAGCATCACTATCGCTACCATGTATGCAGGGAATCTTATTCTCACCTCTATTGGTCGTGCTGATGCAAATATGGGTACTGTGCTCAGCCGTAGCCGCAATACAGCAGAAGCAATTGCTAAAATCATCAAAGAAGATGCAGGGCAAAGCTCGAGTGGAGAAAATGCTTCATTTCAAATTGATCCTGATGTACTGTTGGCACGTGTTCTTCATTCCTCAAAATAAGAACAAAAATGAGGTCGTTGCATAAACGATGAAAAAGGACTGCTCAGCAGTCGTGGGAGATGGATAATGAGTTTAAATGATACATTAAAAAATGTAGTCAACGATGTTGATGGTGCGTTGGGCTGTGGTGTCGTGGACTTGAACACTGGTTTGATCCTCGGAGCTTGCCACAATGTTCCTTACTTCACACAGTCCTACTTGGATGCTGTTGGAGCTGCCGCTGTTGATATGATGCGCGGTCGTAACATCTCCGCTGTGTATAAAATGTTAGCAGCGCAACGTGGTGATGATAATGGTGGTAAATTCTCCGAAATTCAAATGACTTCTGACAACACTTATCACTTTTTAGCTTCAGTTTCAGGCAAGCCTGATGCGTTGATGGTGTTAATCACCAGCAAAAAAACCAACCTCGGCATGGGCTGGGCTGCTGTTCGTGGTAACATGGCTGAAATCGCTTCATTTTGCCCTTGATTATTTGAACACACACATAAAAAAGGCTGTGCTTGCGCAGCCTTTTTTTATGATGCTAACGGGCATGACTTTCTGCCACCGTGTGCAATGAAACATTGTTACCACAGCGCATCAAAACGCCAGGCTCGTTTGTTGTGTGGATCACACAACCATGTTAAAAAACCAAAGGAAACAAAATGAGCGTAAACCTATGCCCATCTTGCCAACGAGGTATGATGGAAGATGAAAAAACGTGTCCCGCCTGTGGTGTATCCGTGCATATCGCCAAAGCAGAACGAGTGTGGCTCAAACACATTAAAGTCTACATCGGGGTTATCATCACAGGTATTATTCTGCTAGCGGTGAGCGTGCCTGCAATCATGGAGCGCACCCATCATGGTCTGCCTGCGGATCAAGGCTTATTAATCGTTGCAATTCTCGGTGGGCTGGCAACGATGGGCGGCATATTCGGTTTCGCTATTGCAGTGTTTTTCTATTATTTATGGAAAAACAAAGCAAAAAAATCATAAAAAAAGCCGCCAACATAATTGGCGGCTTTTTTATAGCTAAGCCCTAATCTTTAACGTTCCATACGGTAGTTTGGTGCTTCTTCCGTAATCGTTACATCATGAACATGTGATTCATGCAAGCCTGCACCTGTAATTTTTACAAAGCGCGCTCGCTCATGCAAGCTAGCAATCGAATCTGCGCCCACATAGCCCATGGCTGCGCGCAAACCACCCATCAGTTGATGCATAATGTCTGCCAGCGCACCTTTGTAAGGCACACGCCCCTCGATACCTTCAGGAACCAGCTTCATCACTTCTTCCACATCACCTTGGAAGTAACGATCCTTGCTGCCCTTCTTCATCGCGCCGATAGAACCCATACCACGGTAAGATTTAAATGAACGACCCTGATAAAGAATCTTCTCACCTGGTGCCTCATCCGTGCCTGCAAACATCGAACCAAACATACATACCGATGCACCAGCCGCCATTGCCTTAGCAAAATCACCCGAAAACTTAATGCCACCGTCAGCAATCACAGGAACCCCTGCTTCTCGCGCTGCATCTGCACATTGCATAATCGCGGTTAATTGTGGTACGCCAACACCAGCAACAATACGTGTGGTGCAAATCGAACCAGGACCAATACCGACTTTTACCGCATCAGCACCAGCGGCAATCAGATCACGTGTGGCTTCGGCAGTGGCAATATTACCACCAATGACCTGAATGCGATCACCATATTGCTGCTTAATTTGACGCACTTGCTCAATCACACCAGCAGAATGACCATGCGCTGTATCTACTACAACAGCATCAACACCTTCTGCCATCAAAGCTTCAAAACGCTGCATTTCTGCATCGCCCACACCAATGGCTGCGGCAACCAATAATCGCCCACGTTCATCACGCACGGCATTAGGGTTTGCCGATGCTTTTTCAATATCACGCACGGTAATCATACCATGCAGGCTACCGTCATGATTGAGTACAGGGAGTTTCTCGATGCGATGTTCACGGAACAAGGCAGTGCAACGCTCAAGTGAAGTGCCAGGCTCGACATGAACCAAACGATCCCGTTTGGTCATCATCTCGGCTACTTTCCGCTGGAGGTCTGATTCAAAACGAAAATCGCGATGGGTAATAATACCACACACCTTGCCATCATCGTCAATCACGGGGAAACCAGAAAAGTTGTTATCATTGGCTAATTGCAATACATCAGACAAGGTTGAATCAGGACGAACCACCAAGGGGTCAATAACAACGCCCGCTTCAAAACGTTTTACTTTTCGCACTTCGGCAGCTTGCATCGCTGGGGTAAGGTTTTTATGAATCACCCCGATGCCACCTTCTTGCGCCAGTACAATAGCTGTACCCGATTCGGTCACCGTATCCATAGCAGCAGATAATACAGGAATATTAAGGCTAATATTCCGCGTCAACCGCGTTGTTGTGGTAACTGAGCGAGGAACCACACTACTGGCCTGTGGAATCAATAATACATCATCAAATGTCAGGCCTTCATAAAGAATTCGCGCATCCATGCAGATACTCCCGTGTAGCGACATGGTACAGCCATGCGCCTGCTGTAATTTACTCATCAGGTGCAACAAGACCTGAAGTGCCGCCGCATACTAACCAGATAAGTTGAGGCATAAACCCCAGCATGTGGATTCATGCGCGGACTTCGTCAAAACATACCCAGTTTCAGCTTGGCTAATTCTGACATCATGGCACGGTCCCACGGTGGATCAAAAACCAATTCCACATGCACGTCCGTTACGTTATGTACCGCCAAAAGTTTGCTGCGCACATCATCAACCAAGAATGGTCCCATGCCGCAACCCGCTGCTGTTAAGGTCATGGTGACTTCTACTGCATTGCCACCCTCGTCCGTATCAACAATATGCACATCATAAATAAGTCCCAAATCGACGATGTTTACGGGGATTTCTGGGTCATAGCACTCACGCAAAGCATCCCAAACAGCAGATTCTTCAACAGGGCCATCGGCAGTACACGCTGCTACTTGCTTTGCTGTGATGCGATCTTCCATACCTAAGGCATCAGCATCTTTGTTTTCAATACGCACCAAGTTACCGTTCACACCCACTGTGAAGTAATCACCCAATTCCTGCGTCACACGTACAAAAGCACCTTCAGGCACCACCACAGGTGTTCCCATCGGAATCAACACACCATCAACATTTCGTGCAACAGTAATCATATCTCCAGTTGTCATCATCTACTCCGTGTGCGCCACACCGCCCTCAGCGGTAATAGCTGCTTTGACTGTGTGCCAACATAAAATAGCGCATTTAATACGTGAAGGGAATTCACGCACACCGCTAAGCACGGCAAGTTTCCCCATGCCATCTTCATCTACTGCCTCATCCACAGGCGAAGTCACCATTTGTTGAAAACGATCAAACAGCACTTCAAACTCTGTCACTGTTTTACCAATCATCGCCTCCGTCATCATCGAAGCAGAGGCGACAGAAATCGCGCAACCTTCACCTTCAAAGCTGGCATCAACGATGCGAGCGTCATCATCAACCTGTAAATACACATGCAAATGATCGCCACATAAAGGGTTGTGACCATCGGCATCGTGACTACACGGCGCAAGCACACCAAAATGACGCGGGGCTTTGCTATGATCAACGATTACCTGTTGGTAAAGACTGCGTAAATCAAACATGAAAATTCCTTATAGTAGATAAACATTATTGGAACATGGCGTGCGCTTGTTCAATAGCAAGGAACAACGCATCAACGTCTTGCTGCGTGTTGTACACCGCAAAAGACGCTCGGGCAGTGGCTGGCACGCCAAAAAATTGCATGACTGGCATAGCGCAATGGTGTCCGGCACGAATCGCCACACCGTCACGATCCAAAATCGTACCCAAATCATGCGGATGCACGCCCTTGACGGTGAAGGATAAAACGCTCGCCTTATTGCTTGCTGTACCGATTAAGCGAATGTAATCACGGGCTTCCGCTTGTGCCGTGGCGTATGCCAACAACTGCTGCTCATGAGCAGCGATATCCGCTACGCCCAACGATTGCACATAACGCACGGCAGCACCAAAGCCAATGCCACCTGCAATATTTGGTGTGCCTGCTTCAAATTTATAGGGTAGATCATTATATTCGCTATGCTCAAAGGTTACTGTGCGAATCATATCGCCGCCGCCTTGATACGGAGGCATCGATTCAAGCAAGGCTTCCTTGGCATAGAGCATGCCGATACCTGTTGGACCATACATTTTATGCGCGCTGGTGACATAAAAATCAACATCCAAGGCTTGTACATCCACCGCCACATGCGCCAACGCTTGCGCGCCATCAAGCAATACCTTAGCACCCACGGCATGGGCTTTGCTGATGATCTCTGCCACAGGATTGATCGTACCCAAGGCGTTGGACTGATGCACCACACCCACCAAGCGCGTACGTTCATTCAACAATGCCTCAAAGTCATCCATCAACAGCGTGCCTGTCTCGTCCATCGGAATCACTTTGAGTGTTGCGCCCATGCGTTGGCACAACCATTGCCACGGCACGATGTTGGAATGATGCTCCATCGCAGAAACCAGAATCTCATCACCTGCCTGCACGTTGCTCGCACCCCAGCTTTGCGCCACCAAGTTGATCGCTTCGGTAGCACCACGCACAAAAACAATTTCACGACGATTCGCTGCATGGATGAAATCCACCAGCGCGTCCCGAGCCTGCTCGTAATGCGCCGTTGCCCGCTCCGACAAAGCATGAACACCACGATGTACATTCGCATTATCGTTACGGTAGTAATCGCATACAGCATCAATCACTACCGCAGGCTTTTGCGTTGTTGCCGCATTATCCAAATAGGTCAAAGGCTTGCCATAAACCTGCTGCTGCAAAATTGGGAAGTCGTTACGGATGTCACTCAAAGGTTTCATTTTTTAATCCTTGTTATTTATCTATTCCCTTATATTCACCATTGTCGGTGGCTAACACCCCCGTTATATCATTACCGTGCGGCAATTTAGCAAACGCTTGTTGTTCGATATAACGACGTACCACAGGGTCTGGTAAGGCGGCAAGCAAGGCATCGGCAAAAGCAAATACCAACACATCGCGACTCATTGCCTCCGACAAACCACGTGAACGCAAATAGAACAGATGATCGGCATCCAACTGCCCCACCGTTGCACCATGCGCGCATTTGACGTTATCATGATCAATTTCTAATTCTGGTTTGGTGTCAATTTCGGCACTGCGTGACAGCAATAGATTATCGCTATTTTGCTCCGCATCCGTACCTGATGCCCCCACACGCACATGTACCGCACCATTATACACGCCATGACTGTGACCATTTAATACACTACGGTAAGCTTGACGGCTGGTGCAATGCGGCGCGCTGTGAGCAAGGTGTACATGATGATCCACATGCTGTGTTCCATCGCTTAAAAATAAACCATTAACGCGGCAAAACGCATGCTCGCCCTGCATATCGGCAGTGATGTCAACACGTACTTTCGCACCGCCTAACTCAACAGCATGCGCTTCAAAATGACTTCCTTGCTGCTGCTTCACACGTAGCTTGCCCACTTGCCAATCAGCGGTTTGAAGTTGCTGCACACGGGTAAAGCTGGCATGTGCCTGAGCAGCTAAGGTGAACTGCCAATGACTGCTGCGCAAGCGCGCCTTTCCTTCATCAAGGCTTACATCATGGGCGATCACATCGGCCTTCGCTCCTGCGCCAAGGTACACGCTGTGACGCACATGGGCATGCGCCGTATCATCATGCAAGTGCAGCACATAAAGCGGACGATCAAGGCAGATATTCGCCGCAAGACGCAGGCAGATACCATCTTGCATACGACCAGCATTGAGTGCTTCAAAGGCATGAAATAAACGTGCTGAAGGATCAACAGCAGGCAACCGTTCCACCGCTGTTTCATCGTCCATTGCCGACCAACATACCAGCGACACGCCGCGAGGCAGCGCATCACTATCGGCATGGATGCAACCACGGTAAATAATAATGCGGTAAGCATCCAAGTCGCCAATCGCGGGGTAATCGCTAGGTAGTTCGGCGGTATTCTCCACTGCTACAGGCTGCCGCCAATCCGCGCCTAACGTGCTGTGAATGTCTGATATATCAGTGTACTTCCAGTCTTCTTGCCGCTCATCGGGTAAGCCTGTAGCACGCAACTGTTGCAGGGCTGCATCACGCCACGCTTGCAAAGAATCAGCCATGTTGCGCCTCTTCACGCACCCAATCGTAACCGCGCTCTTCTAGTTCTAATGCCAAATGACGATCGCCTGTTTTAAGAATCTGACCATCGGCAAACACGTGGACGACATCAGGCACAATATAATCGAGCAATCGTTGGTAATGGGTAATCATCACCATAGCGCGGTCTTCACTACGCAAGGCATTAACGCCGCCAGCCACCACGCGCAGCGCATCAATATCCAGCCCTGAATCGGTTTCATCCAACAACGCAAGCGTGGGTTCTAATACAGCCATCTGGAAAATTTCATTGCGCTTCTTTTCGCCACCAGAGAATCCCTCGTTGACCGAACGGGACAAGAAGCTCTCATCCAACTGCACCAGTTTTGCCTTGGCTTTAACCATTTGCAGGAACTCAAAAGCATCCAACTCACCCAAGCCTTGGTGCTTACGCTTGGCATTCAACGCCGCCTTGAGCAGATAGGTATTGTTCACACCAGGAATTTCAACAGGGTATTGAAAGGCAAGAAAAACCCCCGCCCAAGCCCGTTCTTCGGGTGACATTGCCAACAAATCCTGACCGTGAAAATGAACGCTTCCTGCCGTTACCGTGTAACCATCACGCCCTGCCAACACATTGGACAGCGTACTCTTACCCGCACCATTCGGACCCATAATGGCGTGCACTTCACCTGCCTTCACATGCAGGTTGACACCACGTAAAATTTCTTTGCCATCAACATTGGCGTGTAGGTTGTTAATGTTTAACATGTTTTATCCTGTATTATGTGTTTACCTAAATCCTGCAATATTTTGTACATACTGAGCACAATCTATTGATTCGCCTGACATACTGTGAAAATACTTATCATCAACAAGGTGACTGCGTATTTCCACAACAAGCCATGCAAACCAATCTATCACACCCAATACGGCACAAAACACCGCAGGATTTAGGTTTTATAAAAAAGAACAGAGCCGATACACCATCAGCCCTGTTACAATCACCCTACTGCCCCTTCAAGGCTAAGTTCCATCAAACGATTCGCTTCCACGGCAAATTCCATTGGAAGCACGTCAAACACATCTTTGCAAAAACCGTTGACGATCATGCTTACCGCATCCTCTTCTGCTAAACCACGCTGCTGGCAATAAAACAGTTGATCTTCACCAATGCGCGAGGTGCTGGCTTCATGTTCCAACGTAGCCGTGGGATTTTTCACTTCAATATAAGGGAAGGTATGCGCGCCACAACGATCACCCAGCAACAACGAGTCACACTGGGTATGGTTGCGCGCCCCTTCTGCGCTCGCCGCGATACGCACCAAACCACGGTACGATTGCTGCGCCCGTCCTGCTGAAATACCCTTGGAGATAATCGTACTGCGCGTGTTTTTACCAATATGAATCATCTTGGTGCCTGTGTCGGCTTGCTGGCAATGACTGGTTACGGCTACGGAATAGAATTCCCCCACCGAATCGTCACCCACCAGTACACAACTGGGGTACTTCCAAGTAATCGCGGAACCCGTCTCCACCTGCGTCCAAGAAATACGCGAGCGCGCACCACGGCATTCACCGCGTTTGGTCACAAAGTTATAGATACCACCCACACCATTTTCATCACCTGGGTACCAGTTTTGTACCGTAGAATATTTGATGTTGGCATCATCCAAGGCAACCAACTCCACCACCGCTGCATGCAATTGATTTTCGTCACGCATGGGTGCGGTACAGCCCTCTAAATAACTGACCGACGCACCTTCTTCGGCAATAATCAACGTCCGTTCAAATTGCCCCGTATTGGAGGCATTGATGCGAAAATAGGTTGATAACTCCATAGGGCAGCGCACGCCTTTAGGAATAAACACAAACGAACCATCGGTGAATACCGCCGCATTCAATGCAGCATAAAAATTATCTTGCACAGGTACAACAGAGCCTAAGTACTGCTTCACCAGCTCAGGATGTTCCTGCACCGCTTCGGACATGGGGCAAAAAATCACCCCTGCTTCATTCAGTTTGCTTTTGAATGTGGTCGCAACCGATACCGAATCAAATACTGCATCCACAGCAATATTACTTACCCCAGCCAAAAACTCTTGCTCACGCAAAGGGATGCCTAATTTTTCATAGGTGCGTAGTAATTCAGGGTCAACCTCATCCAAGCTTTTAGGACCATCACTACTATCTTTCGGTGCCGAATAATAAGAGATTGCTTGGTAATCAATGGGTGGATAATCCACTTTAGGCCAATGCGGTTCGACCATGTTTTGCCACGCAGCAAAAGCACTCAAACGCCACTGAAGCATCCATTCAGGCTCGTTTTTGATCGCTGAAATATGACGAATCACCGATTCATCCAAACCTGGGGGTAAGGTTTCTTGCTCAATATCGGTGACAAAACCAGCCTCATATTCGCGACTGTTTAGTTCATCCTGCAACATCTTATTTTCATTCACCTTATCGACTCCCAGCACAACCCTGACAAGGTTGTGATTCTTCTATCACTACAGGCCATTGCGATGCTCGTTGTTGCGTCACCAGGCAAAACTCTGGCTCAAAACCATCAGCCATCATATCAGCCAAAGAAATGGTGTTGAGCACCCGCGCAATGCTGCGGTTAATACTTTGCCAATTACGACTGATGCTGCACACCGCATGTTGATCGCAATGCGATTCAGCAAGATTACATTCCGTCAACGCCAATTCACCATCAAAACATTGCAAAATATCAGCCACCGAAATTTCTTGCGCACTGCGCAACAGCGCGTAACCACCATGCGCTCCGCGCACCGAGCTAAGCAACGCTCCGCTCTGTAACGTTTGCATAATCTTACTCACCGTTGGTGCAGGAATATGGGTCATGCTCGATAAATCCGCAGCGGTCAGGCGAGGCTTTTCACTCGCCGCCAAATTCGCCATCAACAAGACCCCATAATCCGCAATGCGGGTTAAACGCAACATACAGCACCTCCGCAAAGCGGAGCACTTTAGTCCGAATTAAAAACAAGGCAAGCGCAAACGGTGTAGGGAATTAATAAATAGGAGGTGGTTTGAACTTAATAGCATGTCAGAAGGTCTTTGGGAAAAGGCTAAAATTTAAAAGAAGTCAATGTTCGAAATTGCACTTATGACTTGAACTCAGAGTTTTTCATTTTGCGGGTGTTGACACTTAAACTCAGGCCTATCAATGATGACCAAACAACAAAAAAGCCAGCAACCACAAGGGTTACTGGCTTTTTCAAGACCTTAAGAGACTAAGGTGTATGGCTTACATCATGCCGCCCATACCACCCATGCCGCCCATGCCGCCCATATCGCCACCAGCAGGTGCCGCTTCAGGTTTTGGCAATTCAGCAACCATTGCTTCAGTGGTAATCAACAAACCAGCAATCGATGCTGCATACTGCAATGCAGAACGGGTTACCTTAGTTGGGTCAATCACACCCATCTTCATCATATCACCATAAGTTTCGTTGGCTGCGTTAAAGCCATAGTTGTTATCATCGCTGCTGGCAACGTTATTGATTACAACAGAACCTTCACCGCCACCATTGGCAACGATCTGACGCAAAGGAGCTTCAACAGCACGACGAACAATGCTTACGCCTGTATCCTGATCGTGATTGTCACCAGAAACACCTTCCAGTGCTTTACGCGCACGAATCAAAGCGATACCGCCACCTGCAACAATACCCTCTTCTACAGCAGCACGGGTTGCATGCAAGGCATCATCGACACGGTCTTTCTTCTCTTTCATGGCAACTTCAGTCGCTGCGCCAACCTTAATCACTGCAACACCGCCAGCCAATTTAGCCAAACGTTCTTGCAATTTTTCACGGTCGTAATCAGAGGTGGTTTCTTCAATCTGGCGACGAATCTGTGCTACACGCGCTTCGATGTCCGCTTTCTCACCAACACCATCAACGATAGTGGTGCTATCTTTGGTAATCTTCACAGAAGCGGCTGTACCCAAGTCTTCCAAGGTTACATTTTCCAGCTTCAAGCCAAGATCTTCAGAGATCAGCTTAGCACCAGTCAAAATAGCCATATCTTCCATCATTGCTTTGCGACGATCACCAAAGCCAGGTGCTTTAATCGCTGCAACGTTTACAACACCGCGCATCTTGTTCACAACCAATGTTGCCAACGCTTCGCCTTCGATGTCTTCAGCAATAATCAACAATGGCTTACCTGAACGAGCAACAGCTTCCAGTGCTGGCAACAGATCGCGCATGTTGGAGATTTTCTTTTCAAACAACAGGATGTATGGATTATCCAAATTGGCTTCCATGCGTTCCATGTCGGTAGCAAAGTAAGGTGACAAGTAGCCACGATCAAACTGCATGCCTTCTACTACGTCCAGCTCTGTTTCCAGACCTTTCGCTTCTTCAACCGTGATCACGCCTTCTTTGCCGACTTTATCCATAGCGTCTGCAATGATCTTGCCGATTTCTTCATCACCGTTAGCAGAAATAGTGCCAACCTGAGCAATTTCTTCTTGATTGGTAACAGGGGCAGAGAGTTCACCCAATGCACCAACTACAGCAGTCACTGCTTTATCAATACCACGTTTAAGATCCATAGGATTCATGCCAGCAGCAACGGCTTTTACGCCTTCTTTGGCAATAGCTTGCGCCAATACGGTTGCAGTGGTGGTACCATCACCTGCGATGTCAGCGGTTTTAGAAGCCACTTCCTTCACCATCTGTGCGCCCATGTTTTCAAACTTGTCTTCAAGTTCGATCTCTTTGGCAACAGATACACCGTCTTTAGTGATCGTAGGTGCGCCCCAAGATTTATCCAGAACGACATTACGGCCTTTGGGACCCAATGTTACTTTGACAGCATCAGCCAGCGTATTAACGCCGCTCATCATTTTTGCGCGTGCGTCTTCGCCGAAACGAATTTCCTTAGCCATTATCTACGTACTCCTGTATTTAGTTGATTATATATAAAAAAGGGGAATTAAGCTTCGATTACGCCAAGGAGATCATCCTCGCGCATCATCAGCAAGTCTTCGCCATCCAACTTGATTTCTGTACCAGCGTATTTAGAAAAGATCACAGTATCACCAGCCACTACATCCAAGGGGCGAACATCACCATTTTCCAAAATCTTACCTTTACCAACAGCAATCACTTTGCCTTGAACAGGTTTTTCTTTAGCTGCGTCAGGGATGATGATCCCACCAGCAGACTTTTCTTCTTCATCCAAGCGGCGGACGATTACGCGATCATGTAAAGGGCGAACTTTAGTTGCCATCGTTTCATTTCTCCTTCAAGAAATTAACCCAGCCCCACAATGAAGCCACCATCAAATCGGAAGCTCAGGGATCAGGTTGGAATATTCCAGCCATTCTGCCATTGCAGAGTGGATTAGTTGGTTGAAACCTGCATCAACAAGCGACGCATGCCTAACACACCCGCTATATGGGTACGCTACTGTAGCAATTCAAGCCCCACGATGTATTTTTATGCGATGTGGCACACAAAGCTCTGTGCTTCGCCATAGCGGGTGCAGCTAAAAACCGCTATGTTTCGAATTTAACGCGTATTGAAGGTGATATCGCACACCTGCCTTAAAGGAGCTCTTGTGAAAATTTTACTTGCCCAACCACGGGGATTTTGCGCTGGTGTAGATCGCGCCATCGAGATTGTTGAACGTGCCTTAACCATGTTTGGTGCGCCTGTGTTTGTACGCCACGAAATTGTTCACAATCGCCATGTGGTTGCCTCGCTAAAAGAAAAAGGCGCGGTATTTATTGATGAAGTAGATGATGCTCCTGATGATGCTCTGCTTATTTTTTCTGCCCACGGTGTTAGCCGTGATGTACGCCAAGCAGCCTTGAACCGTGGCCTGCATATTATTGATGCAACCTGCCCCTTGGTCACCAAAGTGCATCTTGATTTGGTGCGTCACGCCAAACACGGCCGGCAAATTATTTTGATCGGTCATGCAGGTCACCCCGAAGTTGAAGGTACGATGGGGCAGGCTGCTGCGGGGGTGGTGTTATTGGTATCTTCTGCTGAAGAAGTACAAAACTTGGTGGTGAACGATGAAGAAAAGCTGGCCTACGTTACGCAAACCACGCTGAGTGTGGATGACACCGCCGATGTGATAGCCGCCTTGCGGCAACGCTTCCCGCACATTCAAGTGCCTAAGCGTGAAGGTATTTGCTATGCCACCAGCAACCGCCAAACAGCGGTCAAACAATTGGCGCAACAATGCGACATCGTACTGGTGATTGGCTCGCAGAATTCTTCTAATAGCCAACGTTTGTGTGAAACAGCCAAACGCGGCGGCGCAGCTTCTTGGTTAATTGATGATGCCAGCCAAATTCAAACGGCGTGGTTGGATGGTGTTACATGTGTTGGTGTCACCGCTGGTGCATCGGCACCAGAACGTTTGGTGGAAGAAGTCGTGGCGCATTTGCAAACATTAGGCGCGACAGAGGTGGAACTTTCCAGCACTACAGAAGAAAACATCGTCTTTCGCCTGCCTGCTGAACTGATGGGTATGGAGCAACACCGTCGCTGATTAACATGATGGAATATGTGCCCCACACAACAAACGGCATAACCGTTAGCTTGTGGTTATTGCAGTTCAAACAGCTACTGCCCTACTACCATCACCTGTATGGTGTTTTAAGTAAGGACGAGCAGTTGCGTGCAGCACGCTTCAAAGTGCCTGCACCACGTGAATCATTTGTTTTAACTCGTGCTTGTTTACGCCTTATTTTAGCAGAACAATTACAGCAGCTACCGACTGCATTATCCATCAAGCAAGCAGCACATGGTAAGCCGTGGTGTGCAGCTTGCTGTTTTAATGTCGCCCATAGCCATGATTACGCCATCATTGCCAGCAGCCACAATACGGCAGTTGGTGTCGATATTGAATACATCAATCCTGCTTTTGATCTATGGACGGTAGCAACATACTTCACCGATGAGGAACAACAACATTTGTTACAACTGCCTGCCGATGAGCAGCGGGTGCAGTTTTTCCGTTACTGGACGAAAAAAGAAGCATGGGCAAAACTTGATGGTGGACGCGCCTTACAAAACTGGGTAGCGATGCATGTTCCCGATAGCGTACAGCATCATGAAATGATCGTTGAATCCCACATGGTGCAGTGCATGGCAGAACAGCCCTGCCATTTTACCCTAAAAAACATCCAAACATTAGCGATGATGAAGGAATGGTCTGATGAATAAACCACAAGAAGATAAACCTGACAGAGCGCAACTGCGTGCTCACCGTCAAATTTTCTGGACTGCTTGGCAACGCGAGCAACAAGGCTTACCGCTTGATGCACTGCAAATACGCATCGTGCGGGTGATACGCATGCACCCAGAGTATCATGCATTATTTGATGATGAAATACGCTTTTTGGATCGTGATGTAGAGACAGGCGGAGGCAATCCTTATCTACACCTTTCCCTACATTTGGCGATTGAGGAGCAATTGGTCTTACGGCAACCAGCGGCACTCGCTGATTGGATCAACCTAGCATTAACACAGAAAAGAATGGATCGCCATGAGGCGATTCATGTCGCGCTGGATATTCTTGGCTGCATCATGGATGAGGCGCGGCATAACGGTAACGAACCCGATGGCGAAGCCTATTTTCAACGTCTGCAAGCATTGGTACGTGCATAATGCGCATGCTATTACTCACCCTAGTGTTTTTCTTTGGTCCTGCACTGCTGATGTTCGCCCTGCATCGCGTGGTTATGCTAGCGCGCTATTGGTGGTTGATGCGCAGCCTACAACATCACGATGATGTTATAGACATCACACCTGCACCGCCACGTCGGCGACCAGGTACGATGTTTATTATTGCATCCATGATCGTAGCATCGCTATTCGCTGGGCTGGCATGGCAACGCATGCACAACACACCAGAAACCATGCAAACGCAATATATACCAGCGCATATCGACGCCTACGGGAATCTCATTCCTGGTACCAGCCTGCCGATGCCACAACCTAAGTAAAAAAGACGACTTTTTGTTTAAGGCGAGACAAAAGCAATATGGATATGCGTGACATCGTAGATTGGGTTGAGGCACGAAACCCAACTTTAAAACAACAATACGTTATTTAGGCTATGCTTCTTTGTTGGGTTTCGTGCCTCAACCCAACCTACATGATGGTCTTGTAGTGTACATGCGTTCCGTCTTAAAAGGGAAGCCAGAGCCCTCGATTTAGCACGGTTGTTACTACAAACTATAATCTCGTGGAGCTTGTGGTAATACTTGGGTATCATCAAAGGTGGTACTTGCTTTTGGCTTAACGTTGGTTCCGCATTTAGGGCACTCGTATAACTGCGCTTCTTCTGCTTGAAATACGTTTTTACAACGAGGACACTCGATTCTTACCTGACTCATGCTTTCTCCTTACTGGCGCATAGGACTCACGGGCACGGCATTTTGCCACCCCATGCTATGGAACATCGTCGCACAGCGCGTCAAAACGCTATGCCCGTTCATTGTGAAACGCCAAAGATTATAGTTCTTTTATGTATTGGCAACCGATGGAAACTGTAAGTAGTTGGGCATATTTATTTTGACATTTTTACCGACGGATATTTCGCGATATTCAAGGCACAAAAACGGAGGTGTAGCCCCGCTACATAACGTTTTTGTAACGCTGAATAGCGTGTTGAGACAAGATGAAAAATGTTAAAATAATTATGGGCGGCTACTTAAACCTTGTGCCGCAAGGTATGGGTCTTCCGCTTGCCATAGCGCACTGATCACAGCAACGCCGTGATGTGGTAATAAATGACGGTTTTGTTGGTTTATGCCACCAAGAGCCAATACAGGGAGCGTAACGTGCGCGCTTAATTGCTCAAAGGCAGCGATGCCCAACGGCGACGTTTGCGGGTGACTGGTTGTCACAAATACAGGCGAAAGCAGGGCAAAATCAAGTTCATTCTGCTGTGCTTGTTGTAGTTGCGATGCATCATGGCAAGAAGCCGACAACAGAACATCACGCCCCAATAAGCGGCGAATCTTCCCTGCATCGTGCAAACCTTGCGATGATAGATGAACACCATCAGCGGCAACTGCGTGGCAAATATCCACTTGGGTATGAATCAATAAACGCGCCCCATAATCATGGGTTAGCACGCGCATGGTTGAAGCCAAGGCCAATAACTGCGCGCTATTCAAACTTTTTTTGCGTAATAATACAGCATCCACACCACCGCGTAATGCCGCCTCCAACGCTGGCAGCCAGGCCGATTCAGGCTCTTCTTGGGCTTGCGTAATCAACAACAAACGCGGCGCAGCCAAATCCATCATCCGAGTGTTATACCATCGTGCTGAGCAATAGAACGCAGCCCTTCATAGCACGCCACAGCGCAAGCGGATGAAAGATTCAGCGAACGCACTGGCGCATCTTGCCGCATAGGCAAACGCAGTGCCGTACATTGCTGGCGCATTGCCTCAGGTAAGCCGCGTGTCTCTGGCCCAAACACCAACACATCGCCCGCGTGATAACGGACATCCCACAACGATGGCGTTGCCTTGGTGCTAAAGGCATACCACTGACCCGCATCGCGCAAGGCATAACGGACTGCATCCCAGCTTTCGTGCTCTTGCACGTTTAACCATTCCCAGTAATCCAAACCCGCACGGCGTACCATTTTTTCGGACAAATCAAAGCCCAAAGGGTGAACCAAATGCAATTGGCAACCCGTGCAGGCGCATAAGCGTGCAATATTCCCTGTATTTGGTGGTATTTCTGGCTCAACCAGAACAATATGAAGTGGTGTAGTCTTATTCATTGCGCGGACACTGACGCAAAGCTTGTTTTAAATCATCCATCAACGCGGGTTTTTTAAGGTAATGCAACAATGATGAGGATGGTTCAACCATCGATTTAGGGTCATCATACATGACCATCACAGTCATCGTTTGACGCTGTTGATGAATTTTGCTTATAGCATCATCAACAAGCACCGAACTGGCATCAAGGATTACCCCCTGAATATGTTCATCGCTTAGGCAGCTGCATAATTCGTCCATATCATTCACCACCAAAACATCGCAGCTCAGACTGTGTAATTGGCGAATGAGAATGGTACGCATTTGCGGTTCATGCTCCAGCAAGAGTAATAAATGATACTCCACGGCATTGTCAGCAACATCTACCACCGTCGGACTTGGCGCAGCATCGTGCAAAGGTAAGTAGATCACCACCTCTGTACCTTCCCCCTTGGTGCTGTGTACTTCAATATGTCCTTTATGAATCTGAACCGCGCCATACACCATAGCCAAGCCTAAACCAGTCCCCTGACCGACATCTTTGGTGGTGAAAAAAGGTTCAAAAATGCGTTCGACATCCGCCTCAGCAATGCCCTCGCCGTTATCTGCCACACTCAGCCTCACACATGACGTGAGAGAATGTTGCCCTGCCAAATCAGCAGGACAGTCACAGCGTATGAGGCTTACATCAATACGCGGGTCTTGACGATCTTTAAGCGCGTCGGCGGCGTTATTCAGCAGATTAATCATGACCTCTTCTAACTGATGACTGTCACCAAACACCTGCAACACATCGTCATCAATAGCCCGTTCAATCACAATAGAACGGTGGATGGAAGGACGTGCCAAATCAATAATACCTTGCACGCTCGCCACCAAGTCAAAGGGTTGCAATTGCACCACTCCCTTGCGTGCAAATGCCAACAGGTGTTGAATCATAGAAGCAGCGCGAAAGCCCTCATCCTCGATCAGATCCAGCTTTTGTTGCAGCTCTGTGGCATTGGGAAGACTGCTGTCTTCAATCTCCATTTTAACAAGGAAAAGATTACCCGTCATACTGGTAAGAATATTGTTGAAGTCATGGGCAATACCGCCGACCAAGGTGCCAATCGCTTCGAGCTTTTGCGATTGTCTTAGCTGCTCCTCTAGGCGGAGTTGTTCGCTAATGTCAAAAAAGACACCCACATGATGGCGAATGGCACCATCGTCACCATAAACCGCGCAAATATGCAGTTGTTCAGGGTAAACATCGCCGTTTTTACGGCGGTTCCAAATGCGTCCACACCAGTCACCTTGCGCTTGAATGGTTTGCCACATCGTACGGTAAAACTGTGCATCCTGTTTGCCCGATTGAAGCATGCTGGGGTTATTCCCTATCGCTTCCTCGCGACTAAAGCCCGTCGTTTGCTCAAACGCTTTGTTCACGTATTGAATAACACCATGACCATCGGTAATAATCACGCCTTCACCGGCGTGTTCCAATGCCTCCTTGAGCATTTCTAACTCGCTGATATAGCCGCGTTGGCGCATCTCTAAACGGTAAATAAACAGACCAAAAAACACAAACAGCAGCACCACCAAGGCACGCATCCAAGCTTCATTGGGCGATGGCTGCAATGCAGCCTCAACAAAGCTTGGCGCATCAAAAAAAAGATAATGGATTAATGCTTCCGACGGCCAGTACAATACACCAATCACAATAGCCAGCAGTCCAGGTAGTCCCTGTTTGTATTTTCTTTTATCAAACTTGGACATGCTACCTCCATGTATCTTTTGGCTGGCAACGGTAACCTCAAGCCATGACAAAAACCATAGTAAACATCAAAAACCGTTGCTATCCAGCACCATCGCCGATTTAACCACGGCATGACCCAACGACTACCCCTACACCAGCACCCGAATTATTACGCCTCTGTTTACTATTTTTAGGTGCTCTTTAGCCTGCCGCCATGCTTCATTACCTATTCCGCCGCATCTTGGCGATGTTCCCTTTATTGCTTGGTATTACAGTCATATCTTTTGCGATGATGCACCTTGCACCAGGTGAGCCTTCGGTGGTTGGGCAGCAATTTAACCCCAAAGTTTCCGCCCAAGACATCGAACGTTTACGCAGCTATTACGGACTGGATCAACCCCTGTATGTACAATACTGGGAGTGGTTACAACGCATGGCAGCACTTGATTTTGGCCGCTCTTTTTCTGGCGATAGCCGCCCCGTGTTGGATAAAATCATTGAGCGTCTTCCCATCACCCTATGGGTCAACATCCTCGCTATGGCATGCATTATTGCACTTGCGGTTCCCATTGGCGTGCTCTCGGCAGTGCATCGCGATGGTTGGTGGGATCGTTGCATGACTGTATTGGTATTTATCGGTTTTGCCATCCCTTCATTTTGGTTGGGATTGTTATTGATGCTTGGCTTAGGCGTAAACCTTGGCTGGTTACCGATTTCAGGCATCCATGACTATGGCTGGGAGCACATGAGCTTGTGGCAACAATATTGGGATTTTTTACAGCATTTGGTATTGCCTGTGCTGGTTTCTGCTGTTGGCGGTGTTGCTGGCATGAGCCGTTTTATGCGTAGCGGCATGCTGGAGGTCATTCGCGCTGATTACATCACCACGGCACGCGCTATGGGTTATGGAGATACGACGATTCATTACCGTTTGGCACTTAAAAACGGTATTTTACCGATTATTACCTTATTGGGGTTATCGATTCCTGGGCTGATTGGCGGCTCGGTGATTGTGGAATACCTATTCTCGCTACCAGGTATGGGGCGGTTGTTTTATGAATCTATTTTGGCACGGGATTACCCTATGGTTATGGGTATTACCGTCATTGGTGCGGTGTTAACGCTGCTGGGGAATTTATTGGCTGATATTGCCTATGCTTGGGCTGACCCTCGCACCCGCATGGGAGGGCAACCATGAACGCACTACGGCAATACCCTCTGTTCACCATAGGTTTATTGATTGTGTTAAGCGTGGTGGTGTTAGCGATTATCGCGCCGTGGCTAGCCCCGTATGACCCTACGGTAGTGGATGTGCGCAACATCCTCTTACCACCATCGCCACAACATTGGTGCGGTACTGATACCTTAGGACGCGATGTTTTTTCGCGCCTACTGTATGGTGCTAGAGTGTCGTTATCGGTAGGGCTGGTAGCTGTCGGGATCAGTATGGTTATTGGCATTGTATTGGGTGCACTGGCTGGTTTTTATGGCGGGCGTATTGATGCTATTTTAATGCGCACCACCGATATGGTACTTTGCTTCCCCACTTTCTTTTTGATTTTGGCCGTCATCGCCTTCCTTGAGCCTTCGATCTGGAACATCATGATTGTGATTGGTTTAACTTCGTGGATGGGCGTTGCGCGTTTGGTGCGTGCTGAGTTCCTTAGCTTAAAACAACGGGAATATGTATTAGCAGCGCGATCGCTTGGCGTTTCCCCCTTGCGCATCATGACTGCTTATATGTTACCCAATGCCATGGGACCTGTGTTGGTTTCGGCTGTGCTTGGTGTGGCGGGCGCAGTATTGGTTGAGTCAGGACTTTCCTTTTTAGGCTTGGGGGTACAACCTCCTGACCCATCTTGGGGTAATATTTTAACCGATGGAAAAGATAATATTCAAATCGCGTGGTGGCTATCATTTTACCCTGGCATTGCTATTCTCATCACTGTATTGGGTTACAATCTATTGGGTGAAGGACTACGCGATTTGTTTGATCCACGTTTACGCTAAGAGATACCAACATGAGCCTATCCAAACAAGCATTACATTGTGATTACCTAATCATCGGTAGCGGAGCCGCTGGACTACTTACGGCGCAACAGTTAGCCGAACATGGTTCGGTAATCCTAATTAACAAAGGCTCGTTTGCCGAATCCAACACCTACCATGCACAAGGTGGTATTGCAGGCGTTGCCGATGCGGCAGATTGCGCGGAAAATCATATTCGTGACACACTGCGCGCTGGTGCGGGGTTGTGCCATGAAGATGTTGCCAAAACCATTGCAGAAGCTGGCGGTGATGTTATTCGACAGCTACAAGCAATGGGAACACCCTTTGATGACGATGAACAAGGTCTGCATTTAACGCGGGAGGGCGGTCACAGTCACCGCCGTGTTGCCCATGCTCAAGATGCCACAGGCAAGGCAATCAGCGATACCTTGCGTCAGCATGTGCAAGATCACCCTCGCATCACCTGCCTTAGTCACCATACTGCCATCGACCTCATCACCAGCCGCAGGCTTGGTCGCCATGATGGTCACAATCGCTGTTTGGGGGCTTACATTCTTAGCCCCAAACAAGCGATCATCACCGTTGCAGCTAAGGCCACGGTATTGGCAACTGGCGGTGCGGGTAAAGTGTATATGTACACCTCCAACCCTCATGTGGCAACGGGTGATGGTATTGCTATGGCGTGGCGTGCAGGCTGCCCTGTGATGAATATGGAGTTCATTCAATTTCACCCTACCTGTTTATTCCATGCGACGGCACCAACGATGTTGCTAAGCGAGGCTTTACGTGGTGAAGGCGCGTTCTTGGTTGATCGCCAAGGCCACCGTTTTACCTTTGATTATGATGAACGCGGCGAATTGGCATCGCGTGATATTGTCGCACGCGCTATTGACCACGAAATGAAGAAACAAGGGCGTGATTGCATGTACTTGGATGCACGCCCCTTAGGTGCTGACAAAATCCTTCAGCACTTCCCCAATATCCACCAACGATTGATGGATTTGGGGATTGATATGCGTGTACAAACCGTACCGATTGTACCAGCAGCGCATTATATATGTGGCGGTGTTGCCACCGATGTTGCAGGACGCACACCCATAGAGCAGTTGTATGTGATTGGTGAATCTGCCTGTACGGGTTTACATGGTGCCAACCGGCTTGCCAGCAACTCCCTGCTTGAATGTATGGTCATGGCCGAAGCGTGCTGTGCCCATATCATCGCACAAGCAGAATCATGCGACCATACCCAATTACCCGCTTGGGATGACGCAGGTGTCACCCCAGAAATGGATCGCGTGCAAATCAAGCAAAACTGGGACGAAATTCGTGCTACGATGGCAAACTACGTAGGTATTGTGCGTTCAAGGCATTTGTTACGCAATGCGCGGCGACGTTTACATTTGATTCACGATGAAATTGCCAGCTACTATTGGCAACATCCACTGAGCCGCGATCTGATTGAACTACGCAATTTATGCTTGGTCGCAGAACTCATCGTCCGTTCAGCACAACAGCGCGAAGAATCACGCGGACTGCATTACTCCACCGACTTCCCACACAGTGATCCAGCGCAAGCACATGACACACTACTCAAACCAGAGGTATTATAATGAGCACAGCCATCGTCATCGTATTAACCACCGTCAGTAACGAAACGGAAGCACAAACACTGGCAGACCACTTAATCAACAAGCATCTGGCAGCTTGTGTGCAATACAGTGTGGGTTCGTCGTGCTACCGCTGGCGCGGCACTGTACGCCACGATCAAGAGGTGATGTTACGCATCAAAACCTACCGCGAAAAAATCCCTGCGATTCAAGCCCTAATGGATCTTCACCATCCCTATGAACTACCCGAGTTCGTAATGCTTGATGGCGAAGCAGGCGCATTCTATGGCAAATGGATGCGCGGCGAGTTATCTTAAGATGGAATATGTGATCCACACAATCAACAGACATGACCGTTAAACCAAGGAAATACACCTTATGACTCATCAAAGCACCCCTCTAATTCAAGCTTTACAGCAAACCGATGCCGCCACCCAAGAGGCATTGAATGTTTTCGCTTTGGCGTGTGCACCATTAACGCTCACCGTGCTAAAAGCAGCAATGAGCAAGATGAAACTTGATACCAAAAACATCACCAGTGTATGGCGGAGCAGCTTAGTTGAAGTAAATATCATCAAAATGGATGGCGGACGCATGGAACTTCATCCCCATGTGCATGCTTACATTCTGCAAAGTTTGGCGGCAGAAGGTCGCTATGTTGCTATGTACCAAACGGTAAACCCCGTATATAACACGCAACACGTAACTAAAAATTTTACTGAACCACGCAAAAGTGCCTTTGCATTGTATGGTGATGATGAAAAAGCTCGTCGTGCTTCTCTGCGTTGCCCAAGCCTAGCGTTTGAGCCCAAAATGGTGGTACTCAAAAACAATGAAACCATCATACACGGGCCAAACAACCCTAAATGGCTTGCCAGTTTAGCCGAAGATGTACGCTTTCACGTTCTTTATTGCATGGCGCAATATGGTCTTGCTGGTTATATCACGGGACTTTCTTTGCGCCAAATCGAAGCAGAGATCAGCTCTTCAACCGAGATGATGACGCATAGCGGCGTTGTGACTTTTATGGCAGAACTACAGCTATGGCGCGGTGAAATCAATCAAGCAGAACAAGCGATTGCCTTATTAGAAGCGTATCCAGCATGGGTGATTCGTGGTCGTATCGCACTGCTGCGTGGGCAACACGCTGTTGCTAAGCAAGCATTTGAAACAGCCATCAGCCGTAGCAAAAAAGGTGACAGCTGTTTACAAGCCTATGATCCATTATTTTATGCCTTGGCATTATTGGCATGCAAAGAAAACAGCAAACTGCAAACATTCATCGACAAACAATTGAAGCGCAAAATGATTTTAAGCGAGCATCGATTCCCTTTGACCTGCCTTAAGCGGTTTCTCGACCATAAAGCCATGCAGAAGGACTTTGACCTCACCTTTATGATGGAACATATTCGGCAAGAACAACATGCAGCAGTAGGGATGTTACTGTTAATCTTGTTGTGCCGATGGTTGGATGTAAAACAGCCAGAGTTTTTAATCAAAGCTTCCAATTGGCATCAGTATAATGCGTCAAATGCTGAATTGTATTGGTTGTTTTGGCAGCTTGATCGGGCAACCTCGCTATCACGAGGTGCAAAACTAAGCAAGGAAGAAGCCGCAGCCATACAAGAAAGACGTCATGAGCTTGAACCAAAGCAGGTCAGCGAACAATGGGTAAGTTTAGAAAGCTTATTACCCAAAGAGGAGCCATGGGAACGTAGCCTGCAAGCACTGCTGGCCATTGCCTCCCCAACAGCAACCCATGGCCACGGCGGCGATGCGGAGCGCATCGCTTGGATGTTCCATGTACGGCAGGATAAAAACAATATTATACTAAGTGATAATATTGAACCCCGTACACAAAAAGTACTAAAAAGTGGAGCATGGAGCAAAGGGCGAAAAGTTGCCTTAGCACGACTGATCCCGAGTGCTGAACGAGCTAGCAAATTTCCCTTCTTAACCACCCAAGATAAAGATATTTGCGCCACCATTGAACAATATGAGATTCACGAGTGGTGGCAAAGAGAAACCATTACCGCCTTTAACCTACTTCAAACCCTGCGGGCTGCGGTTGGTCATCCGCATTTGTTGGTGAATGATGCCAACACACCCTTCCACCTAAGCCAAGGCAATATCGTGGTACAAGTACTGCGCGAATCAGGCATGATTCGTATTCGCCTTGACCCTTGGCCTGATGAGAGACGCATCGTTGCATCTGAAGATAACCCTGATCAATCTTTATTATTGCAGTGGGAAACACCGCAACGATTAACCATTTACGATGTCACAAGTAACGTTGTACATATCGCCAACATTTTAGGCAAAGACGGTCTATGTGTCCCTGAAGCAGCGCAAGATCAAGCCTTAGAAGGTATTGCTGCCATTGCGCCGCTGCTGACGGTACATTCCGCCATTGGTGGTGAAGGTCAACAAGCCGCTGAAGTGGTCGAGGCAGACCCACGTTTGCACATTCAGCTACAACCCATTGGCGATGGTTTGCAACTGTCCTGTTTTGTGCGTCCTTTTGGCGATGCTGCGCCACTGCTCATGCATCCTGCTGAAGGCGGAAAAACACTGTTTACCGAGCATGATGGACGAACTTTACAAACGGAACGTGACTTAGTGAGGGAAAACGCACTCTCTCAACGTTTGTTTACCGCCGCACCACAGCTTGATAGTGAAGAAGGTTGGCATTGGCAGCTTGATGAGGCCGAAGATGCGCTGGAAGCCCTCGAAGGCGTGCAAGAACTCGGTGACGACGCAATGCTGGAATGGCCGCAAGACCGTAAAATCACACTGGGTAAAAAAATGGATGTCGCCCAGATGAAAGTGTCTATGCATAAGCAACAAGACTGGTTCAGCATGGAAGGGGAAGTTCAAGTAAGTGAAGATCAAGTTATTGGTTTAAAACAGTTAATGCAGCTCATGGATGGTTCACCAGGGCGTTTTGTGAAGTTGGATAACGATCAGTTTCTTAACCTGAGTGATGCATTACACAAGCGTTTATCAGCATTAAAATCGATGACCGATGAGGGGCGTTTCCACGGTCTTGCTGCGGGCGCGATTGATGATGTCATCGATGGCATGAACGTGCGCAAGAACAAAAACTGGCAATCGCATTTGGGGCAATTACAAGCATCGCAGAATTTCCAACCCGTGCTTCCTTCCACTCTGCAAGCAGAACTACGTGACTACCAATTAGAAGGTTTTTGCTGGATGTCACGTTTGGCGCATTGGGGTGCGGGCGCATGCCTCGCCGACGATATGGGCTTGGGTAAAACCGTGCAGGCACTGGCGTTGATTCTTAGCCACGCCAGCGAAGGGCCTACCTTGGTGATTGCTCCCACGTCAGTAGGCATGAACTGGGAAGAAGAAGCAGCGCGTTTTGCGCCCACGCTCAATGTCCATAATTTTGCCGCTAGCGACCGTAAAAGCATGATTGCTGAAGCAGGGCCATTTGACTTGGTAATCTGTAGTTATGGCCTATTGCAACGTAATGGCGCATTACTCGCCTCTCGACCTTGGCAAACCATTGTGCTGGATGAGGCGCAAGCGATTAAAAACTTTATGACTAAACGCGCCAAAGCAGCAGTAGCTTTAGAAGCTAAGGTGCGCTTGATTACCACGGGTACCCCGATTGAGAATCATTTAGGAGAACTGTGGAGCTTGTTTGAGTTCATCAACCCTGGACTGTTAGGCAACTTAGAAAGCTTCAACCGTCGTTTTGCTAACCCTATTCAGGTGCAAGAAAACAAAGAAGTGGCGCAACGGCTGCGGCAACTGGTTCACCCCTTTGTTTTGCGCCGCCTCAAGAGCCAAGTATTAACAGAACTACCACCGCGTACCGAAGTCACTATTCACGTAGAACTTTCTGCCGAAGAACTGGCGTTGTACGAAGCCACCCGCAGGCAAGCGATTGAACGCATCCAAGAATCCAGCGGTAATAATCCTGGCGAGCAACGGATTAAAATTTTGGCAGAAATTATGCGCTTACGCCGCGCTTGCTGCCATCCTTCGCTGGTCATGCCAGAAACCACCATCACGGGTTCTAAACTCGCAGCCTTCAGCGAAACGATTAACGAGTTACGAGAAAGCAACCACAAAGCCTTGGTATTCAGTCAATTCGTTGGTCATCTATCCATTTTACGCAAGCACTTAGAAGAACAAAATATCCCTTACCAATACCTTGATGGCTCGACCCCCGTGGCGCAACGCAAAAAGCGCGTCAATGCCTTCCAAGCGGGTGAAGGCGATGTGTTTCTCATCAGCCTTAAAGCTGGTGGTGCAGGATTGAATTTGACTGCTGCGGATTATGTATTGCACATGGATCCGTGGTGGAACCCAGCGGTAGAGGATCAAGCATCCGACCGCGCCCACCGCATGGGGCAAAAACGCCCAGTGACGATTTATCGCTTCATCGCCAAAAACACGGTTGAAGACAAAATCGTACAATTACATCATCAAAAGCGTGACCTCGCCGATAGCCTATTAGAAGGCAGTGACAGCAGTGGTACATTATCGCTCAATGATATTATGAAGCTCGTAGAGGAATCTGCACAAGATTAACCACCAAGGTTTAACCATCCAGCTAAAAGCATTCTCCGAATTTCGGAAGCATTAACCGAAATTCGGAGCTTTGTTTCGCTCAGCAGCTACAAGGTAATGGGCATGGCGTTTTTTTGAGCGAATCACACTACTACGTTAATAAAGCAAGCACGCCTTTGGTGCAAAATAAAGGATGTCACTTTTATTCCCGCGCTGCCTTTCGCTGTTTCTGACGGCGTGGCTGGGTTAGCATGCGGCGCGACACTGGAGGCTTGCATTGAATACAACCGAAATAATCCCTGAACAGTTGGATCAGACTGGTAACGAGGCGCGCCAGCCTTACCCTAATTCACGTAAAATTTATGTAGAAGGAAGCCGCGCGGACATTCGTGTGCCGATGCGGGAAATCACCCTTTCCCCCACGCAAACACGCAATGGCGATGAAGTGAATCCACCGGTACTGGTTTATGATACATCAGGACCTTATACCGACCCCGAAATCACGTTAAGTTTAGAGCAAGGCTTGCCTGACATCCGTAGCGCATGGATTGAGGAACGTAACGATACTGAAATTTTAACAGGCTTAAGTTCTGCCTATGGTCAGCAACGTCGCGACGATCAAGCATTGGATAGTTTGCGCTTTACGCATATTCGCTCACCCCGCAAGGCGGTTGCTGGTGGCAATGTTAGCCAGATGCATTATGCACGGCAGGGCATCATAACACCCGAAATGGAATACGTAGCGATTCGCGAGAATCAACAACGCGAAGCACAAGCAGACATTGCGCCACAACACCCTGGGCAATCCTTTGGTGCCAGTATTCCCAAGACAATTACCGCTGAATTTGTCCGTGACGAAGTAGCGCGTGGTCGTGCGATTATTCCTGCAAACATCAACCACCCTGAATTAGAGCCCATGATTATTGGCCGTAACTTCTTGGTTAAAATCAATGGTAACATCGGCAATTCCGCGCTCGGCTCTTCGATTGAAGAAGAAGTAGAAAAAATGACCTGGGCAACGCGTTGGGGTGCAGATACCATTATGGATCTGTCAACGGGTAAAAACATCCACGAAACCCGCGAATGGATCATTCGTAACGCTGCCGTGCCGATTGGTACAGTGCCGATTTATCAGGCGTTAGAAAAAGTCGATGGCATTGCCGAAAATTTAACATGGGAAATCTTCCGTGACACATTGATTGAACAGGCAGAACAAGGGGTCGATTACTTCACCATTCATGCCGGCGTATTGCTGCGTTATGTGCCACTGACGGCACGCCGCTTGGCAGGCATCGTCTCTCGTGGCGGTTCGATTATGGCAAAATGGTGTCTTTCTCACCACAAAGAAAATTTCCTTTACACCCATTTTGAAGAAATTTGCGCGATTATGAAAGCTTATGATGTATCATTTTCTTTGGGTGATGGTTTACGTCCTGGGTCGGTTGCCGATGCCAATGATGAAGCACAACTGGGCGAACTTCGCACCTTGGGTGAACTCACGGCGATTGCGTGGAAACATGATGTACAGGTCATGATTGAAGGACCTGGTCATGTGCCTATGCAGATGATTAAAGAAAACATGGACATTCAGCTCGAATGCTGTGATGAAGCACCGTTTTATACCTTAGGCCCTCTCACCACCGATATTGCCCCTGGTTATGATCATATTACCTCGGCTATTGGTGCTGCCCAAATTGGTTGGTATGGCTGTGCCATGCTCTGTTACGTTACACCGAAGGAACATTTAGGATTGCCGAATCGCGATGATGTAAAAACAGGCGTGATCACCTATAAATTAGCGGCTCATGCGGCTGATTTGGCAAAAGGACACCCTGGCGCGCAACACCGCGATAATGCTTTGAGCAAGGCACGTTTTGAGTTCCGTTGGGAAGATCAATTCAACCTAAGTCTAGACCCTGACACGGCGCGTAGTTACCACGACGAAACCCTGCCCAAAGATTCGGCTAAAGTAGCACATTTCTGCTCGATGTGTGGGCCTAAGTTCTGTTCTATGAAGATCACCCAAGATGTGCGTGATTATGCCGCAGAGCATGGTTTAGACTCTGATAAAGCCTTAGATGAAGGCATGCGCGAGCAGTCAGAAAGCTTTAATGCCCAAGGTGGGGATATTTACCACAAAGCCTGATTGGCTTACCATAGCGCACGGCTGGCGTAAGGTCGCCGTGCGCCCAAGGAGAATACCATGCAGTTAGCAAAAGATATGATGAATGCCGAGCCACCCTATTGTTTGTTGGACACAGCAGTGGAAGAAATCATCCAACGTTTCTCGGATGAACAACTAAGCGGCATGCTGGTGGTGGATCAAGACGACCGCCTGCGTGGTGTGATTACAGAGTCTGATTTGGTCGAACAGCAGGCGCGCCTGCATGTACCCACCGCCATGGTCTTGTTTGATATGATTGTGCCGCTTGGCGAAGAGCGTTTTGAACAAGAATTAAAACGCCTGCAAGCCTTACAAGCAGCAGATTTAATGGTCGAGCATGTAAGCACGGTCGCACCGGATGATGGTTTGGACATCATTGCAACGCTGATGAGTGATGCACATGTACATCACCTTCCTGTGGTTGAAGATGGCATCGTCGTGGGTGTTATTTCTCGTCATGACGTAGTAAAAGCATTGGCTGAATCGCGCAAACGTTAATTAAGTCGTGCGAAGAGATACAATAAACTCTATCGGCAGTACCATCTTCATAGTATGGCGGTAGTATTGCCCTGTGCTTGATTCTTATCGCCTCCCTTTTTTATTGTATGCCTGTTTGCTGATACTCATCATTGGGGTACAGCCTGCCTTGGCAAGCCCTAAGCCTCAGCCTACGGCCGATGTTCATGTAACCGTGGACGATACGGTAGTTTATTGTGACAGCTACTCCCAAGTGCCACGCCAGCGCGTTCGCTCCCTGTTAAATGAAGGTGCTATTGTATCGACCAGTTGGCAGTTAAGTGTTGATCGTGAGCGTAGTTATTGGCTAAATAAACGCGTGGGTTATGTAGAAGTCATCCATCAAGTTACGCCAGACCTTATTGCTAAAAGCTGGGTTTTGCTTGATGTGACAACGGGAATCAGCAAAACCACACGTTCATTGAACCATGCTCTCAACTTTCTTTTAACCATGAAGTCGATACCTGTAGTTGACCGTAGCCTATTACAACCAACAAATACTGAGCCAGAACAAGCAACATCCCGCTATCTCTTACGTGCACGTCTGTATGTGCATGATGGCGTCATCAATACCGCACCTTGGCGCAGTTTTTTACGTTTAGGTAAAACCGTTGGTGTTAAGGAATTCTCCTTGCCATGAATACAGCGTTTCGCTTGCTCCCTTTAACATTATCACTACTATTATTACTCGCTATCACCCAATTGTGGCCAGGCTCAGACCTGAGCGTGACAGGGTTGCTGGGCTGGTTTAATACCGTGCTGTTGGCATTGATGGCATTTTTCCTCTTTCGTTACGGCATACGTTTATTGCGCGGAAAAACGAACCAACGTGTTGGCTCAATGCTGCGTGCAAAGTTGGTGATTGCACTGGTAGGCATGTTATTGATTCCAGCGGTATTATTGCAAGGTTCCGCCAGTTATGTGGTAAATCGTGGACTGGACGATTGGTTTGATGTAAAAGTAGAAACCCTGCTCGTTCGTGCTATGAAGCTGGCGGAGGGCTTATACAGTCGCATTGACCAAGAGTTGCAACACGGCTTATTAGAACTCAGTAATGATAGTACACTACGTGCGCAACTGGCTATTTTGCCGTTAAGTAGCAGTGAACTCAATGCTTATATGAATGAGCTAATCCAGCATTATGACTGGGAAAGCATGCAACTTTTTGACCGCAACGAACGCTTGATTGCCAGCATTCAACGCGGCGAGCTAACTTCACTTAAAGCTGATGACCTCACCGAACAAGCACGTATTGCCATGACCTTAGGTAAGATCACCACCGAAATACAAAGCAAAGGTGCGCGTGAACAAATGATTGGCTATGCCCCCATTGTGGTGCATCACAACACCGTTGCACTGATTCGCGTTGGCATACTCATGCCTGAAGGTTTGGTCGAGCATGCTCGTGCTGTCGAAGAGGATAACCGAACCTACCGTGAATTGGCACGTCATCGCGAATCATTAGGGCAATTATTCGACCATTTAATGACCTTGATTACCATGTTTATTGTGCTGATTGCTGGTTTTATCGCCCTAACGTTTGCCCGCACCTTAACCCGCCCCGTAGAACAACTTGCCAGTGCTTTGCAGCGGGTGAGTGATGGCGATCTTGATGTTTCGATCAGTGGCGCGCCAAAAGATGAGTTGGGGAGCTTGGTGGATTCGTTTAACATCATGACGCAAAAGCTCAAATCCAATACCCAAGCAGTCGCTGATGCGCAACGCGAATTAACCCAAGCCTTGGCTGATAGTCAACAGGGTAAACATATTTTGGAAAATTTATTAGCCAATCTTCAAGCTGGGGTGTTATTACTCAATCAAGAAGGGCATATCCATTTGAGTAACCTTGCCTTTGCGCAGTTGCTGGATATTGAGCCTTCTGTCTTGGAAAACATTCAACCAGAACAAACCCTTGCTACCGTAAGCATGCCCGCTGCAACGGCGCGTATGCAATTGATTTACCATGTCTTAGAGGAGCTCAAGTCTGGCTCGGAAAGCAACCTACAGCGGCAATTGGAGGTTCCTATAGGGCATCAACGGCGTATTTTATTGGTGCGTGGTGTGGTACTATCTATCCCTGAACCTTCGGGCTTTAAAGGCTATTTACTGGTGGTGGATGACCTTACCGATCTTGCTGATGCACAACGGCAACAGGCGTGGATGGAAGTTGCCCGCAGTGTTGCCCATGAGATTAAAAACCCTTTAACACCGATTAAACTGGCGGCAGAACGCTTGCAACGTCGGGTACAAAAGAATCAAATGGATCCACGTATTTTTGAGCAATGCACGCAAACCATTATTCGCCAAAGCAATCGTCTATTGCGCCTCACCAGTGACTTTTCCACCCTTGCAAGCTTGCCTAAGCCGCGTTGTAGTGAGGTATCCATCACCGTGTTTATTGAGGAACTGACCGATTTATATGCCGCTTACCCACGCGTGCGCATAGAGCAGCCCATGAGCAATTGGCAATGCTTTTGCGATGCCGATCAAATTCGACAGGTATTGATCAACCTCATGGACAATGCGTTGGCTGCAACAGAAGCCAACCGTGATGCTGTGCGCATGTCGATAGAGCATAGCGATGGCATGACGCTGTTTCATGTCGAGGATGATGGCACAGGTATTTCTAGCGATAATACCAGCATGATCTTCGATTCCTATTTTTCAACCAAAGCCGAGGGCTCGGGACTCGGCTTATCTATTTCCAGTAGGATTGCCAAAGAACACGAAGGCGCGTTGTTGTTATTATCGGCACAGCAACCGACCCATTTTTGTTTACGCATCCCAGATCATTCCAGCTGATGGAGTTTCTATGAATCCGCATATTATGATTGTTGATGATGAAGAGGCGATTCGCGAGTCACTTCAGGGTGTGCTTGAAGATGAGGATTATATTATAAGTTGCGCTGCTTCGGGTGAAGAGGCCATTGCTCGCTTCCGTAAGCGACCAGTTGATTGTGTCTTGCTGGATATTTGGATGCCTGGCATTGATGGCTTAGAAACCATGACGCGCTTACATCAACTTGATGCCGAATTACCCGTGATTATGATGTCTGGCCATGCCACTGTGGACACAGCCGTACAAGCGACACGTCAAGGTGCATTCGACTTTTTAGAAAAACCTTTGTCATCAGATAAGTTGCTCATTTTACTACGTAATGTACTGCAAAAACGTCGCCTAGAGCGAGAAAACCTAGGACTTCGTCAAAACATTCGCGAACGTTCACGCAGTGAACTCATCGGCAACAGTCCACTGATTGAGCGTACACGGCAATTGATTCGCCGTGTTGCTGCCAGTGATACCCCAGTATTGATTTTGGGCGAACACGGCACGGGCAAGGCGATTGCAGCGCGCATGATCCACCAATTATCACAGCGTTCAGAAGCTCCCCTGATTGAAATGAACATCGCAGGACTTCCTGAGTCACAAGTGGCTTCTGAACTGTTCGGGCATGAAAAAGGAGCCTTTCCAGGAGCCTTGCATAAGCAGATTGGTCGTTTTGAGCAGGCACATCAAGGGATTCTTTTTATGGATGAACTGGCCGATGTACCCGTGGGGATTCAAGCACGTATTTTACGCAGCATGCAGGAACGACGGATTACGCGCTTGGGTTTACCTGCACCCATTCCTAATAATGTGCGTGTCATTGCAGCCTCTGCCTACGACCCTGAAGTGCTGATTCGTCAAGGGCGATTGCGTGAGGATGTCTATTACCGTCTGAACATCGTGACCATCACCCTACCACCGCTACGTGACTACCTAGAAGACTTTGCACTTTTAAGTAGCACCTTGGCGGCGGAGCAAGTGAAATCACTCGGTGGTGAGGCTATATCTTTTTCTGATGACATGGTTCAGCTACTCAAAAGTTACACGTGGCCTGGCAATATTCGCGAACTACGAAATTATATTGAGCGTTGTCATATTTTATTACCTGGCGAACAGATTACGCCAGAAACCATGCCACCATTAGACGGTGTCGTACGCCGCGCCACCGCGCATGCTTCGCAAGAAAATAGCTTCAACCATGAATCTTTCAACCATGCGCGTGAAGCCTTTGAACGCAAATACCTTTACTACCACTTACAAAAAAACCAGTGGAACATCAAACGCACCGCCGAAGAATTAGGCATGGAGCGCAGTCAGTTATACCGCAAAATCAAAGCCTACGAATTGGTTCAGGATGAGGATGCATGAATATCATTATTTTGGGTGCCGGTGAAGTTGGCTATCATATTGCTGAGCGATTAGCGCGTGAGGGTAATAACGTCTCGGTTGTCGATGTTGATGAAGAGCGACTCAAACGTGTAGCGGACAATATGGATGTGCGTACCGTGCTGGGTGAAGCAACCCACCCCAGTATACTGGCGCGCGCTGGTGCTGCCGATGCGGAACTATTAATTGCTGCCACCATCAGTGATGAAAGCAATATGCTCGCCTGCCAAGTGGCGCACTCACTGTTTAAAGTCACCACCAAAATGGCACGTATTCGCGAGCCTGATTACGTTCAAAATCGGGAAGCCTTGTTTGGCCGTGATGATCTGCCGATTGATACAATCATTTCACCAGAACGAGAGGCAGCAAGCTCTATCTTGCGACGCTTACAGGTAAGTTCAGCACTGGATGCGCAAGAGTTTTCTTCGGGACGCGTGCACCTTCTGAGTATCAAAATCACCCCCAAAAGTCGTCTTGCAGGCATTTCGATTCGCGATATATCCGAACGATTGGGCAGTATTGCCGCTTGTGTGGTAGCGTATGAACACAATGGTACATGGCGTGTCCCTGATGGTAGTAGCTCGCTATTGTCGGGTGATAGTGTGTATTTAGCAGTGGCCAAAGAACAGGTAGAAGACCTTTTTCATCATCTGGAAGCAGGTGTTACCACTGGCTACCAAGGTCGTCGTAATGTGATGATTGTTGGTGGTGGTCATATTGCCTATGTGGTTGCCAGCGAACTAGAGAAACGCGGCATTCATGTAAAGATCATTGAACATAATGCCAAGCGTGCCGATTGGATGGCACGCAAACTGGAGCATAGCGTAGTCATTTGCGGCGATGCCTTGGATCGCGTCCTCCTCGAAGAAGAAAACATCGAAAATATGGATGACTATATCGCCCTCACCAATGATGACGAAACCAACATCCTAGGCAGCCTGATCGCAAAAAAATACAAGGTTCCTCACATCATCACCTTGGTAAACCGCACCATTTACTCGCGTTTAGTACGGGAAATTGGGCTGGATATTGTGGTATCACCACGTTTGACGACCGCAGCATCCATTTTACGTCATGTACGTAAAGGTAAAATTTTCGGTATGTCTTCACTGGGCGATGGCTCCTTAGAGGTGTTGGAGGCCGAAGCCTTAAAAACGTCGGCAATTGTGAACACTCCCTTACGCGAACTAAACTTCCCCAAACAATCGGTGGTCGCCGCAATTATTCGTGGTGAACAAGTGATTATCCCCAACGGTTACAGTGTTATTGCCGCAGGGGATCATGTGCTCATGGTCGTCATGGCGGAAAGCCTCACCGATGTAGAAGGCATGTTTGAAGTTAGCTTGGAGTTCTTTTAAGTCATGCATTATCGCGGCATTGTTTGGATCTTGGGTATTTTAAGCCTGTTGTACGGTAGTAGCATGTTGCTTCCCGCCGCGATTGCAGCCTATTATGATTCAGGTGAAGCCTTACACTTTATCTTTGCAAGCCTGCTTGCACTATCCATTGGTGCGGTTGCATTTTTCTACTTCGGCGAACGCCCTGAACGTTTAAGTCATCGTGATGGTTTCTTGATCGTCGCACTGGCATGGGTGGTATTATCCATACTTGGTGCCCTCCCCTTTCTTACCACGGGGATTTGTCCATCTGTGATTGATGCGCTATTTGAATCGGCATCAGGGCTCACCACGACAGGTGCTACCATATTATCAGGCTTGGATGATATGCCGCACTCGATTTTATTCTGGCGTTCGATGCAAGAATGGTTGGGCGGCATGGGAATTATTGTCTTGGCGGTAGCCATTATGCCGTTACTGGGCGTAGGGGGAATGCAATTATTTCGCGCTGAAACACCTGGCCCTGTAAAAGACAAGCTAACAGCGCGGGTGACGGAAACAGCAAAAGTATTATGGTATATTTACCTAATCATGACCTTTATTTGTGCCGTCGCCTTTGTCGCTACAGGTATGGGTTGGTTTGATGCCATCAATCATGCCATGTGTACGGTAGCCATTGGCGGATTTTCCACTCACGATGCCAGTATGGGCTACTTTAACTCACCGATGATCGCAAGTGTTACCGTGGTATTCATGGTTCTTGCAGGCATTAACTTCACCCTGCATTTTGCTCTGTTACAGGAACGTTTTTCTTTACTCAGTTATTGGAAGGATGATGAATTTCGCACTTATATCATCATACTTGCCACACTCATCGTATTGATTGCTATCATGGTACTGGCTAGTGGTACGGGGCATTGGCATCAAGTGGTATTTAATGTGGTATCCATCGCCACCACCACAGGTTTTGCCGTCAGTGATTACGCACAATGGCCACCGGGCACAAGCATGTTGCTATTTGCGGCAATGTTTATCGGAGCTTGTGCAGGCTCCACGGGTGGCGGTATGAAAGTCGTGCGTGTACTACTGCTGTTCCGTCAAGGACTGGGCGAGATCCGTCGTATGATTCACCCTCATGCCATCATCTACATTAAACTGGGGGATCAAACGGTGGAACCTGCTATTGTGCAAGCGATATGGGGTTTCTTTGTACTGTATATTGTCTGTTATTTGATGGTGGCAGTATTACTGGCTATTTCTGGCGTCGATATGTTGACTGCACTCAGTGCTACGGCTGCTTGTTTAACCAACACAGGGCCTGGCTTTGGCAGTGTAGGGCCAGCCTCTAATTACGCACAATTACCTGATGCAGGCAAAGCGATCCTCATGTTTGCAATGGTATTAGGACGGCTTGAAATTTATACATTCTTTGTATTATTGATTCCTGAATTTTGGCGGAAGTAAAGAAGACAGTTTTTTTACAGCTTTCAAAGGAGTCATGATGAACTTGCGCTTTATGCGTCAAGTCGCCATTCTGCGGCAGTTCTAATCTGAATTGTTCAAAATAATGCTCCCAAAAAGAGCTTCGGAGGTTTATATGCGTCGATTATTGTTGCTGGGGTTAGTCACTGGTATGATGCAAACAACAGCATGGGCAGGTGCTGCACCAGCGGCGGTGGATCAATCCATTCGTCAGGCAAATACTGATTTACCTATTAACAGTATTGAGACCACAAACATTCCAGACCTGTACGAACTACGCGTCGGCGACCAGCTCTTTTATACAGAAAAAACAGGACGTTATATTATTGCAGGCGGTCATATTTTTGACACCCAAACCAAGCAAGATTTAACCAAAGACCGTTTAGAGGCCATCAATAAAATTGACTGGAATGATTTACCACTGGATAAAGCGATTGTATCGGGTGACCCTAAAGGTAAAGAAGTTGCGGTATTCACCGACCCAGATTGCCCTTACTGCCGCCAATTAGAAAAAGCTTTGGTCGATGCTAAAGGCATGAAAGTATACACCTTTTTAATGCCTCTAGAGCGACTTCACCCACAAGCAAAAGCGCATGCCACATCGATCTGGTGCAGCGAAGATCGCCATGGTTCATTGGTTGACCTCATGGTTAACGGTAAAACCTTACCTGAAGGTGAATGCAGTACCCCTATTGCTGATATTCAAGCATTAGCTGAAAGTTTCGGCATCCGTGGCACACCCACCTTAATCGCCCGTGATGGACGCAAACGTTCAGGCGCATCAAGTGCCGAACAATTATTAGCATGGCTGAATAAGGAATAAATCGATTAAACTACTAGCTCCCAATGATTTGGGAGCTAGTTTGTTTTGTGGGGGACTTTACTACCTACGGGATTAAGCCACACCCACTCAGACAAAGTAAAAAAGTCCTAAACTCAATGCTATTCAGGACTTCACGGTTCATAGATATTCCTATCTTCGGCACTGGCTTGTGTGCATAGTGAAGGACATAAAATGATAATTCAACGAGTGACAATATGGTGTTTGATAGTGGTATCCTGCTTAGGCAGCTATTCGATGATGGCTCATGCTGATGCTGTCTTGGATTATGGGGAGATTCGCGGCGCGATTTATGATGCTAAAACAGGAAAATCCATTACTAGAGCAACCGTCAGCACCATCCCGCCAACTGCTTCGATAACTACGGACAAAGATGGTAGTTATGTGTTTGAAAATGTACCACCAGGTAACTACCGCGTAATGGCTCAGAAATATGACTATCATTCATATGAAGCAACCATCGCAGTGCGTAAGAATGAGGTAACCATTGCCAATGTACAACTACCTCCTAAAACTCCCGATTCTTCAGTTTCCAATATTGCCCCAGTAGCGAACTATAGTGTAGTTTTTGATCGACATGGTCATGACATATTCAAGGGTTTGGTCAATATTGCGCTGGGGAAGCCGACAACTGCCTCAAGAGAGTGGAAACATAGCACCAAAGCCGCTTTTGCCGTGGATGGAGAAATCGTCGGCGAAGGGCATCACTGGGATGCTGGGAAATTTCCACCAGCTTGGATTGAGATTGATTTGGGGGCGGATTATCGCATCCATGGTGTTGAATTGATTGTTGTTCAAACCCCAGCGGGATATGCCGAGCATGAGGTATATGGACGCAGCATGCACAGCGATGAATGGATTCTTCTCAAGAAATTTGATGGCTCATTCAGGGATCTTCAACACCTGATATTTAAGGCTAACAGGGTAACGAAAAAGAAGGCTCGCTATATTCGGGTTATCACACAGAAAAGCAAAAGTTGGGTTGGTTGGCGTGAAATTATGGTTTTCTCCAACCCTTAGCTGGAGTTATTCACAAATACTATCGCGCCTTTGCTTACCCCTTTGACCGCAACAGTATTTATACACAACTCAGATCAAGCAATTGAATTGTACCTGCCTTTCATCTTGTTGTTTTTTCATGAAAAAGCGCGTAACTAGCTATGAAGCCCAAAAAAATCCACAAAAAAATAAATTCAATCACTTGGGCTCGAAATCGTTTTGTGGGGAACTTTACCTGCTGGAACGACGCGGGATGCTGCTTGTAAATGCACATCTTGATCATCAAAGAAAATATGGGCGCGGAAGGCTTTGAGCACCTGATCTTTGGCTAAACCACCAAGGAAGAACGCCTCATCCAATATCACATTCCACTCACGCAATGTGAATAACACCCGCTCATGACTGGGACTGTTACGCGCTGTGACCAATGCCAAACGGAAAGGATTGTCTTCTGCTGGCAGTGTTTGTTGTAGGTAGGCTAATGTTTTTAATAATTTCGCAAACGGTCCTTCTGCCAATTGTTGCTTGGCATGGGTTTGTTCATGCGCGACAAAAGCATCCAAGCCTTGCTGCTGAAAGATCAGCTCCGAAGCTTCTGAAAACAATACAGCATCACCATCAAAGGCAATGCGCACCTGATGTTGTACAGGCTCATAGTCCTTGGGTGATTCACATAAAAGAGCAGCGGCAACCCCTGCATTGATCGCCGCCTGTACATCACCTTCAGATTTTGACAAAAAAAGATCAACACTAAAAGCATCTAAATAACGGTCGAGACCCTCGCCACCAGTAAAGGCAGCGCGGGTAATATCTAAACCATAATGATCGATAGAATGGAAAATACGCATACCTGTATCAGGGGTGTTGCGTGACATGACCACCACTTCGATCAAACGCTGGTCGCCGACAGCATGGGCGTTCACCGATAACAGCTCTTTAATGACATGAAACGCCGTGCCAGGTTGTAACACATCACACTCATGCTCGCGTTGGAAGGCGCGATAGACCTCGACACCTTGGCGTTCAAAGAGACGGTTTTCCTCTTCCAAATCAAACAGTGCGCGTGAAGAAATCCCCACCACCAAACAGTTATGCAGTGTGAAAGACATGATGTTACAAGTGAGCGATCAGTTCCACTTCGACCTTTGCACCCAATGGCAAGGCAGCCACGGCAACAGTGGAGCGAGCAGGACGATGATCGCCAAGCCAAGCTTCATACAAACGATTCACCGTAGCAAAATCATCCATATCGGTTAAATAAATGGTGGTTTTAATAATTTGTGTTTTAGAGCAAGCCGCCGCACGCAGCACGGCTGAAAGGTTTTGCGTGACCCGCATGGTTTGTATGTCCACAGTCTCGCCGGCAAGTTTGCCAGAGATTGGATCAAGCCCAATCTGCCCCGATGTGTATAACATGCCGTTATAAGTAATCGCTTGGCTATAAGGACCAACGGCAGCGGGTGCCTGGTCAGTATGTATGGTTTTCATAACTTATCCTCCATAGGCGACAATTATGGCAATATAGGGCGTGAACACAAATGAACACACTCATCTTTAAAGCGTAGCAATACTTTGGCAAGGACGATACTCAACACAGTTTCGACCATTCTTTTTTGCTTGGTATAGACAATGATCGGCGGCGGTAATGAGGTTGATTGCACTGTGTTGCATATCTACCTTCATGGTTGCGACCCCTAAGCTGATGGTTAATCGTGTGGCTGCATTGCTGTAAGCGTGAGGGATTCCCAACGATTCCACAGACTCACGGATACCATTGGCTACACTGAGCGCGCCCTCTAACGATGTATCTGGCAGGACTGCCACAAACTCTTCACCACCATAACGGGCTGCCAGATCAACCGAACGCTTCATGATTCGTTGCAAACAATGAGCAATGGCAATTAAACAATCATCACCTGCAACATGACCATAATGATCGTTGTACTCTTTGAAATAATCGACATCCATCATAATTAACGAGAGTTCTTTGCCATTGCGTGCCGCTCGATTCCATTCATGCGAGAGAAAATCATCAAAACGTCGCCGATTGGCAATGGATGTAAGCCCATCAATGTTGACGAAACGTTCCAAAATATCGGTTTTTCGCTTCAACTCGATGTGTGTTTTGATGCGTGAACGCACAATCGCCCATTCAAACGGACGGGTAATGTAATCAACAGCACCACTTTCCAACCCGCGCACTTCATCTTCCACCTGACCGCGCCCAGTAATGAAGACAACAGGAATATTTTCGGTTTCATGTTTGCTCTTTAATTGACGACAAACATCAAAGCCACTCATGCCAGGCATATCAATGTCCAACAAAATAAGGTCGGGTTCCTCACGTTCAGCAATGGTAAGGGCTTCTTTGCCACCGTTTGCAACCAGTACATGATAGTACAAAGACAAACCTTTTTTCAGCACCATAACATTAACAGTATCATCATCGACAACCAGCACCGTTGCGCGCTCATGGTGGTTATGCAGCATATACTCCCCCTTAACAGGCAGTAAGAATTTTTCCTACTAGCAAACACTCGTACATAATGACCCCCCTGTAAAGCAGGCATACGCGTTATCGGTGCAAATATCATTTCATCATCTGCGTGCTGGAGCAATGCGCGTGATGGCAAAACAGCCCCCCGTCAGGCAATGAAATAGTGGTTCAACAGTGCTGATGGTGGATGCTTATAAACAGCTTGTGTAGGCTTTGCACATGGGGTTAGCTAATAATAAGCAGGCATGACTTTAACCTAAGTTATTCATAAATCGTCGCGATGATTGCGTAGAAGCTTTGTTTGCAACGGATGCCTTATCGGGCAAAGAGGCAAGCAAGGACGCGACAGTATTGGTGAATGATTCAGGTTATGATGCCCATACCCGTTAAGGAGTCTTTGTGAGTGGTACAACACAACCCAAACGAATTTTGTCAGGGATGCGACCAACAGGTCGCTTACACCTAGGGCATTATAAAGGTGTATTGGAAAATTGGCTGCAATTGCAAGACCAGCATCGCTGTTACTTTTTTGCTGCGGACTGGCATGCACTAACCACCGATTATGCCAACCCTGCGATTGTGAAGCAGACCATTTGGGATATGTTGATTGACTGGCTGGCAGTGGGTATTGACCCTGAAAAAAGCGTGATTTTCATTCAATCGGAAGTCCCTGAGCATGCGGAACTTCATTTGCTATTTTCATTCATGACCCCTTTATCATGGTTGGAACGCGTGCCAACCTATAAAGATCAAATTGCTCAGTTGCGCGAAAAAGACTTAGGAACCTATGGCTTCCTTGGCTACCCCTTATTACAGTCAGCAGATATTTTAATGTACCTCGCCGATGCTGTGCCAGTGGGGGAAGATCAAGTGCCGCACATCGAACTCACCCGCGAAGTGGCACGGCGTTTTAATCACTTATACCGCAAAGCCGACCAACCGCTGTTCCCAGAGCCTGAAGCCTTGTTGATGAAAGCATCCAAACTACCTGGACTTGATGGGCGTAAAATGAGTAAATCCTATGGCAATACCATCGAGCTATCGGAGACTTGGAAAACAACCGAGAAAAAGGTTAAAACCATGCCTACCGACCCAGCACGCGTACGCCGTGATGACCCTGGTACGCCAGAGCTTTGCCCAGTGTGGGAGTACCACAAAATTTACAGCAGCGATGAAGAACGGCAAGAACTTGATCAAGGTTGCCGTAGTGCCTGCATTGGCTGCTTGGATTGTAAAAAAGTATTGCTAACCCACCTTGAAGAAGAATTGCAGCCCATTCGGGATCGCCGCGAAGCCATTGCTGCTCGCCCTGATGATGTACGGGATATGATTCGCCAAGGCAATGAACAAGCACGTAGGCAAGCAGGGCGAACGATGGACAAAGTACGCCGTGCCTTACAAATGGGTTACCGCGTGTAATGATGGGATCGACTGCCGTATACCTGCGCTTGGGTGTGGGTAATTTATTGCTCCACCCAGCACGCACCATGTTGACCTTGCTGGCATTGGTCATTGGCATTGCGGCATTAACCTTTCTTTCAGCCATGGTTGACGGACTGATGCACAATATGAAATCCAATTTCGTGCTGAATGAATTGGGGCATATTCAAGTGCATGCCAAGGGTTTTGAGCAAACACGGCGCATTGCCGACCATATTAAAGACAGTACGGTCGTGGATGATCTGTTACAGCAACAAACTGCGGTGCAGGCATTCACGCATCGGCTGCGTGTTTCTGGCATGGCTTCAGCGGCAGGTAGCAATGCCATGGCGTGGATCAGCGGCATCGAGGTCGATGGCGAGACGCGGGTAAGTCGCTTGCGCACATTTATGACACAGGGCGATTGGCTGCGTGCTGACCATCCGCGTGATGTGGTGCTGGGTTCGGTGTTAGCAGAGCGACTGGAACTCACACTGGGCGATAAAGTGGTATTGATGGCGGTAGGACCAGGCGGCGATGTGTTCTCCGAGGTCTTTCACTTGCGGGGAATTTTACATTCTGGGGTGATGGACATGGATGCAACCACCACGCTGATTGCCCTACCTATGGCACAACAATGGCTGAGTCTAGGGCATGGCGTGACCGATGTGGTGCTGCGTTTGGATGACTTCGCATCTGTAAACAGTGTGGCAAGCACCCTGCGCGCAGGCTTAAACCCCGACCAATTTGAAGTCCTACGCTGGATGGATATTGACCCGATGGCAGAACAATGGACGCAGTTTAACGATGCCTACACATGGGTGGTGTTAAGCGTGGTGATTGTGGTGATTTTGGCTGAAGTGCTCAACACCATGCTGATGAGCATGCACGACCGCATGCGTGAATTAGGCTTGATGGCCGCATTAGGCACAGGGCGCAGAGCCATGTTTAGCATGATGATTTGGGAGACGTTGTTGCTGGTCGCCATCGGTGGTGCGTTAGGCTTTTTTGTTGGTTACTTATTTGTGAACCATTATGGCGTTCATGGCATTGACTTATCCCGTTACTCGGCAGCTTTTTCTTTTATGTACATCGAGCCCATCATTTACCCTGTGATGACATGGGAACAAAACACTAAAATCCTAGTTTCAGCATTGCTGGGAGCGGTATTGGCAGGGCTGTACCCTGCATGGAAGGCTTCCCGCTTAAACCCAGTGGTCGCAATGCGGGAGTAAATCATGGCACTTATTGAAGCAACAGGACTAACAAAACATTATCGCAGTGGCAGTAGCGAAGCAATCGCCTTGGATGGCGTTGATTTCACCCTACAGCAAGGGGCGTTCGCGGTACTGTGTGGTCGTTCAGGTTCTGGCAAAACAACTTTGTTGAATATGATTGGATTACTCGACCGTCCAGACAAAGGCAGTCTAACACTGGCGGACACCGATGTGTTAGCAATGAATCAAGATCAACGTGCTAACTTTCGTTTGCACCGCGTTGGCTTTGTGTTTCAGGCATATAACTTGATTCGCGTCCTATCAGCACGAGAAAATGTTGCCTATGTGTTGCAACTGCGCGGTGTCGCCAAAGCAGAACGTTTAGCCCAAGCCGATCATTGGTTGGCAGAGGTTGGACTGGCAGATATGGGTTCGCGGCGACCCGATCAATTATCCGGCGGGCAGCAACAGCGCGTTGCTGTGGCACGCGCCTTGGCAAGTGCGCCTGAACTCATCTTAGCCGATGAACCCACTGCAAACCTAGATTCACATAATGGTGAAAGTTTAATGGAACTGATGCATCGCCTCAATGCCACGCAAGGCACTTGTTTTTTGATTGCTTCCCATGATCCTGTGGCTATGGATGCCGCAGGTGAACTCATCACCATGCAAGATGGTCAAATCATTGAGCGCGATCAGCGTTTCTAACAGAAAATCAAAAAAACGATCGTGAAATATCTATTGGCATGCTTATTAATCGTTTGCTGTTGCAGCAACCCTGCTGCGGCGCAATGGCAGGGTGAAAGCACTTCATTAGCATGGCAAAGCAACAACAGTGTTGGGCAATCCCAAGCTAGCCTATTGCAACGATTGCGCCTGCAAGGTGATGGCGTTTGGCAGGCTTGGAGCTGGCAGATGCAATATGATCTATTGGCTATCGGCGGTGGCGTCGTTCGCGACCCATTGTTTGCCTTACAAAAACAACAGCCACCTGCAACCTATGGCCGACTTCAAGCAACGTTGTGGGATCATTCACCGTGGTATGTGCGCCATCAATTGTATCGCGCTTGGTTGCAATATCAGCGGCAAGATTGGCAAATCACCGCAGGACGACAACGCATTGCTTGGGGTTCTGGGCGGGTATGGAATCCTACCGACCGCTTTAACCCCGTATTACCAACTGCGTTAGAACCCACCGAAAAAGTAGGTGTCGATGCCCTCAACCTTCGTTGGAACTACTCAGGTTTTGGTAGCATTCAAGCCGTTGCTGCACCAGGGCGAACAGCGTATGGCATTCCACGCAAACTGGCGATGCGATGGCAAGACACGTGGAAGCTGGGTGACCTCAGCCTTTTGTGGCTACGCGTCGGCAAAGAAGATTACGCAGGCTTGGATTATGCGGGTAACTTCGGTGATGCAGGCATCCGTTTAGAAGCCTTGCGCGGTATGCGTAATCATCAACAGCAATGGATCATTGGCAGCGATTACACATGGCTGACGACTTGGCTACCGAATGGTCTTTATATTGCAGCAGAGTACCTTCATAACGCCCGCCCACAACGCGGCAGTTTAAGCACACGTTCCCAGCAACTCTTAGCCATCAATACCGCTTACGACCTTAACAGCCTCTGGCGATTGGATGTCACCGTCATTCAAGATTTGGAACAGCCAAGCAATGCAACCATTCCTCAACTTACATGGTCCGTCATACAAGATATTGAAGTACAACTCACAGGGCAATGGTTCAACGGCAACAAGCAAGGGGAGTTTGCCAACGCAAACACCCTAACCAGCCTTCGCCTGCGTTGGTATTTTTGACTTGCCGTTTAAGATGGGGCGCATGTACACTACAACACCTACCAGCTAAGCGACACCTTCCCGTATGCTCTGTGGTTTCAGTTCCCACCTGAGTTCAGGCAAACAATCCCCCTGTGTTTATTACGGTAATAGTTGGAATTATTACCACAACGCGATACGTTTCCACACAACAACGTGACGTGGTTTCATTCATAAATCGACGTTTACACAAACATAGGGTGGTCTAATGCTGCGTTTATTATTGACTGTATGGGTAATGTTTATAGCTACGGCGTGTGGCAGCGGTGGTGGCAACAGCAATGTGCCTTCTGGCATCACCCAAGTGACGGTAGGACTGGGGCAGACGGTGGCAGCAGGAGCGTTGGCTGCGGCTGGTACAGTACCACAAAACATTCAGTCGATTAGCGTTTCCGTTTACGATGCTACAGGGCAATTGATTACTGGCCCTACTTATGCCAATGCACCCACACTTAGCATTTCACTCAACCTAGCCAATGGCAATGCGATTCGCTTTGTGATCCTTGCCTTTGATGCCGTCAATGGCGGTGGTAATCAGGTTTATCATGGTGAATCGACAACCAACCTCACTGGTGGCGCAGTCACATTGCCTGTGAAGATGAACCTGACCGTAGCAATCAGCCCCAAACGCATCAGCGTGCAACGCGGTCAACTACTTCGCCTTACCGCCACGGTTGCGGCAGCAGCTCCTGCGGCGACATCACCATTACTGTGGACTGCGACCGGTGGTCAATTGGTGGTAGCTGATGCCCTCGGCAGTGCTGCGGATTGGACTGCTCCTGCCATACCTGGAACCGTTACCATTGATGCCAAGGTCAACCCTGCGGTGAACACCAGTCAAGACCCAGCATTTTTTGGCAGCAGTACCATTACCGTTGTCAATCAATCACCCATCGCTGTGGATGACTATGCGGCAACACAGGGCGCAGCCATAGCGACCATATCGCCCATGCTGAACGATAGCGACCCTGAAGGGGATGCCATCAACATCGCCGCTGTAACGCAAGGAGCTTTGGGCTCGGTGCTTATCCATGCCAATGGCACGATAGGCTACACTGCCAATGCTGGAGCTATCGGCACAGATCGCTTCACCTATACCATCAGCGATGTGTATGGCGCGCAAGCTACGGCGACTGTTTTTATCACCTTGAATGACACCATCGCACCAACCATCACCACACCTACGCCCATCACCGTGGAGGCGACTTCAGCCACAGGTGTGGCAATCAGCCTCCCAGCCATTCAATCCTTTATCGCGGCGGCTGTGGCGAGCGACAATATTGGCGTTGCCAGTTTGAGCAATAATGCGGGAGCGCAATTTCCGCTTGGTGCTACCATTGTATCATTCACCGCGCGTGACCTTGCAGGCAATCAAACCGTGGTGTCTTCCACCGTAACGGTGGTTGATACCACTGCACCACGCCTCACGCCACCAGCAAATATCATCGTAGCAGCAGTCAACAGCGCAGGCACACCCAACAGCAATGCCACCATCACAGGATTCCTTAATAGTGCGACAGCAATCGATGCGGTGAGTGGCAATGTGGCTGTTACGCACAATGGGTTGACGATGTTCCCATTGGGTACAACAACGGTGACGTTCTCAGCACGTGATGCTTATGGCAACGTCAGCACGGCAAGTTCCACCATCACCGTCAACGACTTAACACCGCCTGTGGTCATCGCTCCTGCTGATGTGTACGTCGAGGCAACTGCCCCACTCACCCCTGTAATCCTTGGCACTGCCACGGTGAACGATAATGTGGATACAGGGCTGATTGCAAGCAACAACAGCACAGCAAGCTTCCCTGTTGGCGCAAGTACCGTGACTTGGCGTGCAAGTGATGCTTATGGTAATGTCGGCACAGCAACACAACAGGTGGTTATTAGCGATACCACAGCACCTATCGTAACTGCGCCTACAAGCATCATAGTGGCAGCGGTTAACGGTGCAGGAACACCTGCATCCAACGCCACCATTGCCAGCTTCCTTACCGCTGCAAGCGCGAATGATTTGCTCGATGGTAACATCATCCCCAAGCACAATGGGCTGGCGACCTTCCCGTTAGGAACCACCACCGTAACGTTTAGCGCGACCGATGCCAAAGCGAATCGAGGCACGGCTACTGCCACGGTAACGGTTGTTGACCAAACCAAGCCTGTAGTAAGTGTGCCTGCCAACATCACCGTGGCAGCAGTGGATGCTTATGGTGCACCAGCAAGTCATGCCACTATCGCCAGCTTCCTAGGTGCAGCCACTGCTAATGACAACGTCGATGGCGCAATCACACCAAGCAATAATGCGCCTACTCAATTCCCCTTGGGCGTTACCACCGTAACCTTCAGTGCCACCGATGCTTATGGCAATACAGGCAGTGCAGCGGCGAGTGTGACGGTGCAAAATCAATCAGCACCGACAGTAACGCCCCCCGCCAACCTCACCGTTGCTGCCGTCAATGCTTCGGGTACAGCAGCCAGCGACCCTTATATCACGGCATTTCTCAACGGCGCGACCGCAGTTGATTTATTGGGCAATGTGTTAACAGTCAGCAACAATGGTTTAACACAGTTTCCACTGGGTATCACCACCGTAACCTTCAGTGCCACGGATGTTTACGCCAACACAGGCACGGCTACGGCGACCATTACAGTACGCGACCAAACTTCGCCCATAGTGATTGCACCAGCAGCAATCATCGTCGCCGCCGTGGATGCTTACGGCACACCAGCCAGCGACCCTTATATTGCTACCTTTTTGAACGGTGCAACAGCACAAGATAACGTCAACCCCAACCCTACCATCAGCAACAACGCCGCAGCGCAATTACCACTTGGTACGACCACGGTGATTTTCTCTGCCAACGATGGCTATGGCAACATCGGCACGGCAAGTTCCACCATCACCGTCAACGACTTAACGCCGCCTATGGTCATCGCTCCTGCTGATGTGTACGTCGAGGCAACTGCCCCACTCACCCCTGTAATCCTTGGCTCTGCCACGGTGAGTGATAATGTGGATGCTGCCATCACCGCCAGCCCCAGCAGCACAGGGCCTTTCCCACTGGGAACCACGACGATCACTTGGCAGGCCGTTGATCGTTATGGCAACGTAGCTACAGCCCCACAACACGTGATCGTGCAAGACACCACCGCGCCAGTAATCAATCAACACATGCCCTTACTGGACGTGTATGTTGAAGCTACTGGCGTAACAACCCCTTACGCCTTTACCACACCACCAGTAAACGATGCCTATGGTGTCGCAACCATGGTGGTGAACAACAATGGGCCATTCCCTGTTGGTACCAGCACCGTTATTTGGACGGCAACCGATTTAAACGGTCTCTCTGCCACCGCAACACAACGGGTGATCGTCAACCACACGCCCGTGGCTGGACTATTCAAAGCTTCGTTTCAACACGGTGTAAACGGCTATATGGGCGGGCAAGATGCCGAATTACGTCAAGACCTCCCTGACACCAACGTCGGTAATGCGAGTTTCATTTCTATCGATGGCTCCAACGATGGCAGCTCTCTTACTGGCATGGACTCCATGGGCTTGATGCAATTCAGCCATCTGGTTGGCGCATTACCAGGGCAAATTCCTGCGGGGGCGACAGTGCGTAGCGCAACACTACAAACCTTTGTCATCAGTGGTGGTGATAGCGTAGATATGCGCCACATGCTGTTGCCTTGGGATGAGTATGCGACGTGGAATAGCAGCAACACCGCAGTCAATAACGCTACGCTGTTACGCACCCTAGTCGGACGCACAGTCAGTAATATTGCCGATGCTAATCCACTGGGAACCAGCGGCGTGTTTCAAACCTTTGATGTATATAGCGACGTTCAAAACTGGGTTAATGGCGTAGATAACTACGGCTGGGCATTCACCCCTAGCAATCCGCTATTGGGTGATGGCGTTGATTTTGCCAGCCGCGAAGCAGCAACCATCAGTCAACGTCCATTATTACAAGTGGAGTATATCTCGCCAACCTTGGCGGCAAAAACCGCCGCTAACACCCCATTAAGCCTGCAACTTAGTGGTGTTGATGCCGATGGTCAGGCATTGACGACCATCGTTCAAACCTTACCACTGCATGGACAGCTCTATCAAACAACGGATGGTATCACCCTGGGCGTGCCAATTAACGTCGCCAACACGACCGTGAGCGATGTCTATGCGCGCGTGATCTATGTACCAACCACCACCTTCAGCGGGCGTGACAACCTCAGTTTTGTCGTTAATGACAGCATCGCAAGCTCCGCACCAGCCAGCCTCACCATCCATGTGGATGCAGTGGCACCGACCATCCTGCTTAATGGTGTCAACCCCGCTGTGGTCGCCCAAGGTCAGCCTTATATCGATGCTGGCGCAACGGCTAATGATAATGTCGATGGTAATCTTACAGCCGCGATTGTGGTGAATAACAGCGTCAACACGGCCGTTGCTGGTACTTACCCTGTTACCTACCAAGTGATGGATGCAGCAGGTAATGACGCCCTGATCACACGTATGGTGAAGGTCAATGCAGCTCCTATAGCTGGCGTGCAACAGCGCACCTTCCAAAATGGTCTAAACGGCTATAACGGTGTGCAAGATACGGAACTGAATGAAAGTACACCAGCATCCATCCTCGGTGCCAACCCTAGCGTCACCATTGATGGTGGCTTTCTGCTGCCATCAAGCACCGACACCTACGCCATGCTACGCTTTGGGAATCTCATTGGCGCGGCACAGGGGCAGATTCCGCTCGGGTCAACGGTGCTCGATGCGGCATTAGACCTCTACATCATCAGTGGCGGCGATCATGTTGATGTGGTGCAGCTACTGTCCAACTGGGATCAAGCCACTGCTACTTGGGCTACCGATAGTGCCAAGGTTATGGCTGGTAGCTACCTCACCCGTATTGCGGGACGACCGCTTGCTGGTATGCCACTTAATCTGAGTTTTGTAGCGCAAACATTCAATGTCACCACTGCCGTACAAAATTGGGTGGCGGGAGCTGGCAACTTCGGCTTGGGTTTCCGTCCCTTCTCAACACTGGCACGCGATGGCGTGGATTTTGCCACCAGTGAATCCACGCTTTACCCCACGCCTGCCATGCGCATAAGCTATATTGACCCTTATGTGTATATCGCTGGTACAAGCACCATAACGTTGGCAGGCTTTGATGCCAATGGCGATACATTAAGCGCGCAGGTCACCGCGCTACCGCTTAATGGTTTACTCTACCAAACAAGCGATGGTGTCACTCCTACAACACCAATCATCGCCGCAAACACTGTGGTAAGCGATGTCTATGCTCGGGTCATCTATGTACCCAACAACCCAACGTTCATCATACCCGATTCGCTGCAATACATCGTCAACGATGGCACGGTCAATTCAGCAGTCGCCACCTTTAACTTAAAGCTGAGCAATCTGCCACCTGTAATCACTTCACCCATTGATCCTTACACGCTGACCGTTGCTCAAGATCGTTACGCCAATTTCACGGTAATCGCCAACGACCCCAATGGCGACCCGCTAACGTGGGATCTTTACAGCGCGGCGAGCAATGGCGTGGCAACGGTTGATGCCTATGGCAATGTGAGCTACATCAGCAACCGCTACTACAGCGGTGCTGACAGCTTCGTGGTGCGCACCAGTGACCCCTATGGACTTAGCACGCTGCTGAACGTCCAAGTAACCGTTAGCCCGACCCATGTCGTGATCGCCACGGTCAATGGCAACAACAGCATCAGTGGCATCAACTGCAATACCACGTGGACAGCCGCGCAGTCCCCTTATTGGCTGCAATCCAATGTTACGGTGGCTGCTGGTTGCCGCTTGCAGATTGACGCTTACACGGTGGTTAAACTTGATCCTAACATTCAAATCAATGTGGCAGCTGGCGGCGTATTGGATGTGTATGGCACACAGCTTCAGCCTGTTTACTTCACCTCCATCAAAGATGATAGCGTCGGCGGCGACCTTAATGGCGATGGCATACTCAGTCTGCCTACCGCAGGCGATTGGCAAAACATTTATTACGCAGCAAATGCAGGCGGTACGTTACAGTACGCCGAGCTGCGTTATGGTGGCAGTAATGCGCCTTGGGGCGGTCTTTACCTTGCGGCGCCGATTCAGGCGAATGGTTTAACGGTGAGTCATAGCGCAGGGCATAACTTGGTGATTGATGGCAATGCGGCACCGATCATCAGTAATAGCCGTTTTGATTTTGCAACGACTGAAGCCATTTACCTTACCAGCACCAGCAATGGCATCATGCTTGATGCAAGCAACATCATCAGCAATGCGACTGCTGCCTACTTGTCTGAGCAGGGAACACCCGCAGGTGTAACAGCCACCATTGGTGCGGGTGTGCCAGTGGTGCAGGCAACTGGGCGCATTGAAGTGGGCGTAACCTTCTCTAGCCTGAATGCAGCGCAGTTCACCGCATGGGAGGCGCAAATTGGTCGTCCACTACGCCGCGTGCAACGGATGTACAACCTTGATGAACCAGCATGGCTTTGGAACACCGAGGTCCCTAATATGATGAACCTTGGCTTCAAGCTGATGCTGACGTTGGAGCCAAAGCTCAATAGCGATATTTACGCCAACAGCCCCAGCCGCCTGCAAGCGATCACAGCGGGTAGTTATGATGCTGCTATCGACCTCTCCATCAACGGCATCATCAATAATGTGCTTCCTGTGTACCCCAATGCCGATATTTGGATTCGCATCGGGCAAGAAATGAATGGCGACTGGTACCCTTGGGGTGGTCTGATCGATGCTTATGGTAATCCGCATAATGGCAATGCAGCCGCTGATTATATCGCTGCATTCCAACACATTGTACAACGTTACCGCGCAGCAGGATTGGGCGAAAACATGGTTAAATTTGTTTGGTCGCCCAATGTTTGGCCTAGTGATAATTTTACGATGTTCTACCCAGGTGACAGCTATGCTGATTACATCGGCATGTCTGGTTTCAACTTCGGTCCTAACACTGTGCTGCACCCCACGCTGGTATGGCAGAGTTTTAATACCATCTTCAACTTCACCTACAACACCATGCTAAGCACTTATCCATTCAAACAAATCACCATTGGTGGCATTTCTTCTGCCGAAAGCGGTGGCAGCAAAGCAGCTTGGGTGAACGACATGGCAGTACAGTTAAGCAATGCTTACCCATCCATTGTGAGTGTTTTTTGGTTTAATATTGATAAAACCAACATCGGCGAAACCAACTGGCGCATCGACTCCTCGCCCAGCAGTTTAACGGCAGTGCAACAGATGTACTTGGACAACACCCTATGGCGATAGCTAGCCACGCTCGTTTTTGTTTTGGTGATGACCGCTTGAAAAAAATTCTTCCACCATATATTGTGGATTTTTCATAAAGCGTCATTCATTCAGGAGCTTACTATGGAGTCAAATATACGCTTAGATCAAAAAGGAATACTGAAACAACTGAACGCCACGCATTTACTGATCGGCTTTTTGGTGATTATTGCGGTAACCTATGTTTTTTATGATGTCTCCAGTGATTTAGCGCAAGGTTTAGAAGATGACTTGCGCACAGCTTTTGATCGCCAAAACCTTACCGTGGTGGATATCGCCAGTTCACGTGTAGGCTTTCATATTGATAACGATGTAGCAGAAAACGTGCGCTTATTGGGTCAATTCCCTGCCATGCAACGGCAAGAGCTACATAACGGCACCCGCGATATGGAGAAAGTTAACACATTTGCCGCCCCTCGCGTCGATGGTTTTGTGCTATTTGCCCCCAATGGCGATTTGTTCACCAGCTACCCTGAATCCATGAAGCATATTTACCAAGGCAATCATGCCGATGATGACTTTTTCAAAACAGCAAGGGATACCTCCACGCTTTATTTTTCCGACTGGATTCATGATGGCGACCATTTAAAAATGCGCGTTTCCTCCCCCGTCTACAACCGTATTGTGGACAAGAACTTTCCACCACCGACCAACGATTTTTCAGGCGTAATCATGGCGCAAATTGATTTTGATCGCACCATTGCCACCGAGTTGGGACGTTTGCAAAGCAATGGTTTAATGCATTGGATTGTTGATGAGCGCAGTGGTGATGTGTTGTACCATTCGGTATTGCCACGGCAACAGGCAGCGACCAGTGTCGATTCAGACAGAACCAAACTGGCGCGACTATTACTCGAAGCCTTCCCCTCTAAAGTGCTGGCATCTGGCATTCACCGCACGAGCATTAACGGTAAAGGCTTCACCATTGCCACAGCGCGTAGCAAAGTCGGTCCCCACAGCATCATGGTCAACCTCGCCTATGATGATTCTGCCGTTTCAGGCTTGGTACATGAAAAAACCAACCGCATTTATATGCTTGGCGTTGCATTTTTGATTATCGTGATGATTGGTGCATTCATCACCCTGCGTCAAATGGTTAGGCGGCAAACATTGCTTAGTGAAAAAGATCATTTAGCCCGCGAATTGGCTTTGGAAGAAGAAAAGAAAAAACTCAGCGAACAGGTCTTTCAACTGCAAAAGATGGAAAGTCTCGGTGAGTTGGCAGCAGGTACAGCGCATGAGCTAAACAATGCCCTATCTGGTCCGATGGGTATGCTAAGCATGCTACAAATGAAACCTGATATGGCGGTTGAAAAACGCATGAATATGCTGGCCAAAGCGGTAACAGGCATGGAGCAGGCACGCAGCATTGTGGAAGGTTTATTGCGTTTTTCTCGCCGTGAACGCAATGAAAAAGTGCTGGATGACATCAATGCTGACATTCGCTTCGTATTGAATATGTATAAGAAAGAACTGGATCATGCAGGCATTCAATTGGAGCAAGACCTTGCCTCCAATGTACCGATGGTGCTGGCATCACACCGCCAAATTCAGCAGGTATTACTCAACTTAATTACCAATGCGCGCTATGTATTGGCAAAAGATGGCAGGCTGACGGTATCCAGCGCATGCCATAACCGCAATGGTACGCCAGGGGTTCTAGTACGCGTGCAAGACGATGGACCAGGTATGGATGCCGCTACCCAACAACGTATTTTTGAACCGTTTTTCTCTACCAAGCCAACAGGGGAAGGTACTGGACTCGGACTTTCCATTTGCTATGGTATCATCCAAGAACACCAAGGAACGATGGAAGTCAAAAGCATGCAAGGTCAGGGAGCAACCTTTAGCATCTGGCTACCAGCAACGACGAAAGAGACACCATGAAGCGCGATATACAACATATTTTAATAGCCGATGATAACCCCAACATTCGGGAAATACTCATCCCCATGCTGGAGATGTGGCTGGATATCCAAGGCTTTCAAGCAGAACTTCACGAAGTCAGCAATGGTGCAGAGGCACTGGCATGGGTAAAGGCGCATGGCATACCTGACCTATTACTACTGGATGTGCGCATACCGATTATGAATGGTGCAGAATTCCTCCGCCAAGTCGCTTTAATGGAGCAAGATATTCGTCAACAGACCTTGATTTTAACAGGTTATGCCGATGATTTGGATGAGCACCTAGGGACGGATGCTTTATTGCTGGCGCATTTACGCAAACCTTTTTTAGCTCCAGAGTTATTCGCTAAGCTTGATGCGCTTCTTTTGTAAGTTGTTAGCATGCGTAGATTAAAACAAAACTCCACACGATACGTTATACGAGGTCGATATGAACAAACTGATACCACTACTGTTTATCATTCTATTATCTGCATGCGCCAATCCAATTAACCTTCATACAGGAAGAGAATACTTTCAAGGCGGACAAGAAAACGCAAAAGAAGGGAGGTGGTTTAATGCAAGAATGGCATTTGGACGAGCTTGGACGAATGCCAACCTAGGAAAAGAAGATGATAAAATCACTGCTGTTTACGCCTATGAATATGGGCGTGCATCAGGTGCAATTTGTGATTGGACTGAAGCAGAAAGAGGTTTAAAACACTCTTATGAACTCGACCTTAAAACAAAAGGCCCTATTTACATGGACTTGGTGGAACTGGCTAGAATGTATCATGCCAAAGGAGAATTAAACAAGTCTAATCAATATTTTAATTTAGCAAAAAATGAACTCGATAAACTACAAGCTGATACCCGTGATGCTATTGCTTATGCAAATATTCTTGCTGAATACGCCGTGGTTTTATCTGCTTTAGGGAAGCACACACAAGCGACACCTTTAAAGAAAAGAGAAAAGGAAATACGCGACGTGTTCAAAGGTAGAACCAGCAGCCATAAACAAACGCCTTACGGTAAATTCTGTGACCAAAAGAGCCTAATACAGACTTCGAGCTGATAAAGCCAACAATATTCAATGAAGAATATAGAATCATCTGCGCTTGGGAACAACATTTTAGAGACTGAAGTTACTCATATTTCTAGTCATGGTATTTGGTTACTTACTCATGACAAAGAACTTTTTTTACCGTATGAAGCATTCCCATGGTTTAAGGATCAACCAGTCAAATCAATCATCAATGTTACAGAAGCAAGTAACAATCACTTTTATTGGCCTAATATTGACGTTGATTTAACTATGGAATCAATTGAGCATCCAGAACGTTTCCCTTTAAAAGCAACCTCCCCTTTAACCTAACCTGAATTATTCACAAATAACGAAGTCTCAAAGGGTCACCTACACACATTCTTCGATGATGGATTCTAACCTCGCAATCATCAGCATCAGTTGCGTGCGTTGGGACTCACTGGCTGCGCCGTTACTTTCACCTTGCTGCGCTGACTCTAAGGCAAATTGTTGTAAGCTAGCCCAGTGACGGTGACGACCCCAACGCGCTTCGCCTGCTTCGATGTAGCGACTATCTTGACCACGCAATAAGGATTCCCCTGCTTTAGCTTTGAGCTGGGTCAAACGATGGAACCATTCGCGGCGTAACAAATGCGCCTCACCATCGCCCCAATCAGATGAGCGCATCGGTGCTTCAATCGCAGAGAATGGCAACAGGTGAAGCACAGCCTGCATGGCATGAAGGGCTGGTTTGAGTGGTGTTGCCAGCTTAGTGCTCAAATAGAGTGCTGGAGCCATCTGCGCCAGTTCTGGCAACATCGCTAAATGGGATGAATCTTCTTTATTTAGGCCCGAACGCACAGCTTCGCGCAACAAGACCAAGAAACGACTGTTTTCATTGCCGCCGACACCCATTACTGCCTCAGTTTTACAAAACGCCTTCAAACCGCTTTGTTGTTGATTCAACCATGTTTGATCCAAATGCTGAATATCACACAGTCGCAACAACTCTTCAGCGAACTGCAAATGATACTCTTGAATACCATGTTGAATTTCTTTAAGCATCCGCGCATCGCCCTGACTGTGTTGCACAGCAACTTGAAGCGGCAAGCTATTCAACAACACTTCACTCATCATTAAAGCTTCACAAACAGCGGCAACAGAAACATCAAGCAGCGACTGCAAGTAATGCACACTGATGATGCCATTGTGGTTTAACACATAGTTGCTCACACAGGTATGGGCAAGACTCATGCGCAACGGGTGTTGCATGATTTGATCGCCCAAGCGATGTTGCAGCCCAGTGGGGAAATAATCCTTCAGCAACTGCCCTGCAAAAAGACTCCAGTCGGCAAGTTTTTCTTCGTTAAGTGCATCATGCACGCGGTTTTTCTCATGCCCCAACAACACAGCCAACTGCGGCAACAATGGCAAGGTGAGGTCATCGTGCATCCCTGCATCAACACGCAAATCCAAACGTCCATCATGCAAAAGCTGCTCACGCAAACGCACCAAGCGTGGTTGATGGTGGCGGGCATCCCATTGCGCCAACATCAACGCAATCGCTTGTTGACGGTTATCATCCAAGCATTGTTCCGTTACTGCATCTGCCACCTCACGCAACAGCGCGTTACGTTCTTCAAATGCAATACTGGCAGCATCGGTCGCTGAAAATAAAATTTTAATGTTGACCTCGTGGTCGGACATATTCACACCAGCGGCATTATCAATGGCATCGGTATGAATCAACCCGCCTTGCTGCGCATACTCAATACGCGCATGTTGGGTAAAGCCTAAATTGCCACCCTCGCAAACCACACCGCAACGCAGTTCATTGCCATTCACGCGCACCGAATTATTGGCAGGGTCGCGCACCTCGGCGTGGGTTTCGCTACTGGCTTTAACATAAGTACCAATACCACCGTTATACAGCAAATCCACGGGAGCTTTCAAAATGGCTCGAATCAAAGCTTCGCCTGGCATAGCATCGGCATCAATACCGAGTACGGCAGCAATTTCTGTTGATAGCGGAATATTTTTACTGCTGCGCTCATACACGCCGCCACCTTTGCTGATGGTATCACCATCATAAGCTTCCCACCCAGCTACCGCATGAAACAAACGCTGCCGCTCAGCAAAGGCTAAAGCTGTATCTGGGTTGGGATCAAGGAAGATATGACGATGATTAAAAGCTGCAATTAAACGAATATTAGGGTTAATTAACATACCGTTACCAAAAACATCGCCCGCCATATCACCAATGCCAACGACGCTGATCGGGTCAACCGTGGCATCACGCCCTAAGGTACGAAAATGTTGCTCCGCACACACCCATGCGCCACGCGCTGTAATCCCCACCGCCTTGTGGTCATAACCATAACGACCACCACTGGCAAAGGCATCACCCAACCAATAACCATAACTTGCCGAAACCTCATTGGCATCGTCAGAAAAACGTGCTGTACCTTTATCGGCAGCCACCACCAAATAAGGATCTTGTTGATCAATGGTCGCAATACGCATATCTGCTGGTAGTATCACTTCGCCATCCACCAAATTATCGGTCATCTCTAACAGGGCGCGGATAAAGTTACGGTATTGTTGCAGCACCGAGGCATAGTCACTGGCAGTATTACGAATGATAAAACCGCCCTTGGCACCCGTTGGCAAAATTTGCCCATTTTTTACTGTTTGTGTTGCCATCAACTCCAATACTTCAGTACGGAAGTCATTGGGGCGATCAGAATAACGAATACCACCACGCGCCACTGCTCCAGCACGCAGATGTACGCCTTCGACATGAATACCGTGGACGAAAATCTCCCGAAATGGTTTGGGACGTGGAATAAAATTCAAACTACTTGGATCAATTTTAATCGCTAAAGGAGCCGACAAATCACGGACGTAAGCGTTACTGCGCAGACTAGCAAGCACAATACCTTCTAGCGCGCGGAACCAGCGATCATGGGTTAAACTACTCACCGCTTGCATCGCCTTTTTAAACAACAAGCAATGTTGCGCGCTGGCAGCACCAGGCATGCTTGGACGATGCATGGCTTCAAACACGCGGTATAATTGTGAGGAAACATGAGGGTATTGATTCATCATTTCAGACAAAGGGCCAGGCGCGGCATCGGGCAACAACTGAATCAAATGGTTACGCAGGGTAATCAGCACTGCAATATCGCGAATGGTTAAACCACCGTAGATCAATAAACGATTGATCGGATCATGGTCTGCCTCATCATTCAATACCGCTTCAACACCTGCGGACAAACGCGGCAATGCCGCTTGCGTCATCGCATCAGCAACGTCACAGCGCAGGGTAATCAAATGAACCGCAGCATCACCGCGCCCAAAATCAACCATGCTTTCTTGTAATGCCAACAAGCCAAACGCCTGCACCCGCTCAATCAACACGCCCAGCGGAATCGTTGTATGGGTGTACACATGCACCATCACCTGTGCGCCCTGCATTTGCATGCGTACCAAATGTCGTTGCTGATCCTTAATACGTTTGCTTGCTTGCAGATCCGCCAAAAATTGCTCGGGTGGGTACAATTCTTGGTATAAACGCGGTAAGACTTCCAACTCGTCCAATGCTTCGGGGATGTTTACACGATGCGCTTGTGCCAACACATGGCGTTTGGCACGATCCTTCCAGAACACAATGCAATCCTGTAAATGGGCGTGCAAATCATGCAAGGCAGGCCACGCTTTGCCGCAACTGACTGCTGCAATCAACACCTGCTTAGTCCCCATTGTAATCGCAATATGGTCATGGTAACACAAGCCTTCATCCTGCATGGCTTGCCGAATATCACGCATGATATTCGGTCCATAACGATCAGCCATCATCGCCATCATTAAAAACTCAGTGGTTCCTACATCGGGAGTCAAGCGCGCGATTGCCATCTGCGTTGGCGAGCTTAAATCGGTAATGTCTTTCAGTGGTTGTAACCAGTCTTGCCCTGGAACACCCAGCAATACAGGTTTAGGCATGCGGTCAAAAAGGGAGCGAATTTCACGGCGATAAAAGCTGGAATACTTCACCATCCGAGCTTGGCACATCGCATGCCAAGTCTCTTTCAGGCGCGGTATTTCACTGGCGTTAGTGTAACGCCCACTGCGGGAGAAATAACCAATCAAAACAGCCTGCTGTAGCTGCGCATCTTCATTCCAAGAAATACGCACAACTTCCATACGCGAAGGACTGTAGATGTGATTTAACAAAGCAGGCAAAGATAGCCATTCTAGCCCCGTTGATTGGGCAGCAGGCAATCGTTCTAACTGCCTGCGTAGATCAGGTATGATTGCATCAAGCACATCCGAATAACGCATCAAACCCTTGCGCCATTCCGTCATCGCCAAGCCATACAAGATGTAATGATCGTCGTTCATCCAGCGCAATAGCTCAGCTTCAATGGGATCACTTTCTAACATCTGTTGGCTGATATATTGAACTTTTTCACGCATCAGCGGGAAATCAGCAACAGACATTTCAACCGCCTGAAGAATCGAAGCAATATCCCGCGCCACATCGGCAATACCATCCACACGCTGTAGATGATCGTCACAAGGACTCAATACTTGACGGTTCCCCAGTGCGGTTGCAGAAAGATGAATAGCGATCAGCATAAAATTATCATCACCAGTATCTTCTGGTTGAGATAAAAACAACTGACACTGTTGATCATCACAGCGCAAAGTAGCAACCACCGTCTGATGGCTGATGGTTTGAATATGATGACGAGAAAGATAGCTTTTAATCGCATCAAGGTAAAAAGCTTGGTCAGGGCAACGGATCATCAACATATGGCGATGCAAAGAACCATGACTGATGGTACGAACATGCAGTGCCACTGGTGATGTACCCTCACCTGGCAGGGGTAATAACATCATCGCATCGTGTAGCATCGCAGCACGCAGTCGAATCGGTAAAGTACCCACCTGATACTGTTGACCTGCTTCGTGCAACAACTGCTTCAATGATTGACGAATTGAACGCATAAAATCCCCTTCTGGCAATGTTTTCACCCTGAAAGCTTCAAGGTTATAACGAGCAAAACCAAGGGCAAGCGTCCTCTTTTTCAATGCCAGCGTCAAGCGCGAAGCAAGCTACTATACAGAACACGCTTATAAGCTTTTTTGTTTGTTAACTTATATCATTTTGCTTAACTTTTAGCCTTATCAAGCTAGCGTGGCGAACCTATGCGTCAGCTTCGCATCTGCGTTCTATCTTTTTTCTAATGGAGTATGTCATGGCTCGTTCGACTAATCAAAATGGTATTGATTTGATAAAAAAGTACGAAGGCTTGCGTACCACAGCCTACCAAGATGCAGTGGGCATCTGGACGATTGGTTATGGTCATACGGGCAAAGTCCATCATGGTCAAACGATCAGCGAGCAACAGGCAGAAGATTTATTACGCAGCGACCTTAAACATGCCGAAAGTTCGGTGGAACGTAGCATCACAGTTGATTTGACTGACAATCAGTTTGCTGCTTTGGTTGCTTTTACCTTCAATGTCGGTGGCGGAGCCTTAGCCTCCAGCACCTTGGCAAAGAAGTTAAATGCAGGCGATTATGCCGCAGTACCAGCCCAATTAGAACGCTGGAGCAAAGTGCGTGACCGTGCCCATGGCGGTTACAAGGTATTGGCGGGATTGCTTAAACGCCGTAAAGCAGAAGGTGCTTTGTGGTCAAGCGATGGTTCGTTTACCGACAACAATACAGTCGATCAGCATGAACAACAAAGCACACAAACAGAAGCGATGGTGTATGAAGAATACCAATATATTCGCTTTGAAGTCACCGCTCCATCAGGTTTACGCATGCGGCAACAGCCCGATACCTCCGCTGACATTATTCAAGTGCTTCCGTACCAAACCTTATTGTATATTGGTCAACATACAGACATCTGGGTGGCAGTAGATCTACAAGGTAACGGTCAAGTTGATGGCTGGGTTGCCGAGGAATATTTATCCCCCGTTATTCGCTGAATGCAGTCCGCATCGCCTAGGTTACAAGTATCGCATCTTTCATGGCCTGTTAGCGCGCTAGGACCAGGAACACGTGCCGCCCTGTGGTTGGCAGGCTGCTCATTGGACTGTCCTGCTTGTATTACACCGCAACTACAAGCTGCCAACGCAGGGCATAAAGTGTCGTTGCCAGTGGTATTAAAACGTTTGCTGGATATTCCCATGCAACTCGATGGCATCACCATCACTGGCGGTGAACCCTTTGAGCAAGCAGCCACGGTAGCTGTGTTACTGGAATCGCTACGCCAACAGCGACCTACTTGGAATGTCTTACTATTTTCTGGCTACCCGCTGCACTACTTGCAACAGCAAGGAGAACACGCATCAGCACTCTTGGCACAATTAGACCTGCTTATTGATGGTCCCTACAAAGCCGATGCACCATCATCGCACCCATTACTGGCATCGAACAATCAACAATTGCACGCCTTAAGCCCTTGCGGTCAAGCACTGCTAGCCGCTTGTGCGGCACTGCCTCATGGCGCAGTCAATGCAGGTTTAGGCGAACAATCCGATTGGCTGATTGGCATTGCCGACCCCGAACAACGGGCACAAGCGCATCGTTACATAACCCCCAAACACAAGGAGTCATCACGTGGCTGACTTTGTCCGCATCTGCCCCAAGTGCCAACATTTGAACCCCGAGTATGAAAACCTGTGTCAGCAATGCCAACAATTCATTGCTATGGAACCTTCAGTCAAACGACCGATAGAAGAGGCAAGTCCAACAGCCACGCAAGCTGATGAACATATAACCACGAACCGCTCCGAATCCATCGAAATTGCCCCACCGCGCCCTGTTTTATACCTTCAGTTGGGCGATCGTAATTTAACTGTGTTCGATCAAAGCATACTCGGGCAACAACATCAAAAAAACACAGCCGAGCTACAAATCGATAGCAAGCATGCAGGCTACCGTTACCTACACCGTCAACATTGTAGTTTTCATTACCGTGACGGCACATGGTATATTCAGGCCATCGACCAACAACGCTTTGGGCAAGCTTTCACCAATCCAACCATGGTCAATAAAACAAGCATTGCAGCCAACAGCGAACATCCGCTTCATCACGGCGACCGTCTACACCTAGCAGCAATGGAATTTTTGATTCACATCCCAGCACTGTAAACACATTAACTTAGCCACCCATCATGCGGTTTAAGCAAGGCACGTTGCAAGTCTTCTGGCGTGTCAATATCAAAATCCTTCTCAAGCATGGCAATATTGTAAGCTGCGGCTTGGTGGCATGTTTGTTGGCACACACTGGACGTTCCCCAGTCCGTTGCTGCAAACAGATGGGGAATGATGCAACTTAAACCGATGAGATTGTAACCACCATCCTCAACAGGACCAATGACCAGATCATGGCGTTGCAAGGCATCGGCTGCTGCCAACAATCGCGCATCTGCCATGTGAGGGGAATCTGTGCCAAGGAAGAGCAATGGCATACGACTGGCGGGATGCTCCACCATCCGTTGTAAGCGTGCACCCAAATCACCCTCACCTTGGCTGACAATCGGGCAAGAAACACCGTGCCAAAAAGGATGGTTCACATTATCAGTGGCAATACATACATGTTGAAATAATGCTTGCGTTTGTTGGATCACAGCGCGGCACATGCGCTCATGCCATGCCATGGCTTCGGCAGCGGTATAAACGCTCATCAAGCGGGTTTTCACTTTCCCCAACACTGGGGCTTTTGCCATAATGATAACCTGACAGTCATCGCGCATCGCGGTACATCCTTGCCAAGTGGTGAATATCGACACCGCGCCAATAGCACCAGCGCAACTTCCACATGAGAAAAATTGTACGAGCAACACCATGCTGTTGCCAGCGACGTGCGGAAGTCGTGACTCGCTGACGTAAGCAAGCGATGCGTCCTTGGCATTTGAGTTGACGACAAAAAGCAATATCTTCCATTAACGGTTGCTCGGGGAAGCCGCCCATACGTTCAAACACTTGCCGCCGTACAAACAGGGCTTGATCGCCCGTGCTGATACGGGTGAGACGTGAACGTACATTCATCATGGTAGCAATCATACGAAAGGGCCAACGCCTATCGTCAAAGCGCACATCAAAACGACCACCACATACGCGCGCATCACCCATCGCATGACGCATGGCAGCCAAGGCTTCGGCGGTGATGTCGGTGTCGATGTGCAAAAACAGCAACAGCTCACCCTTGCTCTGTGCTGCACCGTGATTCATTTGCACAGCACGGCCTTTACCACTGCTAAGCCATGTAGCTCCCACTTGCTGTAGGAGGGCGCGGCTGCCATCGCTAGAACCACCATCAACGAACAAACATTCATCGCAAGGCAAGGCTTGCAACCGCTGCCACCGCTGACGCAAGGCTTCAAGCTCGTTATACACAGGGATAATGATGCTAAGAGTTGAAAATAAATAAGCTTTTTTCAATTACTTAATGCGATATGATGCATACCCGCCATTTAGAGTACGAAAGTTTGTTATTCGCCCTTGATAAACACGAATGGAAAGATCAATTATAGTATCTCTCCAAACAAAAACACGTACATCATACTTAAAATCTTGATCTAGATAGGTTATAGTTGGTGGTGTAGCCTCTCTTTGGGCAATAAATTCTTGCTGAATAATTTCTTGGAATTTTATCATCGAAATTTTTCGACCACGATAAACACCAGCACCTCCATATTCCATTCCTGGTTTAAAAAACCAACCTGATCTTTTTAATCCAGAATCAGAGAAATCTTTTATATGCATGCATTCCAATAAAGTTTTACTCATCGCTGGAAACATCTCTGAATTTTCGCAAACGAAATTGTAAATATCTACTAAAGATCGTTTATCTGATATTTTCGAAAACATATAGGGATTAGGAACTAAAATATTGTGTTTTTTATCATACGCTCTATTCAAACAAACTGATTTTTCAGTGTTTAATAAAAAGTCACATGTTCGATTATATATAATATCATATTTATTCGTTATACTATTTGAATCAACAATATCACAGGTTACACCATTTAATCGCATTAAATCTTGAGTTAGCAGAAGATCATAAATTGTAAACTGTGCGTATGGATCTTCATCGACAATCGCCATATTAATAGCGTTCTTTTTTGTTACTTGTTTAAATTCAGTTAAGAATGATTTTGCGAATAATGTCAATATTTTTTCAACTTTTTCGGGGGTATCTCTATGCGCCCAAAGAGCAGATGTAACCAAACCCCCAGCATTTGAATTGATTTCAATTAACTTTGGTCCTTCTGGTGTTATATGGAAATCAACTCCTACAACACATAAAGGCTTACTAAAACAGCAATCCTCCTCCTGTTTTCTTAGAATATTGTTCCTTCTAAAAAAATCATTGTAAGATTCTGACTCCAACAAAGAAAAAACTTCAATTGAAGTTTCATACATCATATCAACATCTTTTTGCTCTAAGTCAACAGTGATAGGTGAACATAATAATTTTTCACCAGCGTATTTCATTAAATTTAAGTTATTGATCATAATTATTGTGGTGATCCGTTAGCTTATTTATTTCATTATCTTGAAAAACGTATTGCCCATAGACTAAAGCTCGACCTCTCAAGGCTTTTTCTAACTGTATACGATAAGCATCAGAGAACTCGTCCTCAAATACATTGATACCGCATTCTATTTTAGCAATATATTTTTCTAAAATAGGAGTATATAATGATATATCGGTACTCCCTAAAGAAGATTGAGAGAAAGTCTTTATTATCTTTCCATTATCTTCTTTAATTGAAATTAAATCGTAGTATTTCTCTCGCTTCTTCAATTCAAGCATTTGTTGCTCAGACACCTGCAAAAGCATACCCAAAACTTGGGCGTTAGTGTTGTATTGCACATTTAAAAACGACGCGTCACCAGACCATTCTGATGTATAAACTGGAACATGAATGTTAAATTCTAGGCTATAGTCATTTAGTACATATGGTTGGTAATCAGATGGTGAAATAGAGTGAAAAATTACTTTCGCACTAGCAATATTTAACAGTGAACCATAAACAAATAAATTATTCATTTGTTTTCTATGATGTGCTCTACAGTAGGCAACTCTATAGCTAAAGCACTTATCTCTATTATTTTAGAAGGTACTTTATTTGTTGTTTTATCTTTATCTAATGTTGTTTCAATGTAAAGAAAAATAGCCTTGGCTATTAAGGGTTGTTTATCTTTTTCATAATTATCTATCAAGTCGCTTTTCACCTTTATTGAAAATTTATCCCGGAAATCATGTGTTTCGTCATAATTTTTTGTTTTATTCAGTAAATATTCAGATATATACCCCAACGATAAAATAGCCGCACATTGTTTCCATGATTTTTGCTCTGTACGAAGTTGGTACGCATGCTTTAAATTTTTATTGGCATTAATCAAATCAGTAATATTTTTTGATTTAAAGTATAAAAGGACAAGTGTTAAAGACTCATTGAACAAAACAACAGGCATTTCATCAAAATCCATGATAGAATGTTTAATTCGTTTTGCTGTATTGCTGGATTTTAGCGACTGTTTAAAACTCCCTTTCTTTCGAAGAACTATTGCTTTATTCAAGGCACTGCCAGAAACCCATTTCCAAACACGTAGTTTTTTCATAATAGTTAGAGATCTTGAGTGATAACCAGACGCAGTACTTAATTCATCCTTGAGTTCATATGCAGCCCCAAGATTATTATATGTTCTAGCTATATTGTAACGAAGATCTTTGCTTTTAGACTTCGACTTTATAGCAGTAAAAATCTGCAGAGCTTTTGTTGATGCATCAATCGCTTTTTGAGGTTCGCCTGCAATCACAAAACACCATCCAAGTGTTCGAAGTAATTTGGCTTTAGCATAAACATCTAAAATGTCAGATATTCGTCCTTGAATCAAATAAATTGCCACATCCCATTTACCTTCCCGTTCTAGACAACGAGCTTGTTTTCGAAAAGCTTCTTCATTTTTATTTTCATTCCAAATTAATTCATAAATTTTTTCTGCCTCTTGATAGCGACCTAATTGAAATAAAACCCAAGCTATTTCCATCCTGCTAGATGATTCTATTTCAATATGATGTTTTTTGATCCAAGTGTACACTTCAATTAACTCCAACCACGCAAGTTCATCCTTTAAAGTTTTTAATATTGATGTGCACGAACGCTGAGCTCTTTCATATTCGCCATATTCATGTTGAACAGACCAATAAAGCAGACTCTTCATATGAGTTCGTCTACTTGCCCCATTATGGGCAAGTGACTCGGCTAATAATATATAATGATGTTCTATCGCATAAGTGATAAAGTTAGAATTTCTAACTTCTTTTTTAAGAAGCCAGTAAAAAGAATCACTTATATCACTAAGCTTAATATCTTCTATAAGATCGATATTTAAAGAGTCTTGTAGAACCGAAAGCAAATAAATTACATGTTCTTTTCGAGACGCAATATCACTTTTGGATATTGCATATCGCTTAGTAAAGCGTTTTATAAAAAATGGTAAAAGGGGTAAGTTTAATTCATCAATAGCATCTTGAAATACAGGGTTACTCATAACCTCTGCAAGGATATATTTGCTAGCCACCCTGCTATTTTGATGCAATGAGGATCGCATAATTAAGCGCATTAACCCTAAGACACCAATTTTTACTATATATTTCGAAAAAATAAGTTCAACAGCGTAAACTGGTGTGTCGTATTGCAAATCAAATTTCATTGATTGTTATATGAGACAATGATAGTAAGTAAGGATAATAATTTTTGAACTCATAATGGCGAAACTATAACTTCATTTGAGTGTCTATCAAGCATTAAAGAAAACATAGACAGGTGTTTAAAGCTACCCCAAAGCGCACAATGCTGTACAATGCGCCCATGCCTCAACCTTCTGAACTTTCGATTATTTCGCTACCTGCTATGCAGGAGCTGGTGCGCGACTTGGGCTTCCCTGCCTTTCGTGCCAAACAAATCCTTGATTGGCGCAACAAGGGCATGCTTGATCCGCTGACCATGCCCAATGTGCCCAAAGATGTACGTCAAGCAGTCGCCGATGCCCTTGGCACACCACCATTAAGCTTGGTTAAACGGGAGTATTCCCGCGATGGTACGCGCAAATATCTGTTTGCTCTGCGTGAAGGTGGGCACGTCGAAACGGTCATGATTCCTGAACGCAAGCGGATTACAGTATGTATTTCCTCACAAGTCGGTTGCGTGCTGGATTGTCCGTTTTGTTTTACAGGTCGCCAAAAGTTTGAAAAAAACCTTACCGCTGCCGAAATTGTGGCGCAAGTATGGATGGTTACAGCAGACCTTTTGCAACAGCCTGTAGGACATTCCATCGCTGAGCGACCCACGCACTTGGTTTATATGGGCATGGGTGAACCTTTGGCGAATGAAGCTGGCTTACACGGTAGTTTAGGCTTTTTCTTAGCTGAAGATGGGCTGCATATATCACGCCGCCGCATCACTGTTTCTACATCGGGGCTACTGCCGCAAATCACCCGTTTGGGTGAGGTGTACCCTGTAAACTTGGCGATTTCCTTGCATGCTGCCAACAATAGCAAGCGTGATGTATTAGTACCGATCAACAAAAAATACCCGCTAGAAGCGTTGCGCCACGTCTTAGATGCTTACCCGCTGCCAGAACAGCGTTATATCACCTTGGAATATGTGATGCTAGCAGGCGTAAACGATCAAGATGAGGATCTGCAAGCATTGGTGCGCTTTGTACGCGCCAAACGCGAATTTGTAAACTTGATCCATTTTAACCCGCATCCAGGTAGTGAATACCGCGCCACGTCGCAAGATGCCATGGATGACTTTGCTACGCGCTTGATTGCACGCGGTTTGCGTGCCACGGTACGCCGCTCACGGGGTGATGATATTATGGCTGCATGTGGTCAACTTAACGCTCACATGAATCCAAACGGAGAACATAACAATGCGTAGTGGTGTAATTGGCGGCAGTGGTTTATATGCCATGGACGGCGTAGAAATACTGGATGAGTTGGATATTGAAACACCTTGGGGTAAACCCTCGGATCGATTAACCTTAGCGCGGGTTGGCGAACACGAGGTAGTCTTTTTACCACGCCACGGTCGCGACCACAGCATCCCCCCTCATTTAATCAATTACCGTGCCAATATCTATGCCATGAAGTTGGCGGGAGTCGGACGGATCATCTCGGTATCAGCGGTTGGCTCTTTGCAACAGGCTATTACACCTGGTGATTTTGTGCTGGTCGATCAATTTGTTGACCGCACCCAAGGACGTGCCTCAACCTTTTTTGAAGGGCCTATTGTGGCGCATGTATCGATGGCTGATCCTGTCTGCGCATGTTTGCGTCGTGATGTATTCCGCGCCTGCCAAGATAGTGGTATTAACACCCATGATGGTGGCACCTACATGGTGATGCAAGGGCCACAATTTTCCAGCCGCGCAGAATCGCAATTATACCGCCAATGGGGCATGGATGTGATTGGCATGACCAATATGCCTGAGGCTAAATTGGCACGCGAAGCAGAAATTTGTTATACCACAGTAGCCATGAGTACCGATTATGATTGCTGGCATGAGGAAGAGGATGATGTTTCCGTCGATTCCATTGTCGCGGTGATGCACGGGAACGTACGCAAGGCACAAACCATGTTACAACATTTTTTCGCCCAGTCACCTGCTGTAGCACCGTGTGATTGCCACCAAGCGTTAGCTCGCGGTATTTTTGCCGACCTCACACAACAAGATGGTGATGCCTTACGTCCAGTCCATGCATTGGTGGAGCGTTTATTGTGAATAGCGTACGTATAGGGGCTTATCTCATCATCATCGCGGTGCTTGCTGCATGCGCCAGCCCTGCCACCTTGGATAAAAAACAAAAGCGATCCGATGCTCATTTTAATATCGGTCTCGATGCCTTGCGCAATGGTCATATAGCCAAAGCCTTCGATGAACTAATCGAAGCAAATAATATTTTACCCCATCAGCCTTTGGTGCTCGATTCCTTGGGCAATGCCTGGCGCATCAAAGGGGATAACGTGAAGGCGGAATATTACTTCAAAGAGGCGTTGAAATATGGCGATATACCATCGATTCACACCAATTATGCCAGTTTGTTGGTACAGTTACAGCGATTTACCGAAGCAAAAGAACACATCACTATTACCCTGAAAGACCCTCGCTACCCCAAGCAAGATATTGCTTATATGTTGCTTGGCGATGCCTTGATTGGCGAAGGTGCTTTGGATGAAGGTATTCAAGCCTATCGCCGCGCTGGGAAAATCAGCCCTAATCAAATCGACTCACAACTGCGTGAGGCATCGGTGTATATCAACTCTGGACGCTATTCATTCGCTATCGCCCTGTATGAAACCCTACTCCGTAAACACCCTGATTACCGTCATGTTTTGCAAGAACTGTTACCACTACTGTTTCAACAAGGCGAGATGGAAACTGCACGCCATTACCTACTTGTTTTTCAGAGCAAATCGAACAATGAAGCGGATCGTACATGGGCATTGGATCAATTAAAGTATCGTTTCAAAGCTGAATAAGCGCGTAGTCATTGCACTGGTATTTCTGAGGCAATATTTGTACGCTTGCGCATTGGATACTTAGCATTAACGATGGATAAACATATGACAGACAGCCCCAGCACCCCACTTTCTCGCGAGGAACGACTACGCGATATAGGAAAGCGGCTGCACGAAGCACGACAAGGTAAGAATATATCAATCCAAGAGGTCGCTGGCAGGCTTAATTTTAGTGTAGGGCAAGCAAAAGCATTGGAATCAGGCGACTGGTCAACGCTCCCTGATCAAATTTATGGCTTAGGCTTCGCGCGTCAATATGCCTCCTACCTCGGAGTGGATATCAGCGATGATATTCGCGACCTCAAAGCTTCAGTCAGCTTGAATCACCCAGTCACCATTCCTGACCCTGCCATCGCACCATCACGGCGTTGGGCATGGATGGCACTCTTATTGTTTATCGCTCTGGGCGTGTATTATAATATGCAAGGCATTGAAGGTGATATACTTCCATCGCTGACGAAGCAGACTGAACCAGCAATCACCACAAAAGTAATCATCCCTGAACCATCCCCCACCCCAGCAAGTACACCACCTGCAATGGAGCAAGCTACCATAGCTAGCCCAGAAGAACCTGCTGTAGTGAACCCTAAGCAAGATCAAACCATCAATACTGAAGAAACGCCAGCTACTGTCCCTAGCAATCCTACGCCTGCTGAAACTCAGCCCGAACCCCAACTTGCACAGCAAGACACACCTCCGACCACGCCTCAAGCTGCTACTGTCGATCACGAACTAAACTTTGCTGCCAGTGGTGGTGATGTATGGTTACGCATCAATGCCACAGCCAGTGATGGCACTGCCGCTGCGAAGTTAAAAGAGACGCTTTTACGTGATGGTCAAAGTACCATATTAAATACTGAGGAAAAGCAAGTTGTTGTCACAGCAGGGAATGCCCTTAACTTAACCATTAGCGTCGATGGTAAGGTGATGCATAACAAAGGTACTTTGGGCAGAGATGGTAAAGTTGTCCGCAACCTAGCGTTACATTTGGATGGTACCAAACAACCCCAATAAACATGGTTTTATGATGCGCCTGTTCACTGGATTGCGGATCAAGTCCGCAATGACAAGTTGCTACTAAAAAGTCACGTATATAACCATGCGTGCGTAACATGTAACATCAGTTAAGTAATTGAAATAATCATGGGCGATTGCTTCATTTCATCAAGAGAGGTTTTTTTATGCTGTCGATGGCTTGGCGCAATATTATTCGCAATATACGGCGCAGCATGATTACCATGGCAGCCATTACCATTGGGCTGGCTTCCCTGCTGTTTTTGTGGTCATTCAACGATGGTATTCATAACAATATGACCCGTAACATGCAGGATTCTATTATCGGCAGCATTCAAATACACCAGCAGGGTTATTTCCGTTCACCGCGCTTATCACGTTTTGTTCAGCAACCGCAACGCGTCATTACAGCCTTACACCACGCAGGCATTGATGATTATGCCAGTGAATTACAAGACTTTGCCTTAGCTGCGGGTGATGATGTATCCGAAGGCTTGGTGTTACTCGGTGTCAATCCCGACCACACCTTGCTAACCATGCCGAATAAAGTCGATCAAGGTCGTTGGTTAAATGCTGATGACACGAACGCTGTTGTTTTAGGTGCTACCAGTGCCCGCAACCTCGGACTTCAATTAAACGATGAACTTGTATTGCTGACCGAAGACCGCTTCGGCTCGTTAGCTGCAGAAAAATTCACACTGGTGGGTATTATCTCCAGCGGTGAAATGGGCATTGATCGCGGGTTAGCGGTGATTCCTCTGTCTTTCATGCAAGGTTGGTTGGGTATGGATGGTCGTGTCTCGCGCATACTGGTGCAATTACCAAGCGACCGTTTGGAACCCTCCTTCCAATCACTGAATGCCGCCTTATCCGATCAAAATTACGAAGTCATGCGCTGGTATGATATGTACCCCATGATGCAGCAATGGGTGGAGTTAGAAAATGTGTTCTATTATATCTTCCTTGGCGTGGTGTTATTGATTGTAGCCGCTGGCGTAATGAATACCGTCTTGATGAGCATGTTGGAACGCATACACGAATTTGGTGTGATGTTAGCCTTGGGCTGCTCACGCTTTTCATTAGCAGGCATGGTGTTATTGGAGTCGATCATATTGGGGAGCTGTGGCGTACTGATGGGCACTGCGCTGGGCTTATCGTTAGTTGCTTGGTTTCATCGCATCGGAATCGATTTATCTGGTCAGATGGATACAATTCAACGCTTTTACGTCAATCCTGTTGTACACACTGAAATTAATACCGATCATTTATTGTACACCGTTTCGCTGGTATTACTCGCATCATTATTAGCTGCCATTGTGCCAGCATTAAGAGCAGCACGCCTAGAGCCTGTCGATGCGATTCATCATCTATAACCACTACTAAACACAAAGAACATAAGCAACCATAACCATATAGCGCAACGGAAGGCGCGATGTTTAGGAATGCGAAAATCTTGTACACTGGGTGCCTGCTGCCAATGCTTGCTAATATCTAATACGCATTGCTGCGTGCGCTGATCCATCGCGTGAAGTAATGAAACCAAGGTCGCAGGGATTTGACCTATTGAACGACCATCATTGCGCCACCGCTGGCTGTGTTGCTGAACGCAAGATTTTACTGCTGGTACAACGACTGGGAACAAGCGAAGATACATCGCTGATAGCCTCTGACCTTGTGGTACATAATGTGCCATCATGTGCAGTGCCTGTAGTGAGAGCAAACGACTCGATAACATGGCAGCAAAATATAGACCTGTTACATGCAAACTAAGCCAAACACCTTGTGATAAGCCTTCTCGCGTAAAAGGCCAACCAGCAATAAGCAATTCCCCTGGGGTAAATAAAGGGTGAAGCAACAAGATAGGCAGTAGCAGCCAGCGCAACAAACGCCAAGCTGATACAAAAAAAGCCATGTTGTTATCTACATATATTAACAATAATAGTGTAATACATATAAGCATCGCCAGTATAGCCCATGACTGAACCCATGCCAAAGTCACCATATACAATATGGCTGTAAGGGTAGGAAACATAGATATTAGGGTAAAGTCATCCCATGCAGTAACTCATCATGATCTACTAGTGACAAAGGCGTATTTATATTGTAGTCATGCTGACGGATGTTATCGATAACACGTTGATAACGCTCCATACTCGCTACCATAAGGTAGAGTAAGTCGTCATGCTGTGCGTAAACTTCTCTAAAATTCTCTTCAGACCAACGCACGAGTTTCACTTCTGTAATAGCACGAGCTGTAACTCTTCTTACCCCCTGCAACAACCCTAACTCACCAAACACATCGCCCGCTTTTAATGTGCAAATATGATATTCACGATGATTCCATTCATAATTGAGATTAACCCAACCTGATTTTAAAATAAACAAATCTAAATTAATTGTTTCACCTTGTTGAAAAACTGTCGTCCCAGCAGCAAAATTAATCAGTTGCATTTCACGGCTTATGTGATGAATAATCTTAGGCGTTAAATGAGCGAAAAAGGGAATATTACTTAACATATGTTCAAACAAATGGTTAACGTGTTGTTTTTTCATCCATTGCTGCAACTGTGGAAATTGGTAGCATAATTTTTTTAAGGTCGCAAAAGGAATTTCCACAATTTTACAATCAACCAACGCAATAAATGAATAAATATGGTACGATAACCCCTGATGCAAATGATGTTGGTAAAAAGGAATATCACCAAAAACACCACCTGCTTCAATTGATTCAACACTATGATGATGTAAACCTTCATCAAAACTAGGGCTTACACGACCTTGTGTTACAAGGTAAATCGCGGTTGCTTCTTCCTTTTCTTTGGCAATATAATCGCCTGCGGCATAAAAATGAATGCGTGCTTCTTTTAATAAAAGATCCAATAACGCATCAGGAAGCGTGCCCCAAAATGGATGTTCACGTAATAATTGACAGATTGAATCAGGTTGTTCATGGCAGAGCGCGCAATCAACGCCATGGACGGTTCGACAAACACGAAAAAAATAGCGACAAGGGAAGTGATCCTTTTTTTCATAATGGTAATCAACATATTGCTTCATCATATTGATGGCTTCTGGTATTTTCTTTTGTATCGCTAATGCGCGAGCACCATAGCCAAAACATTGAGCCGCTTGATTTTCTAAGCCTGCCTGATTAGATAATTGAGCTGCCATTTGCCACAATTCACCATCATCACCAGCTTGCTGTGCTTTTTTTATACAGTATTGCGATGCTAATTTGAGATCCCCCGCTTGAATTGCAGCAATTACGGGATCTTTTTCCTCTTGTTTTTTTTCCATACCGTCTATATCGCTTTATCATCACTTTGAATTTAGCCTGATATTCATAAACCATGGTGCTGACTTATGAATAGTATTGGCTAGCTTGACGCGCCCGATACTACAGAGAATGAGCGATGATAGCACAAAAAGTTATCAGCTAGATGCATCCCTGAGGTATCTCCTACAAAACATACCCTGCAACAAAGTATCATGATCGATCTGAGACAATGGCGCGTTGGGATTATGTGCATGCTGTTGGATATTTTCCATGACAGCTTTATAACGTTCCATGCTGGCTGATACATGATCGCGCAAGCTGTAATGCTGCTGATAACTTTGTTTGAATGCATCTTCTGGCCAACGCATTAATGCCACGTCGGTGATGGCGCGAACAGTAACTTTACGCTGGTTATCGAGTATGCCTAATTCACCGCACGTATCCCCTGCTTTTAAGGTGCATAAGTGATACTCCCGATCATGCCATGTATAGTTCAAGTTCATCCATCCAGATTTTAATACATACATATCTAAAGATTCGCGTTCGCCTTGTTCAAAAAGCGTAGTACCACTAGGTACGTGAATCAAAGTCATCTGCTGGCAAGTTTGACGAATTGCATCGGTGGGTAAAGATGTGAAAAAGGGGATATTCATCAACATATGTTCCAATAAATGTTGATGAAATTGGTCGTCTATCCATTGCTGAACAGACGGCTCTTTTTCGGCTAGTTGACGTAATATAGCATACGGAACCTCAATCACCGTTGTATCTTCCACTGCGATAAGCGAATAGACACGGTGTTTTAAACCAAGATGATAAGGAATATCACCACAGATACCACCACAATCTATTGTATTCACATGGTTTTTGCTTAAAGCACTGCTAAAACAAGGTTGTATTGCACCTTTTGTGACAAGGTGTATACAGTCCGCACCCTCTCCTTGTTTAGCAATACACTCTCCTGCGGCATAATGTTTGGTCTGAATAGCACGCAAAAAAGCAGTCAATACGCTATCTGACAGGGTCGACCAAAAAGGATGAGTACGGAACAATGAACATGTGGCGTCGATTTGTTCTGAGCATAGCGCGCAATCAATCCCTCCTTCCTTGCAAGCACGAAAGATATGACGACAAGCGTGTTTTTCATCTTCTTCAGGGTGGTAGTCAATATAATGTTTCATCATATTGATTGCTTGAGGAATTCTATATTGCAAAGCAAAGACGCGTGCGCCATAGCTATAACATTGTGCCGCATGGTCTGATAGACCAGCCTGATTACATAGTTGCCCTGCCATTTGCCATAGTTCGCCATCATCTTTTGTTTTTTGCGCTAACTTGACACAACTATGAGCCGCTAGAACAAAATTACCTGACTGCACTGCTGCAATAACAATGTCTTTGCTTACGGTCGTACTCATGATTATCCCCTACTTGTTGTCATCAACATCAAACATGAACGCAGCAATCATATAGTTATAACGCAGCAATCATATAGTTATAATAACTAAGCTGATATAGCAAGAATTAGGGATAGGGGCTTATGAGACAACTAAAACAAGCACGTTTTATTCGGCTTACCGTTCAAGACGGGACGCATGTGCACTACAACACCATCATGTAGTGGTTGAGGCACGAAACCCAACTTTACAACAATAAATTATTGAGTTGGGCGTATCCTTTGTTGGGTTTCGTGCCTCAACCCAACCTACGATCTCTACGATGTCACGCATATCTATATTGCTTTTCTCTCACCTTGAGCGGGAAGCCTTTTATTCGCTTAACAGCATGGATGTGAAACCACACGACAAGCGTGCTACATCGCTTAAATACCTCTGATACGTTGCACAATGCGACCAATAAAGCCGAATTTATGATTCTTTTTAACAGCTTGCTCAGGAATCTTTTCATCTGCGGCTTTTTTTGCCTGCATCAAACCTAAAACATAGTTAAACGTAAGCACGCGTACCCTGTGAAGTAATAACGAGTTGGATGGATCATTATCTAACAAGAAGTAGGCAGGCGTAAAACCTTCGATAGATAAGGATTGTTGGTAAAAAAGATTATAACTGATGTCAGTCAAAAAACTTTCAAAGTGAACATCTAATAGGCTTACATGAACGTGTGGAAGCTTGGAAAACATCAAACTAACAATACGTAGCTGTTCTTCATTCCAAGAAAGGTTGTTGATGGCATAAGTCATTGCTTCCAAGGCTGGTGTAGTGTCCGCCTGAAAGTCACCGCCATGCCACGCAGTCTTCATCATAGGCGAAGAAAGAAACTTAGATAACTGCTTAAATTCCTCATCATGACCAATTTGACCATCTTTAACCAATAACACGCCGCTATAATCATCAATAGTGCGAAAATGAATCATTCCTGATTGTTTTTGCACAATAGCTTTGCGTAGCAAACTGAAATGTTTGAAGCTTAAATTATGACCAGCAGTATTTGTTTCACTCATTCCTGTTCCTCATGTAATAATGAAAGCAACCTTAACATGAAATATAAGTAGCCGCCCATAATCAATGGGCATGGCGTTTTCACACCTTGTGCGACGATGTTTCATCGCACAAGGTGGCAAAAATGTATGCCTTATGCGTTAAGACATCCGCAACATAACACCATTAAACCGCACCTACAAGGATACTTCGAAGCGCAACAGCCCGACTTTAATAGAGGGATTGGTATTGACTGCACCAGGGTTACTAATCCATTGCAATGATGGTTGCAAAACCAACCACGGCATGAGTTGCGCACGGTAAGTAAGCTCAGTGGTACTTTCGGTAACGGCAGCTACATTAATGCCTGCATGCGTGGTTGCACGAGCAATTGCCAAGCCGAGTTCATCATCTGCACGACCAGGAATCGCTCCTTGTACATGCAAACCAGCACCAAAATAGCCATACACTTGGTTGCGATCACTCGGCGCGCTTCCGTATTGCATAAAAAGACCTACCGCACCATCTTCCAAAGGCATGATTTGACGGTCAATAATACCATAAAAACCATAGTTACGATTAAATGTTACACCAGAGAAGGTAGGGTTGGCACTGTGCATCCAGTAACCTGCTTTAACGCTGTTGTTTTCACCATCAGAAAAACCTGTTTCAACCACTACCATTTCGCCCTCGCCTGCTTTCACCCCACGTGTTGCAGGGTCGCCATCATAAATAGCAGCACGAATATCAACACCTTCAAATGGGGAGTAATAGAGGCGTGCACCCAAGCCAGCTTTTGGGAACAAGGATGCTGGTACATTTGCTGAAACCTCAGGACCAATGCCGAACGAGGAGTTTAGCATCAAGCTGGCATATTCACTGACGTAAAACTCTGCATTCATATCATGAAGGCCGAGCAATAAAGAAAAATCACCGTCGGCAAACGCTTGCTCATACCACGCTTCATGAACGATGAATTGATCTGGTGCTTCAATATTACTGGCTGTTTGTAAATCGCCAATCACGTTCGCCGTAGGATCACCACCATGATTCCGCAAACCATAGACATACAGTGTACCACCTGACCATAAACCAGCTTTTTCGGTGTCCAGTTCAACTTCTAAATCAAGATTATCATGGTAAGTGGTGATCTTTTTAGGGTTGTTTAAGCCAGGGTCAAAGTTACGTACAGCTTCGCCAACGTAGCCCACCCCCACACTAACGCCATGATCTTCCATCTGTGAACGTGCGCCGCCCCAATCGCCACTGAGTCCTTCAGCTATGGCTGGTGATGCCCACACAGTCATCAGCAATGCTGTACTAATAATCAATCTATGATGTTGTTTCATTGTTTGCACGTCCGCTCCTTTTACCATCTGCGAAGCATACATAATTAGTATGCTTGAAATAGTATTTTTCATTTTAATTACCCCCACCACCTTGATTTTATAGGCTGGCATCCCTATCAATAGCGTCATGAATGAACAGCAATCGGATGAAACCACCCTTCCAGAAGCGTCAGTTGACGAACAAACACCGCCACTAGAAGAGCAACTACCGACGGTGGAAGCCCCCTTCCCTGAGATATTGCCATTATTGCCTATTTCTAATCGACCGCTGTTACCAGGGGTGATTTCACCATTGATGTATGAAGGTGAAGAATACACCGATTTAATTCGATACATGGCAAAAAAACAGCAAAACTACGTTGCATTAACCTTGGTTTGCGATGAAGAAGCCGAAGCAACGCCAGAAAACTTTCATCGCACAGGAGTTTTGGCACGGCTACTTAAAGCAACAGGTGATGAAGACAATCATTTGCAGTTGCTGGTGGAATGTGTGCAGCGCGTTCGTATCACATCGTTTGTGAACAATGAACTCCCCTTCCAAGTACGCGTTGAATATGCCGAAGAGACTGAGGCTCCCGACACCACCGAACTGCGCGCTTATAGCGTGGCGATGGTTACGACCATCCGTGAGTTACTCAAGCATAATCCGCTGTATGCAGAAGAGCTCAAGCTGTTCCTTAACCGTTACAATGCCGACAAGCCAGGAAGTTTGGCTGATTTTGCTGCCAATTTAACATCAGCTGACGGTGATGAATTACAGGCAGTGCTAGACACGTGGTCTTTGTCCGATCGCGTTAAAAAAGTATTGCCGATGTTGGAGAAAGAGGTCAACGTCAATCGTTTGCAAAGTCGCATTCGAAAAAACATTGATGAGCGCGTGGCAGAGCAACAGCGCAAATTCTTTTTACGCGAACAATTAGACGAGATTCGTCGCGAGCTCGGGCTCAATGAAGACCCGCTAGAAAAAGAGGTCGAACGTTTACGCGAAAAAGCAGAAGCTTGTCACTTTAGTAAAGAAGCTTCTGAACGTTTTGAAGAAGAGATCAATAAATTATCCATGATTGAACCGAGCTCGCCAGAATACGGTTTAACGCGCTCCTATTTGGATTGGCTGTGCAGCTTGCCTTGGGGTAAACATGGCAAAGATCGTTTTAACCTTAAACGCGCTGCCACCGAATTAAACCGTCATCACGCAGGTTTAGAGGATATTAAAGATCGCATTTTAGAGTTTATTGCTGTCGGTGGTCGTCGCAATGACATTGGCGGCTCGATTATTTTATTTGTTGGTCCTCCTGGTGTCGGCAAAACCTCTATTGGTAAAGCAGTTGCGGCAGCACTGAATCGCCCCTTTTATCGCTTCTCGGTCGGTGGTATGCGCGACGAAGCAGAGATCAAAGGGCATAGGCGTACTTATATCGGTGCGATGCCAGGTAAAATCATTCAGGCAATGAAGCAGGTCGAAGTTGATAATCCTGTGTTAATGATTGATGAGGTCGATAAAATTGGCGCTGATGTACGTGGTGACCCTGCTTCGGCACTGCTTGAGGTGTTGGACCCAGAACAAAGCCATGATTTTCTCGATCATTATTTGGATGTGCGTTTTGATTTATCCAAGGTGCTATTCTTGCTGACGGCCAATGATTATTGGCGTATTCCCGAAGCATTACGTAATCGTGCTGAGGTTATTCATCTGCCTGGCTATATCAGTGAAGAAAAGCGTCAAATTGCAACACGTCACTTATGGCCACGGCTGTTAGAGAAGCATGCCTTTTCTCGCAAAGACGTACAACTTAGCCCTGCCACCATGCATGAAATTATCGACTATTATGCGCGTGAACCAGGCGTGCGGCGACTAGAGCAAATGTTGGAGAAAATTTTACGGAAGTTGGCGAGAAACGTTGCTGAAGGAAGCATCAATTTGCCATTACGTGTGCAAAAAAAGATGGTCGTTGATTACCTCGGGCAACGACGCATGCAGGACAAAAACATCCCTAAAGGCGTAGGCACAGCCATTGGGCTGGCGTGGTCATCGATGGGTGGTACGTTGATTAACCTAGAAGCGATTACCGTACATCAAGAAAGACGCGAACTAAAAGCCACGGGTAAATTAGGCAAGGTCATGCAAGAATCATCCGATATTGCATTTTCGTTCATCATGGCAAACGCAAGCCGTTATGGTGTAGTCGATGGTTTTTATGACAAACGATCCATCCACCTTCATGCACCAGCAGGTGCTACACCAAAAGATGGACCTTCAGCAGGCATCACCATCGCTACAGTGTTGCTATCGCTGGCCCTAAACCGCGCACCACGCACGGTAGCTATGACGGGGGAATTAACCTTGATTGGTCAAGTACTCCCCATTGGTGGACTACGAGAGAAATTGTTAGCAGCCAAACGGATGCATATTTATGAAGTCATTGTGCCAGAAATGAACCGCTGTGATGTCGAAGAGTTTCCCGACCATGTAGCCAAAGGGATGACCATACATTACGCCTCGCACTACGACCAAGTAAAAGAAATTGTATTCTCTTGAACGATGACGTGTAAACGTGCCGCTTATAGCCTGCTATAAGCGGCACGTTTATAACTGCGGTAAATGAATCAATGAGGCCGCGTGATCAAGTACGAACTGGCAAAAGGCTTGCGGTACGGGGGTAAAGCGTTTGCCCTCTTTATGCACAATATACCAGTGGCGTAGGATGGGAAACTCCTCAATATCCAACACCACCAATCGTTTGAGTTTTAGCTCCATCTCCAGCGTGTGGGCAGATACAATCCCTAAGCCCAACTCAGCCATCACCGCCTGTTTTATGGCCTCTACGCGGTTCATCTCCACCCCTGCATGTAAGCGCAAACCATGTTCGGCAAAAAAGAACTCAGCAGCCCGGCGCGTACCCGAACCAGATTCACGAACGATAAAACGCGCATCAGCAAGCTCACGCAAAGGAATATGCTGACGATCTGCGAATGGATGTGAAGGGTGAGCAATCACCACCAATGGATTAACCATAAAGGGTTGACCAACCAGTTGATGCCCTTCTGGTGGCGCGCCCATAATCACCATATCTGTACTATGTGCATCAAGCGCGTTCAACAAGCCTTGGCGATTCGTTGCTGATAGTTGAATCTCCACCTGTGGGTACTGACGATGAAAAGCGGCAATCAGCTGCGGCGCAAAATAGTTCGCCGTTGCCGCCATCGTCAAATGCAAACGCCCATGCTGTACACCACGCATGGCTGCCATCATCTGACTTGTTTGCTTAATCTGCTCATGTACTTGTTGCGCACAATGAAGCATCTCTGCGCCTGCCTCGGTCAATATCATCTGCTTACCTTGACGTTCAAACAAGGGAAGTTCGATGCTGCTTTCTAGCTGCTTGATCTGCATAGAAATAGCAGGTTGCGTCATATGCAACAGTTTTGCCGCACGCGAGAAACTGCGTTGCTGCGCCACCGCTTCGATGATTTTTAGCTGCTTGAATGAGACGTGCATGCGCGTTATTTGTATCGATTACATCTGCTAGTTAGTTGCTTGGCGGAATATGAATACGCTGAATATCCAGCGTTTTACCGCTATTTACATCCACTTTCAGCAGCGTGGCAAACACACTACCACCGCGCTCAACCACCTCAAAACGCTCTGGGATACCTTTAACCAAACGGCTTAAACCAGGTTCAATTTTGTTACCGATGATGGATTGATACGAACCAGTCATACCAATATCCGTTTGGTAAGCTGTACCACTGGTATGAATGGTTTCGTCACAGGTGGGTACATGGGTGTGCGTACCATACACGAAGCTAACACGTCCATCCAAATACCAACCCATACCCATTTTTTCGCTGCTTGCCTCGGCATGCATGTCCAACAAGATGATTTTAACATCGTCGGGAATCTCTTTCAAAGCTTGGTCGGCTGCGGCATAAGGGGAGTCCCAACTGCCCATAAACACCTGACCAATCACGTTAATCACTGCCACGGGAACGCCTGCTGCCGTCTCCTGAATCGTCCAACCACGACCTGGTGCGTGGGCAGAAAAGTTAGCAGGACGCACAAAACGATCATCTTGATCAATGTGAGTAAGGAAGTCACGTTGATCCCAGCAATGATTACCGTTGGTCAATACGTTGACCCCCAATTTAAACATCGCCTTTGCCGTAGGCTGTGTAATACCACGACCAGAAGCTAAGTTCTCACCATTGGCAACAATGAAATCAATCAGATGATGATCCACCAAGCGAGGGATATGGTTTTGTAAAGCTTGACGACCAGCACGACCGACAATATCGCCTACCACCAAAATATTAATACTCTCAGACACGAATGAATCCTTTTTCTGTAATAATGCCATCAAGTGGCTCATCATGTGCTTCAACAGGTAAATCTGCGACTTCTTGGCAAGAAAAAGCCAAACCTAAGCAACCGCGAATCGATGAACGGTTCGCCGCCAACCAACGATCAAAATAACCTTTGCCCATGCCAATACGATGCCCTTGGCGATTAAACCCCAACAAAGGGCAGAGCAACCAATCACCGTCACCAGCTTGCCATCGTTCACCGCCGATAGGCTCCAACAAGCCATGACCCGCCGCTTGCCAATCGCTGCTGTGGGCATCGAACCACGTCATTTCGCAAGCTTCATGACACACAGGTGCATAAACGCGCCAAGGCACGCTATGAGCCTCATGCCACGCCGTAGTGATAACCTCACTCCCCACGGAGCGATACAGCAACACCGATTGCGCCTGCTGTTGTTGTAAGTAAGCCAATGCCTGCGCCATAATCTGCGCTGAATACTGCTGTTGCACATCAACACCAAGTGCTTTACGGCGTGCAAAAAGCTGTTGTCGCAACGCTGTTTTATGCGATGACAGCATGATAATCCCCTTAGCCTAAGTCAATAAAACCGCGATGATAACCAACAGTTAAAGGTTCCACCACCGAACAACAACCATCGACTGCTTCCCTTTTAAGACGGGACGCACGTACACTACAAGACCACCATGTAGGTTGGGTTGAGGCACGAAACCCAACAAAGGAGCATAGCCTAAATAACGTATTGTTGTTTTAAAGTTGGGTTTCGTACCTCAACCACAACCTACGATGTCACGCGTATCCATATTGCTTTTATCCCGTCTTAAACGGAAAGCCCCATCGACGCATGCGTGGATGTCACTACCATATCAAATCCAAGCAATCATGTTACCAATATTGCTGAGCGTGATGTCTGATATGGGATTCTAAACTGGCTCGGTCGATGGCGATGCCTGCTTGTTGCAAGGACGTAACTGGCGCATCGCGCATACCGCAGGGAACGATGCCTTTGAAGTGATCGAGGTTGGGGTGGTTATTCAGTGCGATACCGTGGAAGGTAATCCATCGACGGCAGCGTACGCCGACAGCAGCAATTTTTTTGTCACCTAGCCAAACGCCAATCCCACGAGGTGAACGCTCCCCCACTACGCCAAGATCACTGAGGGTGTTGATCACCATCGCTTCTAATTGCTGCACATGACGGTGTAAATCACGTTGCTGGCGTAGGTCTGCAATCACGTAACAGACCAATTGCCCTGGTCCGTGGTAGGTAACTTCACCACCGCGTCCTGTGTGGTGAACGGCAATCTCGGCATCGTCGAAAGAGCGTTGTAATACATCGCTGGATTGAGCTGATGTGCCTAGCGTAAAAATAGGCGGGTGTTCGGTGAATATGAGTGTGTTACCACAATGACCCGCCAAAACTTCAGCAACAATGGCTTCTTGCTCGGCTATCGAATCGGGGTAGTCCTGACGTTGGTGACGAATAACATGCAAACTCATGAACGCTCACGGCGCAATAACACCAAACATGCGCCGCCCGTACTGTTGGGTTCTAAAATAGCAGCCAATACATGATGCGCGCACGCGCCGTGCTGTAAGTCATGATAAACCGCTTGCTTTAATACAGGACGATCCGAGGAATGCATGCCACGCCCATGAATCACGCGCAAAACACGATGCCCCTGCTGGCAAGCGACTGTAATCGCTTGGTGCAATGCTGCTAAGGCTGAGTCACGGTTCATGCCGTGCAAATCGAGGGTCACGGCAATAGGAGGCTGCCCCGCCGCCAGACGGCGCACGACCACGGCCGATACACCATTGGCGCGCAAACTCCACGGTTCAGGCTGTGACGCTGGGGCATGGCGCGGTGCGCTAGGGCTGTTCGCGCTTTGCGGTGCTGCTGCGCGTCGTTGTTTGATAACATCGCGCGCTTTAGGTCGCCGCCGTGTAGTCGTTACATGGGTGTTACCATCATGGATAGGGGCAACTTCGCTCATTGCCTTAGCAAAAGTATCATCGTCATAATGTGTCATTATTCACAACCTTGGGGACGAGCAAGCAGGGCTTGCAAGGCATCTTGCGGTGTTGCTTGATCGTTTAATACCTGCTGCACAGCAAAGGCAATAGGCATATCGACTTGTAACTTTGTCGCTAACTGGCAAACAGCGGTGGTGGTGCGTTCGCCTTCGACGACTTGACCGATTTGTTCCCTTGCCGCCGCAGACCCCATACCGTTGGCAAGCGCAATGCCAAAACGACGGTTGCGTGACAAGCCACCCGTGCAGGTCAACACCAAATCACCAAGGCCAGAAAGTCCAGCCAAGGTTTCAGGCTGCGCACCACACAGCAGCGACAATCGGGTGATTTCTGCCATGCCACGGGTGACTACCGCTGACATGGCGTTATGCCCCAGCTTCATACCTTCGGCAATACCAGCGGCAATAGCGATCACATTTTTAAGGCTACCACCCAAGGCTACGCCCGTTAAATCGGTACTGCGATAAATACGAAAGCTGCTATCATCAAAAAAAGAAGCGGCATAGTCTGCCGTTGTTAAATCATGGGCTGCCATCGTAATGGCTGTGGGCATGCCACGCGCTACTTCCAAGGCGAACGATGGACCCGATAACAACGCCGTGCGCTGCTTGCCAACATGACGAATCAAACATTCGTCCATCCGTTCGGTGCTGTTGGGCACTAAGCCTTTGCAGGTGGCAATCAACAAGCGTTCATCATGCTGCAAACGTGCCAAAAACAGTTCCACCGCCGCGCAAGGAACAGACAGAACAATGGCTTCGGCATGCGCCAACACCTGATGCAGTTCAGATGACGGCGTAAGATGGGGCGGCAGTGGAATACCTGGTAAATAGCGATGATTTTCACCATCGCGCAACATACTCTCAGCGTGTTCTTCGGTGCGCGTCAGCAGCGAAACATCACGCCCACTACGCGCTAACACCATCGCCAACGCCGTCCCCCAAGAACCAGCCCCTAATACCGCAACCTTACCGCGCATGGAACGTTACACTACAGTAAAGGATTGAATATGCGCAATCGCGCCATCCAAACTTAAGGTTTGCTGACTACCATCACGCATGTTTTTAAGTACCACCTGCTTAGCAGCCAGTTCATCTTCACCGACAATCATACAAAAGTCGGTGTCTTCCCGATCAGCCACCTTCATTTGCCGCTTCATCGCACCACCACCAGCATGAATCGTACTGATACCCGCTTGCCGCAAGCTGTGCGCGTGATGCAACGATGCTGTGCTTATGGCATCGTCACCAATCGCCACCACCGTCACTTGTGCGTGATCCGCTTTGATTTCTGGCAGTAATAAGGCAAGTCGTTCCATCCCTGCGGCAAAACCAATCGCTGGCGTAGCAGGCCCGCCCATCTCAGCAACCAAACCATCATAACGCCCACCAGCAAGCACCGTGCCTTGTGCGCCCAGTTGGTCGGTGATAATTTCAAAGGCGGTACGATTATAATAATCCAATCCGCGCACAATGCGTGGGTTAATACGGAATGGCACAGCCAACGCAGTTAAACCCTGTTGCAAACCTTGCCAATGACTATCACAATCGCCACAGAGGTGATCAATCATCTCGGGCACATCGTGTAATTGCTGTTGGCATGTTTCATTCTTGCAGTCCAATACCCGCATCGGGTTGCTGTCAATACGTTGGATGCAAGTCTCACACAAGTGTTCCGACTTTTGTTGCAAGAACGCCACCAAGGCTTCGCGGTAGTTGGGTCGGCAAGCAGAACAGCCCAGCGAATTGATCTCCATCGTAAGTTGTTGCAAGCCCAGTTTGGTGACCAACTGCCACGCCATAGCCAGCACCTCAGCATCGGCTAAAGGGCCTGCTGCACCAAAACATTCTGCACCAATTTGCTGGAACTGACGCAACCGCCCTTTTTGAGGGCGTTCGCGGCGAAACATGGGGCCTGCATAAAACCAACGTTGCTGACCTGATCTGGTTAAACCCGCCTGCAAATAGGCACGCACCGCACCTGCCGTACCCTCAGGGCGCAAACAGATCGCATCTTGCCCTTGATCGACAAAGTGGTACATTTCTTTGGAGACAATATCTGTCGCCTCACCAATCGAACGCACAAACAATTCTGTTGGCTCTAACACAGGCAAACGCACTTCACTAAATGCATAGCAGCTAAACACTTGGCGTGCTACCTGCTCCACCTGCTGCCAACGGGCAACATCGTGCGGTAAACCATCATGAATGCCGCGAATGGATTGTAATTTCTTAGCCAAAGATTACTCCTCTTATAACTATTCATATTTTAGCATCCCTCATATTACGCCAAACATACAAAGATACGTATGTGATAGCGTGGGTAGAGCGAAGCGAACCCCAACACTTCATCAATTAAGAAAAAGTAATATGTAAACCGAGATAGGATGCCTTTTTTGAGTATGCTGTTAAAATTAATAATGCGCATGAACCTTTAGTCTAACGCTATTCATCAGCGATGGCGGCACCATTACTCGCCGCATAAGTGCCGCCTACGTTACCGCCATCCGCTGAATGAAATTGTTAAGTTCATTGCCCTAATTGAGATCCCACCCCAAGTGACTCGAATCGATTATTGAGGTCCATGAGTTGAGGCCTTATTGTATTAAATTTTTTCATATTATAAATTATGTTTGCATTCTCAAAATCTTCCACAGTAATTCCTTTTGATTTCATTTTCATAAATTGAGATAGATCGTTTTCTTCAAATTTACCAAGGAACTGCCTTATTTTCATAATGTCTTGAATTTCTTTATGATTAAAACCACCTTTTGTTTCATTCACATAATTTTTATAATTTTCTATTTCTTTATGGTTCCAACCGTTCCTCCCACTTGGCGAAGACACATATCCCCCCATATTAATACATGCAGCTGGCAGATTTGGATTTTGATTTTGAATACTTTCAAAATAGTTTGAGTATTCTTCTACCTCAGGGAAATTTTGATCTTTGCAGAGCAAATTAAATGCAGAAGTTAAAACCTGAATATCTTCTGCTTTTTGTGCGAGAGTAGTTTTGTATAAGATAACCAAACATGTAGACTTAGTATCACCTTCAGTCGGTTTGGCTAATGATGAATACGCATTATTAGGTAATAGTGCAAAGAACAAAATCATACTGATAAATAATTTCATTTATTTTCTCCTTTTTCAAAAGGTGATTTTGGTTTAACAACTTTTGTTCCCTGTGAAATTGTTGGATTATAATTGGCAAAATGGTCTTTGCTCTCAACTGTTGTTACGATCAAGAAACCTCCTATAATCATTGCTATGATTCCAGGAGATGCAGTCGCAAGAGCTATTGAAATGTTTATGGATTGTATATCCAGTTGGGTTTGTTTTTTTAAAGAATAAAAACATACAGCCATGCCTATGAATAAGGAGCTAAAACCCGCAAAGAGGCCGACAGACCGTTTTACCATGCTTAAGTGTAAGTGATGAATATGAATTTGAAATAAATCACTCTCCCACCCCTTCGATGTTATTGCTTGTTCTTTAAACCATTCAATGTTTGATATTAAAAAAATTGCCAACCCAATTAATACTATTGTTGACACGATCATCATGTACCATGGGATAGTGTTTTCCCAGTTATTCTTCATTGTTATCTCCATAAACTTAACGTCGAGGATGAGGAGCAGCTTGCCTATCTGTCTCGATCCGTTTGTTACTCCTGCGGTTGTTTATTCGCAAGCGTTTGGTAGCGGAGAGCTGCTCATCCTCGCCGTTGCTCCCGAGGAACGAGTGGGCAACGGCGAGCTAAGGGGCTGGTTTGGAGCGTAGCGGAAAACCAGTCGCGCTTGAGCTGTTTGTTAGCATTGTATGTCACCCCATTCCATCAGACCATTGAAATCATGCCGCACAATAGACTGCCAATCCTCAACTGAGCACTTTCTATCTACTGTGTTGCACAAGCCGTACTTCCGTGCAACAGCTCTCAATAAGTTACAATGTCCAACGTCCCCATAGCCACCTAGTCCAAGATAATCAAATAGAGCCAAAATGCTCTTAAACTCAACAAAGCACGACTTAGTAAGGGTGACGCTACCACCCATACTTCTAGGGTCTTGGAAGCTTGCAAATACTTTGTTTACAGAGTTTTGCCTCAGTTGTGATTTATATCTAAAATACCCTGAATAAAATGCCGTTAGTATTAAACCATCACAAAATCTGTATTTCATATTAATTTTATCATCAACGACATCTGCTTCTATTAACACGACCCCACCACCATAACCTGCACCAAAACCATCATGAGACAAAGGAAAATTATTAAGCTCACCGATTTTGGGTCTTAATAGTGTTCTGTGAACATCAAATGTTGAACGTTTGGAAGAAGAAAGGATGGTTTTCATTTGAATGTGTTTTTGTATACCCAAGCTGTCAAAGAGCAAGTCAAAACCGTCTTTATCGTAGTCTGATTCATAGTAGAGTATTGAGCGACCTCTGCTTAGAAATGCAAGCTGAACATCATACAAAAATCTATGCTTAAAGAGCTTTTCTCGAACTACTGAGTTTTCAGGTTTTTTTAGTGTTTCTTCTAGCACTTTGCACCCTTAATGCTAACGTCGAGGATGAGGAGCAGCTTGCCCATCGGTCTCGATCTTCATTGTTGCCCCTGCGTTTGATAAACTGGTGAGTATGAGATTGCAAGCTCCTCATCTTCGGCATTGCCCCCGAGGAACGAGGGGGCAACGTCACGCATCACCCGGCCACCACGGTTCCAGAGCGTGTAACGAAACCCTGAAAGACGAACTCATTATAGACCTCAAAACGTCGCCGGCAGTGGTGGATCGGTGTGTATGCGCTTGTTAGAAATGATTCATTGGCTGACATGATGACCTTGATTTATTTGTGGCCTTGAGTGATGTGTTTTGCTTTTTCTTCTCCGCTGGCACGCCGTTTGATCGAAGCCCCGAAAATGCCGTTCCCTGCTTGAATGCGGTAGTGCCTGAACGTTGTCGGTCCTGTCACGAAGCCGCGTTTAATAATGCGGTGGTGGTTTCCTTCTCCTTGGCTGTTCGTTGCCCCGGAATGCTTTCAAGCCATTGAGCTGGTTTTATGGGGTTTTCCCGGCCCCTGACATTTTCTTTCTAACGACTCAAATGAGGGGCTGGAGCGTAGCGGAAGACCCTCTCGATTTTTTGGTTAGAGTGGCTATTCATAGTTATCCAAATCAATTCGGTACTTTTTCAATACTTCTTGGGCTTGAAGCCGTTTCTGGCCTGCGGCCACCGCCATAACCTTTGCAAGGACTTCTGATAGCTCACCCTTTGATACACCAACCTCTTTAGACTTAGCGAGATAATAACGCACGCAGGGATTGCAATTCATTGCCATTGCAGCAGACAAGCCAACCAGAACTTCTGTTTTGCCATCTAGGAATTCATTTTCATGGGTAGATTCATAAAATGAATCGTATAGTTCCTTTTGTCTTTTGTTCAGCATGGCTTGTTTCCTTTCACTCTAACGCCAGCCATAACCGGAGACAAAAAGCTGCATAGTGAGGAACGAACGGCGCAACTTTTTGGCGTCCGAGTTTATGGCATTGTTAGGCAAATTTAAGCTAACACCAGCCACCGAGCTATACCCACTAACAAACCTAGAACAAGATAAAAGCCCCATACCGAGAACGACTTTAATGCTTCGATTTGTAGTAAAGATGGCTCTCCTTCTGGTTTTATTGAATACAAGTCTTCTGGAGTCAGTTTAGACTGATGCAGCTTTCTAACGAATTGGTTGTATGAATTGCGAAATCCTTTTTCCATTGCAAGATAGTATGCATCTAACGCCAAGAATAGCAGTATGGGAATTAAAGCGATAAAGGCAAAATCAGGTTTTCCTTTATCGGCCACGATGACTAGAACAGCAGACACTATCGTTATACACCACGCTTTTGATGAAGTGCTATTTGATGCCATACGCTCAATTACGCCTTGGATAATACCAAGATGGGTCTGAACAGAAGGCGAACTCTCAGATAACGAAGGCTGAGGTTTTTCTTCAGTCATATTTTCCTCTTATCTCTATAGCCTTTTCTATCCAATCAGATAAATTTTCCTTTATATGATCGTAAACATACGTGCTTGTAGAGTATGGCGGATCGTATGCTTTGACTATTTTTGATAGCGACTTGCCATCAATATTAAAAGCATCAAATGGATTGCCTCCTTTGCTTGATTGATTTCCGTCGCTGTCTTTTAGATTATGGATGTATATTCCCATTACGCCTTTCCCATCATTCCAGGCCTTTTCGATCTCATACTTGATCCATTTTCTACCAGCAGTTTTTTCTCCGATGAGAACTATTGCAACTGACTTACCTTTGATTTGACCATCAATCCAACTCTTGATGGCTTTATCACCACCTTTTTTAACATCTTCCCAGTCGTTATCGGTTGCTGGCTTGTTTCCTTCCACTACACCCATATTTCGTACTTGAGAAGCCCGCCAATTATCGGGTTTGTAATGAAAACTATAAAAAGCTCTACGTGCCATGATGATTCTCCTTTGCTAAATTTTTCATTGCCTAACTAATTATTATACGGAATGCCATTATTTACATAAAATTTTTACCAGAGAACCTTAAATAACGATTCATTGACCTTATGGTACAATGGCATTTCAATCAGAACAGCCTGCGCAACTATCTAAAATCGGGCATCCTTCATATCTCTGGCTACTCCTCTTTTTGTGCGCGAATTGCTGCGGCACGGGCTTCTACTTCTGCTACTAGGGTGTCAATCATCTGATTGGACTTCACACGCGATGCCTTTTGACCATCGCAATACAGGGTGTGGGTAGGGTAACCACCTGTAATACCAAGGGCAGCTTCTTGCGCTTCACCAGGACCGTTGACGACACAGCCGATCACTGCGACATCCAAACTTTCCTGAATATGTGCCAAACGTTCTTCTAATATGTTTACTGTTTCAATGACTGCGAATTTTTGCCGTGCGCAACTGGGGCAAGCAATCAAATTCACACCACGATGACGCAGCCCAAGACTTTTAAGAATCTCAAAGCCCACGCGCACTTCTTCTTCTGGCTCGGCAGCCAGCGATACGCGAATCGTATCGCCAATACCATCGGCGAGCAGTAAACCCAAACCTATGGATGACTTAACACTACCAGCAACCATACTACCTGATTCGGTAATCCCCAGATGCAAGGGATAATCAACCATTTTCGCCAATTTGCGGTAGGCAACCACCGTCATCGGGATATTGCTCGCTTTAAGCGAAATTTTAATATCGTGAAAATCCATATCCTCAAGAATACGCACATGGTTTATTGCTGATTCAACCATGGCATCAGCGCATGGTTCGCCGTATTTGTCGTACAATTCTTTTTCCAGCGAGCCTGCATTGACACCAATACGAATGGAAATACCACGCTCACGCGCCGCTGCCACCACCCGCTCAACCCTATCCCTCGTGCCGATATTACCTGGGTTAAGACGCAAACCATGCACACCTGCTTCTAGCGAAGCCAACGCCATTTTGTAGCTAAAATGAATGTCAGCAATCACGGGGATACTACTTTGTCGGACAATCTCGTGCATGGCTGCTGCCGATTCAGGATCAGGCACCGAAACACGCACCACATCTGCACCTGCTGCGGCAATACGTGCAATTTGTGCTACGGTGGCATCAATATCCGTCGTTGGCGTATTGGTCATCGATTGTACGGCAATAGGACTATCACCGCCGACTGCAATACGACCAACTTGAATGCGACGACTGGCGCGGCGCGGTTGTAAAATAGAATCACGCATAGGGAAGATCCTTATTGTTGCTTTTGAATGATGTGTAATTGCTCTTGCAATTGCAAAGCACGTTGCAGCGCATTCAGGTATTCATCATTATCGGAATTCAGTTCCACAGCATGATCCCAAAAACGCACGGCATCATCAATGTGTTCTGCCGCAAAAGCCTTACGCCCTTGCGCGTACCAATCGGCAGCAGCGGCAATCGAGCCTTGATGAATCGCCTTCAATAAAGCTTTGCCTTTGCGTCCTGATTGTTTTAACGCAGGAACGAATGCTTGTAGTTTTAACCACTTCTTTTGTTTGACCAAATCCTTAATCTGGGCAACATCAACACGATTTTCCGCCTTGCTGGTGCGACTGCGTTTGTTTACATGGCGTACTTTTTTCTGTTCTGGCTTAACATTCACACCTTCAGGTACGGCTGCCTTGATGTTCTCAATCAGGCTATCATCCACCGCTTCTGGGTCTAAACGTTCCGCCGATAGCAGCAGCACATAAGCCAGTTCAGGCGCGTTCTTTTTAAGTTTCTTCGCTTGCGCAATACTTTGCTTTACACGATGGTCTAAATCCTCTTGCAACAAATGATGAAACACACGAAAAGCTTGATCATTGGCATCCAAGGTTTTGGTTGGTTGATAATCATCTTGCCAAGCAAGGAACTGTTGGTCTTCACGCTGTCGTTGTACATACAGTGCCTGCGCGCGCGCTGAACGCAAACGTAATTGCATGGTTGCCACAGCTTTTTGATCTTGGCTATCTTCGCTTAACTCAGCGGCTTGTTGGTATTGCTGCAATGCAACATACCACTGCTGATTAGCTTTTGCTTGCTCTGCTTTTTTACGATGATAACTCATCAAGCGTTGACGCGAAGGCTCTACCGTTTTGTTGAGTAAGGCTTGTGCTTTTTCATAATCAGCATCGGTTGTTTTGATTGCCAACAGCCGCTCTCGCGCCTGCATCACTTTACCATGTTTAAAAAACGCTTCTGCCTGCTGGTAAGCCTGTTTTTGATTGCCGTAAGAGCTTTTTGCACCACCGCCTTGATTGGCACAGGCGGCAACCATTAAACAAAGACTTAAACCTAAAATACGTAACATGCTATATCTCTCCTATTACATCCCGCGTATCCGCAGGCAATGTAAGGTCAAAAGCAAGGGCGACAGCCTGATCGATTTCACGCTGGCAGGCAGGGTCAGTTATCCTAACAGTACCACAACTCATCGCCTCACTCACGCCTTTGACCTTAATATCGCCCATTTTTTCAAACGAAAAACCATCACCTAATTGTTTGAATGTGGATTCAGGCAGGGCTACTTCATTCCCTTGACCAATCCCGCCCATGCGTGAGGCTCGGTTCACAGCATCACCAATCACGGTGTATTCCAAGCGTTTTTCTGCGCCGATATTGCCAACAATCACTTCACCCGCATTGATGCCAACACGGAATGCAATGGGTTCTCCATCATCACGCAACAAGCCCAAACGACGACAAGCAACGCCCATCGCCAAGCCTGCCATGGCAGCATGACGCACATGATTTACATCTTCATGAGGGTGATTAAAAACAGCCATCACCGCATCGCCAATATATTTATCAACATGACCGCCGAAATGGTCAATTACACAATGAAACACCTCAAAATGGCGGTTGAGCACTTCAATAATATCTTCTGGGTCGCGCCCTTCAGAAAAGGCAGTAAAACTCACCATATCGGCAAACAACACAGTCACATCTTGGCGATGGTTTTCTACGCTGACGTTATCATCTCGGAACACCTTAGAGACCAAGTTAGGGTTCAAATAACGACCAAACTCTTGCCGCATTTCTTCCTTATGGCGCAGCTCTTGCAACATCATATTAAACTGTTCTGCTGCATCGCTGATTTCATCATTGCCACGTACAGGAAGTTCCGCATGGTAATCACCCTTACCGACACGGGAAGCCGCAACAGCGATTTGTTCCAATGGCTTACTCATACGCCCAGCAACCCAATACGTCAGTAACAAAGCACTCATAATCACCAAAGCGGCAAGCAATAACATACGCATCAGCAAGGCATTGGATAGATCTTCCCATGCTTGGCTAGAAAAACGTACCACCAACACGCCAATGGTGGTTTTATTGTACACCAAACGTTTGGCAAACCAGCTACCATCCTCGCCCAGTTGCACCAAATCCATCGTTTTCTCACTGGCGGAAAAGTCTGGTACATCAAGCGTATCGCCAAAAGACAGTGTGCCTTCTGGTGCCTGCACCAAGATACCGCGCACCGAAGTAACCGACTGCATAAAGCTACGAGCGGCAACATCAATTTCTGGTTTACTATGCGTCAATACAGGTAATTTGAGCGATTGAGCCAAACGTTCGACGAGTTGGCTTGCCTGCTGCTGCTGACTTGCCAACCACGCATCATGTTCGATATGCAAAATAAGCCAGGTTAAAACACCCAAGGCAATACTCATCGCAACACCCATCATCATCGTCCAACGCCACCGTAAGGGGAAGCGTGGTGGACTACTCATGGTGTTTTGTTCACTCATCATCGCTCCATCACCAACCTTTGAAGTTCACACAGAGGCACGCGGCCTATCAAAAACCTGGAATCAAACCGCCCAGTGCCTTATTCACCTTTTCCTTTGCTGCCTGCGTAGGATTAGCAGGTACTGCACCCGCAGCAGGGTTCTGCCCCAAGGCTTTCAAAGGGTTACCACCCTTCAAAGCATCTTGCACACCACCAACCACACTTTGTGCATCCAACTCAGGGGTGATCGATGGTGCATCAAAAGGACCTTTGATATGCAAAGGAATCGTCACACCTTTACGTCCACCAGCTTGATCGCCTTGACCAACCAATGTTGCCACCAACTTAGGTCGCATATGGTAATCCATCGTTGAAGCAGGAAGATTCACCGAACCTTTGCCCGTCAAACGGAATAATGGTGATGCCATGAATAAATCATTATTCGTCAACACCCCTTGCTTAGCAGTAAAGCTCGCTTCTAATTGCGCAAAGTCGGTATATTGCGGTCCTTTTTGTTGCCCTAACGATGTGATGTTGCGCAATGCATTGGCGATATCAAAACCTTTAACCTTACCATTAAGCATTTTAAGTTGGCCGTTACCTGTCAGTGATGCCTTAATTGCGGCAGGCAACAATCCCTGACCATGCAGATTAGTATTCATATTTACCGACCCTGCTAATTGATCGGAATCGGCAAACTGTTTCAACAACGGCCCTAGTGCTACATCTTTGACCGTCATAGATTCATGCCAGCTTGCAGGGTAATCAGCGACATTAAGACTGGCCTGCTCAGTAACACGACCACCCGATATGCCAAATGCCAATGGTTTAATGGTAAATAGACCATCGTTTCCTTGTAGGTCAATCACCACATCATCCAGCACTGCCTGCTTAGCATACAATTTCGCTACATCGACCCGCAAGTTGACGCGCCAAGGTACAAAGCTGCGCAAATCAGGTTCAACTTCTGCAGCAGAAGATGTGTTTTCTGTAGAAGCTGCCGTTTTATCCTCAGAAAAGGGCAGCCAAGGATCAAGGTGAAGTTGGTTTGCTTTTACACGCAAACGAATATTAGGGTCTTTCGCGAGGATAAAACGCCCTGACATAGCCAACAACTCTTGATTCAAGTGCATTTTCATATCACTAAGATCAATCACATTGCCTTTAGCCTTCACCACCATACCAACATCTAAGTCTTGCCAAGGCGCAGGATGCTTACCATATAAAGCATCAAGGTCTGGCAGTAACGAGGTCAGCCAAACGCGAGTGATTTTTTCACTGCTTAATTGCATCTCAACACTGGGTTCACCTTTATTAGGCAAGGTCACCTGCCCTTTACTATGTAATAAAGTCGTACCATCAAAGGCAATGTCAGATGATTTTAAACGAATATGCTGCGGATCAATCTGCTCAGCCACCCATGTAATCGCAATATCATGCGCTGCATCCAAGGTCATCGAACCATTTACCGCACGACTACCATCAGGATGTTGCTCCACATGAGCATCGACCGCGACGGCTGCCTTTTCAACACTGCCCAACATCGCTGGTAATTCAGGCAATAAGCTAGAAAATTGAGCCAAACCAATACGCTTGCTGTTGACACTCAGCTGCACAGGAAGGCGTGTAGCATCGAAGCGTGAAAAATCGCCAATTGGTCCCACTTTAGCATCAAGGTTGAGCGTATCATCAGCCAAATCCACCGCTGCATGAATGCTGACTGGGCGTGTTTGTTGTACATCCAATATGGTAAGTTGTAAATTATTTAAATTCACCTTCTGACCATTACGATCATCCTGCCAACTTAACTGACCGTGGGAGAGCTGAATGGTTTCTGCAATTAAACCAGCAAGTAACGGCGAGTTCGTTTCAGCAGGTGCATCTGAAGCTGTTTGCGCAGCAGGGGCACTTGGAGCGAGCAAATCTTCCCAGTTACCCACACCATCGCGATTGCGTTGTAAATGCAGTTCAGGAGCATCCAACTCAAAACGTTGCAACTCTATTTTTTTCTGCAACAACGGCATGACTGCCAATTTAACATCCAAATGTCCCACTTTAAGGAAGTTGGGAGCATCAAAACCTGCACCATTGGCAAAAGTAACATCTTCAAGTTTCAAGCCAACCCAGGGGAATAACGATGCCTGCATACTGCCAATATGCAGCGCACGCCCTGTGGCATCCTCGACCCGTTGCTCTATTTGCGTACGGTAATGATCAACATCAATCACAAACGGTGCGATCAATAAGCACGCAATCACCGTGATTAACGCAATACCTGTATATTTTAAAAAACGCATACCATCCCCTCCCTTTTCTAAACTACAATGATTTAATAATCCCAGTAATTGCTTGCACCAAGTGTGCGCCCGTACGAGACATCAATGCTTCATCTTCTGCTTCAACCATAATACGTAACTTTGGTTCCGTGCCAGACATGCGCACATTGACACGACCCGCGCCTTGCAACGCTTCTTCCGCCTCACGCAATAACTCCGCTACTGCTGGCTGTTCTAATACTGGCAAACGCTCTTCCATGACGATATTCCACAGCTTTTGCGGGAATAAGCTCATGCCGGCAGCCAGTTCATGCAATGGCACTGCCTCATCTTGCATGGCGCAAAGTAATTGCAATGCCGTCATTAAACCATCACCTGTGGTGTTGTGATCCAGCATAATCATATGCCCAGACTGTTCACCACCGATATTACAACCGCGTTCGCGCATCATTTCCAAAACATAGCGATCACCGACAGAGGCGCGCAACATTTTTAGTCCCATACCTTCAAGGTAACGTTCCAGCCCCATATTGCTCATGATGGTGGTAACAACGCCACCACCCTGCAAGCGTCCATGTTTTGCTGCATGCCCTGCAAGTATGGCAATCACACGGTCACCATCAATCACCTGCCCTTGGGCATCACAAGCGATGAGTCGGTCAGCATCACCATCTAAGGCTAAACCAAGGTCAGCTTGCTCTGCGACCACACGCTGGCACATAGCACCTGGGTAGGTCGAACCACATTGGTCGTTGATGTTTAAACCATTGGGTTGATTAAACAACGCAATGACTTCACAACCAAGCTCGCGCAGCAAACGCGGAGCAACATCATAAGCTGCACCATGTGCACAATCGACCACCACCCGCAAACCATCAAAACGAAGATTGCGCGGCAACGATGATTTCAGGAACTCAATATAACGCCCTTGTGCATCATTCACCCGCATCGCTTTACCGACAGCTAACGCTGCAGGCAAGGGAGGAAGCTCATCCATTAATTGCTCAATCGCATGTTCCGTTTCATCAGGCAACTTGTAGCCATCGGCACCAAAAAACTTAATACCATTATCACCCGCAGGATTGTGCGAGGCGGACAACATCACGCCAGCATCAGCACGCAAGCTACGTGTTAAATAAGCAACTGCTGGGGTGGGAATAGGCCCTACCAATTGTACATTCATCCCTTGAGCCGTTAAACCTGCACACAGTGCTGATTCAATCATATAGCCCGATAGGCGCGTGTCTTTACCAATAAGAATATGGGGTTGATGGGGAAGGTGCTGGGTAAGTATATAACCTGCTGCACGACCCAATTGCAGGGCGAACTCCGCAGTCATGGGGTATTGATTAACCGTACCACGAACGCCATCAGTGCCAAAATATTTACGCATTAGGGGGTATGCTCCTCGTTCCTTGAAAGGGGGGTAGTTGATGCCGCTACAGGTTTAGGGTCGCGACGTAGGTAACCACGGACCAAAAAGTCACCATTGTGATGAATCAGTTTCACCGCTTTATCAGTAGGAATCACCACCCCAGCACTTAACTCAAACGGTCCAGGTTTAGGTTCTGGGCGAACCGATTCAGTCGATAGTTTAAGCAGTGATTCCAGCCATACTTCAGGGCCGCTCAATGTCACTTCGCTGGGGGTAACACTGATGCTTTCAGCAGCCCAACCTGATGCAACAAACACATCGGCGGTTACTGCCACCTGTTTCTCACCCAAGCGATCCACTTGCAATTGTAGACGGTCTGGTTGAATTTTATCGACTACCAAACCTGGTGGCAGGTGTAAAGCATCGGCTGATAACGAACGTTCAACCACGCCAGGGGTATGTATATCTTGCGCCGAGAGTGAAATATACAGCTCTTTTTCATTCAATGATTTTAACCGTGCCTGCAAGCCGCTGATCGTTACCTTAACATGGTCTGGCAAATCGTTAACCAGCACCATATCACTCGCCAAGCCGCGTAATTGCAGGGAAACATCCATACTCAACGTGCTTTCACCCTGACCATGCACCTGAAACCACAGCATAATCGCGATCAATAACGCCCATACATAAAGGGTAAGATTACGCCAAAATGCACTCATGAAGACTTCCACAATGAAACATTAGGACGCAATTCTTGTAATAATGCGTCAACCAAACTTCGTCTATCCAAGGCTTCACTCAAGCCGTGTTGACTCGCAATGTGGATTTCTCCTCGTTCTTCGGAAACCACGATCACCAAGGCATCACTTTCTTCGATTAATCCAACAGCGGCACGGTGACGTGTGCCATAATCGCCAGGCAATGTATGCGCTTGGGTTAAGGGCAACAAAACACGCGCAGCAACCATATGACCGCCATCGACATCTTGGCGTACCACAACAGCGCCATCATGCAGCGGAGCTTTAGGGCAAAAAATGGTTAATGCTGTATCAGGGGATAACGGAACATCCAATTGCACGGCAGGGTCAATCAAGTGGTTTAACCCTGTATCACGCTCAATAACAAACAAAGCACCCCAGCGACGATGGGTTAATGCAACGGCTGCATCAGCCAAGTCATGAACCATTTTTTCTACTGAAGTGCTACTTGATAGCGACAACGGGTTAAAAGCAACCTTCATTAAACCACGGCGGATTTCATGTTGAAAAAGAACCACCATAATAACAATAAAGAAAGAGAAAAATTGCGAAAACAACCATTCTAATGTGAGTAAACTAAAATAGCGCGCAAGGGCATACACGCCCATCAATACAGCCAAGCCGACCAACATCTGCTCTGCTCGCGTACCACGAATCAATCGCAAGGCAAAATAGACAAACAATGAAACCAGCGCGATATCAGCGACATCAATGAGGTGGACATTGATATGGTCAAAAGCAGCGTTAGCGAACATGAGCCACCCTGTGCGATAGCCTAGAAGGCTGTCCGAGAATGGAAAGAGCTACTGCGGAATCCCCATTTTGGCCGAGAATTACATATTTCATATTAACGGAGGACATCAACGCCTTTGTGCTTGGCGTAGTGCCGCAGCAACAGCAACAACCTGTTTTTGGTGTGTAACATCATGAACGCGCAGTATATCGGCTCCTGCAAAGCAACCAATGGCTACAGCAGAGGCCGTCGCCCATTCACGGTCTGAAACATCTTGCCCTGTGATACGACCAAGAAACGATTTGCGTGAAACACCCAACAGTACAGGCAAAGAAAAATGATCGCGTAATTCATCCATACGGGCAATCAGAGCCAAATTATCTTGCTGCCGTTTGCCAAAGCCAATACCTGGGTCGATGACAATACGTTCGCGCTCAATCCCTGCCTGCTGGCACAGCGCGATACGTTGTTCAAAATAGCGAATCACGGTAGCCACTACATCATCTTCATAATGGGGGTTGTGTTGCATGGTTGCAGGGCTTCCCTGCATATGCATCAAGCAGATGCTGGCATCACAATCGGCGGCAATAGCAATGCTTTGACGATCAAAACTAAGGGCTGAAACATCATTAATCATCACTGCACCAGCAGCAACAGCCTGACGCATCACTTCGGCTTTCATCGTATCTACCGAAACACAACAGCCAGCAGCAACCAATTGCTGAATCACAGGAATAACACGCTGCAACTCTTCTTCGACGCTGACTGCAAGCGCACCAGGACGGGTTGATTCGCCGCCGACATCGATAAGATCAGCACCCTCATGCCACATACGTAGCCCATGACGAACCGCCTGATCTGTATCACTACCGTGACCATCATCGGAAAACGAATCAGGCGTACAATTGAGTACGCCCATCATCCATGCCTTATTCGTGCCAGAACGATGCCAGCATGACATCAGTGATCCTGTTTGACCTCATCGCCTTGAATAGGTTCCGCATCGCCATCCAAGCTCACTTCCTCATCATCACTGCTGGGCGAGGCTGGGGTTGAGGTGCTAACGGTTGGCTCCTCTCGTTTCAAGCTTTCGCCTGCTAGAATCTGCCCAATTTCTTTACCTGAAAGTGTTTCATATTCCAACAGTGTTTTGGTCAACTGATGTAAATCATCAATATTTTCACGCAAGATGGTTTGCGCACGTTGGTAAGCCTCGTCAACAAAGCGACGGATCTCAGCATCAATCAAGCGTGATGTTTCATCTGAAACATGCTGCTGACGTGAAACAGAGCGACCTAAAAAGACTTCCTCATCATTTTCACTGTACAACAATGGACCAAGCTTATCAGAAAAACCCCAACGGGTGACCATACTACGTGCCAAGTTGGTTGCCATTTGAATATCGCCAGAAGCACCAGAAGTCACTTTGTCATAACCAAAAATCAATTCCTCGGCAACACGCCCGCCCATGGCAATAGCCAAGTTCGCATGCATTTTCTCTCGCGACTGCGAGTACTCATCCTTCTCTGGCAGGCGCATCACCATCCCCAATGCTTGACCACGCGGGATAATGGTCATCTTATGAATAGGGTCGGCGGCAGGGCAATGCATAGAAACCAAAGCATGACCCGCTTCATGGTAAGCAGTGCAGCGTTTTTCATCTTCACTCATCGCCATAGAGCGACGTTCCGTACCCATCATGACCTTGTCTTTTGCTTCGTCAAAATCGGCTGCACGCACTTTGTCACGGTTAAAACGTGCTGCCAGCAGTGCTGCTTCATTAACCAAGTTAGCCAGATCAGCACCAGAAAACCCTGGCGTACCACGTGCAATCACGCGGGAATCCACATTGCCCTCTAATGGTACTTTCTTCATATGCACGTTAAGAATTTGAATTCGACCATTCAAGTCTGGACGACCCACAACAATCTGACGGTCAAAACGACCTGGACGTAACAATGCCGGATCCAACACATCAGGACGGTTGGTCGCAGCCACCAAAATCACCCCTTCGTTAGCCTCAAAACCATCCATCTCCACCAACATTTGGTTCAGTGTTTGTTCGCGCTCATCGTTACCGCCACCAACACCTGCACCACGATGACGACCCATGGCATCAATCTCATCAACAAAGACAATGCATGGCGCATTTTTCTTGGCTTGTTCAAACATATCACGCACACGTGATGCCCCGACACCAACAAACATCTCCACAAAGTCAGACCCTGAGATGGAGAAAAAAGGTACATCCGCTTCGCCAGCCACTGCACGTGCCAAAAGGGTTTTACCTGTACCAGGAGGTCCCACCAACAACATCCCTTTAGGCAGCTTGCCACCCAAACGGGTAAACTTGGAAGGATCACGCAAGAACTCAATCACCTCTGTGACTTCTTGTTTTGCTTCATCGCAGCCTGCAACATCGTCAAAGGTGACTTTGGTGGTATTTTCATTCAACAGCTTGGCACGGCTTTTACCGAACGATAAAGCACCGCCTTTGCCACCACCCTGCATTTGACGCATGAAAAAGATCCACACACCAATCAGCAACAACATAGGAAACCAAGAAATTAAAACAGACAACAGAAACGGCACTTCAGCAGGATGCTCTGCTTGCACTTCAACTTTATTATCCAACAAGCGTTTCACCAAGTCAGGATCACGCGGTGTTAATACGCTAAAGGTTTTCGTTTCACCAGAAAGGTCACGGTAAGTACCCGTAATTTGATCATCGGTAATCACTGCTTTATCAACCATGCCTTGATCCACACGTTCAATAAAAGCGGAGTAACTCATGGGTTTATTTTGCCCTGATGGCGCGCCGAACATATTGAAGACACTCATCATCACCAGTCCGACAGCGACCCATAACAAGATATTTTTACCCATGTATTTCAACTCCAGCGGTATTACTTAACAGTAAAACCTTTCTTTATCAATAAGTTTGTAGGATTATGACACCCAACGCCTTTATTTCGCTAGCGGCAATATAACGCCAACTAAAGCTGGCGCAATACTGCCTGAGCATCCTAAAAAAGTCATGAAAGAACCGTCATCTCGCTGCAAAATCAGCCCAGCGTTCAATGACGGCGCAGTGTGTAACGACTACCTGGCAAGGATTCAATGATCGACTGCATCTCTAAAGATAACAACAATGCTGCCAAATCAGGAACCGTACAAGCACACGCTTCAGCCAATTGATCGACATGCAAAACATCATGCTGCAACGCACGAATGACCGCCTGCTCACCATCGTTGCAATGCGCCAGCGTACTCTCTAGGGAATCGTCCCTTGCTGCTTGGGACTGCCAACCCATAAGTTGCATGACATCATCAGCGGATTCTGCCAAATAAGCACCATCACGAATCAGTTGATGACAGCCTGCATGGTTTTGATTGAGCACAGAGCCAGGCACTGCAAAAACCTCTCTACCATAACGCAAAGCGTGACGCGCTGTAATCAACGAACCAGAAGCAACGTCAGCCTCCATCACCAAGGTTGCCGCACTTAAACCCGCAATAATGCGATTGCGCTGCGGGAAGTACTCAGGCCTAGCCGACTGCTCAGGCAGGTATTCACTCAGCACGCAACCACCTTGACCAACAATAGCCCGTACCTGTTGTTGCTGCATGGGGTATAATGTAAGTAAGCCCGCACCCAATACCGCCACCGTCGGTGCTTGCACAGCCACCGCACCACCATGCACCGCAGCATCAATACCATAAGCCATACCACTGACAGTCACCACTTGCTGTGATGATAGGTATTCACTCCAACGACGGCAAATCAAACGTCCCTCTTTACTGGCCTTTCTTGCCCCGACGATAGCCAGCATGCGCGATGCTTGTAACACATCAAGGTTGCCAAAAGCAAACAAGACCAAAGGCGCATCATCTATTTGACGCAAGCTTTCGGGGTATTGAGGGTCATCACGCACCAACAAACGAATGCGCTGCGAGCGGCATTGCTGCAATAACTGTTCAGTTTCTTCCTCCGAACTTTGTTGCAAAGCTTGTAGTAACTTAGGACCAATCCCTTCTTGCGCTTGCCATGCTGTCGCCCCAGCCTGCCAAAACGCAGCAGCAGAGCCAAAGGAAGCAAGCAATTGATTGGCTGTATAAGGACCAATACCTCGAATGCCATAGAGGCGCAAGCAGGCAAGTATCTCGGTATCTGTAACGGCGGCCATAGCTGTAAGAACGATTTACCGCCCAGATGGACGTACTGCATCCCCCATGTGAATAGGTGAAATAGCCTCTGTAACCAGCGTCATCGCACTATTCCGCGATGTGGAAATCACCACGACACGCGCAATACGCTCTTCTGGCAAACGCATACTATTACCTGTGATACGATCCTTCACATCACGACCAGCGCGAAACACTTGGAACTGCATACCAGGTCTAAGCCCCTGCTTCTTCCCTAAGTTAATTGCCATAATTTGATTAGCACTCACTTCGGTGGTGTCATCTTGCAAATAAACCACGGAACCCTGCATATTATATAAAGAAACAGAGGGAACGATACGTGTGTTTATTTTTTTAGCTGGAACCAACAGATCGCCTTGGGATATTTCTGCATAGGCATACAAAATATGACCTTTATACATAGCACCACGTACTGATGTAATGTGAATACGTCCCAAATGATGCATCAACACCCCAAGACGTTCGCCATGTTGGGGGTCTTCGACTTCATGACCTGCACGAAATATATCAAACGCATCACCCGCCCGAACAGCTTGTGCAAAACGCATATACACTTCATCACCTGCGCCATAATTAAGTCGCTGCATTTCTGAATCAAGAATATACCCCACGGAGGGGAAGGTATCTTCTGGGTTGATATAGTCACGATGTAACATTTCAGGCAATGTAAACTCTACGGCTGTTCCCGCCTCAATGCGTTCAACCTCTTTTACAATCATGCGTGGTTTAGGGCGAATCGTCGTCAGTCCACCAACCGCTTTCGCTTCCTCTGGTGTCATCAGGCGTTGGTGGTTCATGGTGGTTTTTTCGGCGGGAGCTGGATCCGCTGAAGTTTGAGCGTTTCCTTCTTGTGTAGTCATCACTGGCGCATGCACTTTGGAGGCATCAAACCAAATTTTATTACCAGGGTAGATTAAATCAGGATTGGTAATGTATAAATTCCGCTCCCACAATTCCATCCAACGCTTAGGATTTTTAAAAAAGTGATTGGCAATATCCCACAGTGTATCGTTTTTCTTCACCACATAGGGTTGCGTAATATCACCCTTCAAGTCAGTGCCAAGGTCATTTGCCTCCGCTGCGGCAGGGATCACCCACAGGGCTAAAGCTAATAACATCACACCACGAATCATTGATTGAATCAGCATGGGAGCACTCCTATTCACTCTTCTTAAGTAGTTAACTATATTTATTTTAACATTTCTAGCGATGGATATTTCGCGATATTCAAGGCACAAAAACGGGCGTATAGCACCGCTATATAACGTTTTTTGTAACGCCCAAGATCGTGAAATAGACAAGATTAAAAATGCTAAAATAATTATGGGTGACTACTATCCACCCGTTTTGGGCTCTTCATTGCGCAATAATCGTTGAATATTGCTCGCATGACGAATCAGCACCAACAGTGCCAACACCCAAGCCGCCCACCATGTTGGCGTACCACCAGCATGACTCACAAACACCAGCAAGGGAATCATAGCTGCGGCGATGATCGATGCCAAAGCCACATAGCGGGTACTAAAAAAGACCACCAACCATACGGCGAAGGCAGCTAAGCCAATCCACGGCAGCCACGGCAGCAACACACCAAACATGGTGGCAACCCCTTTACCGCCTTTAAAACGAAGATAAACAGGGAAAATATGCCCAATGAATGCCGCCAAGCCGACACTGACCAATAACATTTCCTGATTCGGTGCTAACCACGCCACCAGAGCCACAGGTGTTGCGCCTTTGGCAATATCCGCCAACAAGGTCAATATACCAACGGTTTTACCGCCCGTGCGCAAGGCATTGGTGGCACCGATATTACCACTGCCATGTTCACGCGGATCCTTGTCGGACAAAGCCTTGCTAAATAGCAGACCAAAAGGAATACCGCCGAGTAAATAGGCGGCAACAATCCAGAGTGCAAACTCTGGTGCTAGCGAAGTCATATATGCGTTACCGTCATCACAGCTTGCGGTAATTTTCGCGGCAGTCGTTCATACTTTGCTGCAAACGTGCTGCTTGATTACCATTGATGTAAGTAGGCAATACTGCTTCGACCGAAGAGGCTTCACCAAAGCATGATGGGAATGGCTGATCGCCTGCAACAATATTATCCTGTTTAAGCATCGCCAATTGATCGGGCGTTAATGGAGGCACGGGCAAAAACTGCAACACAGTAGCCATCAAGCCTGCAACCGCAGAAGGTACAGGAATACACAAACGTGAGCGACCTCTAGCATCCAGTAATAATTGCACCAAATCTTTAAAGCTGTAAGCACGTGGTCCACCAAGGTCAAAGCTTTGCCCTATCGTTGTTTTATCTGACACGCTTTGCACAAAGGCACGAGCCACATCTTCCACCCATACAGGTTGAAAGTAGGTTTCACCTGCGATCACAGGGAACACAGGCAACAAACGCGACATCGCATCAAGCTTGTTAAAGAAATCATCTTCACGACCAAAAATAACCGAAGGACGCATAATCGTCCAATCCAAGCCACTGTCGCGCACGGCTTGTTCCGCAGCATGTTTGGTACGTCCATAATCACTGCTGTGATTACCATCTACACCCAATGCAGACATATGAATATAACGCGTAATACCTGCCTGTTTGCAAGCATTAATCACACGCTTTGTACCCTCAACATGCGCTTCGCTAAACGTGTAACGACCACGCTCAAACAACACACCCACCAAGTTAATCACGCAATCTACGCCCGCTAACGCAGCATCCAGACCTTTGCCTGTGCAAATATCAACCTGTGCTGTGCTGGCACCATCGACCCACATACGACGAGCGTTTTCTGGGTGACGACAAGCAATACGTACTTGATGACCTTCGGCCAATGCCTGACGCACAATTGAGCGTCCTACAAAACCGCTACCGCCAATCACACAAATTTTCTTCGCCATGGAGTCCCTCCTGATAAAATAACGCATCCCGCGCTCAATTCTGCGGAAGAATGCCTATCCTGCAAGCAAAGCGCGTTAGTAAGGAATGAACGTTAGATAATTTATGCATGTAAAACACAGGGATTGTATTTCATATCAAAGCAAAAAAAGCCTAGTATAACCCCATCAAAGCACGTAAACGCACGCATTAAAAACGCCAAGCAGCACAACTTTTTGCCATTGCGCAACCATGGCTTAGCCTGCATCCATGATCGCCTACCGAACCTTGCACACAGCACGCCTGTTTTACTTTTTTTATTTTGCAGTGATGGGCTTGGTACTCCCTTTTTTTCCTGTTTATCTGGCATCGCTGCAAATGGAAGCATTCACCATCGGCTTCATCATAGCCTTGATTTCCGCTGCGCGTATTTTTGCCCCGCCGTTATTTGGTTATTGCCTAGAGCAACGGCATTACAACCCTGCAATCATCTTGTGTTTATCGTCGCTGGTGGCTGGCATTGCGCTGCTGCCGTTGAATAACATCGCCATATATTTACCTATTTTCGGATTTTTGGTATTACTTTTTGCGCTGTTATGGTCAGGCATGCTAGCACCAGCCGAAAGCTTAACCATTCACCTAGCAGAGGCGAATCAGACCCATTATTCACGCATACGCTTGTGGGGTTCAGTAGGGTTTATCGTAAGTTCTTTACTGGCAGGCAGTTATTTAGCAGGCGAACACATACGCATATTACCGTGGATTATGGCAGCATTAATGCTTGCTTTGGCACTCAGCTCGTTTGCTTTTATCCACATGCCATCATTGAGCCAACACCACGACGATGCACCATTACCCTATTCACAAGAAACACGCCGCCTCATGCTTGCTGGGCTGCTCATGCAATGTTCCCACGGAGCCTATTATGCTTTTTTTAGCCTGTACCTGATACAAATCGGCTACCAAGCGCAATGGATCAGCTTCTTTTGGGTGGTTGCCGTCGGTGCAGAAATCATGCTTATGGCATGGGCAGGGCATTGGCTACAACGCTGTTCGCTAAGCCTCTGCTTGCACATCTGTTTTGTACTAGCCGCGCTGCGCTGGTTAGGCATCGCCTATACCGAGGCTTGGTGGTGGCTATTACTATGGCAACTATGCCATGCCGCCACCTTTGGAGCCTTCCACATCAGCAGTATTACAGCCATAAACCGCATGGTAGCTCCTTCGCGCCAAGCCTCAGCGCAAGGCTGGTTAGGCGCAATGACCTTTGGCTTAGGCGGCATGCTGGGTGTCATGTTAGCAGGTTGGCTGGTGCAAGTAATGGATATTCGCGCCGCCTTATTAAGTTCATCCATCATCGCCCTACTTGGTGCATGGCTATATCACCCCTCCGCGACTGCAAATAATGAATAAAACGAAAAGTCACACAACAACGACCCAAACGTTTGAATGCAATTTGTCAAAGCTCTACGTATGACCAAATTTTCATACAACTAAGCTCTGCCAATTGTACATATTCAGCAGCATCCAAAGCAGCATCGCATCCAGCACTTTCAGGGTAACGCATCTCCACCGCGTAAGGTGTAAGTTCGATAATCGCATCAAGCGTGGATAAATCAGATTCATAAGACTCAGCCAAATCAAGCAACCGTCCAAGGTCATGAGTTTTAGGGAAACTAAAGCAATGGCGACTAAGCAAAAAACCTTTCAACGCTTTTTCAACCGCCTGCTGAGCATGAAATATGATAATATCGGTTAACGGTTCATCAGCTTGTAGTAATTGATGGCATGCTTTTAAGTCATGGTCACTTTTCATGCGCCATGCCGCTAACAAATCATGGTGATTAGACATAGCGAATACCCTCATGAAGGACATTATAGCACAAACTACCCTCAACGTCTTTCCAGCGAGAAAACTCTTCTGGCGTATAAACCACTATATCTTTGGCAACCTGCCATTTACGCATGACACGGTAAGCTTGCGCCGTTCGTTTAGGGCGTGGCAGTTCGCTTTTTTGAATAAAAAAGACATCAACATCGGAATCATCATGCGCATCATTTCTAGCATAAGAACCAAAGAGCCATGCAGCATCAGCATGCAGTTCTCTTGCCGCTTCTGTAATATATTGGCGTATTTCTTGTTGTTCAATCATGATGATTACCCCTCCGCGACTGCAAATGCCATTGCTATACCATCGTCATCGGTTAACGATAGGTGAATACGCTGAATCGATCGTGCAGCAGCAGCTTGCTTTGCGCTGGCGTGCAACTTGATGGCGGGTTGCCCACTGGGGTGATAATACACTTCGATATCAGAAGGTGATACGCCCGCAAAACCTGTGCCTAAAGCTTTGGAGACCGCCTCTTTGGCAGCAAAAAACATCGCCAAGCGGCGTTCCACTGGCTGTTTGGCACAGGCTAAGGCGTATTCATCGGCGGTGAAACAATGGTCAATGAAACGTTCACCAAACCGCTGATAACTGCGAGCAATACGCGCAATGACCACGCGGTCGATACCGATGCCAATAATCACCGTTGCATGCAGCGCAAAAAGTCGCGCACCGACTGCTCCAAGCCTTTGAACACAGCATCAGCAACAATGGCATGACCGATATTCAACACCTGAAGTTCAGGAATATTAACCATCGCAGGCGTATTCTCCAAGGTCAAACCATGACCTGCATGTACTTCTAACCCTACCGATGCCGCGTAACTGGCTGCCTCAGTAATAACGGCGCATTCAGCATCTCGCGCTGCACCCGTTAGGTTGGCATAATGCCCTGTATGTAGCTCGACCACGGGCGCAGCGATGGCAACACTGGCATCAATTTGCGCCTTTGTCGGGTCAATAAACATAGAAACACGGCAACCAGCATCGCTTAAACGCGCCACTGCTTCACGCAGCGCAGGGATTTGACCCGCTACATCTAAGCCACCTTCGGTAGTCAGTTCCTCACGTTTTTCTGGCACCAAACAAACGGCTTGTGGTTTAAGTCGGCAAGCGATGTTGACCATTTCGGGGCGTGCTGCCATTTCCATATTTAGGTGCAAATCCATCGCAGCAAGACGTTCCATATCACGGTCTTGCATATGGCGACGGTCTTCGCGCAGATGCGCCGTAATGCTATGCGCGCCAGCACGCAGACAATGTTCCGCCGCTATAATGGGGTCAGGGTATTCCGTAAGTCGTGCTTGCCGCAATGTGGCAATATGATCAATGTTTACACCAAGAAGCATCAATAATCCTCAGCAACCATTCAGGCAATGTGAACAGTTGCAACTCATAAGTTGTTAAAATAGGCAACGAAACCTCAATGCTTCCACGGCAAAAGCAACATCAATCAGTTAATCAGGTCAGACCTAGGGTGTCGAAATTCACCCGTTCCTCACACCTATTAATTTCCTA
>CAZYAI010000004.1:0-106076 GCA_964645625.1 uncultured Zetaproteobacteria bacterium
CAAGTCCGCAATGACGTGGTTTCTTTCGGTCATACCGCACTTGATGCGGTATCCAATTTTGCCTCCGTTCGCTGGATTGCGGATCAAGTCCGCAATGGCGTGGTTTCTTTGCGTCATACCGCACCCGATGCGGCATCCAGTCTTGCGTCCGTTCACTGGATTGCGGATCAAGTCCGCAATGACGTGGTTTCTTTCGGTCATACCGCACCTGATGCGGTATCCACTCTTGCGCCCGTTCACTGGATTGCGGATCAAGTCCGCAATGACATGGTTTCTTTGCGTCATACTGCACTTGATGCAGTATCCAGTTTTGCGTCTGTTCACTGGATTGCGAATCAAGTCCGCAATGACGTGGTTTCTTTCGGTCATACCGCACTTGATGCGGTATCCAGTCTTGCGTCTGTTCACTGGATTGCGAGTCAAGTCCGCAATGACGTGGTTTCTTTCGGTTATACCGCACCCGATGCAGTATCCACTCTTGCGCCCGTTCACTGGATTGCGGATCAAGTCCGCAATGACGTGGTTTCCCTCCGTCATGCCGCACCTGATGCGGCATCCAGTCTTGCGTCTGTTCACTGGATTGCGAATCAAGTCCGCAATGACGTGATGCTATTCAGAAACGTTACATGTTATAACCATGCGTGCGTAACATCAGTTTTCAACACAAAAGCGCATAAACATTCATGATGTTGTATCACGCATTATCTCGCCCCTTACAAGACGTTGAAGGTATCGGCCCTAAGCTGGCAAAGGCAATGGCAGCCCGCAGTGTGGCTACTGTGGGGGAGCTGTTATTGCATCTTCCATTGGCTTGGGTCGATGATCGCCATATTACGCCAATGTCGGCTTTGGTTGTGGGGCAGGTCATGCGGGTGCAAGGCGTGGTTGTGCGGCATCATGCGGTGACTTCGCAACAACGGCTGCTGTTACAGATCAGCGATGACAGCGGCAGCATGCAGGTGACTTTTTTCCATGCGCGTTATCTTTATCGCGATGCGCGTTTGCAGGAAGGGCAGACGATCAGCCTGCGTGGCGAAGTCAGTTTATGGCAAGGTCACCTGCAAATGACCCATCCCGATTGGCAGGCAGCAGCGCGTTTTGAACCAGGCATAAAAGCCCATTACCCCATGTTAGCAGGCAAAGGCGATCGTACATTACAGCGTTTGATCGCCCACGCCTTGACTTTGTTGCCGCAGGATAGTGCCAGCCCGCTGGATGCTTGTTGCGGTGATCTATCGTTATACCAAGCCTTGTACACCATCCATCAACCGCCAGTCGATGCACAAGCAGAACAGATGCAGCAAGCCAAGCTGCGTATTAAGCAAGAAGAATTGATGGTGTATGCCGCCTTATTACAGGAGCGTAAACAAGCGGCTGATTGCCCTGCCCCTGTGTTGTACGCAGGCGCATTAACACAACAGTTACGAGAGAACTTCCCTGCCCCATTAACAGCAGCACAACAACACGCAGCGGATGATATTCAACGTGATTTACAATCAGGGCGACGCATGCATCGTTTATTGCAAGGCGATGTCGGCTGCGGCAAAACCTGGGTGGCAGCACTGGCTATGGCACAATGTGTCGATGCAGGGTATCAAGCGGTATTGATGGCACCGACAACGGTGTTGGCTGTGCAGCATGAGCAAACCTTGGCAGCATTGTTTGCGCCTTTGGGGGTGGATGTCGCGTTATTAACGGGCAGCACCCGCGCTTCAGCACGAAAAAAAATCAACAATCGTTTGCAGTCAGGGGCGTTGCATGTACTCATTGGAACCCATGCTTTGCTGAGCGATGATGTGCAATTTTCGCGTTTGGGTTTGGTAATTGTCGATGAGCAACACCGCTTCGGCGTACGGCAGCGGTGGGCGTTGACAGAAAAAGGTGCTGACGTACACCTGTTAGCCATGACCGCAACCCCTATTCCGCGCACGCTCGCTTTGGGGTTATACAATGATTTATCCATGACCATCATGCGCGGCATGCCTCTGGGACGCTTGCCTGTAGAAACGCGGGTAGTGTCGCCACAAGGTCGCGCTGCACTGGCAGCTGGTATACAACGATTATTAAATCAAAACAGCTATTGTTACTGGATCACACCACGTATTGACGATGACGAGGTGTCGGTGGTGCAACGTGCCGAGGCATTGCAGAAACACTTCCCTCAAGCGGGTGTGCAAACCTTGCATGGACGCATGAAAGCAGCAGAAAAGAACCAAGTATTGGCTGATTTTGTAGCGGGTCGTTGCCGTTTATTGGTGGCAACGACGGTGGTTGAGGTCGGCGTAAACATACCCGAAGCACGTCTGATTGTGATTGAAGATGCCGATCATTACGGCTTGGCACAATTGCATCAATTGCGCGGCAGGGTAGGGCGATCCAACCAGCAATCTTATTGCATACTGCTACCCAGTGCTGATGCCGCAGCAGCAGCGGTGCAACGCTTGCAACATTTGGTTCAACATCATGATGGTTTGAAGCTGGCTGAGTTGGATTTAGAACTACGCGGCAGTGGCGATACCATTGGCGTACAGCAAAGTGGAATCATGGGCTTTCGTGTGTTGGACTGTTTGGAAGATGCGCCCTTGATTCGTCGTGCCAGCACCTGTGATGTGGATGTTCACTTAAGCTTAGAAATCCGCAGCTTTTGGCGACCTGCCAACGATGCGGTGGATTGATAGATTGACAGCGGGATGGTGAATCCTAGCTTGCCCAGTTCTTTTAACCTGAATGGTTCATAAATAATCATGGCGATTGCGTAGAGTTCTTTGTTAGCAATGAATAAAGCAACGAACACGTGTGCGCACCATGTGTGAATGTTAGGTTGATTCTATGCTCCTGTGTTCTGCTTGATGCAGCCAAGGATCATAAGGCAATCATACGGGAAGGATTTTACCAGTGAATAGCAACAAAAACGGCACCAGCGATCCAAACGATGCGGCATTTTCTGTCGAAATGGATGACCTGAAACGCGATGTGCAAGCTGCACAGCTACAGGCATGGCTGCGTAAATATCAGCAATCCCTCACCGTCGCCATTGTATTGATTTTGCTGGCTCTGACAGCAGGAAGCCTGTGGATGGAAAACCAACGTTCACAGAAAGAAGCTGCCGCAAGCCTTTACTTCCAAGGTTTGGGTCAGTCAGATGAAGCTAAAAAGCAAGCGGTGTTATCCGATGTCATCAAAGACTATGGCAGCACAGCGTATGCCGTGTTAGCCCGTTTGCAATTGGCTGCCATGGCGGAGAACCCCGAAAGCAATTACCACGCTATGATGGACGATGAAGCTTTGGCAAAACCCTTCCGCTGGCAGGCGCGACTTGATTTAGCAGAATACTACATCAACAATGGCAAGGCGACCGAAGCTAATGCGTTATTAACCGAACGCGTTGGTAAACAATACGAGCAGTTACGCCTGTATTTATTGTCACAAGTAAACGAAGGCGATGCTAAGCAACAATACTTGCGTCAGGCATTGGAAGCCGAGTCCAACGACAGTGTGCTAAAAGAAAACATTGAGTCCGCCCTTGGCGTGACCGCTACGGCACAAGAATGAGGAAAACACTTTGGCTCCTTGCTGGAGCTACCCTTGTAATATCCGCCTGTGCCGATAAACACAGTGATGCGATCAACACCGTGAAGAAACAAGCGATCGAAGTCGCATGGCAAACCGATGTTGATAACCGTAAACCACGCGATGCCGAAAGTTACGCTCGCCCTATGGTGAGTGGTTTATTACCCGAAGCACATATTGCGATGGGCGGGCATGATGCCCGCATCCATGTGATGAATATGAATGGGCATGAGGTGTACCGTGCGCCACTGCAAGATAATTCTGACTCTGGCGGCGTCGCTTTGCCCAATGGACTGTTGGTCGTGGGTGACACAGGCGGCATGTTATACGCTTTTGACCCAGTGAAAGAACAACGCGTATGGAGCATTCAACTCTCGGGTGGTATCACAGGAACGCCTGTGGTGGTCGAACGTGATGTCTTGGTGCAAACGATTGATGATAATATTTACCGCATCTCCGAAGAAGGTAAGAAGCAGTGGGTATTTTCAGCCAAGCCCGAAACCTTAGGTTTATACATCAGCCCGACACCATTTTTGAAAGAAGGTCGCATCTATACCGTACTGGGTAATGGCGATGCCTTGGCTTTGGATGCCATCAGTGGCGACCTACTATGGCGCAAGCAATTGTTGCTGGATGATCGTGCTGGAGCGTTGAGTAATATGCGCGTGCCTTCTGCTACACCACTGCCATTGGATCACCTCAAAATAGATGGCAATAGCTTCTCTGATGTCTTGTTGATTCCCTTTTATCAAGGTGATTTGTTTATTCTCAGCCGTGAAGATGGTGCTTCGTTAATGACTCGCAAAGTGTCGTTAAAATCCAGTCCTGTGGTTGATGGCTCACGTCTATTCCTCGCCGATACGCATGGCGAAGTACAAGCATGGGATATTCAAACAGGCGTAATGCTATGGCATCGTAGCTTATCCAAAGGTGAGTTAATGGGACCTGTATTATGGCACAAACAATTGTGGGTGCATGATGATCGTGGTCAACTATTTCGCCTCAATCAAGAAGGCGATTTATTAGGCAGTCGCGATTTCCCTGGTCGTTTTGACCGTTTACCCGTGGTAACCCTCGATGGTTTGCTGTACCACAGCAACCTCGGCGGTTTGTATATGGTGCATTGATGGCTATTTCTCGCTTGCCGATTGTGGCGATTGTTGGACGACCCAATGTGGGTAAATCAACCCTGTTTAATCGCTTGGTAGGTTCACGCAAGGCGATTGTCGGCGACCGTCCTGGCGTAACCGTGGATCGCCTAGAGACAGAATGTGTATGCGGCGAACGTCGTTTAATTCTTGTCGATACAGGTGGTATTGGTGAAACGCCACATGGTGACATGCAATGGGCGATTGATGCCCAAGTAGAGGTTGCCCTAGACATTGCCGATTTGGTGGTGTTCGCCGTGGACTCCTACGCTGGTATGACCCCGATTGACATACAAATTGCCGACAAACTGCGCCGCAGTGGTCGTCCTTTGTTACTGGTGGTAAATAAAGCTGAAAACCCTGAAACAGCGCATGATTTCCATCGCTTAGGTTTGGGTGAACCGCATCCTGTATCTGCCATGCATGGTGCTGGCGTAAATGCCTTCAAGTCAGTATTGGAAGAAGCCCTACCCGTATGGAAACATGAAGCTGATGCCGTGGAGCCATTGGCGTGCATCAGTGTGATTGGTCGTCCCAATGTAGGGAAATCAACATTGATTAACGCGTGGCTTAAACGCGACCGCATGGTCGTGAGTCCCATTGCTGGAACCACGCGAGATGCCATTGACTCTGATATTCCATGGGGCGAAGGGACGATTCGCTTGGTGGACACCGCAGGTCAGCGCAAGCATGGTCGTATTGCCGATGTGATTGAGTTTGTTGCCCGCGTGAAAGCGGTGGAAGCGTTCCGCCGTGCTGATGTGGCAGTGATGCTGCTTGATGGTGGCGAAGGCATTGTTGAGCAAGATATGCGCTTGATGCAATTAGCGCGAGAATCAGGCTGTGCTTTGCTGGTGGTAGTCAACAAATGCGACCTCTTGAGCGATGCCGAATGGGACTACTATGCCGAGCGTTTGAACTTCCGCATGCGCGGCTTGCCCGATGTGCCTGTTAAACGCGCCAGTGCCAAATTGGGGCAAGGGGTTAAAGGTCTGCTTAAAGCTGCGGTAAAGGCCGCTGAACAAAATCGCGTCAAAATCAATACTGGTGAGTTAAACCGCTGGTTGGATCAAGTACAAATACGTCAACATGCACCATCAGCGGATGGCGCGGCTGTTCGTTTGAAGTACGTATCCCAAGTGAGCACATCGCCACCAACCCTTAAAATTTTTAGCAACCGACCCAGTCGTATTCAAGGTTCGTATTTGCGTTACCTTGAGCAAGATTTTCGCCGTACTTTTTCTTTACCCGGCATTCCTGTGCGTTTTATTTTCACTGCCTCCAAAAACCCTTTTGCAGGCTTAGACCCGCAGCGTGCTGAAAGTGAAGAAAGCAAAAGTGCACACCGGCGCTCGGCTAAACGGCGCAGCAAACGCCAAGCAAAAGCAGGTAAAAAAGGCTGATGCATTGCTTTGAGGAGAGCCGAGAACTGCAATGTTCAGCCCACGAAATCTTCTCAATCGTGATGGACATCGAAGCCTACCCCGACTTTTTACCGTGGTTGGCGAAGGCTCAAATACTCGAAAGTTCAGACGATCAGCTCAGTGCTGAGTTGGTCGCGGATTTTTCGGGAATGCAACAATCCTTCAAAACCATTGATCGTTTTGTGCCCGATCGCATGGTGGAAGTACGCCTGCTGGATGGACCATTTCGCTTTCTTGAAAGTTTGTGGACCTTCGAGGCGATAGATGATGACCATTGCCGTGTTCATTTTTCCATTGAATTTGAGTTTAATAATATGATGTTATCATTAGTGGCTACACCGATGTTTAGTGTGGCGTGCAAAGGTATGGTTGAAGCCTTTGAAAAACGTGTTTACACACTGCGTGAGACATACTGATGCAAGTAAGCATTTGCTACGCATTACCGCAACAACAGTACCTAGAGACCATTGATGTGGCAGAAGGAACAACCGTCAACGACGCGATCGCAGCCAGTCGTTTACTCGAAGCCTTCCCAGATTTGGATCTAACAGGGCATGGTTTTGGTATTTTTGCCAAACTAGCCAAAGCAGACACCGTGCTGCAAGCAGGTGATCGTATAGAAATTTACCGACCCTTACCACGCAAGCCTCGTAACGCCCGCGATGTAGCCGACAAAAAAGCTAGAATCAGAGCCAAAAAAGAAGAGCAGAACACATAGTCCAAAGTACGACTATTACTTGTTTGTAACGGATACCCTATCGGGAGTAACGTAGCAATGGATACGCTCGACTGACAAGGTATTTATGTGTGAATGTCAGGTTAAGCCTTCTGTGGCAAACAAATGGTGATAGTCGTCCCTTGGCTACTTGACGCTACTTTCAACTCTGCACCAATGCGTTGGGCGCGCAACTGCATATGCCCCATGCCACGCCCTGCTGGTGCTTGTTGGATACCCTGCCCGTCATCGCTGATTTCAATGTATATACCATGGCTTTCTTTGCATGATGTCAATGAAAAACGAATCGTCCGTGCCGCTGCGTGACGTACACTGTTGTTAATGGCTTCTTGTACGATGCGCAATACATTCAATGTTATTTCATAGCCTAAATCCTCAGTATTAACCTGTGGATCTATGTGCCACACTAATGCTACATCCTGCGCATTCATTTGCGATGCCAAACGCATTCGTAACATACCCAGCAAACTGCATAGATCTCGCGTCTCTTCATCCAAAGAATCAATCACCAAACGCAAATCCAGCAAGGCATCTTGCAAAGTCTGTTTTAATGCTGCTTTATTGTTAGATTTAGACTCGGACAATGAAATAGCAGCAATTAACTGCCCACCAATACCATCGTGAAGCTCGTGCAAAATGCGTTCACGCTCATGTTCAATCAATCGCTTATCTTCAAGCTTCTTTAACTCGGCATGGCGTTGCTCTAATTGTGCCGTTGTTTCAACCACCTTGTTTTGGAGTTCGATCGAAAATTGTTCAGCACGTTCGTGCAACTGCACAAAATAACGAATCAACAAACTACCCACAGCCAATAAAATAACCAATTCACCCAAGGGCATCCAATAATGATCGTTATTGGATGTCGAGAAAACCAATTGCTGCCAATCATGAAAAGCGACGATAAAATCAATCACCAACGCCCCCAAAGGCATCAATAGCCAATGGTTTTTTTGTTGATACCAAGCCTGAAACAACAACCATGAAACATAGGCACCCAATAAAAGAAAGAATCCATGATTGATATTTACACCTGTCATCAGAAATTCATCAGGCAAAGCATAGAGAACCCATGCTGATGTAAATAGATAAAACCATAAGAGCTTTTCAAAGGCAAACCGTTCTAACTTCAGCCAACGATGGGTAAAGAGCATCATGCAAAAAGCAAAACCATCAATAGAGATTTGAAAAGCCCACTCCCATAAATGCCGTGATACAGGGATGTTTTGAACAAAGTGGTTCATCAAATAAAACGCCGACAACAAACTCGCCCACGCGAACCAAAAAAACATTTTTTCTTTGCGTAAGTACCAAAACAGGAACATTGCGAAACTTAAAGCAAAGGTCAGCGAGCAACTGATCTGCGTGGTGGATATAAAGGCTCGATAGTGCCTACGATAACTACGATCCAACACGGGGTTAGGGCCAATGTATAGACGACCTAAACCGCCGCCACTTTTAAGGTACGCATTGACATAAACCGTAATACGGTTATGCCCAGGGTGTAACATACCCTCTGGGATCACAAAGATGAGCGGTCGATTCCAATTACGCGAAATAGGTTCGATAAAATCGCCGCCCGCATTGAGCCGTTTATTATTGACATAAATAGCGGTATTCATATTTAAGCGCGGCATATAAATAGCATGCATAACTTGATAATCATCAGCGTCAAAACGATAATCTATATCATACCAACCATCACGCCCTGTAGCATAATCAAATTTATCCCAATTATGAGGAATCGATACAGGATGCCATGCTTGTGCATTACTTAATGGTGGTAATAAACTGGGGTTTTCAACAGGACTACTGGTGAACTGCGCGTGATGAATTTGATAGGCTTTTAATTCATCAGGATCAAGCAAGCTGTTGCAAGAAGACAAGCTGAACAGCATGAGTAGTGCAAGTATGAATCGTAACATCATCAAGGATAGCTGTGACAAATCAGTTACGCATTAACGTGCATGACGTTTATTGTGTCGATAACATGTTCCATGTTGACGTGCATCGCATTTTGCCACTCCGTGCAGTGGAACATCGTCGCACGGCGCGTCAAAATGCCATGCACGTTTATTTGTGTAGATAACATGTTCCATGTTTAAAGAGCCAACCGTGCAAATGTTTGTGTCGGCATGGGACAGGTGCTTTCTAAAGATGTCAGAGTGCGCGCTACATAACGTTGATTGTCCAATGCCATACTACGTCGCCCATCATTCATAGGAAGTGCTTGCCACTGATATTGCGTGACGTCTCCATCCTCGTTCATAAGCCACAGTTCCCCTGTTTTTCCTTGTATGGCAAGCAATTGGTAACGCCCCTGTTGCAGCACATGTTGGTGCTTACCTTGCCCTTGTATCAATTTAAAAATTCCCGTATCGGGCGTAGCACTCAAGCTACCACATAACCATAGTTCTTGTTGTTCATGATGCCAAATATAATCGCCAATCATCGAAGATACGCTGTGGGGTAAGGATGTTTCAGTAGGGGGATTTAGCACGGGAAGTTCAGTATTCAGCACAGTGAAATCTTTATTGTCCACGACGGTATGTATGGAATAAGAACGCCAAAAGGCAATGCAAAGCGATATAAAAAGAAAACCCAACAACCAGAGTGTCCACTGCTTATGAAATAGCATATACCCTCCTTGCAAGGGTGGCAAAACACCATGCGTTGCATTGATAGGCAACATTATAAAGAAATGGAAGCCTAAGGGAATGAGGGGGTTAATAAATGATACACTTTACATGCACACCTAATATTCATCCCAATAGACTCCCATATTAAAAGGCTTGTTCATGCTTTGCCCAGACACAAACTTTTGTAACACTACGGCATTGCCACACCGACATCGCATTACAAAATCACCTTTTTACAATAGAGTGTTTCCACCCTCCTTATGATGAAGCTTGCCCAGCTTCACATTGTACTATCACTAGCACACTTCTTTCCCATCTCCCGCGTCCGTAGGAGATGGACGAATCATAAAAAAAATAGGGGTACTGTATATCGCAAGAACTTGCTATATACAGACCATAAAAATCGTGTTCAACGTCTCTTTTTCTCGCTAGATGCTGGCTTCTTCGTTAGCGTCGCCGCCATTATTTTGCCTGATTAAGTAGTTGCGCATATTTATTTTAACATTTCTACCGACGGATATTTCGCGATATTCAAGGCACAAAAACGGACGTATAGCTCCGCTATATAACGTTTTTGTAACGCCGAAGATCGTGAAATAGACAAGATTAAAAGTGTTGAAATAATGATGGGCGACTACTTCTGTATAGGCTAACAAGGAATTACCGATGTCTGAACTATGTATCACACGCCATAAAGTGGCAGAAATCCATTACACGCTGACTAATGATAAAGGCGAAACCATGGATTCTTCCCGTGATGGCGAACCATTGCCCTATATTCATGGTACAGAATCTTTGGTACCAGGCCTAGAAAAAGAGCTCGAAGGCAAAACGATTGGTGACGCTTTGACTGTAAGCCTTAGCCCTGAAGATGCTTATGGTCCACGCATTGATGAACTGCAACAGCAGGTCGAACGCGCATTGTTTCAATTTGATGGCGATATTGAAGTCGGCATGCGTTTTGAAGCACAAGCTGAGCATGGCGTAGAATTGGTCACAGTCGTCGCCGTTGATGATACCCACATCACCATTGATGCTAACCACCCATTAGCTGGCGAAACATTAAATTTTGACGTAGAAGTCATGACCATTCGTGATGCTACTGAAGAAGAGCTGGCACATGGTCATGTTCATCAAGCGGGCGGCTGCGGTCATGACCACGGTTGAGATCTACCACAACCCTCGCTGTAGCAAATCGCGGGCAACGCTTGCTTTGCTACAAGCGCGTGACGACATCGCGATTACCATCATCGAGTACCTAAAGCACGCACCTACGGTGGCGCAGTTGGATGGACTATTGCATAAACTGGAAATGGAACCGATGGACTTGATGCGGCGTGGCGAAAGCGTGTTTAAGGAACAAGTGCGAGGTCACGACCATAGCCGCCAAGCACTGCTGGCGATCATGGTGGAACACCCTATCTTGATTGAACGCCCTATCGTGGTGTGTGGCGAACGAGCTGCGATTGGTCGCCCGCCCGAAGCTGTGCTAAGTATATTATAAGTAGGCACACAAAATGATTTTAACATTTCTAACTTGCCTATTCACGCGATTTTCTGTGTTACAAAAAAGGTTACGTATTAACAATACGCGCCCTTTTTTGTGCCTTGAATATCGCGAAATATTCGGCGCGATAAATGTTAAAATAATTCCGCGCACCTACTTACCATAAAACCAGCCAATACCATGCACCGCGTCAATCAGGACATTGGTCAGCTACTGGGGGAGGATCGCATGCAACGGCTTGCGGTTCTCTCCCGCCTGCGTCGAAGTTGGGCAGCCATGCTCGGCCCGATGTTGGCGGCAGTCACCGAACCAGAAGAAGCGCGGCTGCAAGCTGATGGCAGTATTCACCTTATTATTGCTGTGAATCATTCCATGATTGCCCAACAAGTGTTGTTTTTACGGCAAGAAATTCGCCAAGCGTGCAGCGATCATTGCCACATCGAACGCATCGCCAAAATTTTCACCCGCGTGCGTCCTTATGCTGGTGTCGTTCCCACACAAGCACCTAAGCCCCAACCCGCAGTGGTAAGCCTGACGCAAAAAAAACACATTGCGGCAACGTTAGCCAACATTCCCGACAAAAACATTCGCCTCGCGATGTTTCAGGCACAAGTAGCACAACTGATGTGGTTTAAACACCGAACATAGAGCCACCAGTACGATAGATCATCACCATCACTTCACCTTGCCTGCTACATCGGCAAGACGCTCGCCAAGAATACGACTGATATTTACATTTAACTTGGCAACGATCTGAGGGAAAAACTCAAGGTCGCGCTTCATACGACGGTAGTTAAACACCAAGACTTCAACATCCTGTGATGCACGTACGTTCATGGTACGAGGAATCGCACGTGTGTAACCAATTTCGCCAAACACATCCCCTGCGCTCAAGATCGTACCCTGCTGGTCTTGGCAGCCAAGATGGTCAACCACGCTTACTTCCCCCGATAACACCATAAACATGCTACAGCCTTTCTCCCCTGGCTTCATCAGAACATCACCTGGATGATAATGCGCACTTTCAAACACCAATATCGCCTTGCGTATTTCATAGCGCGACATATGTTGAAACAAAGGACTGTTTACAACGCCATCAGGCAGCGTTTGTGCCATGATTTGGTGCAAACTCACCAAACGAACCTTGGTCATAATCATCGGAGTGATGACAAGGTTGGTAAACAACGCAAACAATACCGTTGCTGCTGCCAGCGCGCCGAACTGGGCAACCAAGGTAAAGTCAGACAACATCAGCATGGCAAACCCCAGTGCCAATGCCAAGTTGGTGGCAACCATGGGTGTCGCCTCCTCACGCACGGTCTGAAGTACTGCGCTGTCATAGTCCGATGCTTTGCGTGTTAACGTGTTGTAGCGAGAAAACAGGTGAATCGTGCCATCAATCGCAATACCAATCGCAATCACCGCAACCATGACCGTTCCAGGGTTGAGCGAGATGTGCATCATCCCCATCAAACCAAACATCAATGTAATCGGGATTAAATTAGGGATCAAAGCTACCAAGCCACCTTTAAAAGAGGTGAACATCCCTGCCATTAACAAGGCAATCACTAATAAAAGTATCAACAACGACTCAACTTGCGCCCACAACAACCCCTCTGTTGCTGCATTCACCATTAAATGTTCACCATTGATGGACGTATGCAGATCTACGCCAGCAATGTTTTGCACAGCCTCACGGAGTTCCTCAATATGGCGATTTAAGGTGGCTGAGTCAGTGATGTTATGACGCACAACAATATTTACCCGCTGGTAATCATGGCTGACATAGGGCTGCAATATCGTGCGATGGAAAAACATCAAATACTGTGCCACCAAGTCACGACTGCGTGGCACTTCATCATACGCCGTTTTACCATCATGCATTTCACGGTTGATTAACGCTAAATAATCGGCCAGTGAGGTACTGCTGTCATACACCCCTTGGCTATTAAGAAACGCCTGAATTTCCACCATACGATCAATATATTTTGGTTCAAGGAAGGCTTTTTCTCGCGTCGCTTCTAAGGTGATAAAAAACACTTTCGTCCCTGATAAATGCTGGTGGATGGTTTCGTTATCTTGAATCAAAGCGTGGGTGGGTTGCAAATAAGATAAGGGATCGTTACTCACGTGAATGCGCGAGGCTTGTTGCATAAACAACACACACAACAATACAGTCGCAAACAAAAAGAAGTAATGTGAGCGTTGACTCATCGCCTGAAATAGCTGAGTAAACATGTGCGGAATATGGTAACGCTGGCTGTTATGCCGCGTTCTAAAGCCAGCACCAAAGGTGCTAAGAAGCAATGGGATAAAGAACATGGTAATCACGCCATTAAAGACAATTGCCAAAGTCGATGCCACCGCAAAATCTTGAATTAAGCCAATAGGGTTAAACATATTACTGGCAAAACCCAATGCCGTGGTCAGCACCGTAAGTGCGATAGGAATCGCCATATGCGTGACCATATAGCGCGTTGCAGAGGCAACCACTTGCGCTTTGTCATCACCGTGCTGCCGCGCCAAACCTTGGAAGTATGCGGTAATCATATGGGTTGCTTCGGTTGAACCAATCACAATCACCAACGAAGGCAGCATGGCGGTTAAAATATTCAAGGGAATACCAAGCCAGCCTAAGATACCGAACGTCCATACCAAACTCAGTAGCGAAGTAATCAGCGGAACGATAGCCGCCGTTCCACTGCGCAAAAAGAACACCACCGCCAACATCAAAACGACCGCCGATAACGGCGCAAGAAAACGCATATCTTGGAACAAAATACGTTTGAGTTCCTCATGCAAACGTGGCGCACCCATTTGAAACAGCGCGCCAAACTGAGCTTGATGTTCCCCGATCACCGCCTCCAATGCCGCATAGGCATGATGCTCCGCGTCAGGGTCGTGCGGGTCTAATGTCATCGCCAACAGTATTGCTGAAGATTCACCATCATCAGAAACAAAACGCCCTTTAATTAGCGGGTTATACAGTGCCTCTTGCTTGGCTTGCACAGCAGCTTCTATTGTCGTTGGCGGCTCTTTGAGCAACACATGTGATGCAATAGCACCGTCTTTACCCGCGATCACTTGCAACGTAAACACATCTTCAACGCGATCCACAAAAGGCAAGGCTTTGAGCGCGTAATGCAATGACGCTAATGCAGTCAAACGCTCAGGTGTCCATAGCTTAGCATCACGGATATAAATCACCGTTTGCTGATCCGAACCAAACTCAGCAATGACCTTTTCATAATCTTCTTTGTGCGGGTCGTGTTCCGATATGAGCTTACCTAAACCTGTATCTACCCGCACATCGGGCAAGCCAAGCGAAGTCACGACAGTAATCAGCAATAAAACAAGCAACGTCACAACACGGTAGCGAACACCAAGAAGGAATAATGACTCAAGCATAACAGCCGCCAACCCGCTGCATGATGGATGCTAAAACCATGCGACATCTCTGCACCATCTACTTTGCCTCCGTTCCTTGTTGTAACAAGCGGTTAATCTGGGTGATGGTATGATCCCCCATCAACCATGCATCGGTAAACACATAAGGCGGTACATAGTCACGCGAGAAGACACGATTTTCAATTTTTATCAGCGTTTTATGATGCCGTTCAAAATCTTCCATCAACAACATATTAGCGCGCCACATCGGCCCATTGATCTGCTGCAAATCATGCGCACTCAGCCGCTTGAGCAAACGCCCTTGGCGATCAAAATAATCAACGCGCACAATGCATAAGTTATCTTGCCGCAACAGTAATTCGCGTTTGCTGTAACCATCATTACGCGCAATCTGCGCATTCATCGCTGATGCGATAATACGGAAATAAGACGTTTTTTTCATCACAACATCATGTTCCCGTTGGTAGTGATAATCCGCCATGTTTTCGGGCATAATCTGCCGCAAACTAAAATCACTACCCAAAAAGTATTGGCTGGCACGGCTACTATCACTACGAATCAAGCGTTTACCCAAAGCAGGCAGATAAATTTGACTAGAACGTAGCTGGTCGGGACGTTGCTCAACCATTAAACCCACCCCACTCACCTCTTCGGGGAAATCAAACACCAACACAAAGCGTGCCGTGCCATCCTCGTCCAAACGAGAAAAACGACGCGCTGCGCGTACGTCACGATGACCACGATCATCCATTAAAATCATCGTCTGCTGTTCAAATACGTAGGGGTAATATTGATGCTTTTGCAACGATGCCGCGATAATTTGTTGCCCCGAAGCATCGGCATAAGGGCTTGTGGCACACGCCTCACTGGCGAGGAATAACAGTGCAAGCGGTAGCGTAAATAAGTACCTCATGCCGCATTGAGGCGGTGCTGAATATCCTCAGCAATATCACGTGTTACATCCCCCAATAAGCCACTCATCGCAGCAACCGTTGCGTCAAAGCCACCATGTTCGACCACAGCATGGCTGCGCACAAGCTTGTTTACCGTCGTCATCCGTGGCGGACTTACACGCTCGTCGGTGATACTCCAACGCAGATCCAACACCACACGCTGCTGGGCATCACGTTCAAATTGTAGCACCTCCACATCCACCCTAAATTGTGGTTGCCGTGCCAATCGTTGTGGCGCAGTGGTGACGTAAGGTGAGTGCAACAGCATCGTCAGGTTTTGCGACATCGTACGCGCAATATTTTTACCCAAATTGCCACCCCATTGGTCAAACTCTGCCAATGCGATACGGTTTTCATTACTGCGAAAGACGATTTGTGGACGGTCTAAATACTGCGGTAAGGGTAATATATTAATTTCTACCGCTGTATCGCTCTCCGCTGCGGGCTTGTCTGTAGCGGGTAACGCCGATAGCAGATAAAACTTCGTGCTCGATACCGAGCTGGCACAGCCAGTAAGCACGCACAGCATCATGATAAGACAATAAACACGCATCATTCACTCTTCTTTTTTGCCAAAAATAATGGCATTGGGATTACGTTCCAATAGATCAACCAGCACACGGACTGAACGCGCCATATCCCCCACTTCTAGCATCATTTGTTGCACGCGGTATTGCATCGGTGCTTTCGGGTCAAGCATGGTATTGATTAACTTGAGCGTTTGTTCACTTTGCGCAACCGCAGCACGCCCCGCGATGATCGTTTGGTCAATATTCGTAGTAAGATCGTTCATTTTAGGGTCTAAATGTTGCAGCATTGTGTGGAATAATGCCAAGGTATCATGGACTTGCGCTATCGACTGGCGCAATTCAGGCGCATGCACCAGACTGTTAGTGCCCTCTAAAATAGCCACCACATGCTTGCTCATGGCTTGCAAGTCTATGCCCTCGATTTTGTTAAGAATCGATTTCACCGAAGCCGTCATTTGCGCCATATTCCCTGCTACCGTCGGCAACTGTGGGTAATCACTTTCATAATCCAGCAGGTGCAACGCGCTATCTGGCTCCATCGTCAAATCCACAAACAACTGCCCCGTCAACAAACTGCCCGTTTTTAATTGCGCCCGTAAACCGCGTTCAACCAATGTTTTCACCACCGCATGCGGGTCGGTTGCTGTAGCACTAGGGTGACGGGAAACAATCCGCTCTGGTTCCAGCTCAATCAATACAGGAATATGGAAGCTGGTATCGGTAGCATCAAACTCCAAACGAATATCCGCCACCCGCCCCACTTTAATGCCTTTTAACTCAACAGGTGCATTGACCTCTAAACCGCGAATTGAGCCATCAAAAAACGCAACAAACAGCACTTTTTGCGCGAAATCATGTTCACGGATGGCTTTTTTGCTTTCATACAAGGTAAAAATCAAACCACTAATATCATCCGCTGCGGTATTCAGCTTTGCGGGTGTTTCAAAAGCAATGCCACCAAGCATGATCGACAACAAGGACTCCGCATGCACCTGCAAGCCTTGCGCGCTCACTTCAACATCCACGCCACTGGCATTCCAAAAGCGCGTGTTGCCATGAATCAACGCATCGTAAGGCGTTTTGACAAAAGCATGAATAAACACGCCCGTATCATCATTCGCCAATTCATAGCCCAACACTTCGCCGACTTGAATCCCTTGGTAATAAATCGGCGAACCGTGATCGATAGAACCCAAACGCTTCGCCATCAGCATCAGCTCGGTGCCTTCCATCGTCGCCTTCACCACAGGCGGTGATTCAAGCCCGATATAATCACGCCACGGCGCGCCTTCGCCAGGCTCCAGTTCGATGTAAGAACCTGACACCAACGTATCCAAACCCGACACGCCACGAATGCTCAAACGCGGCTTCACCACCCAAAACTTCGTATCGCGGCGCAAAAAAGACTCCGCCTCATGCGAGAATGCCACCTGCAACACCACATGGTTAAAATCTTCACTAAAGGTGATGGACTTAACCAAGCCGATTTCTAAATCTTTGTATTTAACCCGTGTTTTACCCGCTTTGATGCCTGCCGCATTTTTGAACACAATGGTCACTTCAGGTCCTTGTTCATGCAGCGTTTTAAACACCAACCAACCACCAATAACCAAAGTCAACATCGGCAACAGCCACACCAAAGAGGGCAAACTGCGTTGCTTCACTTGCGGGTTGGGTAAGGAATCCAACGTTGGCTGGCTCATGCGTGATCCCAAATCAAACGAGGATCAAAACTTTGTGCCGCAAACATGGTGACAACGACCATTGCGGCAAAAAAGGATGCGCCAAGCTCAGGGGTGATGGTTGCCAGCGCGTCTAATTGAACCAATGCAGCAAGAATCGCAATAAGAAAAATATCAACCATAGACCACGCACCTACTGCTTCTGTTATATGATACAAGCGATTACGATCAAGCGCACGTAGTGGCGAACGACGCTGCACACTGATTAACAAACCAATCATCACCAACAATTTAGCCATCGGCACCACCATGCTGGCAAAAAACACAATCAGAGCCAACGGCCACATACCGCCCTCAATCAAGTGAATCACGCCGCTAAAAATCGTATTCGGCTCGCCCTGCCCCAACTGCACCACCGTCATAATCGGGTAAACATTAGCGGGAATCAACAACAGTACGCCTGTCACCACCAATGCCCACGTGCGCGCCAGCACATGGGCTTGGCGCAGATGCAGCGCATTACCGCAACGAGGGCAAGCTCGCGGCGCATCGATCACGGGCAATAATAAGGCACAACTATGGCAGTGTAGTAAACCACAATCACGCGCCGTCACGCCATGTCCGTTCACACTAAGCGTCGGTGCTACAGGGTGCGGCCAAATTAAGCGATGATCCAAATGACTGCGGGCTGCCGCAGCGCACAAGACTACCCCCGCAAAAGAAAGCAGCGCAACACCAGGCACAATGGTTGCCATATCCATCAACTTCACCATCGCCAACAACACAGCGAGCATAAACACGCCCAACATGCTCCACGGTTGCAGCATTTGAACCACGCGATACACCGCACCGCGCCACGGTGGCACGCGCCCCCAACGCAACGGCAACAACAAATACAACATGGCAACCATCAGCAATAATGGGAAGCCAATACTGGTCACAAAAACCAATATCGCCAAGCCCTGCATACCCATGTCATAAAGGGTCATCACGCCTGAAATCAATAGGTTTTCTTCAACCATGCCATTTAGTTTAAGTGTCAAAAAAGGGAAGCTATTGGCGATGATAAACAGCATCAACGCCGTCAGGTTCAATGCCAAAGCGCGATCAAGGCTGTTTTTGTTCTGTTGGTACAAAAGCGTACCACAACGCGCACAATAAGCCTTTTCGCCATCATGAAGCGGAACAATGCGATGTAAATAATCGCAGCTATGGCAAGCAATCATCGATATTCACAGGTAGCAAGGGGGGGCAGAAGGCGGAGGACGGAAGGCGGAGGACGAAGGACGGAAGGCGGAAAAACATCATAATTCCCTGAAGAATGGGTCTCTATTTCTACCGCCGAGACTATCAATCAAGCTGTATGGAAACAAGCTCGTAATCCCCTGAAGAATGGGTCTCTATTTCTACTATGGGCCTTTGGCGAATGCTATGAAACATGGTCAGTCGTAATCCCCTGAAGAACGGGTCTCTATTTCTACTGACACTGACAGCCATCTTGAGGAACAGCTAGCGTCGTAATCCCCTAAAGAACGGGTCTCTATTTCTACACGCGCTATACGATAATGATCGCGCTGATGTTTCGTCGTAATCCCCTGAAGAACGAGTCTCTATTTCTACGTATAATGTATATAGTAATTATCAAAAATGGGCGCAGTCGTAATCCCCTGAAGAACGGGTCTCTATTTCTACCGTGGTCCCCCCATTGGAAGAAAACAACGTTGTGTCGTAATCCCCTGAAGAACGGGTCTCTATTTCTACAGCAGGTAGCTTGCTAGTGTGCCCTTTCTCAATAGGTCGTAATCCCCTGAAGAACGGGTCTCTATTTCTACTGAACGCCGCTTGCGGTAATCTTAGCGAATAGTCGTAATCCCCTGAAGAACGGGTCTCTATTTCTACTGTGTAACGCCAGCGGGAATAAGCAATTCTTAACGGTCGTAATCCCCTGAAGAACGGGTCTCTATTTCTACTGCTCACCCCTAAAAAGCAACTTAAAATCAAATACTTGCAAGAGCACTTTCCAAGATTTTTTTAAACTCAAAAGTTGGCTGTAGTAGGCGGTACTTTGGCGCACGTTTAACACCTTGTCAATCATCACAGCAACCAGCTTCATCATAACCTTTGACTTCCCTTTTAAGACGGGACGCATGTGCACGACAACACCATCATGTAACTCCTGTGTTGGGTTTCGTGCCTCAACCCAACCTACGATGCCGCATCAAGTGCCGTATAACCAAGGAAAAACATATCTTGCGTAACATCAACTTTTTCATCATCTGCGTTAATCTGCGTAATCTGCGGATAATAAAATAAGCACACACACCTCAACCTCAAACCTCAATGACTTTCTTCGACGAGCTTTTTGACGGTTATATCGTGAATATCGTGTTCTTTATCCCACTTTAATTCAATCAACGCATCAGGGAAGCGCATACTTAGATCACCGTCAGGTTGTTTACCCAAGGTGGAAACGACCAAACCACCAATGGTGGTAGCGCGGTCTTCGGGCAAGGCTGTGGATAGCATACGGTTAATATCGTGCAGGCTGGCTGTGGCTGATACCTGCCAAGCGTCGCCTTTGGCTTTAATCTCCTGACTTGGTGCGAGGTCAGATTCATCTTGAATCTCACCCACGATGCTTTCCAAAATATCTTCCAGTGTAATCAAACCCTCAATATCACCATATTCATCCACGACAATCGCCATATGCTCCTGACGTTGCTGAAAATCGACCAATTGCGCCATCGCATTTTGATTGTTGGGAATATAATAAGGCTCGCGTAATGTGAGGGCATGCAAGGTATTATCTTCTGGCGTAGCAAGCATGGTGAACAAATCACGCAGGTGAACAATGCCCAAAATGTTATCTTTGCGTTCACTGTACACAGGATGCCGCGAATAAGGGCTTTGCAGCACCGCCTCTTGGCACGCTTTCAATGCCATATCCACGTTCAACGAATGTATATTATTGCGTGGTGTCATCAAAGCTTTAACAGGGATTTGCGCTAAGCGTAGATTACCCGCCAACATACGTTGGTGAGGAGCATCCAAGTAACCACTGCTGGCACTCATGTGAATCAATGCCGTTAGCTCTTGGCGACTTAAACCTGCTTTGCGATGATCGTTAATCCCCATCATGCGCCGCACCAAACGAACGCTCCACTGCATCAGCCCAATAAAAGGAAAAAACAATTGACTGAATCGTTGCAGCCACGGAGCAATCGCACACGCCAGCGTTTCGGCATGGACGACAGCAATCGTCTTCGGTAACAACTCGGAGAACATCACAATAATAATCGTCATGGCAACGGTAGCATAAACAATGCCCGCATCGCCAAAAGCTTCAACCATCACCACGGCAGTTAAACTCGAAGCGGCAAAATTGACGAAGTTATTACCCAACAAAATCGCGGCAAGCATGCGGTCAGGGTTGGCAAGCAATGCTTCCGCCGCTTTTGCACCACGGTTTCCTTCTTGTTGTAATACACGCAACGTAGCACGACGACTATGGGTAAGTGCCGTTTCTGTGCCAGAAAAAACTGCCGATAAGATAATAAAAAGCAGCAATAAAGCCGCAGATAACCAAGGATCCATACAATAACTGTTACCGTGTTACAATGATTTTACACCTGAATGTCGCGGTGTTTTGTGTCCTATTGTGGGGATTAGGTTACATCCATGAGTGAACCATTTTCACACCAAAATACGCCAACAGCAGCAAGGCATAAGCAGATAACACCATTTTACTGGCAAAACGACCGCTCCAACCAGCACGACGATGCTGCACCAACAACACCACGATGGTAGCAAAAGAGAGTAACGCAAGAATGACTTTGTGGTTTAAAATAGCAAAGTGAGAGAACTCAAACCATTGCCAACTCAAACCAGAAACAATACTTAGCGCAATCAATCCTGCTGACCATTGCAATACAGCCAACATCATGCGCTCTAGATCAATCAACGAAGGAAGAAAGTTAAAGGTTGCCGTCAAACGTTTACGGCGCAGCGCGTGATCAAGCAATAGATGCATCCAAGCATAAAATGCTGCCATCGTAAGTACCGCATAAGCCAACATAGAAATCATTAAATGCCCTGTTTCTAGCAAAGAGCTGGTATGAATCACACCATCTATATCCCCATTCGACAAAAACGGAATCGCCAACAAAGGTAGTGCTGTAACAGGCAAAAGGAACAAGCCTAAGCCTTGAATACCAAAACGAAAAAGACCAATAAGATACATGCACTGCACCAACAACGTAGCAACGGCAGCAGAAGCAGGAAGGGTAAAATGAATCATCCGTGCGCTAATGGGTTCTAGCACCATAATACCCGAGGCAGTCATAAACACCGAAGCAATAAGCAAGCCAAATAATAAAGATTCATCGTTGGGGGTAAACGATGGTTGACCTTGCGCCCTACGCCACACCAAGACCGTACCAAGCAAACTGATTAGACCCGCAAAAGGGAAAAGATAAATACCATTCATGCGTCATTTCTAACTACTCCACAAGCTGCTGGCAAGTGACTTTATCATTATGGACAGGGCAATCGCATTAAAATTCCCTGCACTCCTAGCCGTCAGAGTGACGATTGCTATCACGCGGTAATGAGTACTACAGATAACAAACCCGCGATCTTGTCCTATTTTGCTGATATTCCTGACCCTCGAATTAATAGGAAGAAATTGCACAAGCTTGAGGACATTTTCTTCATGACGTTGTGTGCTGTGATATGTGGAGCTGACAACTGGGTTGCCATAGCGAGCTTCGCCAAAGCGAAAAAAGACTGGTTTACCGAACTCCTTGGACTGGAGAATGGCACACCTTCGCATGATACATTTGGTGATGTTTTCGGTATGATAGACCAAAATAAATTTGCAGATTGTTTTAGTCGATGGAGTTCAGAACTGGTTTCTTCGATGCATGGGGAAGTCATCAATATTGATGGTAAATGCTTACGGCGAAGCATTGATCGGGCATCGAATAAATCCGCCATCCATATGGTCAGTGCTTGGGCAGCAAACAACCAGCTTGTGCTTGCCCAGCAGCAGGTGGATGAGAAGTCAAATGAAATCACAGCGATTCCGAAATTGCTGACGCAGCTGGATATCCAAGGGTGTGTGGTGACGATTGATGCTATGGGGTGTCAGCATGAGATCGCTAGACAAATTGTTGAGTCTGACGGGGACTATATGCTCAGCCTAAAAGGGAACCAGAGCAGCTTGAATGAAGATGTCCGAACGTACTTTGAATCAGAGGAAACGATGCCTCCGATTGGCAGTCAGCAGGTTGATGGAGACCATGGGCGAATTGAGACCAGAACCGTCAAAGTTTCTTCCGATATTGACTGGTTGAGGCAACGGCATCCGCAATGGGCAGGCCTGAAAAGCGTGGTTTCTGTGACATCGAAGCGCGAGATTGGAACTATCGAGTCAGAGGAAACACGTTATTTTATCAGTAGTTTACACGCTGACGATCCATCTATGTCTGGTCGGGTGGCGCGATCCCACTGGGGAGTAGAAAACAGGCTTCACTGGGTGTTGGATTGTGCCTTTGATGAAGATAATAATAGAACCAGAAAGGGGCACAGCGCGGCTAATCTCGCAGTCGTTCGTCACATGGCACTGAATATGCTGAAGGCAGATAAATCCATCAAACTTGGAATAAAGAACAAGCGACTACGGGCAGGGTGGGATCACAATTACATGCTCAAGGTCATCGGCGGGTGAGATTTTAATGCGATTGCCCTGTCATTATGGATACTTTAAGCAGGACTACAGCACTATTTTAACGTTCCTAGCTTGCCTTTTAAGATGGTACAAAAGCAATATAGCCATGCGCAAAACCGTAGGTTGGGTTGAGGCACGAAACCTAACAAAGGAGCTACATGATGGTGTTGTAGTGTACATGCATCCCGTCTTAAAAGGGAAGTCCACTTGCTTACCTGTCGTAGGGTGCGCTTGCGCACAAAAACACCGCTTACATCACCTCACCGTTTACCGTTATCCAATCAAACAACCATAAAACCCGAAACGCCAAATGGTGCGCAAGCGCACCCTACCCTTGAGTTCAAAACCTCGTTTCTTCATTCACCCCAACATATTGATATTAAAGTATATTTACGAATAGCAGGTGAAGCAGCGTATAGAAACTATCAAGAGGATTAATTCTTATCTTACGAAACTGAATGCGAGTTCAACTGCATATACTTGTTAGTTGCTCTCGTCTTGCTCCCCTTTTGCTTTTTTCTTATTTTTATATTTTGAATACAAAGAAGCTCCGCAAGACACGGTCAATGCGGCTCCTGCTACACCAATCAGAATGGGGGCAGCAGTAACTATTACTGGCGCACTTACCACACCTAAAGATACACCTATAGCAGTAATTCCTGTTGGAGCAGCAATGGATGCGCCAGCTCCAGCAACAGCAGCAGCTACTTTCGTTGCCTTTGCGACAGTATCAGCCTTATCAGCGATCTTTTCATGGTTTGTATCAATTGCTGACATTGCATCAGCAACTTTCCTTTTGATACCTAGACCTTTATCTTCATCCGACATTTCGCCCCCCAAAAGATCATTTTTCACCTACTGAAATGTAGCACCTAAGTCTTGGATCCCTATTCCTTCAAAGGGATGAAAAAGGTAGACTATCCAACGAGTTAACCACTCAAAAAAACAGCTTTTATCTAAGCCAAACACTTACGTCAAAGTACTCATCACCTTCTGAATAGGAATACTTTTAGTCATTGCTGTCAAGGGTCATCGCTCGATGTTCTGTATATCATTTCTGATTTATTGATAAATGAAAGCAGGTCTTGGATGGATGCGATACATATCAAAACGATTCCTCGCACTAGCTTACCAGTTCTTTCTTCTCGCCTTGTAATACCAGCAGGCTATGATGCGGCGATAAAAGCTAGCTGGTAAGGAATGAATTATGACGCATAAAACAAGCTTATTTGATACCGTAGGCGGGTTGCCTGTATTGCGTCAAGTTCACCATGAGTTTTACAATCGCTTGTATGCTCACGCTTGGTTAGGGCAGTATTTTGCTGGCACGAAGCAACACTTAATTGAAGAGAAGCAAACCATGTTTATGGCAGAAAAAATGGGCGGACCTCATCGTTTTATTGGTCATGCACCTGAATTAGCACACCGCCGCATGTACATCCCTGACCGCTTGTTTAATCTGCGCCAAACAATTTTGCTAGAAACACTGCTGGATTGCGGGGTTGCCGAACCCTTGCGCGTGCGTTGGTTAAAAATTGATAACGCCTTTCGCCGCCATATTGTAAGTCAGTCCGCCGAGGCGTTTGCGCAACGCGACTTAGGGTATGAGCAGCCCTTAAACTTCCCCGCCCCTGTAGGATACGATGAAAAAGAGTAAACAAGCCCGCAAAACTTCTGCATGGTTCCAACGTCACGCCCATGATCCGCATGTACGCAAGGCACAACGCGAAGGTAAACGTTCCCGCGCTGCATTCAAACTCACAGAAATCATGGAGCAACATGGTTTACAGGCACACAAGGGGCAGGTAGTGGTTGACCTCGGCTGCGCGCCTGGCTCTTGGAGTGTCGAACTGGCTCGCGCAGTAGGTGCTGAAGGTTTGGTCATTGGTGTTGATTTATTACCAGTAAAAGCCATCGAAGGCGTACACGTAATTCAAGGCGATTTCACCAGTGCAGAAGGTCAGCAAGCGATTGCACAAGCATTGGCTGGTCGTGCCGTTGACATGGTTGTCTCCGACATGGCTCCCGAAATGAGCGGCAATAAATTAGTCGATCAAATGCGTATGATTGGCTTGAATGAAATAAGCCTCTACTTTGCCCAACAGCATATGAGGAAAGGTGGCAGCTTGCTGATGAAAAGCTTTATGGGCGAAGGTTATGATGCATTTCGACGCACGCTGGGTCAGTCCTTTCAGCGCGTAAAACACATCAAACCCGCAGCCAGCCGCAGCAGTTCACCTGAGTTTTTTCTGCTTGCTGAGGGATTGAAATGAAACACCTCCGTCACCAAAGTTTATGGGCAATCATCTGCTTGCTTGCAGGCTTCATGCTTATTGCGGCTTCATCGGAATTACCCGAACAGTATTGGCAGCAACCAGCAGCCGCATCCTCCAAACAGCATCATGACTGGTCGGATTTGGAAAAAGATTTGCGCCCAGAGGCCTGCGCTCAGTGCCATGATAGTCAGTTCCAAGCGTGGAAAAAAAGCCTCCACGCTCATGCCTATTCCGAGGGCATGATTGGTCAGTTCCCTGGCATGGGCAACCACAGTCGCGGTAATAACTGCTTGGTATGCCATGCGCCGTTAAAAGAACAGCAATACCAAAATGATGACGATATGTTGGAATCGCTGAAGATTAAAATTCGCCAACCCGAAGGAGTGAATAGCGATGCTGATTTAGAACAAGCAACCGTACCACTACGCCATACAGGCGTGAGCTGTGCCGTGTGCCATGTGCGCGGCTTGCAACGTTTTGGTCCGCCACGCATGGGCAGCCAACAAACAGGGCATATCAACACAGATGTGCATGGTGGTTTTACTGCAAGCAAAGCGTTTGAACAATCACAATTTTGCGCCTCTTGCCATCAATTCCCTCAAAGCAGCGCGATCAATGGCAAGCCATTAGAAAACACCATCAAAGAGTGGCAAGACAGCCCCTTTTCAGCCAAGGGTGTAACCTGCCAAACGTGCCATATGCCACGTCGCCGCCATGAGTTCAAAGGGATTCATGACCCTGCGATGGTACGTAAGGGCGTGGATATTAAACTGGAAAAGAAACATGGCATCGCCCAAATCAGCATCCATTCCGTTGCCGTAGGCCATGCCTTCCCCACCTACGTAACCCCCAAAGTCGTCGTTACTGCCACAGCGCGTGACCGTAACAACGTCGAGGTAAAACAATGGCAGTGGGAAATCGTCCGTGAAGTAAGTTACCGTGCTGGAGCTTGGCAAGAGGCAAGAGATACGCGCATCATGCCTGATGAACGTAGGGTTTACCGTGCTGATGATGCACCGACAAACACTGCCACAGTGCAATTCCAAGTACGGGTGATTCCTGATGCCTTTTACCGTGGTGTTTACGAATCATTGTTGGCAGGCACGCCGTCTGAAAGGGCTGAAACCTTGCTAAAAACGGCATTGAAGCGCACCCATAGCAGTGAATTCGATCTATTTAACGACGTGGTAACACTGCGTTAGCAAAATACCATGATCGTCACTGACAAAAAAACGCACATCTACTTACCTTATCTCACTGATATTATCCACGCATGGTTATACACGTGACTTTTTTGAGTAGCAGCGCGTCATTGCGGACTTGATCCGCAATCCAGAGAATAAAGAATGAATATTGGATCAAGCAAAGCATGACTTTATGATGCGCTATGCGACAATATTCCATAGTACAGGGTCGCAAAACGCCATACCCACCACCACTGCATTTTAGAGGAAAATTATGAACAACGATGAAATTTGCCAACGCATTCAAAGCTTATATCCGCAAGCGGAAGTCATGATTGCTGGCGCAGATTGTAATTTTGAAATCACGGTGATCAGTGAAGCATTTACAGGCATGTCTTTATTGACGCGCCAACGCAGTATCATGAAGCTGTTTCATGATGCATTACACAGCGGTCAATGGCATGCCTTGACCATTAAAGCGCGCACACCAGATGAACAATCGCGCCAAGCATGAGCAACGCCCTCCCTTTTTTTCAGGTCGATGCCTTCACCAAGCAGCCATTTGCAGGTAATCCCGCAGCGGTTGTACTAGCACCCGAGGCGTTAGATGCGGATTTAATGCAGCGTATTGCCGCAGAAAACAATCTACCCGAAACGGCATTTGTGTGGCCATGGCCAAGCACTACGCCCGATGCCTTGCACATTCGCTGGTTTACACCAACGATTGAAGTGGCGTTATGTGGTCACGCAACGTTGGCGGCGGCGCATGCCCTATTTAACCTATTCCCAGCACACATCACCGCGCTAACCTTCCATAGCCAACGTGGTGCACTGCCTGTGTGCAAAAGCGAGCAAGGCACATTGTCTATGCGCTTCCCCGAAGATCGGTTCCAAGCTTGTGCTATTCCTGCAAACTTGGAACAAGCCCTAGGTGTAACACCGCTGGAATGTTACCGTGGTCAAGATGATCTTTTAGCCATTCTCGCCAACGAAGCAGCAGTTGCGCAATTGCATGTGGACATGGACACGTTGAGCACCTTGCAAGGGCGCGGTGTCATTGTATCTGCCAAGGCAGATCACGCTGCTGATTATGATATTGTATCGCGTTTTTTCGCACCGCAATCAGGCATTCCAGAAGACCCCGTCACAGGTTCTGCACACACCACGTTAGCACCATTTTGGTGTCAACGATTAGGGCTTACCAGCATTCGAGCGCGCCAACTATCGCCACGTGGCGGTGCGTTAACATGCCACTACGAGCCACCCTTGGTGGCAATTAACGGTGATGCGATCACAGTCATAGAAGGTACGATACATTGTTAAATTTAGATGCATACCATTACAAGCAATGGGGGCTATTCGCGCTCTTGTTACTAGCGGATCAATGGACAAAATGGTGGATTGGTCAACAAGCCAGCGATTTACACATCACCGTAATCGATCATTTTTTCAACATTGTCGTTGCGCACAATTATGGTGTAGCATTTTCTATGTTTGCCGACTGGTCTAGTGCATGGCGCACCCGCCTGCTGATTGCTGCAACACTGCTGATTGCTGCTGCTGTATTGTGGATGTGGTGGCGTGGTCGCGCGCAACGTTCGTTGGAATCGTGGTTGTATATTGTCATTCTCGCAGGAGCAGCAGGCAATATTTGGGATCGCATTCAATTGGGCTATGTGGTGGATTTCATCCAATGGTATGTGGTTATCGATGGCAAAGCGTGGTATTGGCCAACGTTCAATATAGCTGATTCCTGCATTTCTGTTGCCGTAGTATTACTGTTGATCGATAGCTTTCGCCCGCATCATCGAACAGAAAACGATTGAGGTTAACTGATACATCATAACAGTTCACCTATCCCCCATTCACATGAGGCTTGCAATTATTTTAACGCGCTGAATAATGCGCCGCCACAGAAACACTATCCAGAGCAGTGGAGGGTTCGGGCCCTACGAAACTGCGGCAACCGGCCTTTATAAGGCAACTGGTGCCAATGCCTGCCTGTTGACATTACGTCACAGGAGCGATGATGTGAAGTTCCTTGATGAGCCAGACTTGGCTTTCCATAAGCAACCTTCGCAACCATTGCGGAGGTTTTTTTTTGGCCGTTTTCATTTTGAAATCAACAGGAGATTTCCTTGAGTGAATCAATCGCAAGAGCATTAAAATGCCGAGAATGTGGGCAAGAATATGAAATTCAACCAACGCACGTGTGCGAGTTTTGTTTTGGACCACTGGAAGTCGTGTATGATTACGAAAAGCTAGAAGGTCGTTTCACCCGTGAACTGATCGAGTCACGCCCCCAAAACATGTGGCGTTACCGCGAGTTATTACCCATTGACGGTGAACCTACCGTGGGTGCTAACAATGGTTACACACCGCTGGTTCGCGCTGATCGTCTGGCTGCTGCCTTGGGCGTGAAAGAGCTGTACGTCAAGAACGATTCCGTATGTTCCCCTACCCTATCCTTTAAAGACCGTGTGGTTTCCGTTGCTTTATCTAAGGCTGTTGAGTTTGGTTTCACCACTGTTGCTTGTGCCTCTACGGGGAACCTTGCAGGTTCAGTGGCTGCCAATGCAGCTGCGGCTGGTCTTGAGTCCTACGTCTTTATCCCGCATGATTTAGAGCAGGGTAAGGTATTGGGTGCAGGTATTTTTGGCACGCGCATCATTGGTATCGAAGGCAATTACGATGATGTGAATCGTCTGTGCTCTGAAGTCGCTGGCAAATATGGCTGGGCGTTTGTAAACGTGAATGTTCGCCCATTTTATGCTGAAGGTTCTAAATCCTACGGCTATGAAATCATGGAACAATTGGGCTGGAAAGCACCAAAACATGTGGTTGTGCCCATGGCTTCAGGTTCACTGTGTACCAAGATTGATAAGTCGATTAAAGAGTTCATCAAGCTGGGGCTGGTGGAAGACAATCAAACGGCAATCTATGGCGCACAAGCTACAGGTTGCTCACCTATCGCTAAAGCTGTGAAAGAGAACACCGATCTCATCCACCCAGTACACCCCAACACGATTGCAAAATCATTGGCGATTGGTAATCCTGCCGATGGTTATTATGCCCACCGCGTAATGCGTGATTCTGGTGGTTGGTCGGAAGATGTTAGCGATGAAGAAATCGTTGCAGCAATGAAGTTACTGGCTGAAACCGAAGGCATTTTCACCGAAACGGCTGGCGGTGTAACCGTTGGCGTAGCGAAAAAACTGATCGAACAAGGTCGTATTCCGCGTGATGAGTCCATTGTCTTGTGCATCACTGGCAATGGTCTAAAAACACAGGAAGCCGTGGTTGAGGAAGTGGCTAAGCCACGCATCATCCAAAGTAATTTGAAAGATTTTGATGCCTTGGCAAAAGCCGATGGTGTTGTGTTATAAACAGGAGAAAACATGAGTATTACAGTAAGAATACCTACCCCACTGCGTAAGTTGACCGACGGTGCTGATGAAGTTGCCGTAGAAGGCGCAAACGTAAGCGAAGTGATTGACAACCTAGAAGCTGCACACAACGGTCTTAAAGCACGCTTGTGTGATGACGCTGGTGAAATTCGCCGTTTTGTAAACGTGTATGTCAACGATGAAGATGTACGCTTTTTACAAGGTGGCGCTACCGCAGTAAAAGATGGCGATGAAGTATCCATCGTTCCTGCTATCGCAGGTGGCTTGCGCTAAAAACTCTATAATGCAGAGCCTCTTTTGTGGAGGCTCGCTTTATATTCATCCCAAATGCTTTACGCTGTGTGCCTTAGGAGGCGTGTTATGAAAATGAAAGTTTATTTAACATATAATACTGACAATGTTCGTCAGCCGATTATTTGGCAGTTGGGGCAATCCTTTGCGTTAGTCACCAATATTCGCACAGCGGATGTAAAGGAACATATGGGGCTGGTTGCCTTAGAACTTGAGGGTAAGACAGAAGTCATCGAGCAAGCTATGCGTTGGCTAGAAGAGCAAGGCGTTCATGTTAAACCCATTGAACAGAATGTTGTGGAGGGTTGAATGAATATTTATACCGATATTGCAGAAGCCATTGGTAATACGCCACTGGTACGCCTCAATCGCATTGCACCAGAAGGTGGGGCAGAAATCGTTGCCAAATTGGAATTCTTCAACCCGCTGAACTCAGTAAAAGACCGTATTGGTCGCGCAATGATTGATGCGGCTGAACGCGATGGGCTACTGCAAGCTGGTGGCGTGATTATTGAGCCAACATCAGGGAACACCGGCATTGCGCTGGCTTTTATTGCGCGTGCACGTGGTTACCGTTGCATCTTAACCATGCCTGAGTCCATGAGTTTGGAGCGCCGTAAATTGCTCAAACTACTGGGCGCAGAGTTGGAGCTCACCCCCGCCGAATTAGGCATGAAAGGGGCGATTGCCAAAGCAGAAGCCTTGGTCGCCTCTACACCAGGTGGGTTCATGCCACAGCAATTTAGCAACCCTGCTAACCCTGATGTTCATCGCCGCACCACCGCAGAAGAAATCTGGCGTGATACCGATGGTCAAGTGGATGCTTTGGTCGCAGGCGTAGGCACAGGCGGCACGATCTCAGGCATCAGTGAAGTGCTCAAAGAGCGCAACACAGCATTTAAGTCTTTTGCTGTCGAGCCAAGTGATTCCCCTGTGATTACTGGCGGTGCACCAGGGCCACATAAGATCCAAGGTATTGGTGCGGGTTTCATTCCTGACAACCTCAACATGGCGATCATTGATGGTGTTGAACAGGTTGCGAATGACGAAGCCTTTGCTATGGCGCATCGCTTGGCAAAAGAAGAAGGGATTCCCGCTGGTATTTCATCAGGTGCGGCAGTACAAGCGGCTATACGCGTCGCTGCCCGCCCCGAGATGGCTGGTAAGCGTGTGGTGGTGATCCTGCCATCAATGGCGGAACGTTATATGTCCACCGATTTATTTAAGACGATTGTGGTATAAAGCGAATCCCTAAAGCGTTTATTAAGCGCAAATAATAAACAGGGTGCAGACAAGCACCCTGTTAACCTAGTAGTAGTCGTAGGTTGGGTTGAAGAACGACACCCAACAAACAAACTTTTTTTGGTGCGCCTGCGCACCCTACTCGCTGTCCTTGCTGATAGCTGTGATGTTTGGAGTTTACATTGATTGATTTTACCGAAGAGCAAATTGAGCGTTATTCACGCCATATTATTCTGCCTGAGGTGGGAGCCGAAGGGCAATCCCGTTTACTAAAGTCCAAAGTATTCATGATTGGTGCGGGCGGCTTGGGTTCGCCTGTCGCTTATTACTTGGCAGCAGCAGGTGTCGGCACGATTGGTATTGCTGATGCTGATGTTGTGGACTTATCCAACCTGCAACGACAAATTATTCACACCCAAGATCGCGTGGGCATGCCAAAGGTGGAGAGTGCGCGTGAAAGCATGCAAGCACTGAACCCCGACGTAAAAGTAAAAACCTACCAGCACTTTGTCACCGAAGATAACATCCGTGAGATCATCCGTGATTACGATATTGTGATTGATGGTTGTGATAACTTCCCCACCCGCTTCTTGGTCAACGATGCCTGCTTTTTAGAGAAGAAGACTCTAGTTTCTGGTGCAATGTTCCGCTTTGATGGTCAAGTAGCGACCTTCAAGCCGCACCAACATGCCGAAGGCCCTTGCTACCGATGCTTATACCCTGAGCCACCACCAGCAGGCTTGGTTCCATCTTGTTCTGAAGCTGGAATCTTGGGCGCATTGGCGGGTTCTGTAGGTACCATTCAGGCCGTTGAAGTGATTAAAGAAATTTTAGGCATTGGCAAGTCACTATCGGGGCATTTAATGACTTTCGACGCCATGCGTATGGAGTGGAAGAAGCTTAAGTTACGCAAAGACCCTGCCTGCCCCTTATGCAGCGCAAATCCTACCATTACCGAACTCACCACCTATGAGCAATCCTGTGAAATTCAGGCAGCCAAGCTGGGCGGATAAGGAACGAACATGAAGACTTTTAGTTTTGCACAAAGCAGCGATGTCGATGATTACGAGGCAGGCCTCCTCGCATTCCTTGATGGTCGCATGGCTGAAGAGCGTTTCACGCCTTTCCGTTTGCAGATGGGTGTTTACGGTCAGCGGCAAGAGGGCGTACAAATGGTACGTGCCAAACTGCCCGGTGGTAACATCACCCCTGAGCAGTTGGATGTTATTGGCGATTGCGTGGAACGTTTTGCTGGTCAATTGGATCGTCCAAAGCTGGCGCACATCACCACCCGTCAAGATATTCAGGCAAACTTTGTTGACCTTAAAGATACGCTACCTTTTTTGCGTGCCCTTGACGCTGTAGGTCTTACCACCCGTGAAGCATGCGGCAATACCGTGCGTAATGTCAGCTCCTGCTTTTTGGCTGGGGTGTGCCCTGCTGAGCATGTTGATGTAAGTCTGCATGCGCGCCGTTTTGCAGAATACTTTTTGCGTCATCCCTTGGCGCAACAGTTCCCTCGCAAATTTAAAGTATCTTTCTCTGGCTGTGCGACCGACTGCGCCCTCTCTGGCATGCACGATGTAGGCTTTGTTGCCACGCGCAATGCAGCAGGCGAAGCTGGCTTCACGGTATGGGCGGCTGGTGGTCTATCCTCGCAGCCTATGAAGGCTTTATTGCTGGAATCGTTTATTGCCGAAGCGGATATTTTATTGGTAGGCGAAGCCCTGATGCGTATGCATTTTAAATTCTCCGACCGCAAACGTCGTGCCCGTGCGCGCTTAAAATACGTAGCACAAAAATTAGGCGAAGAAGGCTTCATCGAAGAATACCGCAAACAGCGTGCCGTGATTGAATCCATTCATCGCAATCAACATGCTGTTGAAGCATGTGCGTGGCGTGATGCAACCCAAGCGTTGGATGTTCCTGCTTCTGGTGTCGTAACGCAACACGATGGCACATGCGCCTTGGTGTTAAACATTTTCCGTGGTGACCTGACACCAGCACAATGCCACGCGATTGCCGATACCGCACGTGCCGTGGCAGCCTCTGGTCTGCGGGTAACCACCGAACAAGGCATGATTATCACAGGTGTTGCCAAAGAACACCTACAAACGGCACTGGATCGTTTGCAGGCAGCCGACTTATCTTGCCAACAAGCACGGGCTATTGCTGATGCTGTTGCCTGCCCAGGCACAGAAACTTGCCGATTAGGCATCACCTCCAGCCGTGGTTTGGTCGAGGCTTTACGCCCGATGCTGGATGAGTTCCAAGATGACCCTGTACTGGGGCGCATCAACATTAAAGCTTCTGGCTGCCAACACTCTTGCGCCCGTCACCATGTGGCAGACTTAGGCTTCCACGGCTTAGCGAAAAAGGTTGAAGGTCAGGCTGTACCGCATTACCAACTGCATATTGGCGGTTCAGGTCGTGGTGGCGAAGCCATGGCTTTTGCTACCGAGGCTGTACCTGCGCGTAACGCACCTGAAGCAGGCATTGCCGTGCTCAAAGCTTACCGCGACCAGCGCGAGGAAGAAGAAACCTTACACGACTGGGCAAACCGCATCGGTTCTGATGGCATGAAAGACATCTTACAAGCATTCGGTGCGGGCGAAGGCGACGTTGAAGGTCTGATTTACGACTGGAGTGAAAACGAAGCTTTTAACACCAAAGGTAACAAAAAAGGGGAATGCGCAGGCGCAGTCTTGTCGATGAGTGATGCGCTGACTTCTGAAGCGGAATATGAGTTAATGATGGCACGCGCTCATCTTGATGGCATGTTCTGGTCAGAAGCTATTGCCGCCTTGCGTCGCTGTGCTATTTCTACAGCGCGTGCTTACCTTGTTGCCTATGGCGAAGTGCCAGAAACGGATGCGCAAGTCTTTGCCACACTGACCGTACAGGCGCAGAGCGACAGCGAAGTCATGAACGGTTTGCATACGGTGCAAGAGGCACTCATGAACATGGACATCAGCGACCTAGCAGCCAGTGCCCATGCTATTCAGGCTGCGCTTGCGCCTTGGTTAGCGTTGGCGTTAACACGTTTTGCTGCTGTACCTACAAACAACGAAACAACCGTTGCAGATACAGCAAGCGATGTGGCTGATAGTGACGATGCGACCGTAACCTTGGACTTAACAGGTGTGGCTTGCCCAATGAACTTTGTGAAGACCAAAATTAAATTGACAAGCATGGCGATAGATGCGGAATTGGCAGTCATCCTAGATGATGGTGCGCCGATTGAGAACGTCCCCCTATCACTGCAAGAGCAAGGTCAAACCATTGTGTCAAAAGAGCGAATCTCCGAGCAACAATGGCGGATTGTCGTTAAAAAATCATCCGCTATTTGATTCCTCTTAACATAATGGAACATGTGATCCGCGCAACAAACGGGCGTGGTGTTTTGACGCACTGTACGACGATGTTTTATGGCGCAGGGTGGCAAAACGCCATGCCCATTAACATGGAACATGTGACCCGCACAATGAACGGACATGGTGTTTTGACGCGCTGTGCCACGATGTTCTATTGCACGGGGTGGCAAAATGCCATGCCCGTGCCCAGTAACGTAAGCAGTCATGATGCGTCTGTTTGATAACCCTGGGCGCACCAAACTGGCACTGGCTACCCTAGGCGTGGCTTTACCCAAAGGTCTGGGTAAAGCCACGCGTTGGGTAGCACAATCCAACGCGATTGAAACAGTGATTGACCTGCGTTTGCCCAGCGGACATTTTTGTACGGTATCCATTGGTTTACCCTATACCCAGCGTAGCCCAATCAGCTTGATTCCGAATGAGGCAGAAGGTTGTGCCACGCTGATTCATGGCGATGAATCATTAGAAGTACAATTATTGCCTGCGCCAAGCTTTTACCAACAGCAAACGCGTTTAAACCATCGCATGGGGCATTTTTCTGCGTTGCATGAAAACCTTTTGGTGTTACACCCTGTTGTTGGCTGTGCCTTTTTTATGCAAGCGGGGGCATCTTGCCAGTATTGTCAATATGACACATGGATGAATCATACTGCACCAACACTGCGTGATCCGCTGGAATTGGTTGAAGTGGTGCAGGCGGCCTTGGCTGAACGCGAAATAGAAACGGTTTATCTGTATCATGGACTTTCAGCAGATCACGCCGATGGTGGCTTGCAACAGTTGGTGCCGCTCATCGCGCTATTGCGTCGCCATTTAGGGCATCGTCAAATCGCTCTGGAGACGATTGCACCGCAAGACTGCACGGTTATTGATGACCTTTACGCCGCAGGACTGGATATTTTCATTTGCAACCTTGAGGTGGCAGATAGCACGCGCTTTAACGAGCTTTGCCCTGGCAAAGCAGCGCATGGTGGGCAGGCTGCGGTATGGCAAGCTTTACGTCATGCACGCACGGTGTTCCGTGGTGGTGCGGTGGTGAGCCATTTGATTGCGGGGCTTGAAACACCAGCATCAACGCGGCGAGGTATGGAGGCGTTGATTGCAGAAGGCATCGTGCCACTGTTATTACCTTTTCGACCGCTACCTGACACCCCTCTGGCATACGATGATGTACCGTCACTCAGCGATATGGAAAACCTGTTATTGCATCAATACACACTGTTGCAACAGGCCAATTTTGCCACCCATCGATTACGCCATATGGGGCGGGTGATGACACCGATGGAAAGTCGTGTTTTGGATGGTCGCCCTGCCAGTCTTAGCCAACGTTTGGTCGATCATGGCTTAGTGCGCCGCATGGAAGGCTGGTTTGATATGTTACGCCGTCATTTGCGGGTACAATACCAAGCAGATGACTCATCGAACACAGTCACCAGCCACAAGCCACATGCGCCCAGTACCATGAAGCTGATGTTGCGCCAAAGTAGCCCTTTTGCGCTATTAACATGCTTGTGTCTGGCGACGTGGATGTTATCTCAATCAGCACCACCAACGGGTTTGGATGATGCAGGCTGGCAAGCCCTATTGGTATTCGCTTTGTGTTTGGTGCTATGGGTAACGCAACTACTACCGTTATCGGTCACTTCGTTATTGGGGATTGCCTTGCTCCCCATGTTAGGGGTGATGCCAACGGCAGAGGTGTTTGCCTTATTTGGTAATCCTGCGGTATTTTTTATCCTCGGGGCATTCATGTTGGCCGCAGGAGTCATTACAACAGGTTTATCTGAACATATGGCATTGTTGTTATTGCACCGCTGGGGGCGTAATGCACAACAATTATTGATGGCCATGTTATTGCTACCTGCACTCATGGCATGCGTGATGCCAGAACACGCGGTAGCAGCGGTATTTTTACCCATTGTATGGTCAGTGGTACGTAGCCTGGGTTTAACGCAAGGCGACCGTTATGCCCAAGCGTTGTTCTTTGCCGTGGCTTGGGGCGCGATTATTGGTGGCGTGATGACCTTATTAGGCGGCGCTCGTGGTCCATTAGCTCTGGCTCTGCTGAATGAACTTAGCGGTCAATCCTTCACCTTTGCGCAATGGTCGTTAGCCGCATCGCCATTGGTGGTCATGATGTTGCTCGCAGCTATCGTTCAATTACGTTGGATGCAAGGATCCAACCCCATCGATATGCGTTCAGCACGCCATGATATTGAGCAACGTATGTTGGAGCTGGGCGGACTTAGCTTCCCAGCACGCATCATGGGAGGCTTATTGCTCATGACTATCGCAGCATGGGTTTTTGGCGGTCACAGTATGGGCTTGGCTAATATCGCACTGCTGGCAGTGGTACTGATGTTTGCCTTGCGTTTGGTTCGTTGGAAGGATATCGAGTCCCATGTCAATTGGGGCGTACTTTTGATGTATGGTGGTGCTATTGCGGTTGGCAAAGCCCTGTCCGATACAGGGGCAGGTCTATGGTTAGCACACAGTGTATTACCCGAACACATGACAGTCACGGCTTTACTACTGTTGCTAACGGTATTGACCCTGCTACTTACCGAGTGCGTTAGTAATGCAGCGGCAGTAGCTATTTTATTACCCATTGCTTTGCCATTAGGGGCATCAATGGAGGTAAACCCGATCATGATTGCATTGCTCATTGGCATTGTCTCGGGCTTTGCTTTTATTTTACCGATGGGAACGCCGCCCAATGCCATGATTTTTGCCAGCGGCTTTGTTTCCACGCGGGCGATGCTACGCCATGGTGCGATCATGTCACTGACGGCAGCAACACTGTTTATGCTGGTCGCCTACCTATGGTGGCCTTATCTAGATTGGTTGGAGTAAACCATGGAACATGCGATTGAACAATCGCTTGCAGTACTGCAAGAAGCCTATCAGCAACATGGGGAGCGGTTGGTCTACCCCTGTAGTTTTGGTGCCGAAAGTGCAGTCATGCTGGAACTAATTCATCGTCACGGTGGGCATATTCCCGTCGTAACCTTGGACACGGGACGTTTACCGCAAGCCACCTATGATGTTATTGAAGAAGTTGAACAATATTATGGCATACGTATTCGCGTCTTATGCCCTGACCATGCTGCGGTTGAAACGATGGTGGCAGCTGATGGTATCAATGGCTTCCGCACCAGCCCCGAACTGCGCAAGCAATGTTGCCATATACGTAAGGTTGAACCACTTAAGCGCGCCTTGGCAGATTATGATGCTTGGATCACAGGTCGCCGTGCCGAACAATCAGCAACACGAGCCGAGTTAAGCACGGTTGATGCGTACGACCCTGTATATGGTTTAATCAAGTATAACCCTTTAGCAAGCTGGACATGGTCACAAATCACTGCTTTTATTGCACAATATCAATTACCCCACAACCGTTTGCTCGATCGTCATTATCAATCGATTGGCTGCGAATGCTGCACGCGCCCCATTACCATGGGTGAAGACCCCCGTTCTGGTCGTTGGTGGTGGGAACAAGCGGATATAGCCAGCGAATGTGGACTACACGTGACATCGCTTACCCCACCAGCAGGCGAAGGTGAGCAAGGAGAGGGTATTTAATGCATGTAATCAGCAACGATAAAAAGAAACTGTCGATTGTATGTTTCAGCGGCGATTATGATAAAGTCATTGCCGCTTACACCTTAGCAACAGGGGCAATGGCAACCAACCGAGAGGTAACCATGTTCTTTACCTTTTGGGGTTTGAATGTGTTAAAAAAACAACAAGGGCGCACATGGCTGGGTAAAGACCTGCTCTCTCGCATGTTCAACTTCTTGATGGGCGGGCGAAAAACCCTGCCGCTGTCACGCCTCAACTTCGCTGGTTTAAGCCCTGTATTGATGGAAGGCATGATGAAGCGTAACAATGTAGCCATTTTACCCGAACTGATTGAAGCTGCATCGGCATTGGGTGTGCGCATCTATGCCTGTGAAATGGCCATGCATATTTTGGGGTTATCGCGTGATGATTTGGTCACTGACGTCGAGGGTGTAGTAGGCGTTGCCACCTTCCTCAACGAATCAGAAGATGCCCACATTATTTTTATTTAACCTAAATCCTGCGGTGTTTTGTGCCGTGTTGGGTGCGATATATTGGTTTGTGTGGCTTTTTGTGGAAATAAGCAGTCACCTTTTTGGTGATAAATATTTTCACAGAATGTCAGGCGAATCAATTAGATTGTGCTCAGTATGTGCAAAATATTGCAGGATTTAGGTTTAAAGGATTCAATATGAGTGGAATACTTGATATTACTCGGGAAACTTGCCCTATGACGTTTGTAAAAGTGAAGTTAGCCTTGGCAAAAATGGCAAAGGGTGAACAATTGACCGTACACCTCAAAGAAGGCGAACCATTGGAAAATGTCCCCCGCTCCTGCGAAGAACAGGGTTATGCCGTACTCGAAAACAGCAACCTTGGTCAGGGCATCCATCAATTAGTGATACAAAAATAAGGAGACGGAGATGTCTGAACATCGGTTGACACAATTAAAGGCTCTCGAAGCAGAGTCCATTCATATTATGCGCGAGGTAGTGGCTGAGTTCCGCAATCCTGTGATGCTCTATTCCGTGGGCAAAGATTCCAGCGTCATGGTACATTTAGCACGCAAGGCGTTTTACCCTGCACCATTACCATTCCCCTTGCTGCATGTAGACACAGGCTACAAGTTTAAAGAAATGTACGAGTTCCGCGATAGCTTTGTGAAAGAAATTGGTGCAAACCTTATCGTGCGACGTAATGAAGATGCCATTGCAAAAGGCATGAACCCTAAAGACTTTGGTGTCGCCCGCTGTTGTGGCGCGCTGAAAACGCAGGGTCTGTTGGATGCACTCGAAGAAGGTGGTTATGACGCTGCCTTTGGTGGTGCACGTCGTGATGAAGAACGCTCCCGTGCCAAAGAGCGCGTATTTTCCATGCGTGATGAATTTGGTCAGTGGGATCCTAAAAACCAACGCCCTGAGTTATGGAGCACCTACAATGGTCGCATTCACGATGGTGAAAGCGTGCGTGTATTCCCGCTATCTAACTGGACGGAAATGGATATTTGGTTATACATTCGTGAAGAAAACATTCCGATTGTACCACTGTACTTTGCCAAAGAACGCCCTGTGGCAAAACGTGGCAACCTATTGATTCCAGGTGAAAGCCCCGAACATCTGCATAAAGGTGAAGTTGCCGAGCCTACCATGTGTCGTTTCCGTACCTTGGGCTGTATTCCTTGTACTGGTGCAGTGCACTCCTCGGCAGCAGATATGGATGAAATTGTTGCCGAAGCAGCAGCAGCTAAACGCAGCGAACGTGAAACCCGCATTATTGACCACGGTTCTAACTCCATGGAAGACAAAAAGAAGGAAGGCTATTTCTAATGACAGGCTTGAATTTCAACATAACAAAAGAAATTGAACTGCTGCGCTTGGTCACAGTAGGCAGTGTCGATGATGGTAAATCTACCCTGATTGGTCGTTTGTTGGTAGAGACCAAAGGCGCGTTTGAAGATCAATTGCTTGCTGTGCGCAAACAGAAAGATGCTGAACATATCGCTTCTGCTGAAGATATTGATTTAGCGATGTTGACTGATGGGCTTGCAGCCGAACGCGAGCAAGGCATTACCATCGACGTGGCTTACCGCTACTTTGCAACACCTAAACGCAAGTTTATTATGGCTGATTGCCCTGGTCATGAACAATACACGCGCAATATGGTCACAGGTGCATCTACTGCCAATGCCGCAATCATCCTGATTGATGCACGCAATGGTGTCATGCCACAAACCCGCCGCCATACTCACATTCTTTCGCTGCTCGGCATCGAACACCTGATTGTCGCCGTGAATAAAATGGATTTAGTGGATTACGATGAAGCAGCATTTACTGGCATTCGTGATGAAATGATCGATTACTGTGCCAAACAAGGCACGCATAACCTTGTATGCCTACCAATGTCTGCGCTTACGGGGGATATGGTTGCCGTGCGTGGCGATCATATGCCATGGTATGATGGATCAACCTTGCTTGAAACCTTGGAATCCTTATCCGTCATGGGTGATATTGATAAAAGCCCATTCCGTTTCCCCGTGCAGCTGGTGAACCGTCCGCAAACGACTGATTTGCCCGACTATCGCGGTTTTATGGGAACCATTGCTTCAGGCACGGTAAAAGTCGGCGATGCTGTACGTGCCCTACCTAGCGGCAACACCTCCAAAGTTAAGGCGATTGTCACCTTTGATGGTGATTTAAAAGAGGCTTTTGCACCACAAAGTATCAGTCTCACCCTAGAAGATGAGATTGATGTTTCACGCGGTGATATGCTGGTGCATAGCGAAGACATTCAGCCACGTGATGATAAAGAGCTATCTGCCCATGTTTGCTGGATTGGTGATGAACCACTGCAAGCGCGTGGTAAGTATTGGATCAAACAAACGACCACTTCGGTGAAAGCCGTTGTAACTGCTATTGAATCCAAAACCGATATTCATACCTTAGAAAAGGCTGACACCGATGCTTTAAATATGAATGAAATCGGCGAAGTACGTTTCAAACTACAACGTCCCATGCAGTTTGATAGCTACAGCGATAACCACATGACAGGTAGCTTTATTATTATTGATACGTTCACCAATAACACGGTGGGCGCGGCAATGATTAAATAACGCGACTACGCTTAACGAGCATGATAAGTCATGCTCGTTAACTGTGTGGATCGCACTACCATATTCACTGAGATAATGAAGATAACCCTATTTATCTTGCATACTTTCCTGTTTCTCTTGTTGTGCAGTGCAACAGCAGAAGCAAGCCCTTTACAACCCAGTTTTTGGCGATTTGAGTTTGACAACGATTATTTCCTCAACAAAGACAACAAACTATCCGATGGTATCGCCTTACAGTGGCATTCTGCTGCATTCGCCGATTGGCAAGAACGTGATGATATACTGGCACGCATCGGATCGTGGCTACCAGGCTTAACCGCCCCCACATTACGTTACCGTAATGGCATTGCAGTAGGGCAAATTATTCAGACACCCAATGATTTATCACAATCAACGTTGATTCGAACCGATGTTCCTTATGCTGGTGCCTTAACCACACAGATTAATTGGTATGGTTTTAATGCCGAACAATTACGTGCCATGGAAGTCGTCATCGGTGTACTAGGTCCCGCTTCACTGGGCGGAATCACACAAAAAACCGTTCATCAGTTCAGTGGTAATGGTGTACCACAGGGCTGGCACAACCAATTATCCAACGAACCATTATTGGGTATCAATATTTTACGCAAACAACGGCTGAGCCATGGTGGGCATCCTGCCCAATACGCTTGGGATGTTGCTGTAGGTGGCTGTGTTACAGCAGGTAATTTATTAACCCAAGCCAGTATTGATCTTGACCTCCGCTTTGGACTGAATATGCCATCAGGCTTTAACGCCGCACCTGATCCCATCGGTTTAAACATTCATTATATGGCAACCCTGCCTGCCGCAGAACAACAACGTGCATCAATCTATGCTACTGCCACCATGCGAGGAACCGCTGTAGCACGCAATATATTCCTTGATGGAAACACATTTCGTCGCAGTCACCACATCAAAAAGCGACCTTTAGTATTATGGTCTTTTTTTGGTCTTCATTATGCCCAAAGGCAATGGCGATTGCACCTGTATGCAATGGTCTCTAGCGACAACGTGTATGTAACTACTGCTTCGCAAGCAGAAAAAGGTGAACGCGGCGCTAGCATCATGTTCGAGTGGCTCTATTAAACGAGCATGGCTTTATCACGCACTGTAGCAACGGTGTTTCATCGCTCGATGTGACAGAAAGTTATGCCTATCAAGCTAAGTTACCGCTTTGTCGTGTGCTATGGTTGCCAATTCAGTGGGAATAGTTATCCTGCCGCCGCTTAAGGGCCTATGGCGCAATTGGTTAGCGCTACCGGCTCATAACCGGTTGGTTCCAGGTTCGAGTCCTGGTGGGCCCACCAAATCCAATAGCACCAAAGTGATTATCGCTTTGGTGCTATTCTGCGGAGTTAATCATGGAAGAAGTACTTAAACAGATTGAACAAGTGGTAAACAACCATGATGTGGTACTGTTTATGAAGGGTACACCTGAGTTTCCGCAATGTGGATTTTCCCAGCGCGTAGCTGCTATTCTGAACACCGAAGGTGTACCTTATGCAGCAGTAAATGTCTTGTTGGACGATAACGTTCGTGAAGGCATTAAACGCTACGCTGATTGGCCAACAATCCCTCAACTATTCATCAAAGGTGAATTTATTGGTGGTTGTGACATTGTCACTGAATTAGCGCAAAATGGTGAGTTAAAAAACCTATTACAGGATGTGACTCCTACTGATTCATAAAAAGCTGACGTTTTCTCATGAAGTAACGATTCAGACTGCCTGTGTTTTATTCGCCAGCAAAAAAGGCGCGCAACATACTCCCTGTGTGTAAGTGCTTTTGATGCATGCAACTAAAAAATATTGGTAAGCTGAACCATTACCTCGTCAACTTCATTCTTTTTTTGCAATTTTGCTTTGGGGAGAATACACTGTCTCGTGGTGCGACCGCTACCGTGAGGCTACCCTTTGGCAGCACTTTCATACACCCCATGCGTGTGAGAGAACTTAATAAACGCGGTTGATTTATCTGGAGGTATGCTCTATGCGGGTATCGATTACCGGTCATCATGTTGAGCTGACTGAAGCATTAAAACAGTATGTAGAAGACAAGCTGCAACACCTGAAACATTCATTTGACCATGTTGTGGATGTTCATGTGGTTATGTCGGTTGAAAAATACCGCCAACGCTGCGAAATCAGCATGCAGGTAAGCGGAACAAACATCCATGCCAGCAAAGAAACTGAAGACATGTATGCTTCAATTGACGGTGTAGTAGGCAAACTGAACCGTCAGTTGAAACGCTACCGTTCAAAAATTCGCACTCGTGCTGAAAAGAACCACAGAGCGGGGCGTCAAATTGAAGTAGCGCACCGTATTCTTGGTCAATCTGATGCAGATGATGAATTATCCGAAGACTTCCAGCCATCGTTTGATGACCATCGCATGATTCAGGCATTGCCTATGTCGGTAACAGATGCCGTCATGCACATGGATTTAGAAGAGAATCGCGACATCATCTTTTTCACCAATATTGAAACAGATACCCTCAACGTTCTTTATCGTCGTCCTGATGGTGGCGTAAGTTGGATTGAACCTAAGGCATAAGGTCTAAAAGTGAGCTCATCGTTAATTCCGCCTGAGCGCATTATTGTTTGCTCTACTGCGGGCAGTAAACGAGGCATAATTACTGAGCTCGCAGGGCTGCTTTACGCACTTGATCCCGATCAGGTGTTGGAGTCAATCATGGCAAGAGAGCAGCTTGGTACGACAGGTATTGGCTATGGGGTCGCTATTCCCCATAGCCGTTTACCAGACCTTGCCGCTCCCATCGTTGCTTTAGCGCGACACCCTCAAGGGGTCGACTTTGATGCAATCGATGGTGAGCCTGTTCATTTGGTGGTAATGCTTTTGGTACCAGATGATGCAGAAAACAAACATTTGGCATTACTTGCTACACTGGCACGTTTATTACAGCAAGCATCTTTTCGCAGTTTTTTAATGACTTGTGAAGACCCGCAGGAACTATCCGATGCTTTTGCTGCCGAAGCCATCATGAGCTAATGGCTATCACCAGTATTAGCTTGTCTGAGATCCTCAAAGATCAGAGCAAGCAGCTAAAAATGCGACTTATTGCTGGTGAACGTGGCATCACACGGGTTATCGACCACCCACGCATTCAAAAGCCCTCCCTAGCATTTACTGGCTTTATTGACCACCTCAGCGATTTCCGTTTGCAGGTTATTGGCGAAACGGAACTTAACTTTCTATCCTCGCGCACTGAGCAAGAGCAATACGATGCCATCAATCAATTTTTTGATTTACGCGTAGCAGCAGCCATCATCACACGTGACATTACCCCACCAGCAGTCATTTTAGCAGCAGCCGAACGCACCGACACACCCTTGATTGTATCTGAGCTGACCTCTTCTGAGTTTATGCTCAGCATGACCCTATACCTTTCCAAAAAATTAGCCCCAAAAGTCACCTTGCACGCCGTCTTTATGGATATATTTGGTCAAGGCGTATTATTAATGGGTAACAGCGGCTCAGGGAAAAGTGAAATTGCACTGGAACTTATCACACGAGGGCATCGCTTGGTTGCCGATGACTGTGTTGAGTTGTTTCGCGAAGCACCTGACACCTTGGTCGGACGCTGCCCTGAACCGATCAAAGATTTCTTAGAGGTTCGCGGTCTCGGCTTCATCAACGTACGTAACGTCTTTGGCTCTGCTGCAATCACCCAATCCAAACGCGCAACACTGGTCGTCCATTGCGTCGCTTGGCATGAATTCAAACAAGAAAATCGCGGTGAACGCGAACAAGAAATGACCGAAGTTAATGGTGTCGCACTGCCTGTAGTTTACCTACCCGTAAGCCCAGGACGCTCGATGGCTGTATTAGTTGAAGTTGCCACACGCAGTCAATCCATGCGCAACTTGGGCATGGATGATAATCAGCTATTTATTGATCGAATGAATAAACGTATTTTAGAGGGGTAATCATGACGAATGCTAACTATACGATGATTATTGTCAGTGGGCTTTCAGGGGCAGGTAAAAGCACGGCACTGCATGCACTGGAAGACCTTGGTTTTTTCTGCACTGATAATTTACCTGTTGAAATGCTGGAGGCTTGGTCCACATCTGTTCGCAACCATCACGAACGTGCTGCGGTTTGCTTGGATGTACGCAGCTTTCAAGGCTCGGAAACACTCGCCTTACCTGAAATTCAAGGTCAATGTTTAACGCTGTTTGTGGATGCTGATGATGAAGTATTACAACAACGTTTTTCTACCCTGCGCCGCAAACACCCCTTCCACCATGATGGCAACACAACATTAGAAGCTTCTATTCAGTCGGAACGTCAAGCCCTGAACACCATCCGCCAACAGGCCGATATGGTGCTGGATAGTTCGATGCTAAACCCCTATGAACTAGCTGATTTGATTGAAACATTTTGGCTTGAACAAGGTGACAACCGTGTTTACAACCGCACACCAAACTGCACCTTGTATTCATTCAGCTACCGTCGCGGCTTACCCAAGTCGGCGGATATGGTGCTGGATGCACGCTACCTACCCAACCCCCATTACATCACCCACCTAGCACCCATGACTGGGCAAGATGCTGCTATTCATGATTTTTTTACGCAGTACCCCGAAGTTAGCGAATCGATTCAGCATATCGAACAATGGCTATCTTTTTTATGGCCACGTTTAAAACGTGAGCGCAAACAATACTTCACCCTAGCCATTGGTTGCAGTGGTGGTCGTCATCGTTCGGTGTACCTTATCGAATCTATTGCACGCTGGATGCGTGAAGAAGAATTGTGCCAGCCCTTGGTGATTCACCGCGAATTATAATTATTTGATATTTGGTTCATGTTCGCGCTTGCACGCGCATGACTGTCTAAGAGGTTCTTTTTATGATAGGTATTGTGTTGATTGCCCATGCCAAAATTGCCAGTGAGTCCAAAAAAACGATTGAACATGTGCTAGGGGAACAACCCTTTCTTACCGCCATTGATGTGGAAGATTCCGATCACATCGACCAATCATTAGAACTGATGAAGCTTGCCATTCAACAATGTGATGCTGGTGATGGTGTTTTAGTCTTTGCCGATATGTTTGGCGGCACACCATGCAACATCGCCCAATCTAGCGCGCTGGCTGGCTGCGAAGTTATCTCGGGTTTTAATATCCCGTCGTTAATTAAGGCTGTTTCAGAACGCGCTGCTGCCACCGACCTAAAAACCTTGGCACAAGATACTGTAGCAGCAGGCAAACAATACATGTGCGTCACATCAGAATTCATGACCGACCATAAGGAACTCACGCAACATGGCTGAAAGACTGGTTTGCATTCAAAATAAGCTTGGTCTGCACGCACGTGCTTCGGCCCTATTTGTAAAAACGGCGGCTGAATTTCAATCAGATGTATTTATTCGCCGTGATGAGATGGAAGTGAATGGCAAAAGCATTATGGGCGTACTGCTACTGGCTGCTTCGCGGGGCACAGCATTAACCCTGCGCGCAGAGGGTGAGGATGCAGCTGTCGCTCTCGACACACTAGAACAGTTGGTAAACAACCTATTCGGCGAAGGTGAATAGCATGTCGCGCTACCAAGGAGATGCAGCAGCTTCCAGTTCTGGCGTGGTGGTTGGCCGTGTGCAAATACTGGTCTCAGGCGAATCCCCTGTAGAAGAACGTACACTGCAAGCACATGAAGTCCTGCAAGAGCAAGCACGTTTGGATACCGCCATTAAACGCGCTAGCGAAGAACTGCAACGCGAATCCCAACAAGTCACACAAGCGGGGCACCACGAAGTCGCTGCTATTCTAGAAGCCCATCGCCTGATGCTGGATGACCCCGAATTTACGGGACGGGTGCGCCAACGCATCAGCGATGAACAACTCAATGCTGAATGGGCTTTGCGCAAGCATTTAAACCTATTACAACGCCTGTTTGCAACCATGGAAGACGAATACTTTCGCGAACGATTTCAAGATGTATGGCATCTTGGTCAACGACTGTTACAACACCTCAGCGCGCAGCAACCATTAACGCCAATCGCTCAACATGAGGACTCCACCATTTTTGTCACGCTCGATATCAGCCCTTCTGATGTTATCAATTTATGGCGCATGGGAGCTGCGGGGGTGATCGCTGATCAGGGCGGTGTCAATGCGCATGCCATTATTATCGCACGAGGGATTGGTTTACCCATGCTGGTGGGAACACGCACCTTGTGTAAGCAAGTCGAAGATGGAGACTGTATTATTTTGGATGCCGAGCGTAATTGCTATGTACTGGATCCTAACCAACAGGACCTTGAGCACTCACGAGCCTTTATGTCAGCCATGGCTGCTGTGCGTCATGACCTTCAATACTTTGCCAAACGCCCCTCATTAAGCAAAGACCATCAGCCCTTGGCATTGATGGCAAATATAGAGTTTGAAGAGGAAATTGCCGCTGTTCGCGCTGTTGGCGCTGATGGTGTTGGTCTATTTCGCACAGAATTCATCTATTTACGTTCACCCACGATTCCCGATGAAACGAGCCAATACGAAGCATACCGCCGGGTAGTAGAACACATGCAAGGTAAACCTGTGGTCTTTCGTTTATTGGATATAGGCGGCGATAAACCTGCATTATTCCAACAACTCACTGGCGGCACTGCGAAACAAGAAAACCCCGCCCTAGGCTTACGCGGCATCCGTTTGCTGTTGGCCTGGCCAGAAGTACTCGAAGCACAACTACGCGCCTTATTACGCGCTTCGCTTCATGGCCCTATAAGTATCATGATTCCGATGATCAGCACCGTAGAAGAAGTACAACACGTTCGCACACTATTGCACCATTGCGCCAATGACCTGCAAATATCATCAGTTCCTTCATTAGGTAGTATGATTGAAGTGCCGGCAGCAGTGATGATTGCCGATGAACTGGCACATGCCTCTGATTTCTTTTCCATCGGCAGTAATGACCTCATTCAATACTGCATGGCAGCCGACCGAGATAGCGATGGTTGTGGCATCTATTATACCGCTGAACATCCAGCGATAAAAAAAATGATTGAATTAACGGTGCAAGCAGCGCGTAAAGCGCAAATTCCAGTATCCATATGTGGTGAGTTAGCGGGTAGTCAGGACTGGACGCAAACGTTCCTTGATTTAGGCATCGCCACCCTATCCATGACCGCCGAGCGCATACTACCTGTGCGCCGCACCTTATCCCGCCTAAACTACCAGCACTCAGGGTAACTGTTTAAAAAGACATAGCTCAATTGCATTTCACTGGAATACCAAGGGCTTGCACTTGCTGAGCTAAACCTTCCATCCACACTTCATCTTGCGCGCTGATTTCCGCTGCTTCTGGCTGCATCGAAGGGCGCGCCAGACCGTACAGTAAAACACCTTGAATCGGAATTTTCTCAGCTTTGACTTGCCGCAGCCAAGCCAACCAATCATAGCTACGGGCATTGGCATCACGCCCCTTACTATCGTGGAAGAAGCAACTCTGAATCCATGTTGGGCAACATCTTGCAGCAATGCTAAGCTGTTCCAATAATTGCTGCGGCGTCATATGCACGCCATTGATGCGCGCCACATCCGCTGGGGCAACAGCATCAACTTTAATCCAAACCTCACCCTGATGTTTCGCCATGTTTTTTAACGCCGCCTGAACATAAGCTTTGCGCATATAAGAACCATTGGTAATCAAGCGCAGCGGTAGTTCATCCAATGCAAAATACTGTTTGACCGCAATCACCGTTTCCATGCAAGCCTCAAACTGCGGGCTACTACTTGGCTCTCCATTGCCAGAGAATGCTATATCACACAGCCTTTGTTGCCCCGCAGCAACCCGCTCCTGCATAAAGTTACCATGCAACACATCATCCAATAGCGTGTGCAACTCATCATGCAAACGAGCAAGATCAATCTGTGGCGCATGACCACGTTGAAGATTAGGCACTTGGCAATACAAACAATGCCAATTACAGCGATTATCAGGGTTTAAATTGATACCAATGGAAACGCCACCAGCCCGACGCGAAACCACGGGATAGACATAATCCATCCCCGCACTGTCACGGTCATGGTTGCGCGTATGAAGCATCGCCTTGGGGTTCATGGCTTGTTACCTAACACAGCTGTCATCGCGCTAGCTAAATCAGGGTAGGCAGCAATGTTATGATCCAGTTTTTGTGCCTTGGCGAGGATAGCTGCAGCATCACCATAACCACTTTGCACCAATATCGGGCGCACACCCGCTGCAATCGCTGCTTGCACATCACGCAAGGAATCACCAATCATGACCGCCGTATCTGACGTAGTATGTAATGCCTGCAAGGCTTGATGAATCATCCCTGGCAACGGTTTACGGCAAAGGCACTGATCTTCTGGGGCGTGGGGGCAATACATCACCGCATCCAACGCGCCATGCTGCTGCGCAATCGCCGACATCATCGTGGCATGAATCGCATCAAAATCGGCTTGCGGAATCATACCGCGCCCTAACGCCGATTGATTACTGATGAGTGCGGTCTGCATTCCTGCTTGTTTGGCGCGTGCAATCGCTTCAAGGCTGCCAGGAATCGCCTGCCATTGTGCCGCTGTTAAAATATAATCAGGCGAATCAAAGTTAATCACGCCATCGCGATCCAGTAAAATAGTAGTGATAGTGCTTGTCTCGTTCATACAAGCTACACTAGCGCGCACCAAGCTGAAATAAAGCGCGAGCCACCAAGCAAGGAGTTGTTATGCCAGCAGAACAAGAAACCAATATCCCTATTCAATTACCACCTGAGGTACAGCGCGGCGTTTATGCCAATCAGCTTATTTCCTCGCATACCCAAGAAGAGTTTATGTTGGACTTTATTTTCGCCTCACAACAAGGTGGCTCGGTGAACGCACGAGTGGTAGTAACACCCAGAAATGCCAAACGTTTTATGCAAGCCTTAGCAGAAAACATCCGTAATTATGAAAACCATTTTGGCACCATCGAAGACACCGCCACCATCAACAAACCCACAGGTCCGTTGATGTAACCTGACATTCATAAATCATCGTGATGATTGCGTAGAACCCTTTTTTGCAACCGGACAAGCAAGGGCGCGATAGTATTTACGAATAATTCAGGTTATATAGTCTGCGCCGCCCATGAATAATAAAATCATCGTAACGCACAATGGCAACTTTCATGCCGATGATGTGTTCAGCATCGCTGCTATCAAGCATTTATTTCCCGACTTCAAACTTATCCGCACCCGTGATCTAACACTGATCGCCGAAGCTGATGTGGTGATTGATGTCGGTGGCGAATATGATCCCGACAAAGACCGTTTTGACCATCATCAGCGTGGTGGTGCTGGCGCACGTGACAATGGTATCCCCTACTCCTCTTTTGGTTTAATCTGGCAAAAATATGGTGTGGCGATATGCCAAGGTAAGCAAGCGGTCGCAAAAGCGGTGGATTCAGGATTGGTATCCACGATTGATGCCATCGATTGCGGTCACGTCGAAGGGGTCATCAGTGGTATTACGTTAAGCCATACGATTGCTATGTTTAATCCAACGTGGCAAGAAGAGACGCAAGTAGATCGCTGTTTTGACGAAGCCGTTGATTTTGCATCGCGTGTATTGGCACGCTTCATTGCTTCAGCCAGTAGTGGCATCGACGCCAAAGCCATCGTCGCCAAAGCCATTGATGAAGCAGCCGACCCAAGAGTGATTGTATTAGAACAATACACCCCATGGAAGAAAACAGTACTCGCCCTATCTGAAGCTGCATTATATGTGGTTTACCCATCAGAAACTGGCGAGTGGAGAATTCAAACCGTACCCGTTGAACTCGGTTCGTTTGAAAATAAGAAACCACTCCCGCAGCCATGGGCAGGATTATCCGACCACGCGCTGCAAGAGGTCACAGGCATTAAGGATGCCATGTTCTGCCATAACGGACTATTTATCGCAGGTGCACAATCATTTGAAGGCACCATGAGCATGGCAGCCTTGGCGTTGGCGTATGAAGTAGGTTAGCTTACCCGCAAGGGGCTTTCACCACAATAAGCCCACTTACGACTCGCGCCATACCGTACGACGAATATAGCTGGTGTAGCTTTGAATAATACGCACCACTTTTAACGAAACAGCACCACCATTATAATCTGCCACTGGCTGAATCACAGGACTTGTTGCATCAAAATGCGCCAATGCCATCGCTACGGATGGCAGCACCTCTTCATGCGTAACGTCGGACATAATCACCGTGCCTTCATCCATGCCTTCGGGACGCTCGTGCGCTTGACGCAAGGTTACCGCTGGTAAGTTTAATAACGAACCTTCCTCAGCAATCGTACCGCTATCGGAAATCACACATAAAGCCTGTTTTTGTAACTGAATATAATCAAGAAAGCCCATCGCCTTCATCAACTGAATGCGATCATCAAGATGGTCATGTGCCAAAGCATCCAAACGTTTTTTCGTCCGTGGATGAACAGAAAAAATAATCGGCACATCGTAACAATCGGCTAACGCGTTCAAGGATCTCAACAGCGCATTAAGCCTAGCTGGCGTATCAACATTTTCCTCACGATGGGCACTGATCAGGAAGTAACCCCGAGCCTTCAAGTCTAATCGTTGTAATACGTCTGAAGAGTCAATTTTCGGTGCATAATAGGCTAGTACCTCTTGCATACACGAGCCTGTTTTAATAATACTTTCCGCTTTTATGCCTTCAGCCAATAAATAACGGCGTGCATGCTCAGTCAATGGCATATTAATATCACTAATATGATCGACAATACGACGGTTGATCTCTTCTGGTACACGCTCATCAAAAGAGCGATTGCCAGCTTCCATATGAAACACAGGAACGCGATGGCGTTTTGCCGCAATCGCAGCCATACAACTATTGGTATCGCCATAGATCAGCATCGCATCAGGCTTTTCATCGGCAATGACTGGATCAATCTTCGCCAACACTTGCGCTATCGTATCAACAGGCGTGCTCCCTGCTGCATTCAAATAGTGATTCGGGGGGCGAATGGCTAAATCGGTGAAAAACACACGATTCAATTCATCATCGTAGTTTTGCCCTGTATGCACCAACACATGCTCAAAATGGCGATCCATTTCCGCAATCACCCGAGAGAGTTTAATGAGTTCAGGGCGCGTGCCCACCACGGTCATGACTTTTAATGGTTTCATGCTAATAACTCTCCGCCCTCTGATAACTGTACCGTGCCAGGCATTAAATGATAACGCTCTAACAATGTCACCGTATCAGCCAAAGAAAGCACGCAATCTTCCGAGCTAAAAGCCTTATTCAAGGCAGCACTTTGCTGATCTACATCGCCCACCAACTCTGGCAACATAGGGCGAATAGCGTAATAATTACCACGCCGTATGGTATGAGGGCATTCTTCATCAGAGACCATAATCTCATGCATTTTTTCACCTGGTCGAATGCCCAAAACTTTAATTTCAATATTTCGATCACCAATCAGTGCTGAAGCCAAATTCGCCACCGTTGCTGCAGGTGCATCTGGCACCAAAGTTTCACCAGGTAATGCCGTATGCAGGGCAGCAAACACCGTATCCACCGCTTGATCCAAACTAAGTAAAAAACGCGTCATGGCTGGTACAGTCAAAGTTACAGGACCACCATTCGCTATTTGATCATGAAACAATGGAATAACCGAACCACGCGAAGCAAGCACATTACCATAACGCACACAGATAAAACGTGTGTTAGGAATCAAGACATTTGCCGAAGTAAACACGCGCTCTTGTACCGCCTTGGTCATTCCCATCACATTCACGGGTTTGGCTGCCTTATCGGTACTGATGCCAACCACGGTATTTACAGGGTAATCGTGCTCACGAATGGCGCGCACAATATTCATCGCCCCCACGCAATTAGTCATCACTGCTTGATCGGGAAAATATTCACACGTAGGTACTTGTTTCAATGCGGCAGCATTAATGACCACGTCCATTCCCCGAATCGCTGAACACACATCATGGAAGTCGCGCACATCACCAATACGAAATTCCAATGCTTGACGGAAATTATTAAAAATCACTTCATCCGTAGTCACCGTACGATTCAAATAAGCCATACGCATATCATGCTGCTTACCCTCATCACGGGATAAAACTACGACTTTACGTGGTGTACCAAGTTCACCTGCTAACAAACGGCGCACCAGCACTTTGCCCATCGAACCTGTTCCGCCTGTCACCAACACGCATTTATCTTGAAGTATCATTATCTTTTCCCTGTTGAAACTGTTGTGCTAACTCGCTTAACATTGCTAACCATGATGGCGGATAGTAACCAGTACGCTGGCAAAAACGAGAACCATCCAAACTGCGATCACAAACAAAGCTGTCATCAGCGGTGATCTCAATATCATCACGATGCAATAACCTTGCTAACATGTGCAACAACTCATATTTGTTGATCGGTGCACTCGCCACGTGATAGACGCCCGAAAGGTCGCTATGTTCACGCAATACAACATCAATAACACGCGCCATTTCCTGCGTTGTAAAACCCGAATAAATAGCCTTGGTAAAGCCCCGAACCACACCACGCTGTGCCAAAAACCATTCAATCAAACTTTGCTTACGCGCCAATTCTAGGCCAATAATTGAGGTACGCAGCGTAATCGCTCCTGGCGCATCGACCTCCCCCAATAATTTACTACGACCATATAAGTCACGAGCATCTTCAAGATCCGCTTCTGTGTAATACCCTTGCTTACCACTAAAAACGCAATCCGTGCTCAAATGAACCAAACGTATCCCTCGTTCAATACATAAACGATATAATTGATGCGGCAATAAAGCATTCACTGCAATACTAGGCTCCGCTTGATGGGCGGCATCACGCTGTTTAATAATCCCAACCGCATTAATAAGTGCATCAGGGCGCACAAGATCAATAGCCTTGCGCACAGCATCCACATCCAGCACATCTACATGATCGATACTATTTTTATCATGGAATAAACCATAAGCGGCATAATCAAGTAAACCGCGACGCAGAGAAACAAAGACATCGTGTTGTTTCTGCCAAGAGCGCAATAACTGATGCCCTAGCATGCCATCGCCACCCAGTATCAATATACGCATGTTATCCCCTATGCACGTTTTGCATCCATTGCAACAACTGATCAATCAACTGTTCCTGTTGAAACGTCTCTTCAAAATATCGACGCGCTGATAACGCCATCGTTGTGCGTTGTTCAGAAGGCATATTGTACAATTGCAATACCGCATCTGCTAACGCAGCATCATCTTCGGCTGCCACAGCGATGCCACCACCACTCTGCTTAACCACTGTTGCACCTTCGCCGTTTAAGGCTGCTAATATAGGCTTACCACAAGCAAGATAAGACTGAACCTTACTAGGAATCGTTTGAGCAAAAACAGGGTCAGCTTTTAAAGTTACCAACAACGCATCCGCTTGCGCAAAAAAGCTAGGCATACTGCTTGTCGGATGGCGACCAAGAAAATGCACACATGTTTGCAAGCCTTGGTCTTGCACCGCTTCTTGCATCCATGCCATACGCCGTCCATCACCAATCATCACCCACTGAATATCTGCCACATGACGCAAACGCGCTGCTGCTGCAACAATGGTTAGCAACGATTGCGCCTCCCCCATATTACCAGCAAACATCACCACAAATCCTGCTGGCACTTGTCTTTTCTTCGGGGCTGCCACAGGAAGGAAGCTAGACTCTGCCCAATTAGGGAAGTAGCGCACATCCTCTCGCCGCGCTCCTGCTGCTACCGCTGGTTCAATAAACGCCCGTGATTGCACCAACACCAAATCACAACGCTGATAAATCCAACGTACCACATGCCCAACCCAGCGAAGTACACGCGGTGAACGTACCGCCCCAGCCGCAGCAAGACTTTCTGGCCACAAATCTTGCACCCAAAAAATCATCGGTGCGCGCCGCAAATAACGCAGCATGGCGGCTGGAATTCCCACCGTAAACGGCGAAGGCTCGTAAGTAAAAATCACATCATAGTCATCACGACACCAAAACGGAGCTAAAACACAGGCACTAAACACAAAGCTGGCGTAATTCAATGCCAATTGCCATCCCTTACCCGCAGCTCGGCGCAGCGTAGGTACACGGACGATTCGTACACCTTGCCAATCCTCATCCCCAATCGAACCATAACCGTAACCATTCATCCATTCGCCCTTGGGGTAATTCGGCAGCCCAGTCAGCACAGTCACCTGATGCCCACGCGCTTTTAACTCCAAGGCAAGATCATTGATACGGAATTGCTCGGGATAGAAATAATGTGTTACGATGAGGATATGCATGTTTCAAACATCTTTATATGCCGTTTAGCAGCCCATTGCCAAGTGTAATGGTCGCGAGCAAAAGCTTGCCCACGTTGCCCCATGGTGTTTCTTGCAGAGCAATCATAACGCAACACTTCACGCAAACGACGTGCCAACGATTCACTATTGGCTTCTGCTAACAAAGCAGCACCAGCCTCTTCCATATGGTCAAAACCACATTGATCCGTCAAAACTACTGGCGATGCACAAATAGCAGCCTCCAAAGCAACAATCGACATCGCTTCCTTACGCGAAGGAATAACCGTAACAAGTGCATGATGATAAGCAGCAGACTTCTCACCGCCCCTCACAACACCAGGAAAGTGAATGCGTGACTGAAGCCCCGCTGCTAAAGCTTGTTGTTCAAGCTCCATGCGTTGACCACCATCAGGGCCTGCCAGAACCAAATCAACCATAGGGAAATCTTGAGCAAGCGATGCAAATGCCTGCAACAGCAAGTCTGCACCCTTAATAGGATTCAAGCGACCAACAAAAAGTATATAGTCCCGATCACCCAAGTTTGCCTGATGACGAAATTGCCTCACATCCTGGCAACGAAAGTCATCGGCATTCACGCCATTAGGAATGTGTTCGATCTTTGTTTCGGATACGCCCTCATTATACAATAAACCTCGTTCATGCTCAGCAATAACAATAGCCGCAGATGATTGTCGCAAGATGTTCCGACCAATCAGCGTACGGTAGAGACGCTTCTGAGCTCCAGAACGCCCGAAAAGGGTTAATGCACCAGCAGGGCAAACAACATAGGGGGTATGTGTCAAACACGCCATGATATACATCAAAGCATTGATCACCGTCCAATGATTCATTAAATGAATAACATCAGCCCATCGCGCTTGCCTGTACATCAACAACAAATAAGGTGCAGGTAAATACCAACGCCGATTCAAACATGGAATTTCAATCACGTCGGCATCTTTTTGACCATGACCATCGGGGCTATGCAAGCAAAGAATGCGCGATTGTACGTCAGGCATCTGTTTCATACAGCGATGCAATTGCCATACTCGCTCCACTGTACCGCCACCATGAACCGCATCCAAATTCATATTAACATGAAGAACTTTCATTCACTCTGCCTTTGATAAAAAGCGCAACCAAGTTTGTATTAAAACCTATATTCCCATTATTTTTTTATCCGTACTGCAGAAAAACAACTTAGCAACAAACAAAGCCATGCATACATAGACAATGGGTTTTCTTGAATAGCCGAAAAAAAATAACGCCAAGCTTTCACATCATTATTTTTAATCAACAGTTTCCCAACATATAAATTATAGCCAAAAGAACCTGAACCAGATAGTTGATATTCTTTTTTCAAATCTTCTTGTTCCTTTTCACTAACGCTTAATTTCATCACTTCTTTACGTATTTGTTGACGCAGTAAACGATTAAAACGTCGTGATTTTTGACTCATAGATGAAGGATGTAACCGATAATACATTAAAGGTTCAGTAAGATTAGCAACAGCACCAAAATTCAACATGCTATTAAACAAGACAGCATCTTCACCGCCATAGCGCATATCAGTCATATATCCCCCTGCTTGTTGAAATGTCGACAATCTAAATAAGACACTGGGATGAATACAAGGTGTTTCAGGAAGAGGAGAATTTTCCTTTTCATAAGAAGGCTTATGAATAAGCCCCAAGGTATGACCTTCAGCATCTATGCACATTGCTGCACTACCAACTATCACAACATTAGAATGGGCACACAAATACGCATATTCTTTTTCTAATCGGTCAGGGAAACAAATATCATCAGGATCCATACGTGCAATCAAATCTGCTCTCGCCGATGCAATTGCGGCATTTAATGCTGCTGCCAAACCTTGGTTTGATTGATACATATAACGAATGCGTGAATCACTGTATGTTTTTACAATATCAGCACCATCATCAATTGAGCCATCATCAATAATAATAAGTTCAAAATCTGTAAATGTCTGATTAAGGACGCTGTCTATAGCCAGTTTTAAATACTTTGCACTATTGTAAATAGACATCACAACACTGATTTTTGGTTGATTCATCGCAGATACTCCTGCAACCATGTTAAGGTGCGTTGCAGACCATCATCAAATGCAGTTCTGGGAGACCAACCTAGCTGTCGTAGGCGCGTACAATCCAATACGTTTCTTTGCACATCAAAAGAGCGAGCTGGCGCAATATTCACCTGAACATCAATACCAATATCTGCAAGCAAAGGTCTCATGGCTTGGATAACATCCAAATTACTGCGTCCAATGGATGATCCTATATTATAAACCGTACTGCATTCACCACCATTCAATACAAACAACAAACCTTCAATCAAATCATCAATATAAATATAATCTCGCACAGTTCCCTGTGAGCCAAATATACTGATCGCCTTGTGTTGCAGAGCCATAGCCATCGCTGTAGCAATAAAACCTTGACCTGAAAATGGTCGCTGCCCTTCACCATAAGGGTTAGCAGGTCGCACACAAACAACATTAAGACCTCGCGTTACAGCATAAAGGTAAGCATATTTTTCCAACGTTAATTTAGTCACACCATAAGGTGAGATAGGATGCGTAGGATGATCTTCGCTGATAAAGTCATCCTGCGCTTCGCCATATACAGTTCCACCTGAAGAAACGAGCATCAACCTTGCACCATGCTTTGCCACGATCTCAAACAATTGCACTGCTGGCCGCAGGTTCTGCACAAGATCAGCCAATGGGTCATCAAAAGATGTATTCGGTACTGTTGCATAAGCCAGATGTATGACTTCATCATGCTCTGCCACCAATTCATCAACTATTTTTTTATCGGAAAAATCGCCAACTACATAAGTTATTTGCTCATGTAAAAACCGATCTAACAAGGCCGATCTATCTAGCACAGTTACTTGCCTACCTGAAATAACAAGCCGAGTTACTAAGTGAACGCCTATAAAACCGCCGCCACCAATCACAAGGGCTTTCAAAGCAGGTTCTTTTTTATCCATTACATCCAAGCCTTCACATAACAAGCCATTCTGCTGGAATCAAATCATCCGTCCGATTGCCATTCGCAAACCACTGTTTTGGTGCTATGACAATTTTATCCAAGCGAGTGTTCAGCCATGCTCCCCACCAACTAAACGAACTATTGGCAATAATGTGATGATGACAAAGACTCATTAATTGCATATCACAATAGCTATTACTTCCCTTGTTATGGTCGATATAAGTAGCGGGAAAGCTCAGTTTCAAATGTTCTCTACACCATTCAATATCGTCAGAAAAAATAAAGAACGATGGAGCGACAGTATTCTGTGCTATATATAAAATCGCATCCCTATAATAGTCGAGAGGGCAGAGTCCATGAGTATGGTTCGTATTAGCATCTGAAGCATAATCTCCCCGACGAACATGCAAACTCACCGAATTAACTTCTGTCATCTGTTGCGCTAAATCGAGGTTCACTCCCTTCAAAAGATGATTAAACTTAAAGTCTTGCCGAATAATATTTTCAATGGGTTTGAAATATCTTTCTGATTGCCAATATCCAGAAAGGTAACAACCCTCATTAATCTCGGCGAATCTAGACCAGTAATGAAAATGCGGTTCAATCATAACACGATGACCTCTCGCCCACTTCAATGACCTCTTCATCAACAATCGTCTCACACTCGAAAAACTTCGCCAACCAAGTAGAGCTTGCATCTGACTGCGCGTAGCAACGTTCACTTCGCATTGAAACACATTAGATAGTTCAAACCCTTGATGCAGTTGGTAACCAGAAAAACCATCAAGATCCAGAAAAAATGTATCGTGTAAACGATGCGACAGAGCTCGCCCTGTAGCGTATTGAAACATTTGATTTCCGAGCCCACCGATAATCTGAGAAACAATCACACTTTATTCCAACGATTCAACCACTGTCGTCGATCAATAAATATAGTATTTATAAAAGTATCCGCATATGGGAAATAACCCTTATCTTTCATAAGTTCAATAATCGCATTGAATTTTTCAGGCTCTTCTTCTGTTTCATAACTGATAGTCTCTACACAAACACAAGTTGGTCTAAACCGATCCCAATCAAGTGCCTCTAAAATAGCTTGATCAAGCCCTTCAACATCAATATTCATAAAATCAATGACCCCAGCTTGTTGAAGAAGCTCATTCACTCCCTGAAGTTTAACCTGTATAGTTTCGTTTAGTTGATGCCCCATTTCGACATAACGTGTCATCTCTTGATGAGAAAAAGTATTGAGTGTTGGAGGATCCATAACATAAAAATCAGCGATACTTTCACCAGTAAAATGCACACCACATTCCACAACTGAGTCTCTTGGGCGCTTACTTCGCAAAAGCTTCGCATAATAAGGGTCTGGCTCAACGAGAACACCTTCACCACCCAATTGATATAGAAATGCTGTATTTGATAAATGAAAAGGGTGATTAGCACCTATATCTAGATAACGCATAGGACGCTTGCCATGTATAAGCTCTAAAACAAAAGCTATGATCAAGTCTTCTCCACATTGAGAATAAGAAGACTTTCGAAAAAAAACAGCTGGCTGACGTGACCTCATTCGAGACCTTAATTTTGCTGATAAAAAGCGTTTAAGAAAACTATGCAAAAGATACTCCTCTTCTTAATTCTTCACAGCAATGCAGTGCCAACCAAAACAAGCTAAATCATCTGCTTGCCGCCCCCGCCCTCGCAACAAAAAATAAAGGACACTAAATCCTGATATCAGATAAGCTAAAGGCCAACACCAGTCACCATATTGCCGCGCCATAGATGGCAACCTTAAAGTTTCTTGCTTAGCGATAGAAAACCAATCACCATTAGGAATTAGTTTTTGAATCTCAAAATTTCGAAGAGGAAGGTGGTACTCATACCAATAGCGACTAAACCCCGATGCGTAATGATAAGGAGCAAAATGCACAAACGAAGCAAATGGAGCTGTAATAATTAACCTCCCTCCAGGTTTCAACAATCGGCAAAACTCATCAAGTGCAGCCAATGCATCTGGCAAATGCTCAAATACCTCACTGCACAAAATAACATCAAAAGAAGCTTCTGGTTCAGGAATATTTACAATATCACAAACAATATCAATATTACTGGTGTCCCATACACCTGTTTGCAACCCCTGCTCATCGCCTATTCCCTCATACTGACAAAAGTCTTGAGATATATATTGCAAATGCGAGCATAGTGGCTTATTACGCAACTGACCTGCCCCAGCATCAAGTAATCTCAAACCAGCAGGCAATGCAGCTAATGTTTCTGCTAGCCACTGATTTCGACTCTCCTCATTATGATTAACTCCAATCATTCTGCGTATAACTGCTTTCAAAAACTCAACCTCACTGCTTAATAAAAGTAAAAACACCAAGAGCGTAACGATTTTTCCCCAACCTTGCTATTTCAAGCGCAATATCATTAGCCTCTTGCAATACTCCACCAAGTTGCACTGAAGAAAAGCTCTTCAAGAGCAGCCCTTGTTCCGCAGCTAATTGAACAAGCTTTTGTGGATCAAAAACACGCTGGCCATTAAACTCTACTCGTTCTAGACCTATTGGTGAGGATAAATAAAATACTCCACCAGGTTTTAGAATTTTCACCATATTATGTAAACCTATAATATGCCCTTCAGGATTAATAGGGTCACCATAGCGTCCTAACCCAAAATGCTCCAATGCGTGCAAACAGGATAACGAATCACAATAACTCTCGGGCACATCAATTGGATTCATTAAATCAGCCTGACGAAAAACCATACCTGGAACATTTGACGTTATAGGGCGTATGTCAAATATCTCAATTTCACGAAAACTTGCCACATGCGCGGCAAAACCATCGACTCTAGATCCAATATCAACATGTCTGTTAGGGTTGGTGCTAAAAACCTGCTGGGCAACATAAAGATCTTGCCAAAAGTATTCACCACTGGCTGTACCACCTTCCTCACACCAATCATGCAAACAAGGAAAAAATGTCACCTTACCAGAATAATTTTTACGAAAAGAAAACCAATCATTAACATAACGTGGAATCCCTAATAAAGATTGAATAAAACGTCTCGCATCCAAACCAAATTGAGCACTCATCAACCAATATATCTTTTTTAAGAGATTAAACACTTTTACCTCGCCTTAGCCATTCTAGGCTCAAACTAAAGCCAATCAAATTTATAACTATCCAACCAAAAGCCGCGCCAATCACACCTTGCCACAAAACTAAAAATGGTATTAACAACAAAGAGAGTACCAATGAGATTGCATTAACCATCAATATCCGCTTAACATTTTCATATACAACCCAATAAATATAGCCCACATTGTAAATCGCATTCAATGCTGTTCCAACTAACAACATTGATAACAGAGGAAAAACAGATTCTACGGCATTTATATTACCAAGCCATAAACTAAGAGCCCAGTGACCGCCAAGAAAAAAAGAAACTCCTGCAACCGTAACAATAAACACAATAGATTTAAGCAACTTAAAGCTTAATGCTCTAAGTGCCTCAATATCTTCATTTAATTGAATAGCTCGAGGCAACACTACCTGCACTAGCGGATAAATCATCTGCAACGAGCCTGCAGCAACAGTTGCAGCGATAACATAATAACCAAATTGATCAATTGGTACCATTCTGCTAAGAATAATTTTATCCATCTGTACGGTAAGTGCCCCCAGCCAAGTTGCTGCCGACATCCCCGCCACAAAGAACCAAGCAGACTTCAACACTGATAAAGACCATACGACATCGCATCGTTTTATAGACAAACTTCCCCATGCGTAATACCCACGCACCAAAGTTTCTAGCAAACCAACCACACAATGCCAAGCTAAATAAACAAACAAGAATGGCCACTTCATCATAAGTAGCACTGCTCCAAAATGACGCAATATACAAAACACCGATATGATAATATTCAGTGAAGTATGCTTCTGAGAGCTCACCAACATACTACGATAAATTGAACCTGGAAATTGTACTGCAAATAAAACAGCAGCACCAAGCACCGCTTGTTCTCCTAATAAGACAGGAAGATCACCAAGATTTAACCAGTGAACAGCAATAAACTTAGCAAACAATGCTGTAAGCAATGAGGCAATCAAAGCAAAACCCCAATAAATACGCTCAAAACTAAAAAGGAAACTTGCTGCCTTGCGCTCTCCAACGCCTTTCAACCCAAGCCGTTGACTAATTCCTCTAATCATAGCCTGGCTCATACCTGCATCAATAAGCCCCAGTATCGCTTGCAACATAATGACAAAACTGATCAAGCCAAACTGCTCTGCACCAAGAAAATCTAAATACCAAGGCAACGCAAGAATCGGGATAGTGGAGGCGATTATCGTTCCTCCATAATTGGCTAAAATATTGAGCCTAACCGTCATTATATTACTCTACCTTCCAAAAAACAGTAAAAATAATTTCTGTTTATAACGGATTCTGTTGGTGTAACTTCTCATTAGTTGCAGATAAATACGTCTTGTACGAGAGCAGGATTGTGTAAATATAAGGGTTCCTAGACTTTTAACCTTGATTCTACCTGTGACTAATGAGAAGTTAGCTGTTGGTTATATAACCCATTGATATAAATAAAAGTATTCATAAACATGGCGACTCTGACATATACCGATCAAGCACGGTATGTTTACATTCTACTCTTTTATGCTGCCAAATGACTTAAAAACATTGAAATTACTGCCAACAGAATCCGTTACAACCAGAAATATTGACCCTAACCTCGCTTACCACCAACCTACAAGGTAACAACTGCATACTATTTCGCAGCAAGCTCGTTGTCATACGCGTCAAGGTTTAATACTTTAGTGGCAACTGCTAATGTATTTCTCACACTTCTACATCCAACAAAAACAAATCAAAAAATTAATTAACCCTTATCTTCTCATACCAAAGCTAGTATGATGCACAATACGGTTACGTAAACCAATGATTTCATTCCACGCTGATAATGCAGCACAGCATGAAGTACAACGGATTTATAGCTAGCAATGCGTGCTGTTTCTGCTTGATAAATATCAAACTTCATAAGTATCCGACCAATAAAAATCTTCCAAATCACGCCATGTATGCACAAGAGCTTTAGCTAAGTCACGTCGCAGCTTCTCAATTTGTCCAACACGTTGCATCCACGTCATATAATATGCCAAGCAACAGCAATATCCCAACCACTCGCTACAGATGCATTACCACTCACTCTGCTACCAATCAACAAATCGATACGGCAAAAAACACCTTCACACTTAGACAAGTGCTTTTTGATGTTATTCAAGCTTTGATCCAACGCAGCCATGCCTTGATGGGCATCAGAGGAATTATCGTCATCAACCAACCGCTCCATACTCATAGCATAACCCCATCACGTTCTGCCTCTTCATCAATCACTTGACGCACTGAGTTAGGGGTACGTAATATCACATCTACTTGGCGACCATCTAAGATTCGTTCTAAGCGCACGGCTAACATAGCTGCTGTAAAAGCCGTATTTACTGGCACTTGATCAACAAACCTACATCACCACCACGTTTGTCATCATCAAGGCGCGAGCCAAATAATAGTACGCTTGCGCTATCACCTAAAACTTTGGCAACCGTGTCTTTTATCGATTGACGCTGCTCAGCGGATAAACGCACACATTCACCCCAAACCCATCGCCATGCTGGCTGCGCCTAGGATGCCGCCTTGGTCTTCCAGATTGGACATAACAATACTGGTTTTCTCGCGTTGTGGCGGAATCACGTGCTGCTCCACCGCTTCTATAATCGCAGGATGCAACAACACCCACGCTCCCGTCACACCGCCACTGATCGTGATGTGACGCATATCCAGCAACTTCACAACTTCTGCAATAGCCCTGCCAATAGCATGACCTGCTTGCTTAAACACGGCTTCTGCATCGGGCGCACCCTGACAAGCTTGCTGGTAGATTTCAAAGGCGGATAGTGATTCACCACGTGCTTGCTGATACATACGGCTGATGGCAGTAGCGGAGGCATAGGCTTCGACACAGCCCTGTTTACCGCATGGGCACACATGCGCATCTCGTGTAGTATCAATGCACAAATGACCAAACTCACACGCCATACCGCCTTCGCCATAGAGCGGACGACCATTCATAATGAGCCCGCCACCAACACCCGTACCTAGGGTGATGTGTAGCACACTGTCCAAAGCTTTGGCCGCTCCGAAGTGGAACTCACCCAAAGCAGCGCACAAGGCATCGTTTTGTACCTGCACATCGCAAGTTAAACGCTGCGCTAAGATCTCAGCTAATGGTACTTCGTTAAGTGCAGGAAGATTAGGCGATGCTGCCAATACACCTGTTTGACCGTGAAAAAAGCCAGGGAAGCCCATACCGATGGATGCCGCTTGACTGGCTAAAGGTTGCAGGCATTGCACCAAAGTTTCAATGATTTGCTCGGCACTATGACCACATGCAGCAAGATTCAGGTTTTCACGCTGCTGCGCTACAATATCACCAGCGGGGGTAATCAATGCCATGCGGATATTCGTACCCCCAACATCCACCCCTAAAACAGGCTTCATGAAGCTAAACGCTGGTACAGCTCGGCATAACTGCATGCTGAAGCCGTCCATGAACTATCACGGCGCACGGCATTACCACGAATACGCGACCACACACGTGGTTTACGGTACAACTCAACTGCTTGAGCTACTGCCTCATTCAAAGCAACGGCGGTTGCATCATCAAAGGCAACACCGCAAGCTGTACCCTTATGATCGTTATAATCCACAACTGTATCCACCAAACCACCAGTACGGCGTACTACGGGTACAGTAGCGTAACGCATAGCCAGTAACTGCCCTAAGCCGCAAGGCTCAAAACGTGAAGGCATGAGGAAAATATCACCACCTGCATAAATTTGCCGTGCCAAAGTATCACTAAAGCCACAATGGAAAAACACCTGTTGTGGATGTGCAGCAGCGGCGGCATGCAAACGCGTTTCTAACCAGTGGTCGCCTGAACCCAAAACAACAATCTGCCAACCTTTAGCCACCCAAGCATCAAGATTCTCAACGATAAGATCAATACCCTTTTGCTCAGCCAAACGCGAAATCAGCGTTAATACAGGCACATCGTCACGCGCATCAAAATCGCAATGCGCTTGCAATGCCTGTTTACAGGCTTTTTTCCCTGCCATTTTACCATGACCGTAAGGCACACTTAATGCCGCATCATGCGCGGGATCATGCAGCGCAAGGTCTAAACCATTGACCACACCTTGCAGTTTCTCTCGATGTATGTGTAAAAAGCCTTCGAGTTGGCAGCCATATTCAGGGGTTAAAATTTCTTTAGCGTATTGCGGGCTAACCGTGGTGATTTCATCCGCAGCAAAGATTCCTGCTTTCATGCAGTTAACCTGACCATGAAACTCATAGCCTTCTGGCTGAAAATCCCACTCAGGAAGCCCCAAACGCGCCACCCACTCAGCACCAAACACCCCCTGATACGCCAAGTTATGAATGGTGTACACGGTGCGCGCAGCAGCGATTTGTGGTAGATGTTGGTATTGAATCTTAAGCAAGAGAGGAATCAAGCCTGTTTGCCAATCATGGCAATGAATGATGTCCACACGCTCATAGATGCGCGCCGCTGCTTCTAAGGCGACACGATCAAAAAAGACGAAACGCAAGAGGTTGTCAGCATAGGCATCGCCAGCAGGACCATACAAACCTTCACGGTCAAACAGATCATCTTGCTCCACCAGCACAACGGGCAAACCATCCACCTCGCAGCGATGCAATGGTGCATGACGGGTTTGCCCATCAATCCACATTTCCACACTGATGCCCAAAGGCGAAACAGGCAAACCAGCACTATGAATCATGCTGCGATAATAAGGAAGAATAACGGTGACATCATGCCCCAACTGTTGCAAAGCGCGTGGCAGCGCACCTACAACATCTGCCAAGCCTCCCGTTTTTGCCAGAGGTGCAGCCTCAGATGCAACAAACACAATATTCACACAGTACTCCTACGACTTTTTGATTGCCTAACCAGCCATGCTTTGCAACAAGGTTCGCACACGCAACAGTGCTTGCACCAAGGCTTCACCATCTTCTATGGTGTGCTCGGCACCAAAGCTGACGCGAAGACTAGCACGCGCTAGCGCGGTCGGTACACCCATAGCACGCAAAACATGGGATGGTTCACGTTTACCAGAGGAACACGCCGAACCCGAAGCTACGGCAAAGCCTGCTAAATCCAACTGCATCAACAAGGTTTCGCCATCCATGCCTGGCACGCTAAACAAACTGGTGTTCGCCAGCCGTGCCACATCTTGACCATAAACCACCACATCTGGCATAGCAGCCAACAAGCGTTGCTCAAAATCATCACGCACTGCCGCGCAAGATGAAAAATCACATGCCGACAAGGCCGCTGCAAACGATGCTATACCTGCGATATTTTCGGTTCCCGAACGTCGCTTACGTTCTTGACCACCACCATGCATCCAAGCAGCCAAAGATGCGCCGCGCCGTTGAATCAATGCACCCGTGCCCTTCGCGCCGCCAATCTTATGTGCTGAACATGACACGAAGTGGGCACACAACGCATCCAAGGAACAATCCAGCTTGCCCAAGCCCTGCACGACATCCACATGAAACGGCACACCCAAGGCTTGGCAATGCTCGCCCACCGTTGCAACCGACTGAATTACCCCACTTTCGTTATTGGCTAGCATGATACTCACCATCGCAGTATCGCTATCAATCTGTGCACACACAGCTACAGGATCAATACAACCGTTAGCATCAACTGGCAACAGCGTTAAGGCGCGCTGCTGTGCTTGGCACAGTGCTTTTGCTGTATTCAACACCGAAGGATGCTCAATAGCTGAAACCAGCAATGCCCCCTGCCGCTCTGCCAACACACCAGCCAAACACAGATTATTCGCTTCTGTACCGCCAGAGGTAAAGATAACGCCACTGCTTTCTACCCCAAAGTATGCCGCCAAGGCATCCCGTGCATCATCAAGCACGCGCCGCGCTTGGCGACCAGCCCAATGCATACTCGAAGGATTACCAGGCAAACGCGCCGCCTGTTGCCAAGCTTCAATAGCAGATGCCAGCATCGGACTGCTGGCGTTATGATCAAGATACCTTTTCAATGCTAATATCTGCCTTTTGCGCTGGCATATTTTCTTCCATATAATCGCTCAAATTACCCATATCCAATTGATCTAACACCACATTCTTATCCACGATTTGTTGCAAGGTGACTGCATCCATAAAGCACAAGATATAACCTTCTAAGGCGCGCCATAGCTGATGGGTATCACAACGGTTTCCACGATGGCAACCACGCGCCGCATTTTCACACATGGTAGCATGCATCGGCTCATTCACTGCTCGTACAATATCAGCGACCGTAATATCGGCTGCATCTTTATTGAGGAAGTAACCTCCGCCAGGTCCACGCACAGAGCGCACCAAACCATTTTCGCGCAAATTCCGAAATAATTGTTCAAGGTAGGACAATGAAATAAATTGACGCTCCGCTATTGAGGCCAAAGTAATCGGCTTACTATCATCTTTTTGACTATTCTTCCGCAAATCCACCATAGCCGAAACGGCATGCCTTCCACGACTTGTTAAACGCATTCTCTACCTCCATGGGCATGGCTATACAGTAATAACCAAGCTTAATAATGGGGTATTATGGTATAAAGCCACAATAGCGTCAAGGCATTGATACAAATCAAGGCAAGCGGCTTACATCGACTCAGGACGAATAGACTTCATCAGACGTTCAATCTCATCATTAAACTCGGCATCACTCTTACGCATTTCATCCACCTTTCGGCAGGCATATAAAATCGTCGTATGATCCCTACCACCAAAGGCCTCGCCAATTTCAGGCAGTGATTTTCGCGTTAACTCTTTACACAAAAACATTGCCACCTGACGCGGAAAGGCAACATTACGCGAACGACGGGATGACTTCATCTCCTTCAACTGAATAGCATAATAATCAGCGATTTTTTTCTGAATATCATCGACATCAATAATCCGCTCAACCACGCGCAACTGTTCACGCAAAACATGCTTTGCCATCTCTAAAGAAATCTCTTTGCGCGTTAAGTGGGCATAAGCATTCAACCTAGTGAGCGCGCCTTCCAGTTCACGCACGTTGTTAGAAATCCGCGAAGCCAATAAATAAGCCACATCGCGATCCAGCTTAATGCCTGCCAATTCCGCTTTGTTATGCAAAATAGCCAAACGTGTCTCTAAATTCGGCGGTTGAATATCAGCAACCAAGCCCCAGTTAAAACGCGAACGCAAACGCTCTTCTAAATGCGCCATATTGTGAGGGCTGCGGTCAGAAACCAAAATAATCTGCTTATGCACCTCATGGAGCGCATTAAAGGTATGAAAAAACTCCTCTTGAGTACTGGTTTTGCCTTCAATGAACTGCACATCATCAATAATGAGCACATCCACTTGACGGTAACGTTCTCGGAAGTCTTGAGTGGTGCGAGTACGAATAGATTCGATCAACTCGTTGGTGAACCGCTCGCCAGTACGGTAAGCGATACTATATTTTTTTGCTTCAATCAAGGTATTGGCAATCGCATGAATCAAATGGGTTTTACCCAGTCCTACACCACCATGCACATACAAAGGATTGTAATTTTCACCTGGTTTCTCTGCCACTGCTTGACTGGCAGCAAACACAAACTCATTGCTAGAACCAACAACAAAGTTGGCAAACGTAAAGCGCGGATCGATATTACCATCCACCCTTCCCACTGACTCGGCAGCAGCCTGAGCACGAACGTTTTCCGCCGCTGCGTGAGCTTGTATCGAATCATCAATATGATACTCAATGGATACTTGCGCACCCAACACCAAGTCCACTGCCTGACGCAGAACCACGCCACAATCGCGTTTCAACCCATCCAAAAAGAAACGACCAGGAGCCGTGATATGTAACTGATCACCATCAAGTGCAATACGCACAGGTTCGATCCAAGCATCATACTTTGCTTGATCTAATGTCGCCTTCAAATGCTCTGCGACTTGTTGCCATTGTTTTTCCATTGCTCAAAGCTAACAACTAAAGAGCTATAGCGAAACAAGCGACGGTTTTTTGAGCAAACGATGGTCTAAATCGCGCAACACTTTAACATGGTAGTGTGAACCTGAACGATCAATGGAATGGCGTTTTGACAGGCTAGGCGTAATGCAACAAGCTTTGTACGGATACGCCAGATAATCGGCTACAACCGTTCAAAAAATCCAACTCAACCACAAACAACGCAGCCACAGCTTCCGCGCCTAATTGACGTACCAGATCTACCGTTGCCGCAGCTGTCCCCCCCGTTGCCAAAAGATCATCCACAATCACAACCTTATGCCCATGAGCAAGCGCGTCACGATGAATTTCTAAACGATCAACACCATATTCCAATTCATATTCAATGGCATGCACATCATGCGGTAACTTCCCAGGCTTGCGCACAGGAACAAAACCCAAACCTAAGTGCGCCGCCACTGCGGCGCCAAAAATAAATCCCCGCGACTCGATACCCACAATATATTCGGCATCTGTAGGTATGCGTTCGGCAAGCGCGCAAACGCACGCACGAAAAGCCGCACCATCAGCCAGCAACGGTGTAATATCCTTAAACACAATACCAGGCTTGGGGTAGTCGGGAATATCCCGTATATATTTTTCCCATGCATGCATCGCTTGCTCATTCTTCATAGCGTATATTTGTCTCTCTTTGAGGAAGATATTCCAGCGGATTCACTGGCGTTTTACCCAAGCGTAATTCAAAGTGCAGACTAGGTACTTCCGCCGTCCCTGAATCACCTGAATAGGCAATCACATCACCCTGTTTAACGTAACCACGGTAACGTACAATACGATGATTATGGGCATAAATCGTGAATACATGGTTTGGATGCTCAATCACCACCATCTTGCCATAGGTTGAAGTTTTATCCTTCTTTTTATCCAAACGATCGCCACCAAACACCACCTTACCATCAGCAGCAGCATAAACTGGTGTTCCTTTAATCGCACGAATATCAATACCATCATGCATACGACCACCGATGCGACCAAAGGGGGTAAGAATGGTGTGGTCGTTACTCAGCGGCCATTCAAATTGCGGAATCCATGCTGGATCAAGGTCATTGATCCGCGTAGCTCCACGGCAAGGGTAAAGCTTAAGCAAACAAATACGCTGATTGGCGTACAACTGATACGGTGACTCCAACATATTAAGACGAATAAGCTCATCCATCGGAATATTATGGCGTTGCGCAATCAACTCCAAGGTCTCTTTTTGCGCCACGATATGCACAGTGCTATGACAAGGCTTAGGATTATCTAAACACAACAAGTCACCCTTTTTTAACTTATAAGGTTTTTTCAAGTGATTGAGCTTAATAATGGTTTTTTCAGGTACATCAAAACGATTGGAAAGATAGTCCAAGGTTTCATAGCGTCCCACCACATGTTCACGGTTGGGTAAACTAACGGCTCCTGCCTCGTTATCTCGCTTCGCAGCCTTGCCAGGGTAGATCAGCAAACGCTGACCTGCGATGATTTTATTTGCCGAATTGAGTTGATTCCATGCCATCAACTGTTTGATCGTCACGCCATAACTGGCGGCTATTCGACCCAATGTATCGCCACGTTTTACGTGGTAATGGTATGTTTCACCCTTGCGTATGACCTCAGGTTCCTCTTGGCAATCATATTTGGCCCGCACACACAGCTGTTGCCCCACTTGTAATTCATAAGGCGGTTCCAAGTCATTGCGCCGAATCAACGTTGATTCTTTAAGGTGAAACTTGCGCGCTATTGAGCCAATAAAATCGCCTTTTTTCACTGTATAATAGTAAGGGTTCCGCTGTTTACTACAGCTACGCGAAATACATAACCGTTGCCCGACCCGCAAGGTATAAGGAGGGGCTAGGCGATTGCGCTGAATCAGCGTTTTTTCTTTAAGATGGAATTTACGGGCAATCGAACTAACAAAGTCGCCTTTTTTAACCGTGTAGTAACGCGATGATCTTTGTTGTTTACTGCACCAACGCGAAACACACAGACGTTGCCCCACCTTCAAAACATACAAGGGTTTAAGCTTATTCCAACGAATAATATCGTCTGCGCGCACATGCAAATAATCAGCAATCCCTTGCACACTATCGCCAGGCTCTACTATATAATAAGAGTTCTGAGCACTATTTTCTCCACGGTAAGCAGGATTCTCTTTACCATCATTAGCATAATAACGGTGGTCGCTACTATTACGGTATTGGTGTGATGAAAGCACCACAGGTTCAGCCAGCAGCGCGAAACTCCAACATGAAAAGAGTAGTATCAGTATCGTGCGTGAATACAACAGCAACATGTTAACGCAACAACCACAACAATGAAAAGCCACCAATAACCAACACCACCACAGCCATCGTCATCCATTCAAAATATTGTTCCACCCATTGCCGCAAACGCTCTCCGCCCCAGCGCATCACGATGCCTTCAAGGTAAAAACGTGCCCCACGGGAACAAAAAGCAGCCAATAAAAACGCCCAAAACGATAAACCAAACGCGCCCGCTGCAATGGTAATCACTTTAAAAGGAATAGGGGAAAAGCCTGCAATCAACACCAAAGCTATGCCATAGTCTTGGAACAACTGTTGTACATGGTCAAATTGTGGAACTGCGCCAAAAAACTCTAAAATCGGCATACCAACACTGGCCAACAACAAAAAACCAATGCCATACCCCACGGCTGCGCCAATCGTTGATCCCGCTGTTGCTAACCATGCAAAACGCAAAGACAAGTCTGGCCGCCCAAGTGCCAGCGCCAACAACAACACATCAGGTGGAATAGGGAAGACACTCGCCTCAATCATGGCAATAAAAAACAACGCCCAGCGCGCTTGCGCATGATCTGCCCATGCCAGGGTCCAATGGTATAAACGTCGCAATGGCGATACTTTAGTCATCGGTATTGCTGCCGTTACCTCTTGCGTCATCGCAATCTCCTTCACCGTTGGATCACTCACTGCACACCTTCCCGCAAAGGAACAAAGGAACAATCATCATATAATGTACGACGAATCCCACCCTGATCCTTCTGACACAACAGCAAGCGGTGTTTACCATGTTCACCTTCAGGCATTAACATCACGCCACCAAGCTTCAATTGCGCCAACCATGCCTCAGAACAGGCTCCACCTGCTGTCACCACAATCGCATCAAAGGGGGCAAACCCTGACCAGCCTTGCAAACCGTCATCGCATTTAAGCATAATGTTCGCTTGCTGAATCTGACGCAAATTATCTTTCGCCTGCTGAAACAATGATTGCACACGCTCGATACTGTACACACGGCTACAAAGTTGCGCCAACACCGCCGTGTGATAGCCACAACCTGTGCCAATTTCCAACACCCGTTCATGACCACGAAGATTCAATAAGGCGCACATACGCGCCACCATATAAGGTTGAGAAATGGTTTGCCCTTCCCCAATCGGAAGAGCCGAATCACTGTAAGCATGGGTTTGAATCGCCGCAGGCACAAAAAGATGACGTGGCACATCAAGCATCGCCTGCAATACGCGGCTATCTTTAATGCCACGCGCTCGAAGTTGCTGCTCAACCATACGTTGGCGCGAACGCCCATAACTGTGTTGATTTTTCATGCAAAGAAATGTCGATGAGTGTTTCCCATCGACATGTAGATATAATAAATATGGTCGGGACGAGAGGATTCGAACCTCCGACCACTAGACCCCCAGTCTAGTGCGCTACCAGGCTGCGCTACGCCCCGAAAAAAACAGACACCCTTTTGAAGGCGCGCGAAAGCTATCCAAAAGGTTAAACAAAGGAAAGAAAAGAAACGCTTAACCATGACTTGACCCTTAACGGGCATGACTTTCTGCCACCCCATGCGATAAAACATCGTTGTCATAGCGCGTCAAAAAAACATGCCTATTTATTGTGTAGGTCAATTCAATTCATGTTCGCGATAAAATATCGCGAACAAACTCAAGCTCTTTGCGCACAGCCTGCAAGGCATGCTGCTGCTCTTGGTGAGGCTCTTCATGAACAATCTCACCATGACTCAAACGTTTTTTAGCACCACGGATAGTAAATTTTTGATCGTACAACAGGTGCTTGATTTGCAACACCGCATAGACATCGCTTTGACGATAAAAACGACGGTTTCCACCCTTTTTTACAGGCTTAATATGATTAAATTCAGTTTCCCAGTAACGCAACACATGCGGCTCCACGCCACACATATCACTCACTTCACGAATGGAAAAAAACAGTCGATCTGGAATTTCTGGAACATCAACACCAGCATTACTTAACTGCTGCGCACTCAGGCTCATAACTCACCTTCAGGCAAACGATCTCGCAACAATTGACTGGCACGAAAAGTGACCACTTGACGGGGGGTAATCATGATCTCTTCGCCAGTTTTAGGGTTGCGACCGCGACGCTCGGATTTTTGACGCACCATAAAATGACCAAAGCCAGATAACTTCACATCTTCGCCCTTAGCCAATTCACATTTTATATGTTCTAACATGGACTCTAGCAATTCCATTGAATCTTTTTTAGAAAGACCAATACGATCATGAATAATATCTGCAATGTCAGCCTTAGTCATGTTTGCCTCCCGATGCAACAAAAAAGCTGGAGCCAGCCAGCAAAAGTACTGCGATTTTATTCAAAGCCATTGTTTCGTCAATGTTTTTTACAAATTAGAAATACCACAGTGGTCACGTAAGCAGTGTAGCACGGTCAACAAGCTGACAAACGGATTGCGCTATATCCTTCAAGGTAGCACTCAAACGTGGGGGTAACGAACGGGTCAACACCGCAAGATAAACCGCCTCACCATTCACACGGTCTTCCGACCACGCCAACATTAACGAAGAGCGATTCTCTGGCACGACACAGCAACACGCTGCGCCACCCAAGCCGCCCATTTCGCTGACACGATCCCCTGCTGCCAACCATACAGGCAAATGCGCCACAAAGGCATCATCAATAGGATCGCCCTGATGTGCCAACATCATGCCTGTATTATCTGCGACGACGATACTGACAAAACCATGATCACGGCAACATTGTTGCAAGTATGAATTCAGCGTTTGCTCACTCATTGAACCTGCCTCCCCAATCCCTATATTCAGTGCTCGCTCTGTTGATTCAAATAAGCTTCCCGTCCAGACCCTTTTTTGTACTGCTTATAACGCAACGGGTTCTTTTTGTAATATTCCTGATGGTAGGCTTCGCCTGGGTAAAACGTCGCAATAGGACGTAATTCTACCGCAATAGGATCCTTAAACTGCTGCTGTAACAAAGACTTGGATGCTTCCGCTTCCCTTTGCTCCGATACTCCGTCATAAAAAATTACCGTACGATACTGCGGACCACGATCAACAAATTGACCATCAGCCTGCGTAGGGTCTATATTATGCCAATAAATGGTCAACAGCTTCGCGTAATTGGTTCGTCTGTCATCGTAAGATACACGAATTGCTTCGACATGACCTGTATCACCACGGCTCACCTGGGCATAATCAGGTGATGGCGTATGCCCCCCTGTATAACCCACTTCAGTATGAAGCACACCTTCAGCCTGATCAAAGGGTGGCTGCATACACCAAAAACAGCCACCAGCAAAAATAGCTTGGCGGATATGCTTGTTTGCTTCTTCTGCTACAACTTCAGTCGTCATCAACACACACCCCCACAATAGCAATACGGCAATACTTTTAATATATTCCATCTTAATTGAGTGCGTCGCTGTCTTCTTCCCCTGTACGAATACGAATCACACGCTCAACAGCTTGCACAAAGACTTTACCATCACCCACTTTATTGGTACGTGCTGCCGTCACAATAGCATCAATAGCTTCATCCACATGGTCTTCATCCACGACAATACTAATTTCAATTTTAGGTACAAAGTCAACGGTATATTCAGCACCGCGATACAACTCAGTATGCCCTTTTTGGCGACCATGCCCACGCACTTCACAAATCGTCATACCACTGATACCCACGTCTAACAAAGCATCTTTTACATCATCCAACTTAAATGGTTTAATGACTGCAGTGATTTTTTTCATATTCATCCCCTAAGTATTGCATCACAGCTACCGCATTGGATTCCAGCAACTGCCAAACCGTTTCAAAGCCATCTGCACCGCCGTAATACGGATCAGGTACGGCTTGACCAGAACCAGCTTCAAATTGACGCATCAGTAAAAGGCGTTCTTTAGGCACACCCATCGCTAAAACATCACGATAATTGTTGTCATCCATCGCAACAAACCAATCCCAAGACTGCCAATTACGCACTGTAATTTGACTGGCTCGGTGCGATGTTAAATCCACACCATGGCGTGCTGCTGTGGCAATCGTACGTGGATCAGCGCAGCCTCCCACATGCCAATCGCCGGTTCCAGCCGAGGCAAATTCAAAACGTGAATCCAACCCCATACGCTTGGCCTGCTCGCGCAGCAACACCTCTGCCAATGGCGAACGGCAAATATTACCCAAACAAACCGCTAACACCCGTTGCTTACCCATCTTGATTTCGCTCCGCCTGAGAACGCTGCACATAGCAGGGGCAAGCATGACGCTGTGTAGACAATGACAAAAGAGAAACCTTTGCCAAGGCATCCATACGATCCATTGTTGCCACCTTAAAGTCCCCTGTAGAAAAATACGCAGCACATGATTGTGTACCCGTGTAATCCCCTATCACAGCCCCATCAAGCTCTGACCAAGCAAGGCAAGTATCATCTTGAAGCGCGTTAACACCATGATAATGCCCCACAAACACTTCGCCTGCGCGGGCATCTTCGAGCACCCAATGGGGCTCATCATCACCACATGCTATAGCCGAAACAGCCAATGATGAAACATAAGCAACAGGTCGCGCCAACGCAGTATTCACGCCATTGAGCGTTGCCGCTGCAATCCGCAAGCCCGTAAATGAACCTGGGCCATGCACATACAAAAAACGCTCAACATCAGACCACGAACGCTTACCTTGCCGACACAGATCTTGCATACTTACCGCAAGCATACGTGACTGCTGACGTTGCGCCATCTGAACGCTTGCCAACACTTCACCAGCCTCAACCAAACACAATAACGCTGCACTGCCAGAAGCATCAATCACTAAAGTGCTAGCATGCGCCATCAGCTTGAAGCCGCCATCTGCGCTGCAATCATTGCACGTAGATTTTCACCATATTCAGGATGCTGCAAACCCAGCACCATATTAGCGGTCAAAAAACCGCCAGGATTACCCGCATCAAAACGTTGGGCATTCAACACCACACCATAAATAGGCTCTTCACGCGCCAATTGATTGATCGCATCCGTTAATTGAATCTCACTATTCACACCTGCGCGGGTATGCTTCAAATGATCAAACAAACGAGGGGTAAAAATATAACGCCCAACAATGGCCAAATTAGAGGGGGCGTATTCATGCGATGGTTTTTCAATCATCGATTTAAGGCGCAAACGTTCACCATCTGGTTCACTTTTTACGATGCCATACTTATGCACTTCGGTATGTGGTACTTCCGCCAAACCAATCACGGAACATCCTGTTGCTTCATACACGGCACGCAACTGCTGCATCGCTGGCTCATCACCCAAAATCAACTCGTCAGCCAAGCTTACGCCAAAAGCTTCGTCACCGACCCAAGGCGCAGCACACAAAACAGCATGCCCCAGTCCCAACGCTTTTTTCTGACGGGTGTAGGCAATGTTCGCCATGCGTGCAATACGCGATACTTTCTTAAAAATGTGATCTTTACCCGCAGCCAACAAATTAGCTTCAAGCTCTGCTGAAATATCAAAATGATCTTCGATGGCATTTTTGCCACGCCCTGTGATAATCAACACTTCATCCATGCTGGAGGCAAGTGCTTCCTCCACCCCATATTGAATCAAAGGTTTATCCACAATCGTCAGCATTTCTTTAGGAATTGCTTTGGTTGCGGGCAGAAAGCGCGTCCCCATACCAGCGGCAGGGAAAACGATTTTACGCAAGGGTTTTATATTCGCCATCGAAGATCCTTTGATTTACAGTGTTAACGCGCATGACGTTTTGCCACCTGCGCTAAGTACATCACATCGCACAGCATGACAAAACACCATCCCTATTAAGACAAGCGACCGTATGAATGCAACCCTGATAGATACATATTCACGCCTAAAAAGCAGAACACCGTCACTAAAAAGCCAGTCACCGTCCACCAAGCCAAGGTGCGACCTTCCCAACCATGTTGCACGCGCACATGCAAATAAGCTGCATAAACCAACCACACAATCAGTGCCCATGTTTCTTTAGGGTCCCAAGACCAGTAACCACCCCAAGCTTCTGCTGCCCATGCTGCGCCAAGAATGGTCGCCAAAGTAAAAGCAGGAAAGCCAACCGCGACAGATTTGTAACCCAGTTCATCTAACTGCTCTAAGGTAGGGAAAGCACGTAACATCGCACCATTAGGCTTATGCGCCTCCAGCCATTCACGGGTCAAATAAGCCATACCAGCACCACACGCTACGGCAAATGCACCATAACCAACAAAATTCAATGGCACATGAATCTTCATCCAGTAAGACTGCAGGGCAGGAACCAGCGGTTTAATATCAGCCTGACCAATAGATGCCAACCAAATCTCGAAGAACACACCCGCTGCTACCAAAGCCATAACAAACGCGCCCATTGCCTGAGCCTGATAGCGTTTTTCCCACTGCAAATAAATAATAGCTACAATACAGAACAACAGCATGAACACTTCGTACAGGTTAGACACAGGCGCATGACCAATACTGCCATCCATAAACAGATACGATTCATACCAGCGTAACAACAACATCGAACCGCCAATATAGACACCAAGCCATGCGGTTAAAGTCGCCATACGACCAACAAAGGATTCAGGCGCAAACAACAACAGAATATAGCAAATCGCAGAAAACAAAAAGACCACATTCATTGCCATAATCAATTTAATGGACAGCAGATTGGATTGATCCTCGTACGACACAGATGAGGCGGAAGGCTCGAACAGGGTAAACACAGCCATCATCGCAATCATTAGCAATGCGCCATCACCCCAAGAAACCAAACGCTCTGCCCATACGCTGCGCCCTTGTTCAGGTCGAACAATAAAATAAATCACGCATAACGCCGCACCAAGCACCGCACCTGTCCCCAACCACAAAACGCCTTGCATGCTCAATAGCAGCGGCAAATAGCCATCCTCGCTATAGCCATCACCGCCAAAGAGTGCCAACCCTGTCGCGCCAGCCATCAAACCAAGGTAAGCCCAGTAGCGTACCAACGCCACCTTGCCTTGGAACCATAGGCTTGCCATCGCGGGAGATTGTATTGTTGTAGTCATAAAGACCTCCTACTCAGATTCAGACTGTGGGGATGTTTTTCCTACCCCAGTCAAATGAGGGCGCAAATCGTCCTCCATCTGGCTTAACAGTGTATGAAATTCCCGATTAAAATTAAGGGGATTGCGGTTGCTGATTCCAGCGACGCAAAGCTGCACACCATCCTCTTCAGGGCGAATAATAAACCATAATTTACGATGTGAGACATACAACATAATGCACAAACCAATCACCAGCAGGGCACTACCAACCCACACCACATTCATGCCAGGGTCACGCGCTAACTGTAAACCTGTGTAATATTTCTGTTCGTAATTTTCTAACACTGGCAAGAAAGGCCAAGGCATGCGCGGCAAAACCTGTGTTGCTTGCAAAACACGAACCGCCATTGCCTGAAAATTGTCAGGACGTTTGTCACCAAACACTTCCGTCATAGCAGCTTTGAACGCCGTCATTTTTGCAGACTTGTCATTAGGGTCTGTTTTAATCAACTCGCGGATAAAGGCATTATACAAGGCCCATTCCTGCGGGTCGGTGAAATCAATACCCAACGCTACCGATTGAAAATCTTGTTTATTACCCGTGGTGGAAATCATCATGATGCTACCGCGATTGTCACCATTTAGCTCAAAAGCATTAAGGAAGCTTCGCACTTTTACAGGTTTCAAACCCTCGCCGCGAATAATGAAGTCAAGCGAAGGACCGATATCTTGAAAGTCCTTCACATGCCCAGGTTCAGCCATGTTTTCCACGTTGTGAGGGCGGAAGTCCGTGACCTCCATGGTAATGCCTGTCGCTTCGTCTTTATAGGTCTGATACACCTGTGTCGAAACATCGCGCACCGTACCACTGCCATCAAGCTTATACAGCCTCAACGTCACATCAGAACCACCGTCACCAAAACTGGCTTGGTAAATACGTACGCCCTTATAATACAACGGTTCATTCACAATAATATCCGAGGTAAGCACCTCTTTGCCATCATCAATCACCGTCAAATTACTACGGAACTCGCTGGGCATACCATTGGGGTAAAAATCAATGCTAAATTCATTACAACGAACTTGGAACGGCATATCCAAATGCCCTACCCCCGTACCTTCAGTGAATGAAATCGTCTTCTCACTGGTACCTTCGACCACCGACATATCACCACGAAAGCCAAAGTGTACACTCATCCAGCCACCAATAAGAATCACCAGCATCGCCGAATGAACCGCGATATAACCGAATTTATGCTTGCGCCCTCGGTCTGCACGTAAATACAAAGCATCATCACGCTCCTCACTGCGCCATTCCCATGCCTTGAATCGACCCTTTAAGCTAGCCACCACGGTTTCGGGCGAAACACCATGCAGCGACCACGATTGCTGATGGGTAATATGACTGAAAGCACGGTCGCTGATATAAACCTTACGACTACGCATTTCTTTAAGCATACGCGGAACATTGCGCCATAAACAAAACGATAAAGACACCATCAAGAAGCCAAGAAGGGTCAAAAACCACCATGTGTGGTACATATCAAACAGCCCCAAAGAACGGAACAACCAATACCACAAAGGACCAAATTGTTGCAGGTAATCCTGCTGACTCTGATTTTGTTGCAAGACCGTGCCGATTACTGAGGCTAAGGCGAGCACCACCAAGAGTGTAATAGCTAATGGCATAGAGCCAAGACGATTAATAATAATACGTGAAAAATGAGAAGACTTTGACATAGGCGCGAACATTAACATGGAACATGTGAGCCGCACAATATAAACGCTGATAAACTTCAGTGGATATTCGGCATCCTTCACCAACCGTAAAAAGTAGTTTACAGATTCAAAACTGAGTTAGAACTAGAAGTGATGCCTGTAGTGTTCAAAGATAATGTGGTAAATAAAGCATCTTTCAGCAAGCATGAAAATAATGAACGTGTAAACTACAACATGAAGGATGCTGGAATATGCGTGATATCGTAGGTTGGGTTGGGGCACGAAACCCAACAAAAGAGCTAATTACCCCTTACAAGCGGAACGCAATTGCAATAGCCGCTCAAACAAAGAAGGCGCAGGACGCAGGGTATGGCGATGCACATCACCAGGCCAGCGTAGCAATGATTGCATAGCCGACAACAACGTTTGCCCCCGCTGCCAATTCGACACCGCCTGCAACAACTCTTGCTGCAATGCCGAGGCAACAATAGCGGCAATCAGACTGTGAGGTAGAACCGCTACCGTTGATTGCACCAGCTCGTGCAAGTCGGGTATAGCGCAACGCGCCAACTGATGACACTGGCGATACAAACGCAACGCAGCCTCTGCCACCGTTACATCACGCAAACACTGCACATTGCCTGGGCAACCACGCGCCCATTGCACAGCCAAGGTGTGCAGTTCCTCAGTCAAACCAAAATCGCGCAATACTGTAGCTGAAACTTCTGGCGATAAGGGTGGGCAAGCTTGCAGCAAACAACGGGAGCGAATCGTTGCCATCGTACCATGCATCTGATGGCAAACCAATAGCAACACACCACCTGAAGTTGGCTCCTCAAGCCCTTTAAGCAAAGCATTCGCAGCGTTATGATTAAGCTCGTCTAGATCGTTCACGAGTACAACGCGGTAGCCGTCATCAAAACTGGATAAAGACAAGAAATCCAACAGCCCGCGCACTTGCTCAACGCTGATATCTCGCTTCAAACGCTTTTTCTTCTTATCCCATTGCCGTGTTACGTGGAGAAAATCTGGGTGAGCACCCTCTTGCATCATCAGGCAACTGTGGCAATGCGTACAACACGAACCATCAGCAGTAGGACTAAGGCAAAGACAATCTTGTGCCAACGCTTTTGCCAGCATTGATTTACCCACGCCTTGCACACCATACAACAACCACGCATGATGCAAACGCTGCTGCTGCATTGCCGTATGGAACCGTGCTTCCACCGAAGAAAAGCCCTGCGGTCGCACTAATGACATACAGCATCCATGACGGCATGAACGCGCTGCTGCACTTCAGCCACCGAACCGCTGGCATCAATGCGATGAATACGCGACTCGCGGGCTGCCATCGCCGCAAAACTATCATACACCCGCTGATGAAACGGCAATGCCTCGGCATCCAAACGGTTCGCCTGCTCTTGCCGCTGCGCCAAACGCGCTAAGGCAGCTTCAGGAGGTAGATCAAACCACAGGGTAAGGTCAGGTTCAACGCCACATTGCGCCATCTGTAACAATGGTTGTAAATCCGTGCCTTCACCCAAGCGACGGGCGGCTGACTGGTAGGCAAAGGTTGAATCACTGTAACGATCACACAGCACCCAACGCCCTGCGGCTAAAGCAGGACGAATACAGCTTTGCACATGTTGAGCACGATCAGCGAGGAACAGGAACAGCTCTGCCTCAGCAACAGGTGAAAACTCACCACTAAGCAACAAACGACGCAACTCCAAACCCAAGGGCGTTGCCCCAGGTTGACGGGTGCAATACACATCAACACCTCGCGCTACAAGGCTTTGCTCCGCCAAGGCTAGCTGCGTAGATTTACCACAGCCATCGCCACCTTCAAAGCTAATAAAATAAGGCGGTGTGCTAATCACTTAAGACCAGAACTACCAAAGCCGCTATCACCACGCGGAGTTGATGACAATGCTGAAACCACTTGTAGGTGCGCTTGGCAAACAGGGGCAATCACCATTTGTGCAATCCTGTCACCGCGTTCAATATAAAATCCCACATCATTGTGATTCATCAACAGCACTTTCACTTCACCACGGTAATCTGCATCAATCGTACCTGGACTATTCAGCACTGTAACACCATGCTTTAATGCCAAACCCGAACGCGGGCGAATCTGTGCTTCATAACCAACAGGTACAGCAATACTGATACCCGTTTTAATCAACGCCCAACGACCTGGTGGAATTGCCTCCATATGCTCAATAGCAGCACGCAAATCAATGCCAGCAGCATGTTCCGTGGCATAATGTGGCAGACCAAGGTCTTTGCCGTGAGGTAAAATAGATATAGGAAGAACTACAGGCTGTAGAACAGAATCAGTCACAACATAACTCCAAGATATGAGATATAATGTGCCGAGCGAAGGTTGATTTATCCGCCGTTGGAATCACTAGGCATTGCGCTTGTGACAACCACCAACCACCCGCAGAAGCCTCGCCCATACGGCTAACATCGTTGGCGATGATGGCATCGACACCTTTTTTTTCAAGCTTGCCACGTGCATGCGTACAATGATCATCCGATTCAGCAGCAAACGCCACCACCAAGCGCGGACGTGCTGGCATAGCAGCGATATGCGCCACAACATCGGGATTATTCAGTAGCGCGATTTCAAGACGATCCGCACCTTGCCGCTTAAGCTTATGGCTATGCTGATCGGCAAAGCGGTAATCACTTACTGCCGCCGTAGCAATAAACACATCGCAACCAGCAGCGGCGGCAACACATGCCTGCATCATCGAAGCTGTGTCACTGGTATAGATACGGGTAATGGATGGATGGATGGCACGCACCCTAGGCTCGGCAATAAGCGTCACATGCGCGCCCAACATCGCGGCTTGCTCAGCTATGAGGCAACCCAGTTGACCGCTGGCACGATTGGTCAATACCCGCACGGCATCCCATGGTTCCACTGTAGGGCCTGCATTCACCACCCAACGCTGCCCCTTTAGCAATGATGGCGTTAAGGCAGACTGCACCGCAAACAGTAGGTCTTCAGGGCTAGCCATGCGCCCCACCCCCTGTTCACCACATGCCGTCCCACCCTGTTGTGGTGCGACAACCTCCACACCATCAGCTTGTAGCTGCTGCTGGTTGCGTTGCGTTGCAGGGTGTTGCCACATTGCAGGGTTCATCGCAGGAGCCAATAACACAGGTGTATCAGCCTTGGCCGCATACATGGTTGTCAGCAAATCATCGGCAATACCATGGGCAAACTTAGCCATCACATTCGCCGTACATGGCGCGACCAACAACAGATCAGACTGACGCACCAACGCAATATGCGCCATCGTTCGCTCACCTGCGGCAAAGGTTTGATGGTGAACTGGATTACCCGTTAATGCTTCAAAGGTAAGCGGCGTGATAAATTCCTGCGCTGCTGCCGTCATCACCACATGCACATCCATGCCATGATGCATCAATAAGCGTGCTGTTTCGGCACTGCGATAAGCCGCAATACCGCCAGCAACGCCCAACAAAACCCGACGACCCAACCACGGCTCAGGTACTAACTGCGGTGCTGGCAAGGCTTAACGCTTTAATTCTGTTAGTTTTTCCAGCACGGCTTCAACATGACCTTTCACCCGCACTTTGCGCCAACATGCGCGCACCACACCTTCTGGGTCAATAATAAACGTAGAACGCTCAATGCCGCGCACCTGCTTGCCATACATGTTTTTCATCTGAATCACATCAAATGCCGTGCACAACGCCTCATCACTGTCACAAATCAATGGGAAATTAAGCGATTGTTTTTCACTAAACCGCTGATGCGAAGCCAAAGAATCACGGCTCACACCGAACACCACCGCGCCCATCAAAGATTCTGCCGTCACAGCATCGCGAAAAGCACACGACTCTGTGGTACAGCCTGGCGTGCTGTCTTTGGGGTAGAAATACACAACCACCCATTGCCCACGCAATTCGGCTAGGTTCACCGTCGCTTCTGGCCATGTTTCACGCACCAAATCAGGGGCGCAATCCCCTACATTCAAGGTATAATCAGTCATGGTTCGCTCCTTATCTCTTGATCCATTTCACCACTGCGTAATTTGTTCAGATACTCACGCAGTGCAATCGCCACCTTGCCTTGCAAGAGGTACAATGCAATAAAATTAGGGAAGGCCATGGCAAGTAACATCAAATCACTAAAATTCAACACATTACTGGCACTGGCAACCGAACCGATGACAATAAACGCCAAAAACATCAAACGGTATAACATAGAAAACCGCTCGCCAAACACATAAGTCCAGCAACGTTCACCATAATACGACCATGAAATCATCGTACTGTAAGCAAACAACACCACCGAAACCGATAATACCAGCGGGAACCAAGAAACCACCGAACCAAACGCCACTGATGTTAATGCGGCACCTTGATTCGATGTCACCAAATGCGCATATTCAGGTGCATTGTACACACCTGTAAGCACAATCACCAAGGCGGTCATGGTGCAAATAACAATGGTATCAATAAACGGTTCATACAAGGCGACAATCCCCTGCCGAACAGGGTAACGAACAGCCGCTGTCGAGTGCGCAATGGCCGCCGAACCAATCCCAGCTTCACTAGAAAATGCCGCACGCTTAAAACCTTGAACCAAAACCCCAATCAGACCACCTGCTACAGCCACAGGTTGAAAAGCCTCATGAACAATCATCATCATCGCCGCAGGCAAGGCTGCAACATGCGTCAAAATCACCCATAAACAGGCAGACAAATAGATCAAAACCATAGTTGGAACAATGGCTTCTGCCGTATGAGCAATACGGCGAATACCACCAATAATGACCAGCCCCACAGCAATGGCCATCATAACACCAAACAACCACGGCATCGTTTGCAAAACAGGAACATGTGCTTGCACCGCATTGAGTGACTGGGAAACTTGGAAGGCATTCCCCCCTCCCAATGATGCAATCACGCACAACACAGCAAACAGTATGGCTAAGCCACGCCCCAGTTTAGGCAAACCCTTTTCCGCCAACCCACGGGATAGATACTCCATCGCGCCACCCATGATGCGACCATCAGGACGCACTTCACGGTAACTTTGCGCCAGCGTAACCTCGGTGAATTTCGCTGTCATCCCAAAGAAGCCCGCTACAATCATCCAAAACGTTGCGCCTGGACCACCAATACTGATGGCAATCGCGACACCTGCGATATTCCCCAAACCAACCGTAGCCGACAATGCTGTGGTCAACGCTTGAAAAGGCGACACTTCGCCGCGATCTTGAGGGGATTGGTACTTACCACGCAATATTTGTAAGGCGTGCCCCATCAAGCGCACATTGATAAAACCAAAGCGTACAGTGAGGTAAATAGCCCCAACAATCAACCAAGCCACAATAAACGGCATGGAAGCCTCGGATACAACACTCGGCATAACATCAAAAAACAGCACGCTTTCAAAGTAGCCATTAACGCTACCAAAGACCTGATCCACAGCATTCTCGCTTGCCCATGCCGTTGGCGAAAGCAACAATAAGAAACTGGATAATAAAACAGATAATACAATAGGCATCATCAGCCCCTACAAAAAATCAAACAACGCTGACCCAATATTGACTCAGCTTAAAACACAAACAAAGAAGGCGGAGCATTGCTGCCCCGCCTGTGTGATAAAAAGCAATCCCTAAAAGGGTATTACATATGAGCTGGTGCCCGTGGATTACCAGGCGCAACAGGTTTTGCACCCGTCAAGAATGATGCTGCATTTTTAATGTCATCATCAGTCATGTTTTTCGCAACAGCTTGCATTTGCCCTGCGAAGTCATTCGTACGATCACCATCGCGGAACGCTGTTAACTGACTAACAATATACTGATAACGCTGACCACCAATCGCTGGGTACATACGACCAGCACTGCGTCCATTAAAGCCGTGGCAGCTCTTACAAGCAGCAACGCCATGATCAGGCAAACCAAACTTCACAATAGCTTCACCCTTATAAGCTTCACCAACTTCAACATCGTTTTCACGCAGCCCGTCCAAATCAGAACCCATGAATGGCGTTTTTAACGTATGCACATAAGCAGAAACATCTTTCTTATCCTGCTCCAACAAGCCCTTAGAAACATCGTTCATTGCACCCATGGTATTATCGGTACGTTTGTCTGAAGCAAAGTCCTTCAACTGCTTAAGGATGTAAGTATCAACTTGGTAAGCCAAGCGTGGAGTTCCCATATCATCGCTACCCAAACCGTCAGCACCGTGACAACTTTGGCAAGCAGGTACAGCTTCACCTTTACCTTCTAAGAAGATTTTTCTACCGTTATCCACATTACCCATGCTTTCATGCGTTCCAGCTGATGCCAGAGCAGGGTAAACGGTCGCCATCGCACATGCACACAATGCACCCAGCAAATATTTCATATGATCCCTCCGTGTATGTTTCACAATCAATCTCAAGGCTACTTCTTTTGGTCTCTGTTCGCAGACCAAAACATAACAACTGCAGTCCCGATAATACCAACTATCATCAGCAGATACATCAAATAGATGGTGTCATTCTGAAAATTGATGGATGCCTCAATAAATTCTCCGAGCATGAATGCCTCCCCTTTTGGTTAAATAAAAACCAGTGATAATAACATCATGAAGGTATTATCGTAAGTCCTTCATGATTTCTTAATATCCACTATAAGCCAGCAACTCTGCATGCCAAAAATGAAAAGGCAAGCGTAAAATAACAGGCTACGCCGGTACAATCAGTAACGCGCCACTCATAAAAACAAACAAGCGAAGAATCACAAATGATCGCGCCTGCATTTGATGATTTTTTCGCTCTGCATCTGGCTGTTGCAACATCTGACGACCCGACAACATCTGAAACCCATATAAGGCATATAAGCTAATCACCAAAATCAAATGCGCCCACAAAGCAAAAGAAAGCAACTCTTGATGAACCACCAAACGCGTATACCAATCATGCGTAAGGTAAAGATAAACAGGGAACAACACATCAAACAAACACAATGCAGCCATCATGGCAGCATGTAAGCTATGCCGCTTACGCAATACAAGCGCGAAAAACAACCAAACAAAACTCATTAACACCAACAGCACAGACGTTGTCATCAATCTTCTAAACCTAAACGCATAGCAAAGTCCTCTTTGAATACAGCCGCTGCTTTAGCCTCTTCATACTCAACCTCATCATTTTCAACCAAACGCTGAAGATGTTGATCAAAGGTCTGACTGCCATACAGCGAATAACCATTTTCCATCGCCTTAGGAATTTCAGACCAACGATCTGGGTCTAGAATAAAGTGTTTAATCACCGAGTTCACAACCATAATCTCTTGCGCTGCGGCACGCCCTTTTCCGCCCTTCAAAGGAAGTAACTTTTGCACCACCACGGCACGCAAATTTTCGGCCAATCGCTCGCGAATAGCCTCTTGCTCATCAGCACCAAAAGCAGCCATCAACCGCTGCATCGTACCAATAGCCGTAGTAGCATGTACGGTTGCCATAACCAAATGCCCTGTCTCAGCCGCCTGTAGCGCAAGCTGAATCACCTCACGATCACGTGCTTCACCAGCGACGATAATATCGGGTGCTTCACGCAGCGCATCCATCAAGCCTTGGGTGTAACTCATCACATCCACGCCGACCTGACGTTGACTGACTGTTCCTTTATGCGTGGTACCGTAACGAAACTCCATCGGATCTTCCAAGGTCACCACATGCACAGGTTTAGTAACGACAATATGCTGCAACATCGCCGCCATCGTCGTCGATTTACCCGAACCCGTAGCACCAGCCATAAGAATAAGACCGTTACGCGCATTGCATATCTCATTGATTACAGGCGGTGAGCGCAAATCCTCAAAAGTAGGAATATCTTTAGGAATCACACGTGATACGATACCAAAATTATTATTGGTGCGCAGCACATGAATACGAAAATGCGCCACATCCTCCAATGAATATTGAAAATCAAGGTTATTGCTTGCCTCAATATCCACCTTCATAAACGAGGAACGCAACATATGTTTAATCATATCAATCACTTGATTACGATCTGGCGGCGGGATTTTTTTGGGCGATACGCTAATCCACTCACCATTGATGCGCATGCGTATGCGGTCACCTGTACGCACCAACAGATCCGATGCCTTATGCCGTGTCGAAGCAAGCAAAAGGTCATCAATCAGATGCCATTTTTCATTAGAGTCAGCCATCAGATTCGCAACTCATTATCACCCATAGCATCAAGCTGATCCATACCATCGCTATCACTACTCTCAAGCTTCGCCATTTTAATTTTCAAACGCAAATCATTCATCGCATCAGAGTTAACCAACGCCGTCTCTTCGGAAATAAAGCCTTCACGCCACAGACGCAGCAAATGCTGGTCGAAAGACTGCATACCATATTTCTCACCCGCTTCCATCGCCTCTTTAATCTCACCCACTGACCACTTTTCGATCAGATCAGCAATACGCGGTGTATTGACCAAAATTTCAATCGCAGCCTTACGCCCATCATCCACTGTTTTCACCAAGCGTTGTGAAATCACAGCTTTAAGGTTCAACGCCATATTCAAACGTATTTGCGAATGCGTCTCTTCTGGGAAGAAATTAAGAATTCGCTCTAAGGTTTGATTGGCATTATTAGCATGCAACGTACCGACGCACAAATGCCCTGTTTCAGCAAATTCCAAAGCATGTTCCATGGTCTCGCGATCACGAATTTCGCCCACCAAAATCACATCAGGTGCCTGCCGCAAGGTGTTTTTCAACGCTGCTTTAAAACTAACTGTATCAGTACCAACCTCACGCTGCGTAATCACACACTTTTTATGCTTGTGAACAAACTCAATAGGATCTTCAATGGTAATAATATGACCTTGTTGATTGCTATTGCGGTAGTCCAACAAAGCCGCCATCGAAGTGGATTTACCTGAACTGGTAGCCCCCACCATCAACACCAAACCGCGCTTGGCCATAATAACCTCTAACATCACGGGAGGCAGATCAAGCTGCTCAGCGGTAGGCACATCGGTAGTAATTTTACGAATTACCATCCCCACATCACCACGCTGACGAAAAATATTCACACGGAAACGCCCCATACCCTCATAAGCGACGGCAAGATTCATCTCCATCTCTTCAGCAAAAACAGCACGCTGCTTTTCAGTCATGGTGGCATTGGCAAGCTGCTCGGTTTGCACTGCATTAAGCGGCGGCTGCTTCAGGGGGATTACTGCCCCTTTAATGCGATAGGCAGGTGCAAGCCCCGATGCAATATATAAATCTGATGCATCCTGCTTGACCATCACCATCAGCAATCGCTTAATGGATAGTTTCTCTGGTTCTTGCGCACTCATAACTGTTGCATCCTTGTTGTCATATTAGTTGGGTGAAAATAGTTTTTTATCATTGGCTTTCTCAAATGCCGCTGCTTCGGTGATTTTACGCTCTGCCACCAAACGTTTAAGGTTCATATCCAAGGTTTGCATACCATCGCGTTGCCCTGTTTGCATGACCGAAACCATTTGGGGAATTTTATTTTCACGAATCAAGTTACGTACCGCTGGCGTGCCCAACATAATCTCATGCGCTGCGACACGACCATGACCATCCGCAGTTTTGATCAACGCTTGCGAAATCACTGCCTTAAGAGACTCAGACAACATCGCACGCACCATGTCTTTTTCTGCAGCAGGAAACACATCAATAATACGGTCAATCGTTTTAGGCGCAGAGGAGGTATGCAGTGTACCAAACACCATATGACCTGTTTCAGCAGCAGAAAGTGCCAATGCAATCGTTTCCAAATCACGCATTTCACCAACCAGAATCACATCGGGATCTTCACGCAAAGCAGCCTTCAAAGCATTGGCAAACGATTTAGTATGCGGGCCCAATTCACGTTGAGAGATCAAGCTACTTTTCGATTGGTGAACAAACTCAATCGGGTCTTCAACGGTCAGAATATGACCTTTTTCTTCTTGATTTCGATAATCCATCATGGCTGCCAAGGTTGTCGATTTACCCGAACCTGTCGACCCTGTAACCAAGCAAATACCACGCGGCAACATCGCAATTTCTTTAAAAATATCAGGGCAACGCAACTTTTCGATGCTCAACACTTCTGTTGGAATATTACGAAACACCGCACTCAAACCGCGATTCTGCTTAAATACATTGACACGAAAACGGGCTATATCACCCAAGGCAAAAGAAAAGTCCAACTCAAATTTTTCTTCAAACACCTTACGTTGTTCATCGTTCATAATATCGTAAACCATCGATTGAACGACATTATCACTCAATTCAGGCATCTTGATTTTAGTCATATCGCCATGAATACGAATCATCGGCGGCACGCCCGCTGACACATGTAAGTCAGATGCGTCATTTTTCACCATGAAGGCCAAGAGTTCAGAAATATCCATTATTCCCCCATTGTTCAGTCATCACTACTTCACTGCCGGGAGCATAGAGTAAGCTCCTCGGAGCTGCAAGTCTTGGCGCATTTTGTCATCACCATAAAGCTGATAATCCGAATCAATCAATAAATAGCTGATATGTTGCTGATTTAACACTGGCAGCAACGATGCTCCCGCAACAAACAAGGCTGTACTCCAAGCATCAGCAGCCGTAGCGGTCGGCGCAATAATCGTACTGCTGTGCGCCACCATTGCAGGGTAGCCCCGCTTAGGGTCAAGAATATGGTGGTAGCGTTTACCCTGCCAAACAAAAAAACGCTCATAATCCCCCGAAGTCACCACGCTTTGATTGCCCGATAAAGACAACACCCCAACAACAGCACCTTGCCGTTGCGGGTCACGAATCCCAACCCGCCACGGTCGCTCACCATGGCGACCACTCAAGCGAATATCACCACCAGCATTAATCATCGCATTCACCATACCATAGTGCTGTAATACTGCCATTCCCTGATCCAAGGCATAACCTTTGGCTATCCCTCCCAAGTCTAGCTTACAATCGCCATGACTACGCAACCAATGACCATCATCACGCGATAAACAGCCCACCATCGGTCGCGCCATCATCGCCTGAATCACCGCATCCGCAGGAGGATGCTCCGATGGCGTTGGCAAAGAAAAACCCCACAGTACGTCCAACGCCCCTAAACTTACCGAAAAAGCGCCATCACTCGCATCACCGATCCTCATCGCTTGCTGCAATAAAGCATCCAAAGCAGGCGGCATCACAACAGCTTGCAAAGGCTCACTGCGGTTAAAACGCTTCACCGCATTATCGCCATCACCATAAATAGTCATATCCCGCTCAATACCCTGCATGACCGCAGCAGCAGCACTGATTGCTTCCCCTGCACTGGATTCATCATCACTCACAATGGTAAAAGTCACCATCGTTCCCATTATAAAGCGCGTCTCGTGAACCTCTTGCGGCGAGGATTGACAAGCAACCAACAACAGCGTGATAGCAATCACAGCAGGGCGATGCCACCTAGCCAGCATGAGTGACCATACAGTCGAATACATCATGGTAATAAAATTTCCTATACTTCATCGGTAAAAAGCTCCATGATTGCGCCTGCCGCAGTGACCATCACTGCAACAAACCATGATTGATCGGTGAATTCATGCACTTTATTCTCACTCCCAGCTCTGACATGCCACCCACGGCCACCACCCGCGCTGTCAGCACGAGGCGCGCTTTGCGATGAACCATAAGCATCTACACACCATGACTTTAACGCGCATCCCAGAAAAAATGCGCAAGTTTAACATCAGCCTACCACTTACCGATCGCTTTCTTATTGATGTCGCACGCGTATTAGAACCCGTAAAATTCAGTAAGGGCACCGTCATGTTTCATCAAGGTGACCCTGCCGACTGTATGTATCTCATCGACTCAGGCAAGTTGGAGGTCAGCGTCACCACCTCTGCCAACACGCAACTGGTGGTCAGCACCTTAAGCGAGGGCGAACTGGTCGGCGAGATGGCTTTGGTGGTCGATTTACGCCGCAGCGCCACCATCACCGTGCTTGAAGATGCAGAACTATTACGCTTAGCCAAACACGATTTTGACACCCTTACCATCAACCACCCAGCCCTACTCAAAGAGTTTGGTAATTACATCAAACCTCGCTTACAGGGTGACCGACTCGCCACCATCATCACCAGCTTGTTTGGGCACATGGAGCTGGATACATTCAAAGACTTTTCAGACCGTTTAGAGTGGGTTTGTTTAGATGCTGGGGAAGTGTTGTTTAATGAAAGTGATTACGGTGATTGCATGTACATCGTGGTGAATGGTCGCCTCGGTGTTGTCCCTGATGGTGACTTAAGCAACGAACATCTGTTAGGTGAGGTACGCCCTGGCGAATCCATTGGCGAGTTTTCTGTTTTTACCGAAGAGAAACGTAATTCCACAGTCTTTGCCATCCGTGACAGTAATATTGTAAAATTAACGGCAAAAAACTTCTTTGAACTGTCCGAAACGCACCCTAAAACCATGTTCTCCATCACCCGCAGTATTATCCAACGCTATCAACGCGGTAACAAACATGGATTAGCAAACAACGATAAAAACGGCATGAACCTCACCGTTGTGTATATCGGTGAACTTGGACGTAACATTCATTTTGCTGATTTACTCAATAATGGTCTGACCGAATACGGCAAAACATTACACCTAAATAGCCAAAGCTTTGACCGTGCCTTTGGCAAAAAAGGCGCGGCGCAAACATCGGCTGAATATGCCGCCGATATTGCCATTATTTCGTGGTTGAATGACCGCGAGGTTGAAGAAAATTACATCATCTACGAAGTGGATGATACCATGAACGAATGGAGTAAACGCTGTATTCGTCAAGCCGATCGTATTCTTATTGTCGCAGATTCCTCAGCATCACCAGAACTAAGTGAGGTTGAACAACACATCCAACGCTTCAATCCACGCGCCCGCCAAGAGCTGGTATTACTTCATCAAGACCTCCCTTATGGTCACCCCATTGGTACAGAATTGTGGCTGAATGCGCGCAACGTCAAAACCCATCACCATTTACGGATCAAGGAACGATTAGATTACAAACGCCTATGCCGTCGTTTGACATCCAATGGTGCAGGTCTGGTACTCAGCGGCGGCGGTGCGCGAGGGCTGTCACACATCGGCGTGGTACGCGCCTTGATGGAGGCTGGCATCGAAATCGACTTCATTGGCGGCACCAGCATGGGAGCCTTGCTGGCAGGTGTGTTTGCCACAGGACGCAGCTATGAAGAAGTCTTGGAGTTGGTACAACAATACTCATCGCCCAGCGTATTGATGGATTACACCCTGCCCACAACCTCGTTAATCAAGACGGCAAAAGTCACGAAGATTTTGCAGGACATGTATGGCGATTTACGCATCGAAGACCTCATGATGCCGTTTTTCTGCATGTCCACCAATTTAACCCGTGCGAAGGCTGTTATTCATCAACGGGGGCCACTATGGGAAGCGGTTCGCGCCAGCGTAGCAATTCCTGCCATTTTCTCCCCTTTCTGCGCCGAAGGTGATATCTTGGTTGATGGCGGCGTGATGAACAACCTCCCCATTGATGTCATGCATGGTATATCCGAACAAGGACTACTGATTGCTGTCAACGCCAGCCCAGAAATGGACATGAACCAAAACTACCGCTTTTCATCCAGCTTTTCTGGCTGGAAGGCGTTGGTGGACAAATTCAATCCCTTTTCTACAGGTGAACATGCACCGCAGATTATGAACATCATGATGCGCACCATTGAGGTTAATACCGTATCCCATTTGGACGATAGCAAAGAACTTACCGATATGTTCATCCAACCTCCCATCCACAAATTCAGCATCAAGGATTTTGATGCCTACGAAGCAATCATCGAAGTAGGCTATCAAGAAGGGAAACGGTGTATTGCCGAATGGCAAAAACATGGCAAGTGCCATTGATTACTAACATCTAACGAGCACGCGTTCTGCCCCCTGCGCCATGGAGTATCGCCGCATAGCACGTCAAAACGCGATGCCCGTTCGTTGTCTAATAAGCCGACAATACTTTACCCCTATTAAACGCAAACCACTCCTCCATTTACCCCCACATTTCAGCGGCAAACACTTCCTTGACTTGCAAAGCATAACTGCGGCAGTATGTTCCTGGTTGTCTCGAACAACTCATGAACACCCCTGTTTGATGGCACTAAACCTTTATGTATGATGCATGGTTAGCATCGTTGTGCAAGCCACGCAACAAATGTGCAGGGATTTTTTGACCCGCTATAGCTAAGCTATTCATAGTGCAGGGGTAATAAAAGGCGGCATACGTTAAGGCGTGATTGCATGAGTTGTTTCAGCAGTTTTACTTATAAGTAGTTGAGCATATTTATTTTAACATTTCTACCGACGGATATTTCGCGATATTCAAGGCACAAAAACGGACGTATAGCACCGCTATATAACGTTTTTGTAACGCCGAAGATCGTGAAATAAACAAGATTAAAAATGTTAAAATAATTATGGACGGCTACTTAACATAAACAAATAACGATGGGAGGGGACATGACTGGATTCATCAACGATGATGCACCCGAGCAAGGTATGCGTAAAGCGGGTGATTTATTACACACGCATGACCGCATCATCTCTATTGTTCTCGATCATGTAAAAAGCGCGGTTATTTCTGTCGATGAAGCAGGCGGAATCCTGACCGTTAACCGTGCGGCATGCACCATTTTGGAATACCGTGAAGATGAACTACTGGCACTCAACCTTGGTGAAGTACTCAACTTACCGCAAATCAATCGTCGAGGAATCAGCTTTTTAGTCGATCACCTACACGATGGTAAAACCACCGAATTCACCTTCAGTCCACAAGCCAAACTGGCGATGATTGCCAAGCTTTCAGTCACCGAAGCAGAATTAGACGGTGAAAAAATATTCGTCGTCGTTTTTGATGATATAACACCCCTACGTGAGGCAGCCAACACCATCCGCAGTTTAGCAAGCTTCCCTGATGAAAGCCCCATGCCCATCATGCGCTACGCCGCCAATGGTAACTGCTTGTATGCCAACATGCCGGCCAAACAACTCATGAAGCAAATCACTGCCGATAATATGAAAGATGATTGGCTAGAACTGGTTGCCTCCGTCCAACACAGCATGCAACAAACCGAAGCCAACTGGGTTATTGAGGGGCAGGTCTTCAAATGCCTGTTTGTTCCTGTGTGTGATGAATACGTAAACATTTATTTACGCAATGTCACACAAGAAGTCGCCCTGCTTGATGAAATGGAACAATGCGTCAAAGCGCGTACCCGCGAACTGCGTGAAGCCAATGAGTACCTCAAAAAAGAAATCATGGTACGCATGGAAACCGAAAAAAAATTACGCCACCTATCTTTCAAAGACCCTTTAACAGGTTTAGCAAACCGCCGTCTATTTATGGAGCGGTTGGAACATGCACTACGTTTAGCGCAACGCAGCAGTGCTCGCTTGGCCGTTGTTTTTATGGACTTAGATCGCTTTAAACTGGTCAACGATACGCTGGGGCATGATGTCGGAGATCAATTGCTGATTCAGGTTGCCGAACGCTTAACCCACTGCCTACGCAAGAGCGATACGCTTGCTCGCCTCGGTGGCGATGAGTTTGCTGCTATTTTCGAGCAAATCGTCTCCAATGAAGATCTTGAAATGGTTGCGGAAAAAATTCGCACGGCTCTGATCACCCCTTTTATTTTGGGTGATGAAAAAGTCAGCGTTGGTTGCAGTATCGGTATTAGCTTTTTCCCCGAACATGGTGCCTCAATCAACAGCCTGCTTAAAGCCGCTGATATTGCTATGTATAAAGCAAAAACACAGCGTAACACCTATTGCATCTACGAGCAGAACCTATCTGACCGTACAATTTTGGCGCAAGAGCTCAGCTTCGCCTTGGAACGCAATGAATTTTTCCTCATGTTCCAACCGATTGTCGACACGCTGGCGCAACGCATCAACGGCTTTGAGGCATTAACGTACTGGAAGAATTCTACCTTAGGCACCGTTGCCCCCCAAGACTTCATCGCCATTGCTGAATCCAGCGGTCTGGTTGCAGTGATAGATATGTGGAAAATCCAGCAGGGCTGCCAAACCTTGGCACACTGGGCTACGCTGTCCAACGAACAGATGATGATGACCTTGGATATATCGTATGATACGCTACTGCGTGATGAATTGAGCGCGCAGGTTGAACAGCTGTTACAACAGCATCATATTCAAGCACAACAGTTGGAATTCTCATTCTCCGAATTTGTTGCCATGAAAGCATCAGAAAAGGCGAGTCAATCACTCAATGATTTACTTGAACTGGGTATTAAAATATCCATCAACAACTTTGGTGCTGGCTACTCCTCGCTGAACTTATTACGCAGCCTACCGATCCAAGCTTTACGTATTGACCGTACATTCATTCGCGACCTCAACGTCGATGAAGATGATCAAGTCATTGTTAAAATGATTGTCCACCTCGCCCAATTACTCAATATCGGTGTCGTAGCAGATGGCGTAGAAAGCGCGAAAAACCTATCTTTTTTACATAACCTTGGCTGCCGCTATATGCAGGGGAACTACTTCACCCCCTTGCTCGACAACGCCCAAACCGATCAATTATTACAACAAGGGCTTGACCCTTCCCTATTTGATTGCATTCACAACAACGAACCACAAGAGAGTTTGTCATGACACAGCACAACATTCCTATCAGCCAGCTTAGCGAAAACAGCATCGCTGATGTGTTACAACAAGAACTGGCGCAACGCCTGCTCGCCATTCGCATGAGTGCCGCACTGTACAGCCGCCGCAACGAAGGGCGAAAAACACAAGAGCTTGCCGACCAAACCGTCACCATGGCAGATGAACTGATTCAACTCTTTGAATCACTCATGACCCTTATGCGTTTACCCAACACCATGCTAGACGATGGTTTTGATGCTGCCATTAACACCCTACAAGTCAGTGTGCGCCAATGCAGCCCGTTACGTTGCACCATTGATAACAATATCACCACCCCATTATCAAACTCAGCGCAACACACGCTGTTCCTCACCCTGTATCACAGTGTATTACAACTCATGCTAAACAATGGGAAAATACATCCCGTGCATATGACCTTGGATGTTGATACGGCAACAGGCGGTAACACAATCGTGATTCATCACCCCGAAGGTGCAAAAGCATTATCAAAACTACACGCTTCCATTGAACAACAAGGCGTGTGCAGCACTACGGCATTGGATCAAGAGCAGACTACCCTGCGACTCGAATTAGCTGCCCCCGCGCAGCAGTGATGGATAAGTAACATGGACTCCCATATCAACCCTATTAAAATGATGATTGTCGATCATCAAAACATTGTAAGAGCAGGGCTCAAAAAACTGGTCGAAAGCGCGCCTGATATTGAAGTGATTGCCGAAAGCGACTCTGGTGAAGAAGCGATCAACTTATACAAGGCTGAACCTGTCGATATTATTCTCATGGAAATCAACATGCCAGGCATGGGGGGGTTTGTAGCGACACAACGTTTATTACGCCTCAACCCCGAACTCAACGTCCTGTTAATCAGCATGTACCAAAACCCCGACCTTGCTGCCAAGGCATTAAAAATTGGAGCCAAAGGCTTTATTTGCAAATGCTGCAACCCAGATGAGTTGTTACACGCTATTCGCATGGTCAAGCAAGGGCGCACCTTTTTGGATGCTGAAACAGCGCAGGCTCTGGCGATTCACTCTGCTACAGGTAAGGCTGACACCCCCATTGATGTGCTCACACCGCGTGAATTTGAGGTTTTTGTGCTATTAGCTCAGGGGCTACCTGTGAAAGAGATTTACCCCAAACTGTACCTCAGCCCCAAAACGGTTAATGTCCACAGGGCGAATATTTTGGATAAGTTACAGGCCAAAAATGCAGCGGAATTGGCGCGCATCGCCATCCGTCACCACGTCATTGAAGCATAAATAGCAGCCAATAATAGCAGCCCAGCGAATAGGAAGAACAGCCACTGAATCCACACCCGCACACGCTGGGCTGCATAACGATCATGCAATGCGGCAGCCCAGTTAGCACCGTGTCGCGCTGCCTGCACAATCCCTAAGCAACTCGCCACCAACAACCAGCCCACATCTGTGACCATCAACCGCCACGCGGGATGAAACAGACTATGCATAACGTTGACTCCCAACACCATTACCGTACCACAGGCTGCCGTCGTTCCTACCGCACGTGCCAACGGCATACTGCGACGCAGCAATGGCATAAGCATGGTTCCACCACCGATTCCTATCAGCCCAGAAATATAACCAATCGGAGCCATCATCCAGCGCGCTGGTGGTGCACTTGGCATCAACACAGCATGGCGACGAACATCCCAAGCCAAATAAAAATCCAAACATGCCAACAGCAATAGCACTACCGCTTCAGGCACATGAAATACACTCCATAAACCCAAAGCTGCAAACAATAACAACCAAGGCGACAGCCGCAGCAGTTGCACCACATCGACATGCCCCCGAAGCGCATGCGCCCGCGTCGATAACAGCCCCGTCAAAGCCACTGCAATCAAACTAGCCGACACAGCCAAACCCGCTGCGTGATCCCCTGCTGATGGCACAGCGAATGAAAACAAGGCAATATAAAACGGTGTATAAATCAAACCACCACCCAAACCTGCCAACCCCGCCATTACGCCACCACACCAACCAGCGAGCAAGCCACCAGCCAAAGCAACAAAAAAACCAATCATCATGATTCCCCTAGGAGTCTATTCGAGAACACCAAAAACATGAAGGGAGAATGATTTTATGCAAGGTTTTCGCAGTTGGTAACGACTGTAGAAAAGCGTAGCTTACGCGACCGTTTTATTTTCTGATATTATGCACGCATAGCTCGGCAGCAACGCGTCATTACGGACTTGATCCGCAATACCGCATCAAGTGCGGTATTGCGCAAAGAAACCACGTCATTGCGGACTTGATCCGCAATCCAGTGAACAAGCGTAAGACTAGATATTAAATCAAGCGAAGGATGACGTTTTTTATATTGCTACACTGTTTTATCCATGCGGTATAAAAAAGCTCTCATGCCTTGCGTAACATCAGTTATTTTTCAAAAGGATGATTTATGATTCAAGAAGTTGGCTTATTCGGTGCATTGCTTGCCGGTTTATTATCGTTTTTATCACCGTGCGTGTTGCCGTTGGTTCCAGCCTATTTATCGTACATCAGTGGTGTGTCAGTCGATAGTTTAAAGCAGGCTGAACGCGGCGATGCCGTGCGCCGCACTGCCATCATTCAATCACTGTGGTTTATCGCGGGCTTCACTTTAGTTTTTGTATTGCTGGGGGCATCTGCCACATGGTTAGGGCAATGGATGCTCGCGCACATGGCGATACTGGGCAAAGTTGCTGGCATCATCATTGTCATCTTTGGTATTCATTACACAGGTATTATCCGCATTCCCTTTTTAATGATGGATGCACACCTAGAAACAGGCGCAATCAATGCCCGCACAGGCAGTGGCGCGCTAATGTTAGGTGCGGCATTTGCTTTTGGTTGGACACCCTGTGTTGGTCCTATTCTCGGTGCTATTCTCGCCATGGCTGGGGCGCAGCAACATGTCACCGAAGGCATCTTTTTATTACTGGCATACTCTGCGGGTTTAGCCATTCCATTCCTGTTAGCAGCGTTAGCAACACAAGCATTCCTTCATTGGTCAACCGAATTCAAAAGCCATTTACAATGGGTGGAACGCATTTCAGGCGTGCTACTCATCATTGTCGGTATGATGATCTTCTTGGGAAGTTTCTCTACACTTTCTGCGTGCTTGATTGAATATGCACCGTGGCTGGCCAGTATCGAAAGCATGTTGGAACCATAGGGAAGACAGATCCCCCCCCCTTTGCAGGGGGATCCCAAAAACTATTTTTTCGCGTCCATCATCGCCTTGAGTTTAGCAAATGGATTATTGGTTGCCGCTTCTGGCTCTTCACGGTCAATACCGCTGCGCGGTGTCGTGTCCAACATGCGCTGATGTTCATTGTCATGGCAATACACGCACAACAACTCCCAGTTACTACCGTCTGCTGGGTTATTATTATGGTTATGATCGCGATGATGAACAGTCAGTTCGCGCAGGTTTTTACCATCAAACTCGCGTGCGCAACGCCCACAAACCCAAGGGTACATCTTCAAAGCTTTTTCTCGGTATTGGCTACCTTCATGAATCGAAGCCATATGATTTCTCCTTTCTACTGCAATGAATAAGCGAAAGCATAGTATAATGAATCCTATAAATGCAACAGTGAGAAGTTGACCCTATCATTATGCAGCCCATTAAAACAAAAAAAGCCGCCTCCTTGAAGGAAGCGGCTTTATCCTGAATTATTCATAAATCGTCGTGATGATTGCGTAGAACCTTTGTTTGCAACGGATGCCTTGTCGGGAGCAGCGTACCAGTGGATACGCTCGACTGACAAGGTATTCGTTGCGGGCAAAGGGGCAAGCAAGGGCGCGACAGTATTTGTGAATAATTCAGGTTATATTCAGGCAAGCCTGAGTTATTTAATCTCAGACAACAGATCGGGGTTCTTCACGATATTCCGAACACCATGTGCATGATCTTCTTTGAACTGATTGCTCTTGCACCATTCACCAACAGAATCAATGTTAACCTTGGCAACCTTGGGGTAAACAGACCAAGAAACCTGGTAAGGAGATCCACTCTCGTTGTAGCCAGGGCCAGTGGTTGAACCGATATAATTTACAGGCGCACCAAGGTCACTCGGCATATTCACCGCCTGATACTTACCGCCATTTTCGCCTACCTTGGTAATCTCACCAAAATCAAGCGCGTTCTTGTCGTTAACCACCACGTAGACCTGAGCCATCACACGCAACTGGGGATTGTTATCGACATCTTTTGCCAGACAAGAACCAAGCGTTGCACCTGGTGTGATCTTAGCAGTAGAGTACACGTAGTGTACTTCAATCGTGTCGCCAGCAGATACAGCACCATGATGAGCAGCAGTACAAACTTCATGCGTTGATTTAGACTCCGATGCAGAAAGCTTGCCATTGTATTTATAGCCACTCTGATAGCCATGACTGTCGCCATTGCCTGCATAAGTGGTAAACTCACCACCCTTATGCTCGGCGTTTTTATGAAAATGAATATTGCACAGATTCATCGCACTAGCATCAGGTGCCTGTGAGAAAACAATATCGTTACTGCCATCCTTGGAGTCGATATCGCGTGGTGCCTGAGGTCCAAAACCTTTACCTTTGGTGTTCTCAGCCAAATCTGAACGCTGCTCAGCAATCACTGAATCAGCTACTGGGCTATGAGCCCCCTCGGTTTTGCCATGACCATGACCATGTTCACTGGCAACCACTGGCGTTGCAATAAGGCAGGAAGCTGCCATTGCCAATAAGACTTTTTTCATAATTCCTCCAAACAATTAAAATCCCAACCTCTCCATATAACAGCGGCAAATAATAGAAACCAATTCCATGAGAAACAGGGGAAACTTTCCACCATTAACCAAGAATGGTATTGATCTTCAAGCAACATTATCATTCTTGATGCCATACCCCCGTCGAAAAGGCAATTCACTTGTCAGCCCATAGGTGAGCTTTTTAGTGGTGGGGCTGACTTGTCACCCTGCGGACTCAGGGTATCATGCGTGCCCAAGCGTATGGCTTTCTGCCACGTTGTACGATGCAATACCATCGTCACACCTACTTAAAAAACCATACGCGGTTATTGCGATACAAGCGAGGCGATCATGTCAGACGTAAAAGTAAACAAGGCTGTTTTAGCCTATTCAGGAGGGCTAGACACCTCCATCATCCTGAAATGGCTACAGGATACCTACGACTGCGAAGTCGTAACCTTTACCGCCGATATTGGTCAAGGCGAAGAGGTGGAAGATGCTCGCGCCAAAGCTACCGCATGCAATGCCTCAGCGATTTACATTGAAGACATGACCGAAGAGTTCGTGCGCGATTACGTCTTCCCCATGTTCCGCGCCAATGCTATTTATGAAGGCGAATACCTACTCGGTACATCCATTGCCAGACCTTTAATTGCCAAGCGTATGATTGAAATCGCCCAGCTAGAAAATGCCGATGCGGTGTCCCACGGCGCGACAGGTAAAGGCAACGATCAAGTACGTTTTGAATTAGGTTTTTATGCTCTCAAACCCGATGTCAAAGTCATCGCTCCATGGCGCGAATGGGATCTAGTCAGCCGTGAAGATATGCTCAACTTTGCCGCCAAACATGGCATCAGCATCGAACGCAAACGCGAAGATTCAAAGTCCCCCTACTCTATGGATGCTAATTTATTGCATATTTCCTACGAAGGCTACGACCTCGAAGACCCATGGTGCGCACCGTCGGATGACATGTGGCGTTGGTCAGTATCACCCGAGCAAGCACCGAACGAACCTGAATACATTGAACTGACCTACCGCAGCGGCGACATTGTAGCCATTAACGGTGTCAGCATGACTCCAGCTCAGGTACTGGCTGAACTCAACCGTTTAGGCGGCAAACATGGTATTGGTCGCATTGATATTGTAGAAAACCGCTTCGTTGGCATGAAGTCCCGTGGCTGCTACGAAACACCAGGCGGCACTATCATGTTGCGCGCCCACCGCGCCATTGAATCCATCACCTTAGACCGCGAAGTGGCACACCTCAAAGATGAACTCATGCCTCGCTATGCCAAGATTGTGTACAATGGCTTCTGGTTTGCCCCCGAACGTATCATGCTGCAACAAATGATTGATGCCTCACAAGCCACCGTGAATGGTGATGTGCGCATGAAGCTGTTCAAAGGTAACGCCATGGTTGTCGGTCGCCGTTCCGATGACTCGCTGTTTAACGAAGCACTCTGCACCTTTGAAGATGACCAAGGCGCGTATGACCAAAAAGATGCCGCAGGGTTTATCAAACTCAACGCACTACGCTTACGCATGGAAGCCCTCGCAGGTCGCTCTTTTTAACAAACATCGCGTCAAATGTTACAAAAAGGGTGTCCTTCGTGGACACCCTTTGCATATTATGAAATCAACCACGCCCCTTTCAGCAACAGCGAACAAACGCTGGATCATCTTCGCGCTACTATCCGCAGCAGGCTTTGCCTTAATGGCAGCGTGCGTACGACTACTAAGCGAGGAGCTTCCCCAAGCTGAAGTCGTATTTTTCCGCAACTTCGTCGCCTTACTGATTCTATTGCCGCTGTTAGCACGCCAAAAACTATCGTTACGCACACAACACTTCCCCTTACATCTGCTACGTGCAGGCAGTGGATTGCTTGCGATGTACCTCTATTTTTACGCCCTCAACCATTTACCGTTGGCGAACGCACTGTTGCTTAATTACACCTCACCCATTTTTATTGCCCTATTCGCCGTGTTATGGCTGAAAGAATCATGGACGATGCCCCGTCGCATTGCGCTAGGCTTGAGCTTATTTGGCATCGCGCTGCTCTTTCATCCTTCATCTGATCTTTTTTCATGGGCAGGATTATTTGGACTGGCATCAGGCGCATGTGCTGGTTTAGCACTCACAACGGTAAAAAAACTATCGCCAACCGATAACCCTGTAAGCATTGTCGTCTGGTTTGCGTTGATATCTTCTTTGCTATCAGCCATACCGCTGTTCTGGGTCTTTCAATGGCCCGAAGGCAATACATGGGCATGGCTTTTAGCCATGGGACTATGTGGCAGCATCGGGCAACTTGCCCTCACCCAAGCCTACACCTACGCTCCTGTCACACAGGTTTCCCCCTTAGGCTACACAAGCTTGCTGTTTGCAGGCATCATTGCTTACTTCGCTTGGCAAGAAGTCCCCGACCTCATCAGCATCATTGGTATGATCTTTATTGCCACCGCAGGCATAACCGTCGCCCGCGAACGCCCAACACCAGCCCCACAACCACCCAGCGGCACACCTGTTTACACCCCACAAGAAGACAAACCCCGCTGTTCAACATCACGCTAACTACAACACATAAAAGGGTAGACTTGAAAACTTGACTTGTATGCTATTTTTTCAACTATTCAAGCCCGACCCCTTAAGGATGAGGACACCTTTTAACGATATTATTCCTAGAAATATGGGGACAAATGGGAAAATATTTGACCCTTCAATAGATTGGTTCACATTAAGCGCTGGTACGACTGTCGCAGGTGGGATTGCTTATGGTGTGTATGAGTTAGGTGATTAACGTGCCTCATTCCTATTTAGTTGCTGTGATTGTACTCATTCTGTTAGCGTTTATAACAACATATTTGGTGGAGAGACTCCCTGTTGGCCATCCAATAAAGTTTTTTACAGAAAAGATAATTGCTACTGCTTGTTTTTTATCATCAATAATTTGTCTGATAATGTATTTGTATAAAATTTCGGGGTGAAAGGTGCGTTTTCATTGGACAAGCCCATTGACAGGGTTGTGCTTTCCTATTGTGATATTTTAGTAAAGGGGTCAGGCTTGAAAAATTGAACTTTTATATGCTGTTTTTTCAACTATTCAAGCCTGACCCCTTAATGATTACTGGTATCACAACGATCACCTCGGCACGCCGCAAGCGATGACCGACAACACAGGGCAAATCGTCTGGACAATGAGCCAAACCCCATTCGGCATCACCACCATCAACGAAGACCCAGATGGCAACGGCGTGAAGGTAAGCAACAACTTCCGCTTCCCTGGTCAATAAAGGGGTCAGGCTTGAAAACTTGAACTTTTATGCTGTTTTTTTCAACTATTC
>CAZYAI010000005.1:0-23756 GCA_964645625.1 uncultured Zetaproteobacteria bacterium
GCTAAAGGGGGCAGACTGTAAATCTGCTGGCTACGCCTACGTTGGTTCGAATCCAGCTCTCTCCACCACTTTGATGCCGAGTCGTTCTTGCTTACGCGAGGGCGGCTCGTTGTCATTCGCGGGTGTGGTTCAATGGTAGAACTCCAGCCTTCCAAGCTGGAAGCGCGGGTTCGATTCCCGCCACCCGCTCCAGTCGTGGTACTGGTTAAGCCTAGGTAGCTCAGGGGTAGAGCACATCCTTGGTAAGGATGAGGTCGCGGGTTCAATTCCCGCTCTGGGCTCCATGTTGTCATCGAGTTCAATGACGTTGAGTTCATGATGAGTTTATATCGTATATTTTTACTCTGAAAACGGAGGTGCTTATGTCTAAAGAAAAGTTCGAGCGCACTAAACCGCACGTCAACATCGGTACGATTGGCCACGTTGACCACGGCAAAACTACATTGACTGCTGCGATCACCAAGGTTCTTTCTGAAACTGGTGGTGCAGAATTTAAAGATTACGGTGATATTGATGGTGCTCCAGAAGAGCGCGAACGCGGTATTACCATTGCAACTGCGCACGTTGAGTATGAAACTGCAACACGTCACTACGCGCACGTTGACTGCCCTGGCCATGCTGACTATGTGAAAAACATGATTACTGGTGCGGCTCAGATGGATGGCGGTATCTTGGTTGTTTCCGCTGCTGATGGCCCTATGCCTCAGACCCGTGAGCACGTATTGTTAGCGCGTCAGGTAAACGTTCCTCACTTGGTTGTGTTCCTTAACAAAGCGGACATGGTTGATGATGAAGAGTTGATGGAATTGGTTGAGATGGAAGTGCGTGAATTGCTTGATTCCTACGACTTCCCTGGCGACGATACCCCTGTCATTAAGGGTTCTGCATTGAAAGCACTTGAAGGTGATACATCTGACATCGGTGCGCCTGCTATTCATGCTTTGATGGCTGCTGTGGATGATTTTATTCCTACGCCAGAACGTCCTATCGACAAAACATTCTTGATGCCGATTGAAGACGTGTTCTCTATCTCTGGTCGCGGTACTGTAGTAACAGGTCGTGTTGAGCAGGGTGTGATTACTGTTGGTGAAGAAGTTGAAATCGTTGGTGTTCGCCCAACGACCAAGACAACATGTACAGGCGTGGAAATGTTCCGTAAGTTGTTGGATCGCGGTGAAGCTGGCGATAACGTTGGTGTGTTGTTGCGTGGTACTAAACGTGAAGACGTAGAGCGTGGTCAAGTATTGGCTAAGCCTGGTTCTATCAACCCACATACTTCATTCAAAGCTGAAGCATATATTTTAACCAAAGAAGAAGGTGGTCGTCATACCCCATTCTTCAACGGTTACCGTCCTCAGTTTTACTTCCGTACTACCGATGTAACGGGTTCTGTTACTTTGCCTGAAGGCACAGAAATGGTTATGCCTGGTGATAACATCTCTATGGATGTTACCTTGATTACACCGATTGCTATGGACAAGGAATTGCGTTTTGCAATTCGCGAAGGCGGCCGCACTGTAGGTGCTGGCGTTGTTACCGAGATTAGCGAGTAAAAGAAGAAAGAAGCGATGGGGTGGCAGTGTTGCTGTCACCTCGTTTTCATAGGAGTTTGAGTTATGCGTGATCTTTTAGCTTTGTCTTGCGAAGAATGCAAACGTAGAAATTATACGACAGATAAAAACAAGCGTACGATGACCGATAAATTGGCACTTCGTAAGTATTGTAACTCTTGCCGTAAGCACACCTTGCATAAAGAAGGCAAAATCAAATAATTCGAGGCGGGCGTGTGACGTTCGCTTATCGAGTTTTAGCATCGCTCGATGCGCTAGCATGCTTTTGCATGCTGTTTTTGTAGAGATAATCTTTGCAAAATTCATACAGGCCAGTAGTTCAATTGGTAGAGCACCGGTCTCCAAAACCGGCTGTTGGGGGTTCGAGTCCCTCCTGGCCTGCCACTTTTTACCCTTGCGTAGCAGCTTTCACCCAGTGTGAAAGCTGCTGGCGTTTGCGGTACCACCACAGGGAAGCAAGATGAGTCAGATTGCGTCAATATCACGTTTTTTGAATGAGGTTCGTGCCGAATCTCGTAAGGTCGTCTGGCCAGATCAAAAGGAAACTGTCAGTGCAACGATTATGGTTGTTATTATGGTGCTGGTGATCTCTTTGTTTCTTTGGGGTGTTGATTCCATTCTCAGTTGGCTTGTTAAGATGGTGATATAGATGGCTATGCGTTGGTATGTAGTTCAGGCTTATTCTGGATTTGAAGATCGTGTTCAGCGAACTATTCGGGAAAATGCCGAGCGTGCGAACTTAGGCGATAGCTTTGGTCAGATCTTGGTTCCTAAGGAAGAGGTCGTTGAGCTAAGGAATGGTCAAAAAGTAACCAGTCAGCGGAAGTTTTTCCCTGGTTATGTGTTGGTTGAAATGGATTTGAATGATGATACATGGCATATCGTCAAGAGTACGGATAAGGTCAGTGGTTTCCTTGGCTCAGACAAGAAGCCTCGTCCGATTACTCAGGCGGAAGTTGATCGTTTGTGTCGTCAAATCGAAGAAGGTGTTGAGCGTCCGAAACCAAAAGTTATGTTTGAAGTGGGTGAGAGTGTTCGCGTAATTGATGGACCATTTGCCTCTTTTAACGGTTTGGTTGAGGAAGTAAACGAAGAAAGTGGTCTGCTAAAAGTCAGTGTTTCTATTTTTGGTCGACCCACACCCGTAGAACTCGAGTACGTCCAAGTCGAGAAGGGTTAAAAAGGACAAGTAATGGCAAAGAAAGTAGCGAAGCTCATTAAGCTTCAAGTCGCCGCTGGTAAAGCAAATCCAGCGCCACCAGTAGGTCCAGCATTGGGTCAGGCTGGTGTCAATATTATGGAATTCTGTAAGGCGTTTAACGCTCGCACGCAGGACGTTGAAGCGGGCATGCCGCTACCTGTAGTGATTACTGTATTCCAAGATAAATCGTTTGAATTCGCGGTTAAAACACCACCTGCATCATTTTTGTTGTTGAAGGCTGCTGGGATCTCCAAGGGTAGTTCTGAACCCAACAAGAAGAAAGTTGGCACAGTAAGTTCTGCTAAGATTCGTGAAATTGCTGAAGCTAAAATGGTTGACTTGAACTGCTATGATGTAGAAGCAGGCATGCGCATTATTGAAGGTACAGCCCGTTCCATGGGTTTGGTGGTTGAGGACTGAAATGGCTAAAATCTCTAAACGTATGAAAGCTGCTCGTGAGGCTATCCCCGCTGATGCAGTTGCAGTGAATGAAGCATTGACCGTTTTGGCTGCAACGCCAGCGGCTCGTTTTGATGAGTCTGTTGATGTGGCTATGAAATTGGGCGTTGATCCTCGTCATGCTGATCAAATGGTTCGTGGTAGTATCTCTTTGCCAAATGGAACAGGTAAAACGGTTCGTGTAGCTGTATTTGCACGTGGTCCTAAGGCAGAAGAAGCGCAGGCTGCTGGTGCTGATATTGTTGGTGCAGAAGACTTGGTAGAAAAAGTTCAAGGTGGCTTTTTAGACTTTGACCGTGTTGTTGCTACCCCTGATATGATGGCACAAGTTGGTCGTTTGGGTCGTGTTCTTGGTCCTCGTGGTTTGATGCCTAACCCTAAGTTGGGTACGGTAACGATGGATGTCACCAAAGCTGTATCTGCGATTAAAGCTGGTCAGATCGAAGTGCGTGTAGATAAAGCGGGTGTGATTCATGCGCCTGTTGGTCGTCGCTCTTTTGATGCTGCTAAGTTAAAAGAAAATATCGACTATTTGATTGTTGAGTTGAATCGTATGAAGCCAGCATCAGCGAAAGGTCGTTATATTCAATCAATGACGGTTTCCTCCACCATGGGTGTTGGTATTCGCGTTGACGTTACCACGTTATAATTTTTAAAAAACAGCCCGTACGTTTGACGTTGCGGGTTGTTTTTTCTGTTTTGTGCAGTGTGTTTTCATACTGCATGAGGAATGGAGCGATCCATTCCAGTCATGATCCGTCCAAGACTGTGGGAACCTTCGGGTTTAATTGTGTTACATCCTGCATAGATGGCGAACGCTTACTTGCGCGGGTCAGGGGGATGAAGCGACAGGTGCTGTTGCTGAGTCGCCCAAAACAAGCGGTTTTACCGCTTTTTTGCAAGGAGGTTGGTAGTGAAGCGAGAAGACAAACGTCAAATCGTCGATGATCTTCATGCTGCTATGGCCGAATCTTCTGCCGGTGTGGTCACGCATTATCGTGGCTTGGGTGTGTCTGACATGGGTGAATTGCGTCGCCAACTTAAGTTGGTTGGTGTATCACTTCAAGTCGTTAAAAACACATTGGCACGTCGTGCAGCAGAAGGTACGGATTTCGAAGCGGCTGAAGCATTGTTCACTGGTCCTGTTGCGATTGCTTATGGTTCTGATCCTGTTGGAATGGCGAAAGCTATTTCTGACTTTGCCAAAACACACGAAGCCTTTCAAATTCAAGGTGGCGTGCTTGACGGCAAGGTGATGAGTCCTGAAGACATCAAAGCATTGGCTAGTCTGCCGTCGCGTGAAGTGTTGTTGGCTAAGATGCTGGGCAGCATGCAATCGCCAATCAGTGGCTTTGTACGTACATTGAACGAGATTCCATCATCGTTCGTTCGTGCTTTGGCAGCTGTGCGCGATCAAAAAGAAGCGGCGTAACAATCTAGTTGGTTGAACTACTGGCTCAATCTTCGGATTGACCCAACAGCGGATGTTCATTCCGTTGTGTATAAGAACAAGGAGTAAGTCACATCATGGCTATTTCAAAAGAAGAATTAATTGAAGCAATTGAGAGCATGACCGTTCTGGAACTATCCGAATTGGTTTCTGCTTTGGAAGAAAAATTCGGCGTATCTGCTGCTGCACCTGTAGCTGTAGCTGCTGTTGCTGGTGGTGACGCTGGTGCTGCTGCTGAAGAAAAATCTGAATTTGACGTGATCTTGGAATCAGCAGGCGACAAGAAAATTCAGGTAATCAAGGCTGTTCGTGAAGCAACAGGCTTGGGTCTGAAAGAAGCTAAGGCTTTGGTTGACGGCGCACCTGGAGCAGTCAAAGAAGGCTTGCCTAAGGATGAAGCTGAAGCATTGAAAGCGAAGCTGGAAGAAGCTGGCGCTAGCGTTGCGCTGAAGTAAATAGCGCATTGCGCGCAGCATTCCTTTATATGGAACAACGCCTACGGGCATGGTGAATAGCTCTTACGTGACAGATGTTTCATATTGCGGGGTGGCTAAAACGCCTCCCTTATTATAAGGATTAAAGGCTGGCTTGCATTTAGATGGAGGCCAGCCTTTTTGTGTCTTATTCAGAGCGAGGCTCGAATAAGATAGATTGTTGATTGTTGAATAGTCGTTACACTGATTGGCGACTAGGTTCAGGCATAGTTTGTTTCGGAGTAATACATGGGCACGCAACCTCAGATGGAAAAACCTACCGCAGTGAAGCGCGTAAGAAAAAACTTTGGCCGTATTGAAGCCCCCTTGGATATGCCTAATCTGCTGCATCTTCAACTTGAGTCATACCGTGAATTCGTTGGTGTGGGTGGCGGCTCTAAAGATATTAATAATTCGCGTTTGGAAACAGTATTTCGTAGCGTTTTCCCTATTCGTGATTATGGCGGGGCAGCAGAGCTGTGTTTTGAGGGACTAGAATATAGCGACCCTCGTTATGATTTGGATGAGGCGCGTACGCGTGATTTAACCTATGCACTGCCGATTAAAGTAAAACTTCGTTTAAAAATCTTTGATCAAGAAGAAGAAAAGCCAGCGCGTCGCAAGGTGCGTGAAGAGCGTCAGCAGCACGTATATATGGGCGAAATTCCGTTGATGACGGAGCATGGCTCATTTATCATCAATGGTACTGAACGTGCGATTGTGTCGCAGGTTCATCGTTCACCTGGTGTGTTCTTTGATCATGATGGCGGCAAAACGCACGCCTCTGGCAAATTCCTGTTCAAGGCTCGGTTGATTCCTTATCGTGGTTCTTGGCTTGATTTAGAATTTGACGCTAAAGATAAAATTTATTTCCGCATCGATTTACGTCGTAAAATGCCAGCCGGTATTTTGTTAAAAGCATTGGGCTTAACGACGCAAGATATTCTCGACCGCTTTTACAAGCGTCGTACTTACCGCATTCAAGACGACCGCTTCCAACTTAAGCTTGACCCTGAGTTGATGCTGGGTTCTCGTGCTATGTTGCCGATTATGCTTGATGACAAGCAGTTGGTTGCTGAGGGTAAAAAAATCAATCGCGTTGCCTTGCGTAAGTTGCAAGAAGCAGGCGTTGAATGGCTTGATATTCCCGATGAAAAAATGTGCGGTGAAGTGATTGCACAAACCTTGATGGTTGGTGACGAGGTGTTGTTTGAACAGAACCACGAACTAACTACTGAATCTTTGGCAGCATTGCGCGGTGCAGATATTGAAACCATCGAGTGCCTCTTTATCGACATGTTCCATCGTGGTTCTTGGTTGGCTGATACTTTGCGTTTGGATGTGGTGCAGTCCAAAGAAGAAGCACAGGTAGAAATCTACCGTATGATGCGTCCTGGTGAGCCACCTACCGTAGAAACGGCGCGTGCCTTGTTTGAATCGATGTTCTTTGATGCGGGACGTTATGACCTGTCTCGTGTTGGTCGTATGAAGTTGAACAGCCGTTTGGGTATTAGTGATGCTGATGTGCCATTGGATCATGGTACGTTGCGTTTAGAAGACATCATGTTGACGATGGATACCTTCTTGCAGTTGCGCGATGGTATTGGTGAAGTGGATGATATTGACCACCTTGGTAATCGCCGTTTACGGTCGGTGGGTGAGTTGCTGGAAAATAACATCCGCATTGGTTTGGTGCGCATGGAGCGTGCGATTCGTGAACGTTTGACCTCAGGTGACGTGAATGAAATGATGCCAACAGACTTGGTCAACGCCAAGCCTTTGATTGCTTCGGTGAAAGAGTTCTTCGGTGGTTCACAATTATCGCAATTTATGGATCAGACCAATCCCTTGTCAGAGGTTACCCATAAACGTCGTTTATCCGCGTTAGGCCCTGGTGGTTTATCGCGTGAACGTGCTGGTTTTGAAGTACGTGACGTTCACCCTACCCATTATGGTCGCTTGTGCCCGATTGAAACACCTGAAGGTCCAAACATTGGCTTGATTAACTCATTGGCGTGTTTTGCTCAAATTAACGAATTTGGTTTTATCGAATCACCGTATCGTCAAGTAGTAAATGGTCGCGTCACAGGTGAAGTGAACTATTTGTCCGCGATCGACGAAAGTGGTCACGTGATTGCCCAGGCCAATGCTGATGTCAATGAAGAAGGGTGCTTTACCGCTGACTTTATTCAGTGTCGTTGTGATGGTGAGTTCATTATGAGCGCGCCAGAAGATATTGATTATATGGATGTATCACCTTCGCAGGTGGTTTCTGTTTCGGCTGGTTTGGTACCATTCCTTGAGCATGATGATGCGAACCGTGCATTGATGGGTTCAAACATGCAGCGACAAGCGGTTCCTTTGGTTCGTTCAGAAAAACCATTGGTCGGTACTGGCATGGAAGCCTTTGTTGCGCGTGATAGTGGCGTGTCTGCTGTTGCGCGTCGTGGTGGTATTGTTGAAAGCCTAGATGCCAGTCGCATCGTGATCCGTGTGCATGAAGATGAACAGGTGGAAGGCGAACCTGGTGTTGATATTTACCGTTTGTTTAAATATCGCCGTTCTAACCAAAATAGCTGCTTTAACCAGCGTCCAACCATTAAGATGGGCGACTTGGTGAATGCGGGCGATATTATCGCTGATGGTCCATCAACAGATTTGGGTGAATTGGCTTTGGGTCGTAACGTGACGGTGGCATTGATGCCTTGGCGTGGTTACAACTTTGAGGATGCGATTGTGATCTCTGAGAAGTTGGTGAAAGAAGATGTTTACACCTCGATTCATATTGAAGAGTTCGAGTGCGTCGCACGTGAAACCAAGTTAGGCCCCGAAGAAATCACCTGTGATATTCCTAACTCAGGCGAAGATCCATTGCGTCATTTGGATGAGTCTGGTATTGCCTTTATTGGTGCTGAGGTGAAACCTGGTGATGTTGTTGTTGGCAAGATCACACCTAAGGGTGAAACCCAGTTGTCACCAGAAGAAAAACTGCTGCGTGCAATCTTTGGCGAAAAAGCCAGCGATGTTCGCGATAGCTCTTTGCGCATTAAACCTGGCGAAGAGGGTGTGGTGGTTGATGTGCAAGTCTTTACTCGCCGTGGCGATGAAAAAGACGAACGCGCCAAAGCGATTGAAGAATCTGAGATTGAAAAGCTTTATGCCGATAAGGAAGAGGAACGTCGCATCCTCGAAGGCAATGTTCAGAATCGTTTGCAAGCACTGCTGAGCGGTCAAGTTGCCGTTAAGGTGAAAGGCTTGAAGAAGGGTGATGCCGTAACACTTGCCCACGTTGAAAGTTTACCCTTGCGCGAGCTTACGCATGCTTCAGTCGATGACGATACAGTAAATGCCCAGGTTGCTGATATTTTGGCAAGTATGGATCGTGAACGTGCGCGTTTAGAATCCTTGTTTGAAGAAAAAGTAGGCAAAGTCCGTGAAGGTTCTGAATTAAAACCTGGCGTGATTAAAGTGGTCAAGGTCTATGTTGCGGTCAAACGTAAACTGCAACCTGGTGATAAGATGGCTGGTCGTCATGGTAACAAGGGTGTTATTTCTGTCATCGTGCCAGAAGAGGACATGCCGTTTAATGAACATGGTATGCCTGTTGATATTTGCTTGAACCCCTTGGGCGTACCATCACGTATGAATATCGGTCAGATTTTTGAGATGCATATGGGTCATGCGGCGCGTGAACTGGGTCATCGTATTGATGAAATGTTGCGTGCCAATGCCGATGCAGATGCTGTTCGTGCCTTCTTGTTAGAAATTTACCGTGAAGACAGCAAAGCGTGTGCATACATTCGTGAAGCAGGTGATGCGGCATTGATTGAGTCGGCGAAGTTACTGCGCGGTGGTGTACCTATTGCAACACCTGTGTTTGATGGTGCTAAAGAAAAAGACATTCATCGCATGCTTGAGCTGGCGGGTGTTTCTGCGACTGGTCAGTGTACCTTGTATGATGGTCGTACTGGTGAGGCCTTTGACCGTCCTGTAACCGTAGGGCAGATGTATATTTTGAAACTCCATCATTTGGTTGATGAGAAGATTCATGCACGTTCAACTGGTCCTTACTCCTTGGTGGCGCAGCAGCCATTGGGTGGTAAAGCGCAGTTTGGTGGTCAGCGTTTTGGTGAAATGGAAGTGTGGGCATTAGAAGCTTATGGCGCGGCTTACACCTTGCAAGAAATGTTGACTGTGAAGTCGGATGATGTACAGGGACGTACTAAAATGTATGAATCGATTGTGCGTGGTGACCTATCGTTTGAAGCTGGTCTGCCAGAGTCGTTTAATGTGATGACCAAAGAGTTGAATGCTTTGGGTATTGACCTAGAAATGATTAAAAAACCGAAAGGCGAGGTGTGAAACCATGAAGCAACTGCTTAACATGTTCCAAAAGCCCAGCAGCGTCGAAGATTTCGATGGCTTGCGGGTGGGGCTAGCTAGCCCAGAGAAAATTCGCTCTTGGTCATTCGGTGAGGTGAAGAAGCCTGAAACGATTAACTATCGTACCTTTAAGCCGGAACGTGATGGTCTGTTTTGTGCCAAGATTTTTGGTCCTATTAAGGATTACGAGTGTCTGTGTGGTAAATACAAACGCTTGAAACATCGCGGTGTTGTGTGTGAAAAATGTGGCGTAGAGGTGATTCAGTTCAAAGTGCGCCGTGAACGTATGGCTCATATTGATCTGGCAGCACCAGTGGCACATATTTGGTACCTTAAAAGCCTGCCATCCCGCATTGGTTTGCTGCTCGATAAAACCTTGAAAGAGCTGGAGCGCGTACTCTATTTTGAGTCTTATGTGGTGCTTGACCCTGGTTTGACTAGTTTGGATCAATACCAAGTGTTGACCGAAGATGAGTATATTGAAGCATTTGAAGCCTATGGTGAAGAATTCCGTGCAGGCATGGGCGCAGAAGCGATTCGTGAAATGTTGCAAAGCATTGACTTGGCCGAAGAGCGTCAATCACTGCGGGCGCAGATTGCAGCGACCAAGGCAGTTACACGTCTAACCAAGCTGACTAAACGTTTGCAAACCGTTGATGCAATGCTGGAATCTGGTAACCGTCCTGAGTGGATGGTGCTGGAGGCAATTCCTGTACTGCCACCAGAAATTCGTCCTTTGGTTTCATTGGACGGTGGTCGTTTTGCGACCTCTGATTTGAATGATCTGTATCGCCGTGTTATTAACCGTAACAATCGTTTGCGTCGCTTGCTGGAGCTGAACGCACCAGAAATCATTACCCGCAATGAAAAACGCATGCTGCAAGAGTCTGTGGATGCATTGTTTGATAATGATCGCCGCTCTAAGCCGATTACAGGTAATAACCGTCGTCAGTTGAAGTCTTTGTCCGATGTGATTAAGGGTAAACAGGGGCGTTTCCGCCAGAACTTGTTGGGTAAACGTGTTGACTACTCTGGTCGTTCGGTGATTGTGGTTGGTCCTGAATTGAAGCTGCATCAATGTGGTTTGCCAAAGAAAATGGCACTGGAATTGTTCCGTCCGTTTATCTACCACAAGCTGGAGCTGCGAGGTTTGGCTTCCACGATTAAGGCTGCGAAACGTTTGGTCGAGCAAGAGATCCCTGAAGTTTGGGATATTTTGGCCGAAGTGATTCACCAGCACCCTGTGATGCTTAACCGTGCGCCTACGTTGCATCGCCTTGGTATTCAGGCATTTGAACCGATTTTGATCGAAGGTAAAGCCATTCAGCTACATCCGTTGGTTTGTACCGCCTTCAATGCTGACTTTGATGGCGACCAAATGGCTGTGCATGTACCGTTGTCGATTGAAGCGCAAACAGAAGCACGTTCCTTGATGATGGCATCGAATAATGTGTTGTCACCAGCTACGGGTAAGCCTGTGATCGTCCCAACCCAAGATATGGTTTTGGGCTTGTATTACTTAACCCGTGATAAACCGTTTGAGAAGGGTGAGGGCATGTTGTTCTCTTCCCCTGATGAGGTAGTGCGTGCTTATGATGCTGGTGTGGTAGCGATTCATACACGTATCGTCTGTCGTATTCGTGGCGTTCGTGAAAACACTACTGTTGGTCGTGCTATTTTATCTACCGTATTGCCGAAAGAACTTTCTTTTGAGCTGATCAACCGAGTATTGGTGAAGAAACAAGTCGGTAACTTGATTGAAGAGTGCTTCCGTCTTGCAGGCAACAAAGAAACGGTATTGTTGGCCGACCGTATTAAGGTACTGGGCTATACCTATGCTACCCGTTCTGGTGCTTCCTTCTGCTTGAATGATGTGATTATTCCTGATGAGAAATACCGTTTGGTCAGTGCTACAGAAGATGAAGTAAAAGATGTGCATCAGCAGTATCGTGATGGTTTGATTACCGCTGATGAACGTTACAATAAAGTGGTCGATTTGTGGACGCATGCTTCTGAAAAAGTGGCTTCTGCGATGATGGACAACTTATCCAGTGAAGAACTAAGCAGTAGCGATGGTTCGCAAACAGAGACCACACCGACCTTTAACTCGGTGTTTATGATGGCTGACTCTGGTGCGCGTGGTTCTGCACAGCAGATTCGTCAGCTCGCTGGTATGCGTGGCTTGATGGCTAAACCAGATGGCTCGATTATTGAAACGCCGATTACTGCGAACTTCCGTGAAGGTTTGACGGTATTACAATACTTTATTTCTACGCATGGTGCGCGTAAGGGTTTGGCGGATACTGCGTTGAAAACAGCGAACTCGGGTTATTTGACCCGTCGTTTGGTGGATGTGGCACAAGATGCTGTGGTTAATATTCAGGATTGCGGCACTTCACAAGGTATTACGATGTCAGCCCTGCTGGACAGTGGCGAAGTGATTGAACCATTGGCCGAACGTGTGTTGGGTCGGGTGTTGCTAGAAACCTTGATCGATCCTGTGAGCGGTGAAGAAATCGCCAGCGCGGGTACGATGGTTAATGAAACGCTGGCCGAGAAGATTGAAGAAGCGGATATCGAAAGTGTACGTATTCGTTCAGTGTTAACCTGTGAAGCTGCAGAAGGTGTGTGTGCGACATGTTATGGTCGCGATTTGGCTCATGGCACGCCAGTTTCTCTTGGTGAGGCAGTGGGTGTAATTGCGGCTCAGTCGATTGGTGAGCCTGGTACTCAGTTGACCATGCGTACCTTCCATGTTGGTGGTACAGCTTCCCGTTCGGCGGAACAGGCTTCGGTTGAATCCCGTGTCAAAGGCACGATTCAGTTGTTGCATGATGTGGTCGTGCAAGATACTCAGGGTGCTGATATTGTGATTAACCGCCATACTGAATTGCTTGTGCTTGATAGTATGAAGAAAGAGGCGGAACGTCATCGTATTCCTTATGGTGCGCGTTTGCGTGTGGCTGATGGTGATGAAGTGAAGGCTGGTCAGTTATTGGCTGACTGGGATCCTTATACCATGCCATTGATTGCTGAGGTAGGTGGTCAACTTCGCTTTGAAGACTTAGAAGATGGACGTACTGTACGTGACCAAGTCGATGAAGTGACTGGTTTGTCTAACCGGGTGATTATGCAATTTACCGAAAGTCGCACGACGGTGTTGCGTCCTCAGGTGCATATTGTTGACCCTGCTAATCCAGAAGGTGACCCTATTGTGATTCCTCGTACAGGTGTTGCAGCGCGTTACTTCTTGACCCCTGGTGCGATTTTGAACGTGACCGCAGGTGCAGAAATCAAAGCTGGCGATGTGTTGGCTCGATTGCCGCGTGAAACCTCTAAAACCAAGGATATTACGGGTGGTTTGCCACGCGTGGTTGAGTTGTTTGAGGCACGTAAGCCTAAAAACTTAGCGTTTATTGCTGGTGCTAATGGTTCTATTACCTTTGGTAAAGATATTCGTGGTAAACAGCGTATTTACATCAATCCTGATGATGGCAGTGATGAAATTGAATACCAAATTCCTAAAGGTAGTCATTTGATTGTGCAAGAAGGCGATCATGTTCGCCGTGGTGAGCGTTTGATGGAAGGTTCACCTGCACCGCAGGATATTTTGAAGGTCTTGGGTGTTGAAGCCTTGGCTAATTACCTGACTAACGAGGTGCAAGAGGTTTATCGTCTTCAGGGTGTGAAGATTAATGATAAGCATATTGAAACGATTGTACGTCAGATGATGCGTAAAGTGTTGGTGGTTGATCCAGGAGCAAGTAACTATGTTGCTGGCGAACAGGTTGAACGCAAACGTTTGCTGGCTGTGAATACTACTTTGGAAGCAGAAGGGAAACCGCCAGCGCGCTGGGAACCTGTGTTGTTGGGCATTACCAAGGCAGCATTGAATACAGAGTCCTTTATTTCTGCGGCCTCTTTCCAAGAAACGACGCGTGTGATTACCGAAGCAGCGTTGGCTGGTAAGGTTGATTGGCTGACAGGACTAAAAGAAAATGTCATCATTGGGCGCTTGTTGCCAGCAGGCACGGGTTTTGCACTTCGTCAGCAAACGGCACAGCGCGAACTTGCTGCCGAAGCAGATGATTCGTCGGCTGCTGAGTAACGCAAATAGGGTGGATAACCAAGGAAGGGGGATTGATTGATGAAGTATGTATTGGCACTTTGTATGATGTTGGGGCTGGCTGCATGTCAGGATTCTGAAATTCATGCACCAGCACAGCATCCACAGGCTAATAGTGCAGCACCAGAAGCTGCGCCAGCACCAGAAGCTGCGCCAGCACCAGAAGCTGTACCAGCACCAGAAGCTGTACCAGCGCCAGAGGCTGTACCAGCGCCAGAAGCTGCGCCAGCGCCAGAAGCTGTACCAGCACCAGAAGCTGTACCAGCACCAGAAGCTGCTGCAAACGCTGCTGTTGAAGCAGGTAAAAAGGCTGCTGCTGGAGCAATGGATAAAGTCGCTGAAACTGCACCTCAGGCTAGTGATGTTGTGAATGCTGAGCTTGGCGGTGGTGCGCACTAATTCCTCATCGTTGATGAAGGTGGTTTTGTGATCCTTTAACGGTCACGGCATTGTGATATTCCGCGTTATGAAACAGCATTGCGCGGCATATCATAACGCCATGCAGGTTTATTATGAGGATCAGAAGACCATATTAGTGCAGAGAATGTTGGAAAATTCGTCAGTGTGCTCTAGACTGCGGCGGTCGGGTACGCTGACGAACGATCTAACCCTTTGGTTGGATGTTTTTTAACGGTTTTACCGTGATTATGCGAGGGTGGCGGAATTGGTAGACGCGCTGGATTTAGGTTCCAGTACCTTTGGTGTGGGGGTTCGACTCCCCCCTCTCGTACCAGTTGTAGGGCATGGTTACGCTTTGTAGTGTTAACATGGAGTATGTGACCCACACAATAAAACGAGCGTGGCTTTTTGACGCGCTGTGCGACCATGTTCCATAGCACGGGGTGGCAAAATGCCATACCCGTTAGCTTGATGCCCATGATTACCGCTTGTGTCCTTGGATGCAGGCGGTTTTTCTATTTATTGGTATTGCCTTTGTCTAAGAACTTGCCTGAGTGTGGGTGGCTTTAAAGAAACTGGCTGTCGCCTGAATTATTACATTCAATGATTGAATGGGAGTAGTGCATGATTAAAACTGAAGTAAATAAGCTTTCTGACAACGAACATCGTATTGATGTTCATTTGCCACAGAGTGAATACACACGGTTGTATGAAGATAACCTGAAAAAGTTGATGGGGCAAAATATTCGCCTGCCAGGCTTTCGCCCAGGTAAAGTTCCTCGTCATGTCATCGCGAAAAAATTCGCGGGTAACCTTCATCAGGATACGATCTCTGCCTTGGTGCAAGCGCATTATGGCTCAGCATTGGATGAATCTGGATTGCAACCTGCTGTTCAGCCAATGATTGACTTGCCAGAAACACAACCAGAAGACGGCTTTACCTTTAATCTTGTGGTAACGACTTGGCCTGAGATTGCCCTTTCACCACTGGCTGATTTGGCTGTAGAAAAGTGGGATGTAACGGTTGATGATGCAGATATTGATGGTGTGATTAACCGCTTGATGGAATCACAGTTCCGTTATGAGGCTGCGGATAAAGCGGTGGAAGATGGCGATAAAGTCTGTATGGACTACATCGGTTATATTGGTAATGAAGCCTTTGATGGCGGCAGCGCAGAAAATGCTGAATTGGTGATTGGTTCAGGTGCTTATATTCCAGGTTTTGAAGAGCAGTTGATGGGCGCGCAAGCAGGCCAGCATGTGCAGGTTGCTGTTGACTTCCCAGTGAACTATCAAGCTGAAGCTTTGGCTGGTCAGTCCGCACGCTTTGAGGTCGATGTTAAAACGGTGATGAAGGGAACGCCATGTGCCTCTGTCGATGATTTGGCAGTGCTGTTGGGCTTTGCTGATGAGGCAGCGTTGCGTGAAGATGCGCGTACTAACCTTGCGCGTGAAGCGGCTAAAGCGACCTTAGAGAAAACACGTGAGTCAGTGGATGAAGCTTTGTTGGCAGCCAATAGCGTTGAGGTTCCTGCACGTATTGTGCAAGCGCATGTGCAACAGGGTGTGAAACGTTATGAGGAGCGTCGTCAGCAAGAGGGTGGCGCGCCGTTGAGTGATGAAGAGCAAATGCGCTTTATGACGTATGGTTATGCTGTGGAAAATAAGAAGTTACAGGCTTCTATTATCATGCAAGCCATTCGTGAGCAGGCTGAGTTGACGGTGAGCGATGAGGATGTGGATGCTGAACTGGAACAGATGGCATTGCAGTACCCAGAAAATCAACGTGAAGCATACGTTCAATGGATGAAGAGTAACGAAGAAAACCGTAATGGCATCGAGTCTGCGGTACTTGAACGTAAGTGCGTGGACTATGTGTTAGGTCAAGCTAATGTTACGACTGTTGTGAAGACGATTACCGAGTTGCAGGAAGAGCTTGATGCAGCAGCAGAAGCTGCTGGTGAAGCGACAAGCGACGAAGCGTAATTTTTATCCCCTCACGTCCTGGCTTGAATGATTTGAGTCAGTGCGCGAGGGGAAACCCCCATTGATATGTACAAAGAGGACTGAACGATGAATCTGGTTCCTATGGTGATTGAGCAGACACCGCGTGGTGAACGTTCTTATGATATTTATTCGCGCTTGCTCAAAGAGCGTATCATTTTCCTCAGTGGTGAGGTGAACGATCACATGGCCGATTTGATTACGGCACAGTTGTTGTTCCTGGAAGCTGAAGGTTCAGATAAAGATATTTATATGTACATCAACAGCCCTGGTGGTGTGGTTACTTCGGGGATGGCGATTTACGATACCATGCAATACATTGCTTGTGACGTTTCTACACTGTGCATCGGTCAAGCGGCGAGTATGGGTGCTCATTTGCTGGCTTCTGGTGCGCCTGGTAAGCGTTTCGCTTTGCCAAATGCGCGGGTGATGATTCATCAGCCGCTGGGTGGCTTCCAAGGGCAGGCTACGGATATTGAAATCCACGCACGTCAAATTATTCAATTAAAGAATCATTTGAATGCGATGTTGGCTTCTCATACGGGGCAACCGTTGGAGAAGGTGCAAGACGATGTGGAACGCGACTACTTTTTGACAGCCGAAGAGGCCTGCGCTTATGGTATTATTGATCAAGTGTTGCATTCACGCGCGGAATTGAAAAGTAAATAAGTATCGCGGCTTAAGCTTCACAAGCGATGGAATCTGATAATGAATGGAGTTGGCGATGAGTAAAAACCATGATGCGGTATTGTATTGTTCCTTTTGCGGCAAGAATCAGCATGAGGTGAAAAAGCTGATTGCTGGACCTTCGGTGTTTATCTGTGATGAATGCGTGGAGCTATGCAACGAAATTATTCTTGAAGAGTTGCAGGGCAAGGTTTCAGCTACAAAAGTAGCCAAGGGTGAAACAGGTTTACCTAAACCTGCTGATATTAAAGCATTCCTTGATGATTTTGTGATTGGTCAGGAAGCCGCCAAACGGCTGCTATCGGTTGCAGTGTACAATCATTATAAACGTATTGATCATAATCAGAAAAGTGATGTGCTGATTGCTAAAAGTAATGTGTTACTGCTTGGTCCTACGGGTACAGGTAAAACATTGTTGGCGCAAACGTTGGCGCAATTGTTTGATGTGCCGTTTGTGATGGCAGATGCAACAACGCTAACCGAAGCTGGTTACGTTGGCGAAGACGTGGAAAGCATTGTCTTGAAGCTGTTGCAAGCCGCCGACTTTGACGTCGAAAAAGCACAGCGTGGCATCATTTATATTGATGAGATTGATAAACTATCGCGCAAAGCGGATTCCCCTTCTATTACCCGTGATGTTTCTGGTGAAGGCGTGCAGCAAGCATTGCTTAAGCTGATTGAGGGCACGGTTGCCAATGTGCCACCACAGGGCGGACGTAAGAACCCTCAGCAGGAGTTTATTCCTGTTGATACCACCAACATCCTATTTATCCTCGGTGGTGCGTTTGCTGGGCTAGAAAAAGTCATCGAGCAGCGCGGAGCACGTCGCTCTATTGGTTTTGGGGCTAATGTTGATGCTGTAGCAGAACGTAAAGCTGGTGAGTTATTCAAGCAGGTTGAGCCTGAAGATTTGGTTCATTATGGTCTGATTCCCGAACTGATCGGTCGTGTGCCAGCCATCGCAACCTTGGAAGAGTTGGATAAACAGGCCTTGCTGGCGATTCTGACCGAACCGAAAAACGCACTGGTGAAACAGTACCAAGCCTTGCTTTCTTATGATGGCGTGGAGTTAGTCTTTGCTGATGATGCGATGGATGCGATTGTGGAAAAAGCAATGGCACGCAAAACAGGCGCACGAGGGCTGCGGGCGATTCTTGAAAGCAGTATGTTGGATGTGATGTTTGATATTCCCAGTGTGACCAATGTAGCCCAGTGTATCATCAGTCGTGACGTGATTGAAGGCAGCGCAAAACCAGAGCTTTTGCTGCGCAGTGATGACGCAGTAGCTTAGTCATTACGAATTACGAACTGGGAATAACATTTAGGAGAATGCATGACCGGATTACTCGGAGATAATGCATCATTGCACCAAGAGGAACAGGGATTACCTGTTCTACCACTGCGGGATATTGTGGTGTTTCCACACATGATTGTCCCCCTTTTTGTTGGGCGAGAGAAAAGCGTTGCAGCACTAAATGAGGTGACTCGCACAGGGCGTAAGATCTTGTTGGTTACACAGCAAGATGCTGAACAAGATGACCCTGAAGTCGATGCGCTGTATCCCGTTGGCACCGTTGCCAATGTACTGCAATTATTGAAGCTGCCTGATGATACCATCAAGGTGCTGGTGGAAGGTGTCAGCCGCGTTCGCGTCAGTGGTATGCGTCAAGAAGAACACTTCTTGTTTGCTGACTATCAGGTTATAGAAGAAGCGGATGCGCCAGATGCTGATGTAGATAACGTCGTGCGCAGTGTGCGTCAGCAGTTCGATGCCTATGTGAAGCTCAATAGCAAAATCCCCCCTGAAGTATTGGTTTCCGTCGCTGCCGTGAAGGAAAACGACAAACTTGCCGACACCATTGCCTCTCACCTTAACCTCACTGTGGATGATAAACAGGCTTTGTTGCAATCCGCCAGCGTTATTGAGCGATTGGAACGTTTGTACTTATTCATGGAATCCGATATGGATGTCATGGAAGTGGATAAACGTATTCGTGGCCGCGTGAAGCGCCAGATGGAAAAAAGTCAGCGCGAGTATTATCTGTCTGAAAAAATGAAGGCGATTCAAAAAGAGCTGGGCGAAGATGATGGCCGCGCCGAGATCGAAGCCTTGGGCGAAAAGATCGAGAAGGTTGGTTTAACTGCTGAGGCGAAAGAGAAAGCTTTAGCCGAATTGAAACGGCTGAAAATGATGCCGCCCATGAGTGCGGAAGCAACGGTGATTCATAATTATTTGGATTGGCTGGTCTCGCTGCCGTGGAAGAAGCGTTCACGTTTGCACAAAAACTTTGATGCCGCACAGGCGGTGTTAGAAGCCGATCATTACGGTTTAGAAAAGGTCAAAGAGCGTATTTTGGAGCATCTTGCAGTATTGCAATTGGTGCGCCGCATGAAAGGTCCGATTCTCTGTTTTGTGGGCCCTCCTGGTGTGGGTAAAACTTCTCTGGGGCGTTCGATTGCTCGCGCTGTTGGGCGTAAGTTCGTGCGTATGAGTTTAGGTGGCGTGCGTGATGAAGCAGAGATTCGTGGTCATCGCCGTACCTATATTGGTGCGATGCCTGGTAAAGTGCTGCAAAGCATGAAAAAAGCTGGGACGCGCAATCCTTTGATTTTGCTGGATGAAATTGACAAGTTGGGGGCGGATTTTCGCGGTGATCCATCGTCTGCCTTGCTTGAAGTATTAGACCCTGAACAAAATCACACCTTTAACGATCACTACCTTGAGGTCGATTATGATCTTTCCGATGTGATGTTTATTACCACAGCGAATAGCTTGAATATTCCAGGTCCATTGCGTGATCGTATGGAAGTGATTCGTATTTCTGGCTATACCGAGGATGAAAAGCAGGCGATTGCACGGCGTTATTTATTGCCGAATCAGTTGCGCGATCATGGCTTGAAAGATGACGGCTGTCAGGTCGATGACGATGCCTTGTTGGATATTATTCGTTATTACACGCAGGAAGCTGGCGTGCGCAGTCTTAACCGTGTGCTGGCGCGTTTGTGCCGCAAGGTGGCGCGGCAAGTGGTGCAAGATGATGCGACATTGGTGCGCGTGCGTGCTGAAGATTTGGAAACCTACCTTGGTGTCCGCCAGTATTATTATGGTTTGGCGGAAGAGGAAGATGTGGTTGGTGTAATCACAGGTCTTGCGTGGACGGAAGTTGGTGGTGAACTACTCAAAATCGAAGCTGCGTTAATGCCTGGCAAGGGTCAATTGACTGTCACAGGTCAATTGGGTGATGTGATGCAGGAATCGGTGCAAGCTGCTTTTACTTATGTGCGTTCGCGGGCGCATTTCTTGGGCTTGAAACCTGATTTTCACCGTCATGTGGATATTCATGTGCATGTGCCAGAGGGAGCGATTCCGAAAGATGGGCCATCCGCAGGCTTGGCAATGGCAACGGCGATGGTGTCTGCTTTGACGGGTATTGCTGTGCGTCGTGACGTGTGTATGACTGGTGAAATTACCTTGTTGGGTAAGGCACTGCCAATTGGTGGGCTGAAGGAAAAACTGCTGGCTGCGCATCGCGGCGGTTTGAAAACAGTGTTGATTCCCAAGCAAAACGCTAAAGACCTCAAAGAGGTTCCAGCAACGATTTTGGATGGCTTAACCATTCATGATGTGACGCATATGGATGAAGTGTTGGCGGTTGCTTTATTGCGCCTGCCCGCAGGTATGGAAACAGCAGCGGAAGCACCATTGCCAATGCTGGATATTTACCAAACAGCGGCAAGCTGCGAACAAGGGCAATCCCCCTCGTTGTAATGCTTATTATTTCACCCTGTGCTGGGACGGGGTGAAATAATTACGGTCGGCTATTTAATGATCACAAAGTCATCAAGTAGGCGATGATAGCTTCGCGCTTTTCATCACTTTGCATGACAGGAAGTGTTGGCATGGTGATGCCATATTTATTATCTTCTTTTAATTTTATGGCAGCAGGGTCACCACTATCAATCAAAGTTTTGGGTGACTTTAACCAAGTGTTGATCCATGCCTTGCTATGCCTCTTGCTAATGCCCTGTAAACCTGGGCCTACTTTACCTTCTTCTTCCGTGGTGTGGCATCGCACACAGATTGCATTGAATATTTCCTTACCTTGGGCAATCTGTTGGGCATTATCCTCGGCGATACTCACGGTGGGTTGGTAACAAGCAGCGAGGGCTGCAATAATGAAAATACGATGGATATTGGACATATCGTTTACTCCTAATGGGCATAGCGTTTTGCCACCCCATGCTATGAAACATAGTCGCACAGCGCGTTACAAAGCCATGCTTGTTGGCTGTGGGCACATGTTTTATGTGGAGCTAAGCTGGGCGGCGAACACTAAACTTAGATTCAAAAACTAAGATTAAAAAGGTTTCACGCAAGGCGTATGTTCTACACGTTGCGGGGCAATGATCGCGAAGGGGTCGTAATATGAATGCCAAATATGATGATGGATTATCGGTGAGTCGGGTGTTTCGACCACCCGAGGCAGCAAAAAGTCGTGCCTTGGGCTTTACTGCTATGTGGCGTGGTTTGTTGCTTGCGGTGGTGTTGTTGCTGCTGTCTGCGGGGTGTTATCAGTTGTCTCAAACTGCTTTCCCGCAGTTGGACGAGAGAGCAGCGACCTATTTTGTCGAAGTCTCTCAAAAAACGGTGGTGTCTTATGCCTTGGTGCGCAGTGCCAATGCCGTGGTATCGGTGATCCAAGAGTCAGAACTACAGCTCGCACCTGCGGGGGTAGGGGTGAATGTAGCCGTGGGTCAAATACTGGATCCCTTGAACGATCTATTAGAACGCGCTTCATCATTGTTGTTGGTTGCCCTGTTATCAACAGGTGTGCAACGGGTAATGTTGGAGTTGGGTAATAGCATGGTGTTGCAAGCGGCTGCGGTGTTATTGTTGCTATGTGTACCGTTATTGTTAGTCGGTAGGGTAGGGGCTTCTGCGATGCAATGGTTATTGCGTGCTGCCGTGTTGTTGGTGTTGCTGCGGGTGGCATTGCCTGCTTCTGCTGTATTGTATGACGAAAGTTACCAACGCTTGTTTGCGCCACAGATTGAAGAGGCAGAGACCATACTCAAAGTGATTCCAGGTTCGGATCAATTTTCATTATCCTACGATGCGCAGGCACCTGGCAACGGAATGTTGGCGAATTTGGTGCCAGATATTATCCGTCAACAGGCGGTGGATGCGGAAGAAAAATTGCGTTGGTTGCGTGAGTCGTTCTTGTTGCTGATTAAGCATGCCGCCTCTTTGGTGGATGCGCTATTGCAGATGTTATCTGCTTATGCTGCCATGTTTGCGTTACAGGTATTGGTTTTACCTGTGACTTTGTTATGGCTGGTATTGGGTATATCGCGTGTATTGAGTGAGCTATGCCTGCGCTGGCTTTACCCATCGAAGCAAGAAAAATAGGTCGGGGATATTTTCATTTGCTACGCAGCCGCTATGATTCGCGCCGCTTCTTATATAAGCAGGCCGATGTAGCTCAGTTGGTAGAGCAGCTCACTCGTAATGAGCAGGTCGTCCGTTCAAATCGGATCATCGGCTCCAGTTTATTGCCAGTTTGATTTCCACGCTAGGTATTCGGATGGTCGCAAACGGTAGCGGGCAATATTGCCCTCATGCAAGCTGATAAGTTCGGTTTCTGCTACTTCAATAAAGCGTGCTTGATCCTCTTCGGGAAGTTTACTGCTGGCACACTGACGGATCTGAGAAATAGCCTGCGTTTTGCCTGTGCCACCTCGGACGATTTCTGCAACGATCTCTGCAATCAAGACGCGATAACGCATTCTAAAAAGGTCGGGCTCACCCAGTGATTTGCGAACGCTTGAATAGCGGGCGCATGAACGCGCATAAGCCCAGACGAATAGATCACGTAGCGGTTCAATTCGGTTTAGTTCATAAACAGCCAAAATAGCATCCACATAGCGTTGTTGCGGCACATCAACAAATGATAATGGGCATAGATTTTCACGAATCAATGGAATATTCGCCGCTAGGCGGGATGTTCGTTTGTTTACATCCTCAAATGGCTGTAAATAGGGCAGGTGTACCATAATGAAAAATGCTTGTTCAAAGGGATTTTCGATGTTGGCTGCCTTAACCAGCATAGTGGCAAAGCACTCCTCAATCATCTGTGGTGCTTCTAGTGGATAAAATACCGTGCCGTGAACTGCCACTGGAATATCTCGCAACCGCCCACAAGACATCGAATTGTTTAATAAGTTTTCTGCCAGCAGTGCATGCAGGTTAAGAATGGTATAACGATTAAAGCCTACCTCATCAGATGAATCAGCCAGTAATTCAATGGCTGCTCGGTGGTTGAGGATCATCTGCGCCTCTCGCGCATCTTTGCCATAGGGGGACTCCCCTTGTTGCAATAGCCGTTCGGTTTCTAGCAAGGAGTACGTGTTGCCTTCCAGTCGACTGGAGTTCCAAGAAAGATCAATAAGCAAACGGTCATAAATTTTTCGCACGTAGGTTCCAGCAGGTTCATTGCGTGGCACGCCGCGACCTTGGCGCATCAAATGCAGGCGAGTGCTATCGGGTAGGTAAAAGCTTTGGTTAGGCGTATAAGCATCGAGAAATTCGCGATTGTATCCGACTGGCTTTCTGTGCCTGACGGGTTGTTGGATTGCCCTTTGAACCTTTTCAGCTTCAGGCGAAAGATATGCGCGCTGTCCATTGGCATCGTCGGCTACTGGGCTATTTTCCTCCGAATATAGTCCATTCGCTGTATCATTGATTCGAGGAATATAATATATTGAACCTGCACCGCGACCTTGGTGTGCTAGATCGCCTGCTTTTACTAACGATGCCAACCTGCGCTGCAAGGTACGGCGAGCAAGCGTAAATAGAAGCGCGTTAGCAATCAACTCTAATGACGCGCCGTTAGGAAAGCGTCCAACTGCATCAAGGATAGCGCAGCGTTGTTCTTGTGGGGTTATTCGCGCCATAGTGGCGCAATAATAGCGCAACTACCTGAATTGCGCCACTATGGCGCCA
>CAZYAI010000005.1:23856-80308 GCA_964645625.1 uncultured Zetaproteobacteria bacterium
CTATTGCGCCACTATTGCGCCACTATTGCGCCACTATTGCGCCACTATTGCGCCACTATTGCGCCATTAACAGGCATAAGAGCCCAATTATTGGGTTTTGTTCCGTTACCCAATCTACACTATCACGTATGCTCTTGGCAGCTTTCACTCAGGGCTTGCCTAATCATTGCGATGCGCTGCTGCAAGGCTTCTTCGCTGTAGGCTTGAGGGATTCCCGCGCCCCACACAGGGGCTGGCCATGTGGGATCGTTGCGGTAGCGGACGACGTGGTGAATGTGTAATTGTGTCACCACGTTGCCCAGTGCGGCGATATTCATGCTGTGACCATGAAACAGCGTCATCAGGGTTTGCGCTAATCGCGCCGATTCGATGCTTAATTGCTGCTGGTCAGCCGCGCTGAGTTGGTAGATTTCGCTGATCTCAGCACGGCGCGGGACGAGGATGCACCATGGGTAGCTTGCATCCTTCATCAATAGCACACTGCATAAATCCCATTCTGTAATGAGAGCGCAGTCTTCGGCTAAACGCGCATCTAACAACTTAACCAACCCACTTGCGTGCGTTGCGGAACATCTGCATCCACGGTCCATCTTCACGCCAACCATGATTGTGCCAACGTGGATCTAGCCATGAATACTGGCTGGAGCGGAACAACCGTTCGGGGTGCGGCATCATGATGGTGAAACGTCCGTCATCGCTGCAATAGCCGGCTGCACCTTCGGGGGAACCGTTGGGGTTGGCTGGGTAGTGCTGTGCCACTTCGCCGTTGTTGGCGATGTAATGCAACACGCGTTGGGCTTGTGCGGCATCTTCTGCTTGGTCAAAGCAGGCGCGACCTTCGCCGTGGGCTACTACCAATGGCAGGCGTGAACCAGCCATGTCGCGCATGAATAACGATGGTGAGTCATCAAGTTCAACCATCAACAAACGTGCTTCAAACTGTTCGGAACGATTGCGTTCAAACACAGGCCAATGTTCCGCACCTGCGATGATAGATTTTAAACGCGCCATCATTTGGCAACCGTTGCAGACACCTAAGCCAAAGCTGTCGGGGCGAGCAAAGAAGCGGGAAAACTCATCCAGCGCACGACCGTGATGTAAAATGCTATTTGCCCAGCCGCGCCCTGCACCAAGTACGTCACCATAAGAGAAGCCACCACAGGCAACCAAGCCTTGCATATCATCCAGTGACACACGTCCTTCGATGATGTCGCTCATGTGAACGTCTTGGCAGTCAAAACCAGCGCGGTCAAAGGCGGCGGCCATTTCGATTTGACCATTCACGCCCTGTTCGCGAATGATCGCCATGCGTGGTCGATGGCTGAGCAAGGCAGGGGCGATCCCTTCATCAGGCGTGAACCGCGCATCAAGGAACAGCCCTTGGTCGTGACGATCTGCCAGCGCGTCAAAAGCTTCGCGGGCGCAGGCAGGGTTGTCACGTAGGGCTGCCATGCGGTAGCTGGTTTCTGACCACCATTGATACAAGGTCAGCACCTTGGCATCGTAGCGGATGTGGTCGGCAGCATGTACGCGTAGGCGCATATCGTGGTTAGGGGTAGCAATGCGTTGCGCCATATTGCCTAAGCCTAATTCAGCGAGGCGTTGGATGAACTGTGATTCTTTGCCTTCTGCTACTTGCACCACCACGCCAATTTCTTCGTTGAACAACTGTGCAATGGTGTCGTTCGCAGGCAGATGAACGTCCAGTCCTGTGCGTCCTGCAAACGCCATTTCGCATAACGTCACCCATAAACCACCATCGGAACGGTCGTGGTATGCCAGTAATAAACCTTCGCGATTCAGTGTTTGAATACCATCAAACAGGCGCGCCAAGGATGTAGGGTCATCCACATCAGGCGTCACTTCACCCGTGGAGGCAAAAACCTGAGCCAGCGCGGAACCGCCTAAACGTTGTTGCTTTTGCCCCAAGTCGAGCAACCATAAAGCACTTGCCTGTGCTTGCAGTTGTGGTGTCAAGGTGCGGCGCACATCATCCACAGGGGTGAAGGCAGAAACAATCAGTGATACAGGGGAGACCATGCTGCGCGTTGTGCCATCTTCCTGCCATACTGTTTTCATCGACAAGGAATCTTTGCCAACAGGAATCGACAGCCCCAAGGCGGGGCAGAATTCCAAACCTACGGCGCGTACGGTGTCGTATAGGGCGGCATCTTCGCCTTCGTGACCACAGGCAGCCATCCAGTTGGCTGAAAGTTTGATGTCTTGACGGCGGCACACTGAAGCAGCGGCAAGGTTGGTGAGTGCTTCGGCGATTGCCATTCGTCCAGAAGCAGGGGCGTTGAGGACAGCTAACGGTGTGCGTTCGCCGATTGCCATCGCTTCACCGTGGTAGTGTTCAAAATCGCTGGTGGTGACGGCAACATCGGCAACGGGTACTTGCCACGGGCCAACCATTTGGTCTCGCGCCACCATGCCTGTTACCGAACGGTCGCCAATGGTAATCAGGAAGGATTTGCTGGCGACGGCAGGCAATGCCATAACGCGCTCAATGGCTTCGCCTAGTTCGATGTTTGCAGGCAAAGGCAGTGGCGCAGCTGGGCGGTGGCTGACATCGCGCAGCATGCGCGGTGGTTTGCCGAGTAATACATCCAAGGCAATATCGACAGCTGGTTCACCCAATAACTTATCATTTACCCGCAGGTGTTGTGCTTCGGTGGCTTCCCCCAAGACGGCGAACAGGCAGCGTTCGCGGGCGCATAATGCGGCAAAGGTTTCGCGCTGATCTTTGGTAATCGCCACCACATAGCGTTCTTGTGCTTCGTTGCACCAAATTTGCATGGGGCTAAGGCCAGGTTCTAAAGAATGAACGGCGCGCAGATCGAGCCAGCCGCCACGTCCGGCATCGTGTACCAATTCTGGCACCGCGTTGGAGAGACCGCCTGCGCCAATATCATGAATGAATAAAATAGGGTTATCATCGCCCATTTGCCAGCAGCGATCCAACACCTCTTGGCAGCGCCGCTCCATTTCTGGGTTGCCGCGCTGCACCGAATCAAAGTCCAAAGACTCGCTGTTGCTGCCTGCATCCATACTGGAGGCAGCACCGCCGCCTAGGCCAATCAGCATCGCAGGTCCGCCTAATTGAATGACTAAACTGCCTACAGGTACTTCTTTTTTGTACACATCGCGGGCGTTAATCATGCCCAAGCCACCTGCTAACATAATCGGTTTGTGGTAGCCGCGCAGTTCGCGTCCGTCCATTTGGGCGTAACTACGGAAGTAGCCGCAGAGGTTAGGGCGACCAAATTCATTGTTAAAAGCGGCGGCTCCAATAGGACCATCGAGCATAATGTTTAGCGCGGAATCCATCCGCTCAGGTTTGCCAACAGGCACTTCCCACGGTTGCTCAAAATTGGGGATGTGCAAGTTGGAAACAGTAAAACCGCACAAGCCAGCCTTGGGTTTGCCGCCGATGCCCGTTGCCCCTTCGTCACGAATTTCACCGCCCGAACCCGTTGCCGCACCAGCGAAGGGTGAAATGGCTGTGGGGTGATTGTGGGTTTCTACCTTCATGAGAATATGACTGTTTTCTTCATGAACACAGTAGCGTGCTGTTACGGCATCAGGGTGAAAGCGGCTGGCTGTACCAGCACCGTGAATGATGGATGAGTTGTCGCTGTACGCCACCAGCGTGCCTTCGGGTTGGCTGGTGTGGGTGTGGCGAATCATGGCGAAAAGGGTGTGGTCTTGCGTTACTCCGTCGATGCGCCATTGGGCATTGAAGATTTTATGGCGGCAATGTTCTGAATTTGCTTGCGCGAACATCATCAATTCAGCATCGCTGGGGTCGCGTTCCATGCGCTGGTAATGTTCTGTTAAATAGTCGATTTCGTCATCGGATAATGCCAAACCAAGCTGGCGATTCGCTGTTACCAAGGCGGAACGCCCTTCAGCCATCAAGGCAATACGTACCAAAGGAGCAGCCTGCTGATGGCTGAATAGATGGGTAATCGCATCGGCGTGGTGCAAAAGTGATTCGGTCATGCGGTCAAACAACAAGGCGGAAGCGCGTTCAAGCTGCTCAGCATCCAAGCCTTCTAGTCGCCAACAAACGCCGCGCTCAATGCGTTGCACGCCGCTTAACTCACACTGGCGAAGAATATCCGTCGCCTTCGATGACCATGGGCTGATCGTGCCAAGGCGAGGGAATACCCATAACTGCCCAGCAGCGTCATGGGCTTCTGCGATGTTGGTATCATCGCCGATAATTTGTTGCAAACGGCTCGTTTGAGCATCATCTAGGGCGGTAGTTTCTGCTACATATACATAATGGGCATGCATCGCCGTAGGTGCGCAACCTACAGCATGAAGTTGCTGTGTGAGCTTGTCCCAACGGAAAGAAGATAAAGCCGGCGCACCGGAGAGGTAAATCAGGCGGAGATCAGGTGTTGCATTCATGCGGCAATGTTAGCCTCGAAGTAGCACAAATACAGCTATACGTTGCAAGGTTGAAAACATTTACGCCATTGCGAACGCGATTCGTAATGGGGCTGATGTAGTGTCTTTCTGTAACGAAGGTAAGTATCGTTCTTGCATATCATGAAGTAGTGACCTCTTTGATGTTGCAACAAATAGAACGCGCAGCTTTCATTTTTTTTTGCGCTGCGTATGATGGCGCGCTTTTCTGTATCCTGTGACTTTTCATGTTGCTTACTATGGCGGCTTGATGATTCACCTATACCGCTATCACTGGAGGTTCTCCCGCACATGGTTACACTTTATTCCGATCCGCAGTGTCCTAACTCGCACCGTACACGTATTGTACTTGCTGAAAAAGACCTGCCTGTTGAAACCGTTGAGCTGGAACCTGAAGACTTGCCTGATTATTTCAAAGAAATAAATCCTTATGGCAGCTTACCTACCGTTATTGACCGTGACACAGTGTTTTTTGAACCCACTGTCATCAATGAATATTTGGATGAACGTTACCCTCATCCACCATTAAAACCTGGCTCTCCTGCCACACGAGCGCAAATGCGTTTGGCTGTTTTGCGCATTGAAGCAGAGTTGTACCCACTCTATTTCAACTTGATTCGCGTGAAAAAGAAAACCGAACCGATGCGCAAACTGCGTGAACACTTGGATATGCTCGATAAATATTTGGCAAAACAGGAGTTTTTCATTGGTGAACAATACACCTTAGCCGATGTTGCTATGGCTCCTATTTTGTGGCGTTTAGAACCCAATAACTTGGACATTAGCAAATGGCCCAACCTCAAACGTTATGCCAACAGCTTGTTTGAACGCCCTGCTTTTGCTCGTGCGTTGTCTGAATACGAAGAAATGCTGCACGACTCCTTTTAATTATATTTATGTCCGCTCTTAACATGGAACATGTTATCCACACAATGAACGAGCATGGCGTTTTGACGCGCTGTGGCAACGATGTTTCATCGCATAGGGTGGCAAAAAGCCATGCCCGTGAACTTTGAAGTCCTAACCACGGCGGAGGGTTCGTATGCTCGCCGTGGTCGTTTGCGTTTGGCACACGGAGTGGTGGAAACTCCCGTGTTTATGCCTGTCGGTACGCAAGCGACTGTCAAAACTATGACCCCTGCTGACCTCAAAGATGATATTCAGGCGGACATTATTTTAGGCAACACCTACCACTTGATGCTCAGACCTGGTGCTGACACCGTGGCGGCGATGGGCGGTTTGCATCGTTTCATGGCGTGGGATAGACCTATTTTAACCGATTCAGGCGGCTTCCAAGTATGGTCGTTAGGTGCGCTGCGCAAAATTGAGGCGGATGGCGTGCGTTTTCGCTCGCATATTGATGGTTCTTCGTGGTTTCTTGGGCCGAAAGAAAGCATGGATATTCAGCGCAAATTGGGTAGTGATATTGTCATGGCTTTTGATGAATGTACGCCGTGGCCTGCAACCCATGAAGAAGCTGAAGCTTCAATGCGCATGTCGATGCGCTGGGCGGCTGATTGCCGCAACTACCTACCTGTAAACAACAAACAAGCACTATTTGGTATTGTTCAGGGTGGTATGTACGATGATTTACGCCTAGAGAGTTTGGCTGCTATTCAGGGTATGGATTTTGAAGGTATCGCCATTGGCGGGCTTTCTGTTGGCGAGCCGAAAGAGAAAATGTTGGCGGTGTTGGACAATTTAGCCCCACATTTGCTTAAGCATAAGCCCCATTACGTCATGGGCGTAGGTACACCAGATGATTTGATCGAAGGTATTGATCGTGGTGTTGATATGTTTGATTGTGTCATGCCTACACGCAATGCTCGCAACGGTTCGCTGTTTACTGATGATGGCAAATTAAATATTAAGAATGCGCGACATCAACGTGATGAACGCCCTATTATGGAAGATTGCGACTGCTATACCTGCCAGCATTTTTCCCGCGCTTATCTGCGGCATTTATTTGTTGCCAAAGAAATTTTAAGCGCAAGGTTGAATACCCTACACAACCTTCACTACTATTCCGCGCTCATGCGCCGTGCCCGTCAAGCCATTGAAGATGGTCGATGGGCGGAATTTCGCGATAGCTTCTTACACCGCTATCGCAAGCAATAAGATGACTTTGGAGCTTCATTGATGTTTTCACCCACCCGTATATTACTGGCTGCTGTTGCAGCTTTATTGGCAACCACGCCAGCGGCTTACGCTGCTGATAATGCTGCCAGTGGCTTTGCCCAGTTGGTGCCTTTACTACTGATTATGGTGGTGTTTTGGTTTCTACTTATTCGCCCACAACAAAAGCGTATGAAAGAGCATCGCAATATGGTTGAAGCCTTAAAAAAAGGTGACAAAGTGATCACCAACAGTGGCATCTATGGCACTTTGATTGACATTAAAGACGACTTCATTCGTGTTGAAATTGCCGATGGCGTACGCATTAAAATGCAACGTGACGCTGTAGCTGCATTAAGCGACTGACACCTCGAACTTGATGGGCGAAGCCATGCGCTAAGCCCATCATACTGGACTCGCGACAGCGACCCACCTCATACACAAGCGACCTCTGCACCATCGTGATTCGCGCAACAAAGCGCGCAGTGCCGAAGTCTCATATAAAGGAATCATCATGCACGCATATCCCCGCTGGAAGTTTTGGTTTATTCTAGCCGTATTACTGGTATCAATAGCGGCCTCGCTGCCCAATATTACCTCAGTGCCCAGTTGGTGGCCTGGTTCTATGTCGAAACCTCTGAACCTTGGTTTGGATTTAAGAGGCGGCATTCACTTGGTACTTGACGTTGAGGTGGACAAGGCTGTTGAAGGTCATGTTGCTCGCGATGTCAGCGAAGTACGCCGCGTGATGCGTAGCAATAAGTTGCGTTACAAAAAGCTTGATGCCAAAGGCATTACGCTAACCGTAGCCATGAAGCAAGCGAGCGATAATGATGCTGCACGCAGCTTGCTAAAAGACGAGTTCCCTGATTACGACATGACGCAAGATGACAATGGCGCGTTCTTGCTGGTGCGTAAGGCGAGCAAAATCAAAGAGGATAAACGTTACGCAATCGACCAAGCAATCGAAGTCGTACGCAATCGTATTGATGCCTTAGGAACCACCGAACCTGTCATCATGAAGCAGGGCGAACGGCGCATTTTGGTGCAGATTCCTGGCTACGAAGACACGGCTACTGCCAAAGCTGTGCTTGGTCGCACGGCAGTTTTGGAGTTTAAACTCGTCGATGAAAAAGGTGATTTGGAAAAGGCCTTGGCTGGCAAGCTTGCTATGGGCGACGAAATTGGCTATGGCAAAGAAGAAATGCGCGATGGCAAACCTTTCCGACAACCTTATTTGTTGAATAAACGTGTTGAACTCTCTGGTACTGAAGTGGCTGATGCTCGGGTATCCATTGATTCACGTTATGGTGAGTATGCTGTTACCTTGAAGTTCACCAGCAAAGGCGCACGCACCTTTGACCGTTTAACCAAAGAGCACGTTGGCGACCGCTTTGCGATTATTTTGGAAGGTGCGGTCAACTCTGCGCCCGTGATTCGTGAGCGTATCTCTGGTGGCACAGCGCAAATCACAGGTAACTTTAGCCCTGAAGAAGCACGTGAATTGGCTATTGTACTCAAGGCTGGTGCATTACCTGCACCCATCAAGGTCGTAGAAGAACGTTCTATTGGCCCTAGCCTCGGGCAAGATTCCATCGATCAAGGTATGAACTCCATTATTATTGGTGCTATTCTGGTGTTGATCTTCATGGTCGTCTATTACCGCATGTTTGGCTTGATTGCCAATGTCGCATTGGTGTTCAATATGGTGTTGATTGTGGCTGCCATGAGTATGATTGGCGCAACCCTGACCCTGCCTGGTATCGCGGGTGTCGTACTCACCATCGGTATGGCGGTGGATGCCAACGTATTGATTTTCGAGCGTATTCGTGAGGAGCTACACATGGGTAACACGCCATTGGCTGCCATTGATAGTGGCTATGCCAAAGCATTTTCCACTATTATGGATGCCAATATCACCACGCTGATTGCCGCCATTGTGTTGTTCCAGTTTGGCACAGGCCCTGTTAAAGGCTTTGCTGTCACGTTGTCGGTGGGTATTGTCGCCTCCATGTTCACCGCTATTATGGTAACACGCGCCATTATTGCCTTATCAGTGGAACGACGCGGTCGCGTTGAATCATTGAGCATCTAAGAAAGGATTATCTATTATGCAACTTATTAGTCTTGACAGTAATATTGATTTCCTTGGCAAGCGAAAAATCGCCATGGCTATCTCAGCGGTCATGCTGCTGATTTCTATCATTGCCCTTGTACCACAAGTACGCGGGTTGAATTTTGGTATTGATTTCACTGGTGGTACGCTGGTTGAAGTGCAATTCTCCAAGGCTCCAGCCATTGCTGATGTTCGTGATGCCTTAACGCCCGTAGGCTATGGCAAGGCAATCATTCAAGAGTTTGGTGCGCCAGAAGAAATCCTCATCCGCGTACAAAATGCCGAAAGCGGCAACTCTTCCGTTATTAGTACCGCCGTGCTGAAAGGTCTAAAAGAGAAATTTGGTGCTGATGAAATTACCATGCGACGGGTAGAGTTTGTCGGGCCACAAGTCGGTGAAGAGCTTACTTCGGCAGGCATCCAAGCTGTGATTTGGGCGATGTTGGCTATTTTGATTTATGTCACCGTGCGTTTCCAACTGCGCTTCGCTATTGGTGCCGATGCTGCGCTACTGCATGACGTAACCATCGTGCTGGGCGTGTTTGCTATTACAGGTGCAGAGTTCGATCTTCCTGTGGTTGCAGCGGTATTGGCAGTGATTGGTTATTCGTTGAATGATACGATTGTGGTATTTGACCGCATTCGTGAAAGCATGGAAGCGAACTTTAAACGTAAAACGCCCGATGATGAAGTCACCGTCTGCAATGCTGCTATCAACCAAACATTGGCGCGCACCTTGATGACATCGTTGACCACTCTGCTGGTGGTGCTGGCACTGTTCTTCCTCGGCGGTGAAGTGATTCATAACTTTGCCTTTGCACTCTTGGTCGGTATTTTGGTGGGTACGTACTCCTCTATTTTCATTGCCAGCCCTGTGATGCTGTCGATGAAGGGAAGCTTCGGACCATCAGAAGAAGAACTCAAAGCCATGGAAGCACGCCCCTAACATGGGTTTATTCGGTGGCACATTTCAAGCCGATATATCCCCCGACGTGGTGGCTGGAACGCCGCTTATTCGTGCCTATGGCGACGATTACTTCCACCTTGGCAATGAACGTTATCACGATGCTATCATGCTGCACCAAGGCGCAATTATCGCGCCTTGGCAAGCGTCCTCGGTTGCTGAACTAAGTCTCGCTGAGATACAAGCAGTCATGGATCAGCCGCCAGAGATTTTTCTGTTGGGAACAGGGCGAAGTATTGCCTTCCCACCACAAGCAATCGTTGATGCACTAAGTGCAGCAGGCATTGGTTTTGAGTTTATGGACAGCCGCGCTGCTGCCCGCACTTACAACATCATTGTCAGCGAAGGACGCACCATCTCCGCCTGCCTATTTCTACCGCAACATCGAGATTGACGGGCGCAATTTTCTGCACCTGCCATGATTACAGTCATTGATTTTGAAGCTTCTGGTTTAGGTTCTGACACCTACCCCATACAAGTTGCTTGGAATATTGGTAACACCGTGTTTAGCCATTATATCAATCCCGATCATGTGCCTGCATGGCAGCATTGGAGTGAACAGGCGGAGCTGGTTCATGGTATTGAACGCGAATATTTAACGCGCTGCGGCAAACACCCTCGCGATGTTGCGAGCATCATGAATCGGCTGTTACACGGGCGTACCGTCTATTCGGATGCGGTAAGTTTTGATCGTGCATGGTGTGAACGGTTATTTACTGCCGCAGGTATGAAAATGGATTTCACCTTTGACCATTTATGGTTGGGTTTAGCTCCACTGATACCATCGACCATACGTGAGCAAGGCGGTCATGCTATTTGCCAATGGTTCGACGACCTTAAGCAAGAGGCTATTCGGCGTGTTGCCCTACCTGCACACAAAGCAGACCATGATGTACGCATCCTCCTAGAGGTCATTCGATTAGCCAAAGCTGCCTGAAGCACATCACAAGATTTAAGGCAGGAACAAGGGCGCAATGCTATGATTCATGTTGTGCTAAGATTATTTGACCTTGACCACTGTGTTCTACAGGGTTGCGCGCCCTTATATATTATTTTTTCTGTATAAAACTACGGTTATTTGCATGAGTCATTGTTTTGATTGATGCGGATAACAATGAAGGAGCTGATGTGAGCACACAAGGCCAAACGTATTATTTGCAAATACGCCCTAATATTCCAGCAACGTTAAATCGTTTAGAGGAAGTATCCTCAGACATGTGGTTCTCTTGGAACGCCAAGGCACGCATGCTATTCCGTTTGCTAGACCTCGAATTATGGAACAGAACAGGACACAACCCACGCCTATTTTTGCGTCGCGTTAGCCAGAATCGTCTAAACAACATGGCCGCTGATCGCGCATTTATTGCATTGTATAACAGTGTGTTGGCCGATTATGACTCCTACCAACAAGATGAAAACCAATGGTTTATCAACACCATCCCTTCACCTGAAGCCCATCAAGTGGCTTACTTCAGTGCTGAATTCGGTCTGCATGAATCACTGCCTATTTACTCAGGTGGTTTAGGTATTTTGGCTGGCGACCATTGCAAATCAGCCAGTGACTTAGGTTTGCCTTTTACCGCTGTTGGCTTGCTGTACCGTAACGGTTACTTCACACAAACGATTGATACCCACGGTAATCAAGTAGCAACCTATTACGCTAATCATTTTGAAGATCTATGTGTAGAACCAGCCTTGGATGCTAATGGTAACGTTCTTTATGTTAGCGTGAAACTGCCTGGTCGCGAGCTACGCTTGAAAGTATGGACAGTGAATATTGGTCATATTCAAATGGTCTTGTTGGATTCTGACCTGCAAGAAAACAGCAGTGAAGACCGTACCATCACTCACCAATTGTATGGCGGCGGCATAGAAAACCGTATTCGTCAGGAAATCGTCTTGGGTATTGGTGGCGTTCGTGCCTTACGTGCTATGGGGATTGCACCCACTGCGTGGCACTTAAACGAAGGTCATGCTGCATTTGTTTCGCTTGAGCGTATGCGTGAATATGTACAGAACGATGGCTTAACGTTTGATGAAGCATTGGATGCAGCTTCGGCGTGTACCATTTTCACCACCCACACGCCTGTACCAGCGGGTCATGATGTCTTCCCTATTGAAATGTTTGACCGCTACATGGGGCTGTATGCTGACAAATTGGGAACATCTATTGAGCGTTTGCATGCTATGGGTCATGGCGACTTTGGTCATGGTGCGCATGGTTTTAACCAAACAGCATTGGCAACGCATACCTCATCGTTCCAAAACGGTGTGGCTAAACTGCACGGTGAAGTCAGCTCAGAAATGTTCCAAGGCATGTGGCCTGACTTAACACCAGAAGAAAACCCTATGACTTCCGTCACCAACGGCGTACACGCGTTGACATGGTTGGCACAAGAATGGATCAGCACCTTCGACCAAGAATTGGGCGGCGGTTGGCGTGGTCATTTGCGCGATACAGATTTTTGGGAGTGCATCCACGATATTCCAGATCACCTATTCTGGAGTATTCATCAGACCAATAAAGGGCGCATGCTGCAATATATTGCAGAGCAGCTAGAAGCTCAATCCATCCGCAATGGTGAAAGCCTACAGATGGTGAAAGAAATGACGCAGTTCTTCGATGTGCGCCATTTAGTGATTGGTTTCGCTCGTCGTTTTGCTACCTATAAACGTGCAACCCTGTTGTTTAATGATGAAAAGCGTTTGCTGTCTCTGCTTGATGCCATTGGTCACCCTGTAATCTTTTTGTTTGCAGGTAAGGCGCATCCTGCCGACCAGCCTGGTCAAGACCTGATTCGTCAGATTCATCAAATTTCACGCAAACCTGCGTTCCAAGGGCGCATTTTAATGCTCGAAGGCTATGACATGACGCTGTCACGCTACATGCTTTCTGGTGTTGATGTATGGTTGAATAATCCACGTCGCCCCATGGAAGCATCGGGTACTTCGGGTATGAAGGCTGCTATGAACGGCGCGCCTAATCTGTCGATTCTTGATGGTTGGTGGCCAGAAGGTTACAAATCAGCCAATGGCTGGGTTATCGGTGGTGAGCGTGACATTGATGACGATCAACTGCGTGATCATGAAGATGCCGCATCCTTGTACCATGTATTGAGCAATCATGTGGCTCCATTGTATTATAACGTAGGTGATCGTGGCTATTCTGAAGGTTGGGTACATACCGCTAAACGGGCAATGATTGAGTCGATCCCTGTATTCAACACAGAGCGTATGGTTGCTGAATATACAGAACGTTTTTATATTCCAGCTTCTACCCGTGGTCAGCAAATGGTGGCAGACAAGCACGCACGCGCCAAAGCATTAGCAGCTTGGAAAAACAAAGTTCGTTCGGCATGGCATGCAGTTTACCTTGAAGCGAACACCGCTATTCCTGAACGCAGCACCAAGCAATATGGTGACGATGTATGCATCAGCGTTAAAGCGCATCTTGATGGTTTGAGTGCTGAGGAAGTATCGGTAGAAGTATTATTGCTGCGTCCAGTAGGCGGCTTGCATGGTGATTATGCACCGAATAGTTCGTTAACTTTGAAGCATCAAGGTGATGGCATATTCTCGGCAGACATCCACCCAGAAGACACGGGAGACTTCGCGTATCGGGTTCGTATTTACCCAACACACGAAGACTTGCCGCATCCACTGGCAATGGGCTTGATGAAGTATCTTTAGATCATGAGTCATTACCCGACCCGCAATCATGCGGGTCGGGTTTATCTCTATGGGGAAAAAACATGAATCAAAACAGAGATGAGGCCATGGCATGCGTCCGTGGCCTTTTGCGTTATATCGGAGAGGATGAAAACCGCGAAGGCTTACAAGAAACGCCTCGCCGCGTCATTGATGCCATGCTTGAGCATTTTAGCGGTTATCAAGATGACCCTGAGGAACACCTGCTCAAAACCTTTGAGGAAGTGGAAGGTTATGATGAAATCGTGTTGGTGTCAGACATCGACATTCATTCCCATTGCGAACATCACCTTGTGCCCTTCGTTGGCAAGGCTCACGTTGCCTACATTCCTGATGGTAAAGTCGTTGGCTTATCAAAATTAGCACGCGTGGTCGATGGCTATGCCAAACGATTACAAGTACAAGAAAAACTCACCATGCAAATAGCCCAAGCCATTGAAGCCGTGCTTAATCCCGCTGGTGTTGCCGTTATTATTCAGTGCCAACATTTTTGCATGTGTCACCGAGGTGTACACAAACCCAATTCATGGACGACGACATCCAAATTGACGGGCGCATTCCTTAATAATGCTTCCTCGCGCAGTGAGTTGTTTCAACTGATTGAAATGAATCGTTCATCATCATGACTGTAGCAGCGGTGCTTTATCGCTTGGGGTAGCAGAAGTTCTGTTGGTTTCCCGTTTGAGACGGAATAAAACAAGAACTACGACTTGTTTTTTACGCTATTGAACTCACCATTTTCCTTGCTTAACAACGAGGCTGGTGAGCGTTCCTAAGTTTAAATATTTATCTGCAGATAAACACAGATGATGAAAGAACTCAGCTTCCCTTTTACGATGTCACACCTTTTATCCCGTCTTAAAAGGAAAGCCGTTCTGTTTGTTAGAACGATGATCCCTCTTCGCTCAGGAAGGCGATTTCTTCGGTGGTAGATTTACGCCCGAGTATAGCATTGCGGTGAGGGTAGCGACCAAAGCGTGCTATAATTGCTTGATGCTTGCATTCAAATTCGTATTGGGATTCCATGCCAGCTTGCCTAAAGAGTTGTGCCGCCTGTTGGTGAATAATACTTGATTCACTATGCATGTATGGCATATAGATGAAGGCGCGTTGATTGATGCTTTTTAGTCGTTGATCCGTAGCTGCACGGACTGCTTCTTGGGCTAAAATCAACGCCATGCCATCATAAGCGAATGCTTGAGGCATGTTGCGGTAGATGTTACGAGAGAATTGATCTAAGACAATAATCTCTGCCAAGCATCCCTCGTCGCTATCCCGCCAGTGAGCCAGTTCCCCGCGTCCTGCTTGTTGATGCAATGCGCCAAAACGGGAGGTAATGGTTTGATCCAGTGTGTCATCCTTTTGCCACCACTGGATAGGCTCTAATGTTTCAAACCAAAAATCTAACACCATATTAACGGACATAGTTTTTTGTCTCCTCGTGCGGATTACACGAACATGTAGGTTGGGTTGAGGCGCGAAGCCCAACGTTGCAACAATCAATTATTGCGTTGGTCATGTCCCTTGTTGGGTTTCGCTTCGCTCAACCACAATCTACGATGTCACGCAATTCATATTGCTTTGGTTCCGCTTTAAACGGGAAGCGTTACTTGGCGAAAGGGCGGATGCGATTGATGATCGGATGACCACCACGAATATGAAGTATCACAGCAACAATATGCAGTGCAATAAGTGCTTCGACAAGACCAGCTAATACCTCATGCGCTTCGCCGACCATGTGAATCATCTCCGTTTGATGACCGTGTTCATTCCAACCGAAAAACAAGGCTAGACCTGTTGCTGCCATGCCCAAAACGGTGAGTAACATCAGTCCATGCACGCTACGCGCCACACTTTCACCATCTTCAGGTGCTGCTAACCGTCCTTCTTTCCAACCATTGGCTTGCACGGCAACTTCGCTTTGCAACTGCGCTCTTCCGCTGGCTGACAGCCAAGGGAATAAATTACGCCAGTGAGCACCAGGGACACTGCTAAACGCCAATCCTATGCGTATGAGAATCAGTGCTACAATCGCCAAGCCTAATGCTTCGTGTAACTCAAACGTCCATGATTCTTCGATCATAGCTGCACCATGATCTTCATGTGCATAAGCTGGCGTAATAACCATCATGGCATGGGATGCTTCGCTATGCTTACCAGGAACATCCATCAACTCACCAACAGCCAATTGTGCCAACATGCACAACGCCAATAGTGAATGCAGAATGCGAATGGGATTGCCGTAGGTCATCACTTAAACACCTTTATGGATATAAAGCCCTCGGGTAATATCCCCGATGCTGACCATGCCAACCAACACGCCATTTTCACAAACAGGAATGCGGCGCAGGTTTTTTAATCCCATATATGATGCTGCTTTAAGCACTGACATGTCAGGTGTGACACTCATGGGATTAGCGGTCATTACTTCTTTGACCTTCATGCCCAATACACGTTTGTAATTATCTTCCATCTCTTCAAAGTCACGCGAGTGAACAGAGTCGTGTACATATTCGCCGAAATTAGGGTAAAGTGGCAGCATCGTGTCACGAATGGTGATAATGCCAACCAATGTGTTTGCATCATCGACAACGGGCAAAGAGCCGCAACGGCGCATGAGGATTTTTTCCACGACAGAGCGCAAGCGATCTTCTTCTGTGCAGGTTTCCAGCCCTTGACTCATAACATCTGAAACTTTCATAATGGTTTCCTCCTTGGTGGTTAAACGCCCCAGTATGAAGAGCGCGTGTGTGTTTTACATCGTAGTGTGATAAACGAGCATGGCGTTTTGGCACGCTATGCCATAATATTCCATAGCGCAGCACCATGCCCGTTAACGGTGGCGGTGAATCTAACTGCTTGCGTTGACTTTGTCAGCCACCCTTACCATGACTGGGTGTGGCTGGTTTTTTCAATTCCCTTTGGCATACTGCGCGACCATAGATTTTATACAATGATACAGTGTTTTTACTCCCTTTAGCGCGCTTCATGGCAACCATGTTCCATGTTAAGAGGGAATGTTAATATTGTATTGATATACTCATGAAGGAGTTAGCATGTCTGAACGTCGCCAGTTTTTTGAGCGTGATCTGGAAGATGCGGAAGTAAATGCCGTGATTAAGGCTGAATTGGGACGCCAACGGCACACCCTAGAACTTATTGCCAGTGAAAATATTGTTTCAAAAGCAGTGATGCAAGCTCAAGGTTCAGTTTTAACCAACAAGTATGCAGAAGGTTACCCAGGTCGTCGCTATTATGGTGGCTGTGAACATGTCGATAAGGTCGAGGCTTTAGCTCAACAGCGTGCCTGCGAGTTATTTGGCATGAAGTACGCCAATGTTCAGCCGCACTCAGGTTCTCAAGCCAATATGGCTGTGTATATGGCTGTACTACAACCAGGCGATGTTATCATGGGCATGGATTTATCGCATGGCGGTCATTTAACCCATGGTTCACCGGTAAACTTTTCTGGTCGCTTGTACGATGTCGTTGCTTACGGCGTGCGTGAATCCGACGAATGCATCGATTATAATGTCATGCAGAAGATGGCTGAAGTCCATCGTCCCAAATTGATTGTAGGCGGAGCTTCTGCCTATGAACAACACATTGATTTTGCTCGTATGCGTGCCATTGCCGACTCTGTTGGTGCATTATTCATGGTTGATATGGCGCATTATGCGGGATTGATTGCTGCCGGTGTTTACCCTTCACCTGCAGGTCATGCACACATCGTAACCACAACCACCCACAAAACCTTGCGTGGTCCACGTGGCGGTATGATTTTGACTGATGATGAAGAATTGGCGAAAAAAATTAACTCACGTATTTTCCCTGGCATCCAAGGTGGTCCTTTGATGCATGTGATTGCAGCTAAAGCAGTTGCTTTTGGTGAAGCGGCTGGTGCATTGTTTCAAGCGGATCAAGCACAGGTTGTTGCCAATGCTAAGGCTATGGCAGCGGTATTGGCTGAAGGTGGTTTGCGTATTGTCTCTGGTGGTACGGAGTGTCATATGTTCCGTGTTGATGTTCGTCCGCAAGGGCTAACGGGTAAAGAAGCAGAAGAAGCACTCGAAGCTGCGGGCATTACAACCAACAAAAACACTATTCCGTTTGATCCAGAATCACCGTTTGTCACCAGTGGCATTCGCATTGGTACGTCAGCTATTACAGCGCGTGGTATGAAGGTGGAGCAAGCTGAAGCTATTGGTCGCATGATTTTGACGGTGTTGAAAGCAGCGGGCGATGCTGAAGTTCATAACCGTGTCGCGGCCGAAGTCCGCGCACTGACTGACCAGTTCCCTATTTATCAGGACTAGCATTGCATTGTCCCTATTGCACATACCCTGAAACGCGGGTTGTCGATTCTCGGGAAGCCGAAGGTGGTGGTGCTGTGCGCCGCCGCCGTTCCTGTGAAGGTTGCGGTAAACGTTTTTCTACCTTTGAACGCGCTGACGTGCGCCTGCCGATGTTGATTAAAAAAGATGAATCTAGACAGCCATTTGATGTCGATAAAATGCGGCGAGGTATGGAGCGCGCATTGGAAAAACGTCCTGTCTCGGTGGTCGATCTTGACCAAGCAGTGGCGCGTATTATGCAATCAATCGCAGAGCAAGGGGATGATGAAATTGCCGTGCGTTTGGTCGGTGAGTTTGTAATGAGGGAACTAAAAACACTGGATGCAGTAGCCTATGTGCGCTTTGCTTCAGTGTATCGAGATTTCAAAGATGTGGGTGAGTTTTTGGTTGCAGTGCAATCAACGTTACCCAAATAAGGCACGGCAAGCGTGCGCGTAAAGGAATGATGATATGACGGTGAATTTAGCGATCCTGCCAGGTGATGGCATCGGACCAGAAATTGTTGCAGAAGCAGTGAAGGTTCTGGATGTCTTAAAGGCAGACTTCGCCTTTGATGTGGCTTATCGTTATGGTGTGATTGGCGGAGCCGCATACGATGCTGAAGGTAACCCTTACCCCGATTCAACCCGCACCTTGGTGCATGACTGTGATGCCGTATTACTGGGGGCTGTTGGCGGCCCAAAATGGGAACCGCTGGATAAACCTTTGCGTCCAGAGGCCGGTTTGCTCGCTATTCGCGCTGACCTTGGTCTATTTGCTAATTATCGTCCTACCAAGGTACATAATCAATTATTAAGTGCCTCAACGCTCAAGCCAGAAGTTGTTGATGGCGTCGATATTATGGTTGTGCGTGAACTGGTTTCTGGTATCTACTTTGGCCAACCTCGCGGTGTAGAAGATCTGCCTGATGGTCAAAAACGTGGTTACAACACCTTGGAATACACCACTTCACAGATTGAGCGCATCGCCCGCAAAGCCTTTGAAGCTGCGCGTTTACGTCGTGGTCGGGTATGCAGTATCGATAAAGCGAATGTGCTAGAGGCAACCGAATACTGGCGCTCTGTCGTCACCGAATTGCATGCGAAAGAATATTCAGACGTACACTTATCACACATGTATGTCGATAACGCAGCCATGCAGTTGATTCGTAACCCTAAGCAATTCGATGTTATTGTAACGACCAATTTGTTTGGTGATATTTTATCTGACGAAGCATCCATGTTGACAGGCTCCATTGGCATGCTGCCATCGGCTTCAATTGGTGAAGCATTTGCCATGTATGAACCGATTCATGGTTCCGCCCCTGATATTGCTGGCGAAGATAAAGCAAACCCACTGGCGACGATTTTGTCGGTGGCGATGATGTTGCGCTACACCTTAAATCGTGAAGATTTAGCCAGCCGTGTTGAAGCAGCAGTGGAACAGGTGTTAGACAACGGTTTGCGCACCGCAGATTTGTCTGCCACGAGCGAAGAATCAGTATCTTGCTCGGCAATGGGTACGGCTGTCTGCCAAGCATTGCGCGAAGGTAAAACATCATGACAGAACCTTTTGTAACACAAAAAGAAGCGGGCTACCGCGTTGCCGTTGTTGGTGCTACGGGCGCGGTGGGTGAAACCATGCTGGAAATTTTGGCAGAACGGAACTTCCCCGTTGCCGAATTGATTCCTTTGGCATCCAGTCGCAGTGCGGGTAGCACGGTGGAGTTCGCAGGTGATGAATATGTCGTGCAAGACCTCGCTACCTTTGATCCTACAGGGGTAGATATCGCCCTGTTTTCTGCTGGCGGTGACACCTCGTTGGAGTATGCACCACGTTTTGCTGAGGCTGGTTGTTATGTCGTGGATAATTCCAGTGCTTGGCGCATGCATGATGATATTGCCTTGGTGGTGCCAGAAGTAAACCCTGATGCCTTGCATATGGCACGGGCAAATCGCATCATCGCCAACCCGAATTGCTCCACCATTCAGATGGTGGTGGCACTTAAGCCATTGCATGATGCTGTGCCAATTGAACGCGTAGTGGTTTCGACCTATCAAGCAGTATCAGGCGCAGGCCGCAAGGCAATGGACGAACTGGCAGACCAAACACGGCATCTGTTAAATGGTCAAGCGTATGATGTGGATGTTTTCCCTGCGCGCATTGCGTTTAATGTGATTCCTCAAATTGATAGCTTCTTGGATGATGGATACACCAAAGAAGAGCGCAAAATGATGGAGGAAACACGCAAAATTATGGGCGCAGATATAGCGGTAACAGCAACAACGGTGCGGGTGCCTGTTTTTTATGGTCATTCAGAATCAGTTAACGTAACGTTTGCCGCTGCTATGGATGCTGACACAGCGCGCGACTTGCTAGCGGAGGCTGAAGGTATCTGTGTGGTAGATGACCCAAGCAATGAAGATTACCCTTTAGCTTCAGAAGCTGCGGGTAGTGATCCAGTCTGGGTTGGACGTATTCGCAATGACAATTCCTTTAGGAATTCCTTGCACTTATGGGTCGTGGCTGATAATGTACGTAAAGGTGCGGCTCTAAATGCTGTACAAATAGCGGAATTATTGGTTTCACAGTCGTAAATCATCTGGTGTGGAAGGCACTGGCACTTAGCCGAAGGGAGGCAGGTATGACACGTAAATTCTTGTTGGTTTTTTATGCACTTACATTCTTTGTAACAATGGGCGTGGGGACTGCTCAGGCAGTTTCTGTTGGCAAAATTGAAGTCGCTAGCCACTTGAGTGAACCTTTTTATGCCGAGGTTCCGCTGCTGCTGGAAAACGACGAAATCGTGTCTAACGTGTCGGTGGATGTAGCAGGCGGTGACGACTACCGCATGCTCGAAGTGTACCGCGATCCTGTACTCAAACAGATCAAAACATGGTTGAAAACTGATAAACGTGGCACGCGCGTAGAAATCAACTCCAACAGCAATATTGAAACACCATTTTTCAACTTGGTGTTGAAAGTGCGTTATAACAGTGCCACCCACTTCAAAAAGTACGTGGTGTTCCTTGAGCTTCCCGCCGCTTCAAAAACACCCCGTGTAGCTGATATTAGTCGCAATAAAACAGCAACTACCGCTGCTCCTTCCGCAGCATTAACATCTGGACAAACGCCTGCCGCCACAGCTACGCCCTCTGGGAAAGCAGCACCTTCCATGAATGCGAAAAGCACGGCGATGAAAGCAGTGCGCCAAGACCCTTCGGCAGCGCGCGCGCAGGGCTGGGCACGTACAGCACGTTATGGTCCTATGGTTCGTGGCGACACGATTACCACCGTAGCGCAACGTTTGCGTATTGATGATACATTCACCAATGCCCAAGTGATGATCGCTTTGTTTGAAAAGAACAAAGATAAATTTGGTGAAGGTAACATCAACCTCATCAAAGCTGGCACCTTCCTTGATGTTCCCAGTGCAGAAGAGGTATCGCGCCATTCGCCATCAGAAGCCAGCAAAATATTGGTCTCTCAAAACGTTCAATGGAAGAAACTGGTTAAACAGCCTAAATATGCTGATATAGCAAAAGCACAGAAAAACCGTTATCGCCCCCATGTACGTTTAGGCAAAGGTGCGACGGGTGTCGCAGCTAAGCCGATGAAAACTTCCAAGCAAGAACATGCTAAAGCAAGTGCTAAGCCAGCAACGACGAGTAAAACACCAGCAGCTAAGCCTGCTGCCAACAAGGGCGATCAAGGCAAGCCAGCATCAACAGGGGCTGGCAACCAAGCAAATGAGGCTTTAGCCTTAGAGAACAAACAATTAAAAGAGCAGTTGGCGAACATGGAAAGCCAAATGAAAACAGCACAGAGTGCTGAGTTAGCTGCGCTTGAGGCGAGAAATAAGAAGCTGGAGCTACAAATTGTACGTTTGCAAGCACAGCTGGATAAGGTTAATAAAGGTGGTGTCACTGCCAACCAAGCTGTTGCAAAACCAGCAGCACCTGTAGCGAATAAACCTGCCCCTGCAGAAAAACCTGCGGTAACAGAAAAACCCGCTGCAACGGAAAAACCAGCGGCAAGTGTCAATGGACCTGCGCCAGCAGTCGCTCCAGCTAAGACCGACGCTCCTAAGCCAGCGGCAAAACCCGCTGAGAAACCTGCAACAACCAACAATACACCTGCTGCAGAAGCTGAGGACGATGGTGAACCTGCATTAGTGTTTGGCTTCCCATTATTGTGGGTGATTGGTGCGATTGTGTTGTTACTCTTGCTCGTGGTGTTGGTATTAATCTTATTGCGCAAACGTAGTGCTGCCAAGGCCGTTGCTGTAACCGCTGCTGCAGGTGCAGCAGTCGCTGGCGGTGCCGCTGTGGCAGCAGCAGATGAAGAAGAAACAAACGACTCTTTTGGTCTAAACTCAGATGAATTTGATGCCTCAGAAATGGAAGCGGCTGAGCTATTGGCTTCTGCTGACGCTTCTAAGAGCAATGCTGAGGAGGACTTCTCTCAAACCATTGGTGGTAGACGCAGCAAGGTTGATTTGCCTGTAGAGCAGATTCCTGCACTGACTGATGAAGACACTTCTGAATTCGATGCTTTTGTGGAGAAAGACGAAGCACCATCTCCTGATGTTGACTACCTGACTGAAGCGGATGTTTACCTACGTTATGGTATGGAAGACGAAGCAGAAGAACAAGTCGGCATGGCTTTGAAACTGAATAAATCAGATCCTCAAGCGCACATTAAAATGTTGCAAATTCGCCATGCTAAGGGTGAACAGTCTGGCATTGATGATGCTGTTGCACAGGCACGCTCTGCATTGTCAGGTGATGATTTAAGCAGCTTTGAGGCAGAAGTTGGTGATTTAGGTATTGATGCATCTGGGGTAAAAGCAGCCATCGGCAGTGAAAAGACCTTAGAGATTGATGAAGATGCCGATGTATCCGCTTTGGATAGCAGCATGAGCTTAGGTGAAATGGAATCCACCGCTGAAGTAGATATGGGTGAATTACGCTCTGGCAACAGCGGCGGCGACATGGATTTTGATATTGGCGATATTGATCTGGGGTCTGTTGGTACGGATGCTGCGATGGCAGCAGCAGCAAGTGCAGGAACTTCTGACGACCTTGATTTTGATTTAGGCGACATTGATCTATCTTCTGTCGATAGTGGTAGCTCCTCCTCCTCCAGCTCCATGACTGAGGATGATAGTGATTTGGATTTTGACTTAGGCGATATGGATTTGTCCTCCGTCTCTGATGATGCATCAGATGCAAAACCAACACACGCCATGCCAGATGCAGATAACGACCTCGACTTTGACTTAGGGGATATGGATCTATCCTCAGTCACTAGCGGGACTGATTCAAAACCTGCGGCACCTGAGGTCGCCAGTGAACTTGATTTTGACATGGATAGTTTGGATATGTCAGGGCTTGACGATGACGATACAGGACTGGCATCGATGTCAATGGATGCAGCATCAGCGGAAGACGGTACATCTGATGGCTTGGATTTTGATTTCGGCGATATGAGCATGGATGATGACACATCGGTGGATGCATCCGATGTGTTACCAAAGACCAGCGATGCATCGGATGATGCGATGGACTTTGACTTCAATATGGATGATATATCCTTCGATGATGATGGTGACGATAATAAAAACGCCAGCTTAGACCTTGGCTCTAACGACTTAGACGATGATTTGGCGATGCTGGATATGAGCTTTGATGATGTACCAGCCTCTTTGGATGATGCTGAGGCAGATAATCAAAGTGATGAAACCATCATTACTGATTTTAGCACTGGCTCAGATGCATCGGACGACTCTGATTTTGAATCCTTAGATTTTATTAGCACGGTCACGATGGAAACCAGTAAACAATCTTCCATGCCTGTTGATTTAGGTGGGTCTGATATCGAAAGCTCTTTAGATAGCATGAGCTTGATGGTGGATGATATCACCCCTGCTTTACAATCGATGGAAACAGAAACGGAAGATGATGATGAACTGACTAAAACACTGAGCACTATGTCCATGTTGGTGGATGATATGGACACCAGTGAGATCACCATTGATATGGATGATGACGACAGCGGTAATGATGCTTTGGATTTATCCCTGTCCACTGGTGACTTAGATGTATCATTGCAAAACCGTTCTCCTTTAGATGGTGATGTGGAACCTGATTTAAGTGGTTTGCTCGGTGAGTTAGAAGAGATTACGGGACTGAATGATGTTCCCTCTAAGTCGTGATATTTATCTGACTTGATGGAATAGTTGATCCATACAACGCACTGTTAAGTGAACAAAAAAAGCCAGCCTTTTCGACCAAAAGGCTGGCTTTTTTATGGTTGGTGAAAGATGCTTTATTTACCACGAAAGACACGAAATGCAATATAGATATACGTGACATCGTAGGTTGGGTTGAGGCACGAAACCCAACTTTAAAACAATCATACGCTATTTAGTTAGACGTGCTCCTTTGTTGGGTTTCGTGCCTCAACCCAACCTACATTATGGTATTGTAGTGTACATGCATCCCGCCGTAAAAAGGAAGCCTGGATCACTTCTAGCTCCAACGCAGCTTTGAATGTGTAAACTACTTTTTACGGTTGGTGAAGGATGCCAAAACAAACAACGGAGATGGTATGGCAATAGCGAAGGCGCAGGCCTGTGTGTTGGGAGTCTTGGATAATGGCTGGGAGGGCTTAGCTCCTTGGCAGCAACAAATCGTAGCACATGCCGAGGTGGTGATTGCAGGTCATCGCATCTTAGCAATGTTCCGTGACCATTGCCCAGCGACTACCATATACCATGATTTAACAGGTCACTTAAATGATGTTCCCCGCTGGATTGAAACTGCGCTGGCACATAAACAACAAGTGGTGGTGCTCGCTACAGGTGATCCATTATGCCATGGTATTGGCTCCTATTTAGCCAAAAAATTAGGCATGGAACGGCTGCATATCATTCCCCAAGCATCAGCACTGCAATGGGCATGCGCTCGGTTCGGCATCGCATGGCAAAATGCCACCATTTGTTCTATTCATCGCCAAGATACAGGGGAATGGGATGGGCAACGAAGCCCCAATCATGGTATGTATCCGCTGTTTCGCGCCTGTTGCCAAGATGATACCATCGTCGTGTTTACCAGCCCCCAAAACTCACCAGCACGCATTGCGCGGATGTTGTTGACCGAGGGACTGGATGATTGCTTTGATATGCGGGTGGCAGAATCCTTGTTGCAGCCTGATGAACAACTGATTCAAGGTTTGTCGTGCGCCGAACTGGCAACACGTACGTTTGCCGACCTCAATATGGTTGTACTACAGCGCACCACGCCATTGTCAGCCGTTGTGCGGTTTGGTTTGGATGACAGCAGTTTTACCCAACGCAAACCCGAAAAAGGCTTGATTACCAAGCGAGAAGTACGCGCCGTTTCTTTAGCGATGATGCAACTTCAGGCGCAACATACGGTATGGGATATTGGTGCGGGTTCGGGTGCTGTTGGTTTAGAAGCCGCCCGTTTATGCCCCGATGGTTGGGTCTATGCGATAGAGAAAAATCATGCTGACGTGACGATTGCCGAACAAAACAGACAACGCATGGGCATACACCATTACACCTTGGTACATGGCAAAGCCCCTGATGGTATAGAAGCATGGCCTGACCCTGATGCTGTTTTTATTGGTGGTTCTGGTGGTGAGTTGGCGGACTTAATTCGTTTGATTGTAGCGCGCTTGAAGACGGGCGGACATTTGGTTATGAACTTTGTCACCATTGAAAACCTTGCCACTGCCACGGCGACCCTGCAAACCTTGGCGGTGCAATGGCAGGTTACGCAAATGCAGGTATCGCGTAGCAAACCGATTTTACACATGCACCGCATGGCAGCAGAAAACCCCGTATGGATTGTCACTGTAATAAGTAGGTACACAAAATGATTTTAACATTTCTAACTTGCCTATTCACGCGATTTTCTGCGTTACAAAAAAGGTTACGCATTAAGGGGCAAGCACACTACCGCGCCTCCGGCTTGCCAATGCGCCCTTTTTTGTGCCTTAAATATCGCGAAATATTCGGCGCGATCAATGTTAAAATAATTCCGCGCACCTACTTAAACACAACAGAAGGTGAAGCATGAGTGATAACACAGGGCGTTTGATCGCCGCCTCTTTAGGGCCTGGTGATGAAGGTTTGATTACGCGCAAAGCATGGCAAGCCTTACAATCGGATGCCTTATGGTGCTACCCCGTGCGCCGTAAGGGCGGTCAAAGTCACGCCCTTGCCATTGTCGAACGCACCGAGCTTAACACCCCTGATGATGCTTTGCCCTTGGTATTCCCGATGACTCACGATGCCGAAGTGCTAAGCCGCGCATGGGCGCGAGCAGCAGCGCACATTGTACCTGTGTTGCAAGCAGGACGCGATGTAGTATTTTTGGTCGAAGGCGATGCATCCACCTTTTCCACCTTCACCTATTTGGCGCGTTTTGTTCAGCATATAGACGCAAGCATTGTCGTGGAAGTGATTGCGGGTGTTCCTTCATACCACGCCGCCGCAGCCACTGCCGCCATACCTTTGGCCGAAACCGATGATATGGTAGCGATCGTTCCAGCAGGTTATGGCGTGGCGGAACTGGCGCAGCTATTACCCCATTTTGACACCTTGGTATTACTCAAGGTTAAACCGCTATTGGATGAAATAATCCAATGGTTGTGCGACAACAACTTGCTGGAACATACGGTATTTATGGAGAAAGCAGGCGCACCAGAAGAGCGCGTTGTACACTATGTTATGGAATTGGTCGGCGAAAAAGTGAATTATTTATCGTTAATGTTGGTACGTAACCCCAACCGCCAACGCGGCACGATGATTCGCGGCTGCAAGAAGAAATCGCTAAAGGATGGATCATGAGTAACATAAAACCATTAGATGGCACGATGGTGCTGGTGGCAATCACCAAACACGGTGCGGCACAAGCTGCGCGATTGGCTCCACTGTTACCACAGGCGGTAGTGGTAACTTCACAGAAGTTTGCCGCCGTGTTTGACGCTGTCCCGAATACAGTTAAACCCTATGAGGGCGCGCTGCGGGCGCAAATTCCTTTGCTGTTTGCTGCTTATGACCAACTGGTATTTTTTGTCTCGTTAGGGGCAGTGGTACGTTTGATTGCACCGCATTTACGCAATAAAGATGAAGACCCTGGTGTCTTGGTGGTCGATGATGCAGGGCAATATGTGATTCCTGTATTGTCGGGGCATGTCGGCGGTGCCAATGCGTGGGCTGAATATATTGCAGGTCTATTGGATGCCGCTGCCGTGTTAACAACGGCATCGGATGTAGGCAAGACGATTCCTGTAGATATTCTCGGACGCGAACTTGGTTGGCGGGTAGAGGCTCCAAAAATCAATATCACGCGGGTGTCAGCACATGTCGTCAATGAGGAAGCGATTGCCGTGGTTGATGAACGCAAACAGCCACAGCGTGACTGGTGGACACGTCCTACCCCGCTGCCAGCTAGTATCCACTGTTTTGAACGCTTTGAAGATGTGAACCAAGAAACGTTTGCTGCTGTTTTATGGATTACTGAGCGTGCTATTCCTGCTGCTATATGGCAACAGTGGCATGAGCGCATGGTCGTGTATCGCCCATGAAACTGGTGTTGGGTTTAGGCTGTGACAGAGGGGCTAGCGCGCAAGCAATCATAAGTGCTATTCGTTTAGCGTTAGCCTCGGTGGATGCCTCGTTGGAGGCGGTGATTGCTGCCGCTTCCATTGATAAAAAGTCTGATGAGTTGGGTTTGTTGCAAGTTTGCAAACAACATGGCTGGAAGCTTAACTTTTACCCAGCAACGCAACTATGCAAGGTCGCTGTACCCAATCCGTCGGCGGTAGTGATGCGCTACATGGGTACACCGTCGGTGGGTGAGGCCGCTGCTATTATATGTGCAAACAGCGATCAACATCATTTAATCGTGGAAAAGTTCAAATACCGCAGCCCCGACGATGGCAAACACGTCACTGTGTCAGTATGCGAGGCAGAGACAAAAATATCCTGAATTCGGTTTAGAAGTTTAGGATAGTATTGAGAACACCTACCATTAGGAAAAAGTAACTTCATAATCAATATGTTACACAGGTTATCGATCGATTGAAACTAACTTGCCTCACGCCCCGAGTTTGCAGATCAACTTCAACTGCATTACGATTCGTGCTACAATGTATTACATTGTAATCTCATGTCAGGGAGTGGTATCATGGGTATAACTAGCGTTCGAATTCGTGATGAGGTTTCACTTCAACTGGAGCAGACAGCAGCCAGACTGCATCGCTCCAAAAGCTCAGTGATCAATCAGGCTATCCTCGAATTTTTGGAGCGGGAGAGCAAAGAACAGCATCAGTGGCAGGAAACGCTTGATGCGCTTCAGTCACTTCGTCATGGGCAGGTTGTTTCCAGTGAGACCGTTCATGACTGGCTTTCCAGTTGGGGGACAGATGAAGAGTCCGCCGCGCCTGGATCATGATCCAACTGGTTTACACCCGTGAAGCTGTAAACGATCTTAAACGTCTTCGCGCATTTATTGCTACCCACAATCCCAACTCAGCGGAGAAGATCGCTGCCGAGTTGATCAAGCGCATCAAGCTGTTGCAGCAGATGCCGATGATGGGGAACCCTGTGACTCAGGCTCCCGACCCTGAGGTGATTCGCGATATGGTGTTTGGTGCATACGTAGTGCGTTATGCTGTTCATGGGCAGACATTGGCGATTTTAAGGGTTTGGCATCATTATGAAAGCAGAGCGTAAGACTTGAAGATTATGGCGGTAATCCACGTCGCAAAGCTTGCTCGTATGCTATCCAACCTTGATATAGCTGAATGCCCAGATGACCTTGATCTACCAAGCTACCGCCCCCATGAACTCAAAGGCAAGCGAGCTAGCGTATGGTCAGTCAATCACCGTACAAGCCAACTGGCGTATCACCTTTCGTTTTATTGGTCGGGATCTTGAATTCAGGCCTAATACGATTTAGCAAACCACTAAGAACGCAGCAGATGAAGTTGCAACAGCAAACGCATTGTTATTGGGTTCAGGGCGATCATCAGGCACCAGTGGTCGGGAAATGCCCACCAGATCAGCAGCGTTGCGTGCCCTGCACCGATACAGAACGACTGCATCTTCGTTTGCGGGCGCAGCCAATATCGTTTGAGCAACAGCTCCAATGGCCAGACGGCGACGAGCAAAATAGCGAGAAGAAGCGGTGAAAAGAAAAATGCAATCTGTGGTGCCATATTGGGCATGTAGCCCATCATTTCATAGTACTCAAGGCGAAGTGAAAGCAATATCAACAGACCAGTAAATGCTCCCGCTGACTGAAATAAAGCATCCTTTTCTCTAGCAGCCTGATCATCTCTTTGCACCTGGTTCATATCCATACTTGCCTCTTGATCGCTTCAGATATCATAACTGATACAATCTAAATCCTGTAACTCTGTTTCTCTAAATGGGTAAAAAAGAGCGTACTTCTATCACCCCAGAAGCTTCTGTTGGCGCGAAAAGAAAAGGTTGTTTTGCAGGGTCAAGGCTAGATTTTGCACTTACACCTTAAACTCAGGACTGCTTACTTTCTTTTCCTTCAGTGTTGGTCTTAATACGGATGGTTTCTATGCGGCGAGGGCTGGCTTGCTCAATGGTCACTTGTAAACCTTCAAGTTGAATCTCTTCACCTTGTTGTGGAATCCGACCTGTGTGCGTAATAATTAGACCACCTAAGGTATCAAAGTCGCCTTCTAACAAACGTTCTGGCAAAACAATAGTGTCTTCTAAATCTTCAATACGCACACGCGCTGAAATCAAGATGCCATTATCGGTATGGCGAATATCTTGCTGCATATCCTGTTCTTCTTCCGCACTGAGTGGACCGAAGATTTCACCTAATAAATCGGATAGCGTAACCAGACCAGCCGTGCCGCCAAATTCATCCCTCACAATCGCGGCGTGACTTTGCGAACGCATACGCGATAATAAGCTGCTGACTTTTTCGAGTTCGGACACCCAAATCGGTTGCAGTACCATATCGCGCAAGGGTGGCGTGCGTTGTTCCACCAAAGCAGCAAACAGTTCGCGAATATGGATAATGCCAATAATATGATCCAATGAACCATCGACTACAGGCATGCGTACAATGTGCGCTTGCAACATTTTTTCGCAGGTTTGTTGTACCGAAGCGTGTTGATCGATGTACACAATATCAGGACGTGGCGTCATAATCTCACGCACGCGAATTTCATGGAAGCTAATAAAGCTTTCTAACGATTCACGATCCTCTTCCGAGCTAATGGCTTCAGCACGACGAATAATAGCAAGCAACTCTTCGGCATCACGACCTGGACGCAAGCGTTTGATGGCACGGTCGCGCCAGCCTTCTTGCATGTTTTTGAATCGTTCAAACATGGCTGGGGTAAGGGTCGTGCAGCTCCAGTGCAGCCATGCAACGGCGTTCTAAGCTTTGCATCTGCTCGGCATCGTCATCATCCACATGATCGTAACCCAATAAGTGTAACACACCGTGAATCAACAAATGTAACACATGATCCAACAGCGGTAATTCCAATCGCTGTGCCTCGTCAGCGACAAAAGGCAGAGCCAATACAATATCGCCCAGTGGCAAGGCTGGAACAAAGTCTGGTCCATCTTGCATCGGGAAAGATAATACATCCGTCACCCGATCTTTTTGCCGCCATTCGCTATTTAGCTGCTGCACCGTGTCATTGCTGGCAATACTCACGCATAATGGCGCAGCGCACATCTGTGGCATGGCGACGGTCTGCAAGGTTTGCATTACAGCAGACTCTATCGCTTGCGCCCATTGCATAGAACGTGGCTCCTCACCCTCTACATCATCATCAACGATGATCTCTAGCCCGCTCATCCTCTGTTTTCTCCATCGTGTTCATAAGCTTTGACAATGCTTTCAACCAAGCGGTGGCGTACCACATCATGCGCCTCTAGGTAGCAAATGCGTATGTCCTTCACATTGCGCAAGACATGAATGGCATGCAGCAAGCCACTCATAGAATCGCGTGGCAAATCCACTTGGGTCACATCACCTGTTACCACCATGCGCGAAGAAAAACCCAGACGGGTGAGGAACATTTTCATCTGTGAGCGCGTAGTATTTTGCGCCTCATCTAAAATCACGAAAGCATCATTCAGCGTGCGTCCGCGCATATAAGCCAAGGGCGCGATTTCAATACGCCGCTGCTCCATCAAGGCAAGCATCTTTTCACTGCCTAGCATATCGGAGAGGGCATCAAACAAGGGGGTAAGGTAAGGGTCAACCTTTTGCTGTAAATCACCAGGTAAAAAGCCCAAACGTTCGCCCGCTTCCACCGCTGGACGGGTGAGGATAATCCGCTCCACCGTGCCATTGGTCAGGGCAGCAACCGCAGCGGCAACCGCAAGGTAGGTCTTACCACTCCCCGCAGGTCCAATTGCCAGTGTAAGCACGGATGCTTGCATCGCCCGCAAGTAACGGTTTTGGTTGGGCGTTTTACCACTGATCTGACGACGTGCAGCCTGGAAGCTCACCTTATCAGGTAAAGCTTCAGGTGTGGCATCAACCGTTTCTGCCCGATGCAAACGCAATGCAGATTCCATCACAGGCTCAGGGATCTCGCCCTTTTCTGCTGTTGCTTTGAACGATTTAATCATATGAGCCGCCGTTGCCGCTTGCGCACCATCAATGTGCCAATCACCAGGGTGACCATAAAACGACACCTGCAAAGCATTTTCCATACGGTTAATGTTTTGCTGTTCAGGACCACACAGGTGACGAATCGCAGCAGCCGACCAATCAGTTAATGTTAAGTGAACGTTTGTGGCTGACTCAGTCATCTTTAATCACCAGCTCGCCGCGCAATGACTGCCCGTAAGCTGTGGTGATACGCACATTCACCAATTGCCCCACCAAGCGTGGTTGACCGCTAAAATGCACAATCTTGAAATCTTCTGTACGCCCTTGCAGATCACCCGCGTTTTTAATACTCGTTTTTTCCACCAATACAGGCTGCACCGTGCCAATATGGCGTTGCAGCGAGGCGGCAGACAATTCTGCCATCAATGCGAGCAAGCGTTGCAGTCGTTCATCTTTTACGGTTTCTGGCACGTTGTCATCGCTGTCTGCGGCTGGCGTACCAGGGCGTGCTGAGTACTTGAAGCAATAGGCCGAGTCATAAGCCACCTGCCGCACCAGATCCAAGGTTTGCTCAAAATCTTCATCTGTTTCACCAGGGTAACCCACAATAAAATCAGATGACAATGCGATATGCGGGCAGTGTTTACGTAGCGCAGCAATGGTATGGAAATAGCTTTGGCGATCATGGCCACGGTGCATGGCTTTAAGCACACGGTCAGAGCCACTTTGCACGGGCAAGTGAATAAATGGCATCAGCACAGGGATTTCGCCAAAAGCACGAGCCAAATCTTCGTTCATTTCCATCGGATGACTGGTGGTGAAACGCAGGCGTTTAAGGCCGTCTAATTCACTCAATGCATAGAGCAGCATGGTAAAATCCCACTCTTCGCCATCAGGGCCAACAGCGCGATAGCCATTCACATTCTGCCCCAGCAGCGTGATTTCGATGCAACCTGAATCCAACACCGCTTGGCAGTCAGCAATCACATCAGCAACAGGGCGCGATATTTCTGCACCACGGGTGTAGGGAACCACGCAAAAGGTACAGAACTTATCACAACCTTCCATGATGGTGACAAAGGCAGAAATTCCCTGCTTTAAGCCATCTTCTGTCTTAGGCAGGTGGTCAAACTTCTCAATCTCGGGCATGTCCGTATCGGTCACGCGCACCCGTTCGCGACGAATTTTGTTAATCATCGCGGGTAAATGGTGGTAGGACTGCGGCCCGAACACGGCATCAACAAAAGGGGCGCGACGTTGAATGCGCTCACCTTCTTGCTGTGCCACACAACCACCCACGCCAATAATGAGCGATGGGTTTTTGAGCTTCAAAAGGCGGTAACGCCCTAATTCAGAATAAACTTTTTCTTCTGCTTTTTCACGAACCGAACAAGTATTCATAAGAATAACATCCGCTTCTTGTGGCGTGGCAACCAAACGCAGACCGTAAGCTTGTTGCATCAGGTCAACCATACGGGATGAATCGTACTCATTCATCTGGCAACCGTAGGTTTTGATAAACAGGGTATCAATCGAGGTGAGGGTATCTTGGCTTTTCATGGATAGGCGGGAATGCTAAAAAGTTGTGGCACTTAGGCAAGCTGCAACGCATAAAACTGCTCTTTGCAAGCGTACGGCATCGTTTGCAAACAGCTCAGGTTCATATTACCGTCCCACACTTCAAAGGAAGGAGCATCCCATGGCTACAGTTTTATCTGGTCGGACTGCACGATTCATCGGTATCTTATTTGTTGTGCTCGTATTGGGGGCTTGTTCTACCCGATCTATCTCTAACTCAGGGTATCAGGAAGAGAATTACTTTGGCGGTAAAAGTGCTCCCGAGAACCCCTTTTATCAAGGTGAGCTTAGCGAATTTGATGTTCTTGGCATTGACGTAAACGGCAAGATCACTGAGCAGGATATTCAAATAGCACTTGAGCAGTCAGCTAAAGTGACGTTAAAAAAGGGGACGAAGATACTGTTGATTCAGTCTGGTGCATTGATTCCTGACGGTAGTATGATTGAGTCGATGAGAAAGTACTACAATACCTCTACATTCTCAGGCGTACCAAGCAAGCAGAAAGGTGAAAATTATTCAAAACTACTTCGCCTTTCCGCCGCGAAGGGAGGCTTTACCACGATTGTAGTCTATTGGGGGCTTTTGGAGACAGCGCAGAAAGGACTTACCTCTAAAACTATCTCTTGGGTTCCGTTTATAGGTAGTGTGATTCCCGATGAGGATCAACATATGCGAATTAACCTTAAACTTGCGCTTGTGGATGTCAAAACAGGTAGCTGGGAAACATTCTCGCCAATACCTTTTGATAATACCGCGATGAGCAGCAGAAGTACGCGTGGCGCAAAAGATCAAAAGCAGATTGATGTTCTGAAGAATAAAGCCTACGCCGCCGCAGTAGAAGAACTTATACTTCGTTATTCGCGGTAAGAGGGCTTAAATTCAGCACCGTGCGTGACAATCTGCCATCTTCACGGTTTAATAGCGACCTGATACCCCTAAATATTTGTGAGTTTGTATATGTTTGATCGTTTAAGTCAGAAGCTGGGTGATATTACTGCAAAACTGCGTAAAACCGTCCGAATTACTGAGGCTGACCTTGATGCTACCTTGCGTGAAATGCGCTTGGCATTGCTTGAAGCGGATGTTGCCCTGCCTGTTGTTCGCCACTTAATGGCTGAAGCACGTGAGCGCGCACTGGGCGAAGAAGTCGCTAAAAGCCTGCAACCTGGTCAAGTTATTATCAAAATATTACATGATGTACTGGGTGATGTGCTTGGTGGCGAACGTCATCCGTTAAATCTTTCGGCGATTCCTTCGGTTATTTTATTGTGTGGCTTGCAGGGTGCTGGTAAAACGACAACTGCTGGTAAATTGGCGCGCATGCTCTCCAACGAGGGTAAAAAAGTAGCTGTCACCAGTGTCGATTCAACACGTCCAGCGGCACGCGAACAGTTGCGGGTACTCGCCAATCAAGTAAACGTCCCCTATTTATCAACCGAAGAGCAAGCAGGCTCAGCACTTGAAATGGCACAATCAGCTTTGCAACAGGCACGGCTTGGTGGTCACCATGTATTGATTTTGGATACCGCAGGTCGTCAAGTTGTTGATGATGCTTTGATGGCCGAGATTGAAGAGATTGCCACAGGTATTCAGGCAAGCGAACGCTTATTGGTGCTTGATGCCATGACTGGGCAAACAGCATTGAAAATCGCCGAAGACTTCCATCAAGCAGTATCACTTTCTGGTTGTATTTTAAGTAAAACAGATGCTGATGTACGCGGAGGCGCGGCAATTTCCGTTGCTCATAGCACGCAAGTTCCCGTACGTTTTGTCGGCACGGGTGAAAAAGTTGATGCCTTTGAACTGTTTGACCCGCAACGCATGGCTGGCCGTATTTTGGGGCAAGGCGACGTGGTTGGCTTGGTCGAAAAAATCCAAGCCAATGTCGATCAGGAAAAAGCTACAAATTTAGCACGCAAAGTGAACAAAGGGACGTTTGACCTGATGGACTTTGCCGAGCAACTGGATCAAATGAAAAAAATGGGCGGCATGTCCAGCATGATGAAGATGATTCCTGGTCTTAAAATGCCTAGCGAAGCAGCTTCACAAATTGATGATTCATTGTTCAAACGCATGCAAGCTATGGTCTATTCGATGACACCAAAAGAGCGTCAGTTCCCACGCTTGCTCAATGCGAGTCGTAAAATGCGTATTGCGCGTGGTTCGGGCACTAGCGTCATGGAACTAAACCGCATGCTGAAGCAGTTTCAACAAATGCAGAAGATGATGAAGAAAGTAAAAGGTAAAAAAGGGCAACGCATGATGGCGCAAATGGCAGCGGGCATGAAAATTCCTGGCATGCACTAACGGATCTATCCAGTCTTGCGTCCGTTCACTGGATTGCGGATCGAGTCCACAATGACGTGTTTTTTGCGTCATGCCGCACTCGATGCGGTATCCCGTCTTGCGTCCGTTCACTGGATTGCGGATCAAGTCCGCAATGACGCATTGCTACGCGAAAAGGGGTACGTTAAAATCATGCGTGCGTAACATCCATTAACAGGGCTGCTGGCAGACGGTATCGAGGAGGAGGGGAGATGGAAACAATGGATGAGAAATACTATCGGGTAGTAGTGATTGAGGACGACCCGCATACGCGAAGCTATTTAACCAAAACGATTGCTGCAGTCCCTCATATGTTAGTCGTAGGGGATGCTGGTGATTGCGCAAGTGCCATGCCGCTATTGCGCACCGAACCTGATATTGCACTGATTGATTTAGGCTTGCCTGATGGCAGTGGCTTGGATTTGATCCGCAAACGTTTTTTTAAAAACTCCAAGACCCAGTTTGTCGTCATTACCGTCTTTGGCGATGAATCGCATGTGATTCCTGCGCTTGAGGCAGGAGCGTGTGGTTATTTAATGAAAGACTCTGCGCTGCCAGATATTGCCGAACTGATTGCACAAGTGCTAAGCGGCGGCTCCCCCATTTCCCCGATTATTGCACGCAAATTACTTACGCGTTTTCGCGTGGACAACAATCAGGAGCAAGGGACGACACTCACCGAACGTGAGTTTGAGGTGCTTAACTTAATGTCCAAGGGTTACAATTATAACGAAACGGCCGAACACTTGGGGATTTCTTACCACACAGTGGTTTCCCATGTCCGTCACACCTATCGAAAGTTGGAAGTCACATCCCGTGCTGAAGCAATTTATGAAGCCTCCCGCATGGGCTTGCTAAACATCTAGCCTGAATTATTCATAAATCGTCGTGATGATTGCGCAGAACCTTTGTTTGCAACGGATGCCTTGTCGGGAGCAGCGTACCAGTGGATACGCTCGACTGACAAGGTATTCGTTGCGGGCAAAGGGGCAAGCAAGGGTGCGACAGTATTTGTGAATAATTCAGGCTAGGCTTTAGCCTTAACGCCCCATGCCATTACTCATGGGGCGTTGAGGGTTGGCGAAGTTGCTGTATCACTTTGCGGCTAATCACATTCACCAACATGCGTAAACGTCTGTCTTCACCTGGCGTTGCCATCGAGCCTCCCGCGCTGTTTTCTGCCTTCAAATGCCATGTATCTATGGGCTTGCCATGATGCATAAGTTGCGCATTCACCGTCATATAATCAGGCTCAGCTAGAGCAAAAAGCACCAGTGCAACCAAACTGGGGCGAAGGTGGAGTTCCTCAAAGCACAATATAAGCTGTGGTTCGTCGTTCAAAGTCGTAAGCAACTTCTTCTTTTGCAGGCGTTTCTGCAAGCTATGATGCAACACTGACTGGGCAATATGTAACGTCTTACGATCAATAAACTGATCGTCCTTACCACAAGCCCCTGCAACTTCAAACTGCGATATATGACGCAATGCTAGCCCATGACCTTGTTGCAAAGGGGATTGTCCTGCACAGCCCTGAAGCAGCAATAATTGCAAACAGCACAATACCAAAATTAAACATCTCATCATCAGGCAATCCTAGGCGGGATTGAAATTTCATCAAATGACCAGCCTGCTACGTACGCCCAAGCTTAGGGGGGGGGAGTAAATATACTCCTTGTTGTTATTTGCTGCTGGCTGTGTATCGTTTCCATCGTTTTTGGGTGGGTTCACGGATAGCTGAATATACATCATCAGCCGTCCTGAAAGCCGTTAATGATGGGAATGTCTTTGTAACTTCCCACTTTGGAGGAGAGCAACGTGAGCGATGCAATCAAAAAGGTCATGGACCTCGTGAAGGAAAATGAGTGTGAGTTTGTCGATGTACGATTTACTGACACTAAAGGAAAATGGCAACATATTACATTTCCTATCAATCAGTTAAGCGAAGACTCTTTTGAAGAAGGTTTTGCCTTTGACGGTTCTTCTGTCGCTGGCTGGTGTGACATCAACAATTCTGATATGGCAATGATTCCTGATCCAGAAAGTGCCCGAATCGATCCTTTCTTTGAATCATCAACACTGGTATTGGTAGCTCAAATTATTGACCCTATTACTGGTCAAGACTACAACCGTTGCCCGCGCCAAGTAGCGCAACGCGCTTTGAAATACATCCGCACTGCTGGCATGGCTGATACGGTATATTTCGGCCCAGAATTGGAATTCTTTATTTTCGACGGTGTAACCCATTATAACGACATGGGCGGTTGTGGTTACAAGATCATGTCTGAAGAGGCAGCTTGGAACTCCAACGAAACATTTGAGGGCGTGAACACAGGTCACCGTCCTAAAATCAAAGGTGGTTACTTCCCTGTACCTCCCGTCGATTCATTGCATGAAATCCGCAACGATATGTCCTTAGTCATGACTGACTTAGGCATGGAAATGGAATGCCACCATCATGAAGTAGCCACTGCTGGTCAGTGTGAACTTTCCATGCGTTTTGGCGAATTGATTGATGTTGCCGATCGTTCGCAGTGGTACAAATATGTGGTTCATAACGTTGCCCATGCTCATGGTAAAACGGCTACATTTATGCCTAAACCTGTATATGACGACAATGGTACGGGCATGCACACCCATCAGTCCATCTGGCTTGATGGCAAAAACCTGTTTGCTGGCGATAAATACGCTAACTTGTCTCAAGAGGCATTGTGGTATATTGGCGGCATCATCAAACATGCTAAGGCGTTAAATGCATTCACCAATGCTTCTACTAACTCCTACAAACGTTTGGTTCCAGGCTTTGAAGCACCTGTCATGTTGGCTTACTCCAACCGTAACCGCTCTGCTGCTATCCGTATTCCTGTGGTCAACTCTGATCCTGCTCGTCGTGTTGAAGTGCGCTTCCCTGACCCAACAGCCAACCCTTACCTATCCTTCACGGCTATGTTGATGGCTGGCTTGGACGGTATTGCCAACAAGATTGATCCAGGTGAACCTGCGACCAAGAATTTGTATGACCTACCAGCAGAAGAAGCAGCAGCCATCCCTACGGTTGCAAGTTCTTTGGAAGAAGCATTGGCTTGCTTGGATGCAGACCGTGAGTTCCTCAAAGCTGGTGGCGTAATGGATGATGACATGATCGATGCTTATATCGCATTGAAACGTGAAGAGGTAGATCAGCTTCGTCTGCGTCCGCATCCTTACGAAATTGATATGTACTACTCCGTTTAATCCTTCGGATTTGACGTTAGGGCTGTCGCAAGGCAGCCCTTTTTATTTACCTATTCTTTACCCTGCTCAACAAAGCAAGCGATGTTCCATCATACGATTAGAAAAAGCTTTCATATCTAAAGGCTTACTAAATACATAGCCTTGAATAGCCAAGTCTCCTTTGCCTTCAAACAGGGTTAATGTATGCAACGCTTCCACGCCTTCGATAACAACATCCATACCCATGCTGTGCGCTAAATCAATACTAAAATTAACGATGTGGCGACTATATTCATCATCTTCCATTGCAATCACAAAGCTACGATCAATTTTGAGTTCATCGGGTTTAATGACCTGTAAATAATGCAAGGATGAATACCCCGTACCAAAATCATCAATGGAAAGCGTAAACCCATGCTTTCGCAACGCAGCTAGACTTGCCAATGCGCGCGCTTCATCTTGCATAATGGCAGACTCTGTCACTTCAATGCGGATACGTGAGGGCGCAACATCATAATCCTCGCAGCATTGCCGTAGGTGAGGAATAAAACCATCGTCTTGCAACTGTTTTGTCGAACAATTTAATGACAATAATGGAATACAATAACCCGCCCGCTGCCATTGCTGAAGATCCCGCAGTGCTTGCTCAATAATCCATTGTCCAATCACCAAGATCTGTCCCGTTTTTTCTGCTACAGGAATAAAATCTGCGGGTGATTGCACGCCAATATCATCATCGTGCCAGCGCACTAACACCTCGGCACCATGAATCGTTGTGCCATCAAGGCTAAATTGCGGCTGATAACAGAGGTGAAAACCATCACCGCCCTGTCTCATCGCACGGCGCATGGCGTGATCCAGACGCAAAAAGTCTTCCAATGACTTATTCATCCACGGCGCATAGATGCTCAAGCCATTTCCTTCTTCATGCTTGGCGTGGTACATTGCCGTATCAGCACAACGCAACAAGCCTTCTACGCTATGGCTATGCTCAGGGTACAATGCCACACCAATACTCGCACCGATATGATACTGTCGCTCATCGACCTTAAAGGGCAAATTTAAGGCTTTGAGTAACTGTTGCCCCACGGTGATTGCTTCTTGACGATTGCTGTTGGCGGCAAACAAAACGAACTCATCCCCTCCCCAACGTGCCAACGTTTGCCCTGGTCGAATGCGCCGTTGTAAACGCCCAGCGAGCTCTTGAAGCACCATATCACCACGCGAATGCCCCATTGTATCGTTAATATTTTTAAAGCGATTAAGATCTAAAAAGAGCAATGCGCATTGACTGGGTTGTGCATCCCCGATGGTGGCAGCAATACGTTGTTGCAAAGCATGACGATTGGGTAGGTCTGTCAACACATCATAATTTGCCAAATGCCACAAACGTTTCTGCTGCCGCTTTTGCTCGCGCAAATCATCCAATAAACCGATATAATACACCGCCTCCTTAGCCTCGTTTTGCAAAGAGTAAACGGTTAAGTATTGCGGGGTAACACTATCGTCACGGCAACGCGTCCATAACTCACCAGCCCAGCAACCGTAGCTTTTAACGGCGTGATATAATTGATTGTAAAATGCTTTGCTGTGCTTATCACAACGTAAAAAACGCGGTGTTTTTTTCAATACATTCTGCTCATCATAACCTGTAATGCGTGAAAACGCGGCATTTACCCGTATGATGCGAAAGTCCGCATCGGTAATCACCACCACTTGAGCACTCTCTTCAAACACACGGTTAATAAGGCGTAATTGATCGTTACGACGCTGCAAGACCTGCACCAAGGATGTCAGCGAACGTGTGAATACCCCTAATTCATCGCTACTATCCATATGTGGAATATGACCATTGGTTTGCTCTAAGCGAACACGATTGGCAGCAGCACTGATACGCCCCAGCGCATACAGTTGACGATAAATAAACCACCACACGACCAACACCAACAACAATGCGGAAACCGAGCCTAACAATAGTATCTTGTGTTGTACCGAGTAGGCAGGGCTAAATGCCTGCTGCTCCAATTTACGCGCTACCACAGTCCACCCCAAGGCCGAAAGCATGGGCTGACCATCAGCAATATAAATGCTGGTAAGATAGCGTTGTTGATCTGGCCATGTCTCTACCGTCGCCTCATGTCTGGGCTGATGCTCGCGCCATACTTTTGTTTGTTCAGCCAGCCCTAACGACAATGATGGCAGCGAGGGCGAACCAACCATCACTTTGCCTTCACGATTTAGCAGTACCAGTTCCACCCCTTCGTTACCCAACAAGCCCAACAAACGCTGACGTACTTCAAATGCCCAATCCCAGCTTAAATGACCACACACTACGCCACGAAAAGTACCATCCTCGCCAAATATAGGCATTGCCACATCGACCAAGCGTAATGGTAGGTCGTCCCAAACAGGCTTAGGCATGAGGCGCGCCAACAAAAACGCATCATGTGCATCACCCAAATATAACCCTTTACGACCACCTTTAAACCAACTGCGCTGGGCAACATTTTTACCGACCAATAAACCATCTGTACCGGTAATAATCGTACCATTGGCATCGGTCATACCAATCCATGCATAATGCGACCATGTTTGTTTAATGCGCTGTAAAAGCACCTCTTGTGTCGTTGTTCCCTGTGCTTTCAGCAGGCTGGCAGCATGCGTGAAAAGACGCAGTTCACCAATGCGACTGGCTAGGTCTTGATCCAAGGCATGTGCCATTTCGCGCACCACTTCAAACAATAGCTGACCTTGATCGCGACTGATTTGCTCACGAGAAATATGACCCACTGCCTGCGCTAATAGCAGGGTTGTCAATAACGTAATACCGCAAACACTCACAACCAGACGAACTTTGAGGCTTCGCTTCCACCAAGTAATCATAGCAACAACTTAATATAAGGCATTTTCTCGTGAATAATCTCTGGACGGCAACGTTGTAATTGCTGTGCTGGCACATGCCACCGCTGTTGTAATAGATGGATGATGGCTTCTGCACGTTGCTTTGCCAAGCTGCGTAACGTTGTTTCTTGGGTCTCGGCTTGTAGGGGCTGTTGCTGATTTTGGCGTTCCACTTGCGCGTAATAATCCGCAGCTACAGCTTGACCACAAACCGCCAACGCAGCGGTTGGCGTACGTTGCAATACCGCCGCTGCCTTAGCCAGAATATCATCACGCGCTTGAGATGTTGCTTCAACCTCACCCAAGGCAACAGGAATAGATGGCAAACGAATCGTGTGCATTTCTTTGCCGACCCACATCGCAGCACCTAACATCGCACCATAGGGTTGAAAAGCATACTTCAAATACGCCAATGCACCCTTTTGTAAACTACCGCCCAAGGCCTTTTGCACCACATACTTCAGCTTAAAGTCAGGCGCAGCGAGGTCGCCATCAATGGGGATGTCCAGCTTGATACTGTCATTGCTATCACGCAGCGTATCCAATGCAGCCTCGGGGGAAAGCCCAATAAAGTTTTGCAGGGTGTCAACCACGGTGGGTGTTTGCGCAGTGACTTTCAGGTGATCCAGACGCAAGTTAAGCGTACTTTTCAGCGTTTGACCGACCACATGAGCGTCCAGACCTGCGTAAACAGTGCCGCGTTGAAGCGCGTAACCGCTAACGGATTCCACATAACCACTCAGCGGTGCAGCATCCACATTATTGAGGCTTGCTGTACTTTGAACCACCAAAGCACCTTGCTTGGCATCATGCAAAAAGAGCTTGCCTTGTAGTTGTAGCTGCCCCGCAGGTGCCAGTTTGGCGGCTAAGTTAAATGGCGTTGCAACATCACCGTGACGACTATCAAGCGCGCCCAGCTCACCATATATATCACTCAAACTGCTGTGCCATGCAGGCGTGATCGCATCGTCCCGAATGGCAAAATGATTGTCTCCATCAAGTTTGAACGCACCAAGCCGCCACTGCCAATCGCTTGTTTCGCTCGTGCCAGCATCTGCTTGCACAGGTTTGGGGTTTGCAGGCTGTTGTGCGTCGTCATCGCTTGGTTTTGGCGCAGCAGCAACACGTTGCCAAGCAGCATCGATACCCGATAACCGCAATGCATCCAGCCCTACAAAGCCTGTTGTCCGTTGCTTATCGCGCTCCATCGTAATGCTTAATTGTTTACCTTCTGCCTGTGCTAAAGTCAGCGCACCATCATGCCCCCAAGTAGCTGATGGCCAATGCAATGAAGATAGTGATAACCGTGCTAACTGAGCAGATAGCTGTTGCTTAGTATGATCGCGCAAAGTCAGCTTCAAGCCTTTGGCAAGCACCTTCGCTAACTGTGTTTCTGCCTCACCATCATACCAATGCAATGATCCTGCTTGCATAGCACCTTGCCCTGTCACTTGGCGGGTTTTGCCATCGTCAGAAGCTTGCAATGCGCCCTGCCAAGCCATATCAGCCAAGCCCAAATGTTGCTTCTCATCCTCAAAGCGAAGGGCCTGTAGTTTGATGGTACTCTTCATTTTACCTTGCGTCACATCTTGCCCTGCTGAGGCATTCACCGAGCCCTGCCATGTTGCATGCGCTAAATCCAGTCGTCCTGCTTCAGGCAATGTTAATTGCAACTGCGCAGCTTTAATGTCCCCCGAGGTAGTCAATTGATGTTCGCAGTTTGCACGACCACCTTGCTGGCATATATGCATTGCCAGATCACCCTGCCACGTCGCATGCTCAACACCGCTGCTATTGTTAGCAGATGGTGACAAGCTAAACCCATCAACGGTAATATGATGCTGTTTACTATGGAAGTTGGTCGGCTTCGTTGTTGCTTGTTGCACATCCCACGCGCCATCCCATTGCAATGACTTCATCGCTAACCATGACTCTGCTTGTACATCATGCATCTGTAACTGTTGCTTCACCTGAAGCTGCACCCCAGTTTTGCCCTGCTTGAGCTGCATCGAACCTTGCCATTGCCCTTCCCTCAGTGACCAAGGTTGTGCTTCGGCTATGCCCCGGAACTGTTGCAACCGCCAACGACCATCCAGCGATGTCGTTGCTCCCTGTTGCTTCACCACTCCTTGCCAATGGATGTCATCGCCTTGTACCGCAAGCTTGTTTTGACCAGACAGATGCAGCCCCGTTAATTGCAATTGTGAATCAATTTCCGCATCCATCGCTGGCACGGTCAAACGCGCATGCCCCTGCCAATCACTGTGTGCCACATCCAAGGTGGTGTAAGCGTCTAACACCACATGCAATGGTTTTGTATGCCATTGCCCATCCAGTGTTGCCTTCCCATGCTCTTCCAGCGGCCAAGTCACACGCCCTTGCCACTGAACGGCATCAAGATGAATGGCTTGCGGTGCTGCATCTACATCCAACTGATGTAATTGCCAATTACCATGCACAGCAATACTTTGTGCCGTTACTGTGCTGTAACCATCCCAACTGAGTTGCTGTGCCGCAAGTTGCATCGAGGCCACATCAGCATGGCTGTCTTCCACCACCACACGCCCTGTAAAGTTTGGTATTGCCACGCTATCTTGCAAGGCAAGCACTCCCTTCACCTTCAGTGTTAAAGCAGCCTGCGGCAGACCTTGATCGGTCATCGCAGCATCGAATACAGTATGAGTCTGTACCGTGTAATGGCTGGCATCATCTTGCTTTGCATGCAGCCAATACATATATGCCGATGCTTGGTTGCGACCATCTTGCCACTGTAATTGGGCATATTGCACATCCACTTCACGGATGTTCACGCGCCACGGCGATGCGCCAGTTTCTTCTTCGTTACTCGCTGACATAGCAGGCAAACCTGCAAGACGCACCCCTGTTTGATCGCGTATCAAACTCATCTGTGGCGACTGCAGGCGAATCAGTGCAACATCAAGCACGTGATGCCGCAATGCAGGCCAATGAATAAATAATTGTAAATCACGCCATGTGATGGCTTGCTGGGCAATATCCAAATCGGAAACTTGAAGCAAGCCAGTGCTGAGATCCCATTGCACATGACCAATACGGACGGGCTGCTGCAAACTATTACTCAACGCATCCTCCAGCACAGGGCGCAGATATAGCGGCAACAAAAGCCATGCTGTCAGTAACAATACGGCTATGCTCAGTGTAAAACGGAAAAGGTAACGTGATAACATGTGCTATTAATCTATTGGCCAAATACCCAAACCAGGTCGCAAAACCCGTTGTTCAACATCGTCATTAAGATCAACCACGGTTGTCGGTTCTGCGCCACACCAGCCCACATCCAACATCACCGCGTTCAAGTGTTTGATTCGTGCAATAATCACATCAGGATCAATGGCAATCTCTGATTCACCAGGGAAAATCACTGAGGTTGCCAATAAAGGCTGGCGCAACTCCTGCAATAACATATCACACACAGGATGGTCAGGCATGCGAATACCAATATCTTTGCGCTTATTCAGTACCCGACGATGCAGTTGCGAATTTACAGGCAGCACAAAAGTAAACGGTCCTGGCAAATGACGCTTGAGAATACGGTGGTTGTGGTTATCAATCTTCACAAACTGCGAAGCCTGTGGCAGATCGTGACAAACCAGTGACCATAGATGGCGTTCGTCCAACTGCCGCAATGTACGTACAGCCTGCTGCGCCCCATAAGCATTGCACAGCATCATGATACCATACGTTGTTTCTGTCGGAACGACTGCGAAATAGCCTTTTTCCAATAACTCAGCAACACGACGAATGTGGCGTATTTGTGGTCGCTCTGGATGCATGCGTATGTGTTCAAATGTGCTCATTGTGATTCCTCTGTGACGCTAAAGACTTCTTGTGTTAAATGATACTGTTGCATAAAACGAGCCAAGCTATTGAAGGTCGCGGTGACAGGCTTATCTTCATGCTGGTCATCCAAAAATACATCAGGTGCAAACATCGAACCCAACCACAGTTTGATGTTACCTACATCCAATACCTGTGGTTTAAAATAGCCCTGAATATTCGCGCTAATGATGTTTTGATCCTGCGTCTTATACATCGCCCCCATCAAAATACGCAAGACATATTCTGTACAGTTTTGAAATTGCTGACTGCTAGGGTTGGCAATCACCGAGTAATGCGGATTATGAAATCCTTTCAAAACCTTAGGGTCACTGATTAAACGTAGCAGACGACGTTGTAATTTAGGTGTAGGAATAATCACCCCCGCCTTAAGCTTCGGGACGGCTGCAAAAAAATCGGGCGGATAGTCCATCACCAAGTCACTGCGCGCAGGGTTCTTGTCATCTTGATACAAATTATACATCGCATAACCGAGTTCTTGTTGCCCACCTTTGGTGGTAATGCGCGAATATACAGCAAAACCAACATGGGTATAATCAATCCCTTCAGGCAGCTCATTGGGCGGACGACCCACGCGAGCCAGTATTGCCACATGAGCACCGCGTTGCCCCATCGCCCTTTCTACCTTTTTGGCAAATGCTAAAGTGCGATCCACATCGAAATGCGGTTCTGCATGCTGCATACTGGCTCCGCCCCATGCACTATTGGTGCAAAAGACATACAGCAACAGCAGCGCAAGTATGCGACCACAATGGCAAAACACGCTATTACTCACCTTGCATGGCAACATCAGGTGCCACGCCAACGGTCACGCTCACATCAGAAATCGGCAGCGGCTTATTAAAATCCTCATCGGCGACCGACTCCAGCGCGTCAGCACTTTTCTCCAGCACTTTTCCCGAAGCTTGCACCACTTTACCCGATACCCCAACAGGTATAGCAGCTACGGCAGAAACGGCCTTGCCACTCATGGCGATTGCGCCAACCGAGGCGACAGAGCCATGCACAATAGCCTTTGAACCATATTCCAAAGCTTTAAGCGCATGAGAAGATGTACTCTGATCCTCCTCTTCTGCCATCGCCGCTGGATTTACCATTAACAAGAACAACCACGCTAAGATGATAGATGTACCTTTCATATCATTGCCTCCTTGATTTCATCATGCAATACGCTATAACGCAGAAATGAATAGCCAGTATATTGATTTGATTGACCATGCCAAGGTCTATGACATCTGCGAAGAAACGCCCTTGCAGCTTGCCCCTGTTTTGTCAGGTAGAACGCACAACGAGGTATTGCTGAAGCGTGAAGACTTGCAGCCTGTTTTCTCATTCAAATTGCGTGGAGCATACAACAAAATCGCGCATTTAAGCAAAGAGGAACAATCGCATGGCGTCATTTGCGCCTCAGCAGGTAACCACGCCCAAGGTGTAGCCATGTCGGCTAAAAAACTCAAGCTTAAAGCGGTTATCGTGATGCCGACGACCACGCCAGAAATCAAGGTTAAGGCAGTTAGTTCACACGGTGCTAAAGTGGTGTTGGCAGGCGACTCTTATTCCGATGCCAGCGCGCATGCCACGCAACTGTGCGCCGAAACAGGCATGACTTTTGTTCATCCTTACGACGACCCTCATGTTATTGCTGGTCAAGGCACCATCGCTTCGGAGCTGTTACGCCAAACACCTGCCGATATGGATGCGATTTTTGTTCCCATTGGTGGCGGTGGTTTGATTGCTGGTGTGGCAGCCTACATCAAAGCATTATCGCCTAAGACCAAAATCATTGGTGTTGAACCTGTGGATTCTGCTGCCATGCATGACTCTGTCACTGCGGGTGAACGCATCGAACTGGAACAAGTAGGCATTTTTGCCGATGGTGTCGCAGTAAAAAAAGTCGGAGAAATCACCTTTGATCTGGTGCGCCGCTACGTTGATGACATTGTGCTGGTTGATACCGATGAGATTTGTGCGGCGATTAAAGATGTCTATGATGAAAAACGCGTCGTCGTTGAACCTGCTGGCGCATTAGCCGTTGCAGGGATGAAGAAGTATGTCGCAAGAGAACACTGGCGCGGCAAAGTGTTAGCCTGTATTTGCAGCGGAGCAAACATGAACTTTGATCGCCTGCGTCATGTTGCCGAACGTTCAGAAATGGGCGAGCGCAGGGAAGCACTATTCGCGGTGAAAATTCCTGAACAACCTGGCAGCTTCCTCACCTTTTGCCAATTATTGGGCAGTCGCCCTATTACCGAGTTCAACTACCGTCTTTCCAGCCGCCAAGATGCCCATGTGTTTGCAGGTATCAAGGTAAGCGACCAACAAGAGATTAACGCGATTGAGCAGGTACTCTTCGAAAAAGGCTACCCAACATTAAATCTGATGGATAACGAATTAGCCAAGCTGCATATTCGCCACATGGTCGGCGGTCAATGCCAATTGGCACAAGCTGAGCGGGTGTACCGTTTCGAGTTCCCCGAGCGACCATCGGCATTATCAGACTTTTTAGAAAAATTAGCAGGACGCTGGAATATTTCACTCTTCCATTACCGCAACCACGGCGCGGCATTTGGTCGGGTGTTAGCTGGCTTTGAAGTGCCCGATGCCGAAATGCCCGCATTCACGAGTTATCTACAAGGATTAGGCTACAGCTACGAAGAAGAAACACACAATCCAGCCTTAGCTTTGTTTTTGTAACCGCCTATAAAACACCTTGCTCAAATGAAAAAAGCCACCGCGAACGGTGGCTTTTTTAAAGAATCAATAATAACGAGCGGTTGTTATGCAACAATACGAACGCTGGTGCGACCAGCTTTCTTAAAGAATTCAACCTGACCGTCAATCAACGCAAACAAGGTGTAGTCACGACCACAACCAACGTTTTCGCCAGGGCGAATTTTGGTGCCACGTTGACGCACAACGATGTTACCAGCACGAACCACTTCGCCGCCGTATTTTTTCACGCCAAGACGCTTGGAATTGGAGTCGCGTCCATTACGGGACGAGCCGCCTGCTTTCTTATGTGCCATTCTCTCTCTCCTTACGCGCCAGTGCTGATAGAAGCGATCTTAACAGAAGTAAAGTTCTGACGATGCCCCATGGTGCGCTGGGAATGTTTACGACGGCGTTTCTTAAACACCACGATTTTCTTATCACGGCCATGACCGCGTACAACGGCTGCAACCTTACTGGCTTCAGAACCCAGTGTAATACCACTATCGTCACTTACCAGTAAAACATCAGCGAAAGTGATCTCTTCGCCAATATCCTTGTCAAGAGAAGGGATACGTAAGGTATCGCCCTCTTCTACACGGTATTGCTTGCCACCAGTACGAATAACTGCGTACATTGATTTCTCCGTTCAAGTGCATGCTTTCATCACCGGAAACCGGGGATTCACCAAGCACGCTTGTATTTGTAATATAGTTGTGGTCGCTATAACGACCACCCGAATCATGCCGCCGTAGTAGGCTTGCCGTATTTCCGGTAAAAACGTTCGACACGACCTTCGGTGTCAACGATCTTCTGCTTACCCGTATAAAACGGATGGCAGGCTGAGCAGATTTCCACATGGATCTCGCTCTTGGTCGAACGTGTCTCGAATGTGTTTCCGCAAGAACATGTAACGTTCACTGCGCTGTATTCAGGATGAATGCCAGGTTTCACTTTGCAACTCCCATGATTTTCAAAAAGGGCGCGATTTATAGCGTTATCAGCCTCACAAATCAAGGGTAAACTTTCCCTGCTGCTGCTGTCACCTTGCTTTGGTTCGGCTATATGCTACGTTTTCGAAGATGTTTCTTTTATTTTATTCATGGATTCTACCTGCCTAATGACGACCAATGCTCCCTCCAATAGCACCGTGCAATCACGTTTGATGGCGGTATTAACCCACCCAGTGCTGAAAACCTTGGTAACACTGTCGTTGCTTGCATTATTACTTAACCAACTGGATATAGCGGCGGTTTGGCAACGCATCGTTCAAGTGAACCCTTGGTACATCGTAGCTGCCATTGGCTGTATGTTATTCGGCTACGTTATTTGTGGCTTGCGTTGGGCGTGGATTGCCGAGGGCCTGGGCATGAACATCTCGCCACAGCGTAAAATTCGCCTCTACTTCCTTGGTATGTTCACCAGCTTATTTCTCCCTTCAACCATTGGTGGTGATGTGGTGCGCGGCGTACTACTCGCCAAAAGCGAAGGGCGCAGTGGCATGGGGCTGTTGGCAACGGCAAGTGTCGTGCTGGATCGCGGCAATGGTTTGTTTGCCCTCATTACGCTGCTAACGATTTGCATGTTGTGGTTTGACTGGCCGCTTTTTTGGTGGCTGTTATGGCTCAGCGGTATGGCGGTCGCGTGGGGCGGCATGTTGATCTACCCACGCATACATCCACGATTGGCACAACGCATTCAGCAGTTGCAGCGCATACCCTTGGATCAACCATCTTTCCATCGTCAATGGTGGCGCAGTCTGCCCGTCTCATTGCTGTTTCAAGTGATGATTATTCAAGCGCATGTATGCTTGGGTATCGCCGTCGGTTTGGATATGCCATGGCCAGCCTTCGCTATGACCGTTGGGTTGGTGGCACTGGTTGCTATCTTGCCCATTTCCCTCAACGGCTTTGGTGTACGTGAAGCGGGTTATGTCGGACTTGCCGTGTACTTTGGTGGCAACAACGAAGCTGCCGCAGCGATGGCAGCCTTATGGGTGGTTGTGTTGGCACTTTCCGCCCTGCCAGGCGCATGGATTCTATGGCGTTTAGGTGGTGTTCGGGCGATTCGTTAGCGTAACGAGCGAATACTCTAGCCAGCAATCAGGGCGGCTGCTTTTAAACCATCTACGGCAGCACTGACGATACCGCCTGCATACCCTGCGCCTTCACCTACAGGGTAGAGGCGACGAATGTTCATGCTTTGCATGTCTTTGCCGCGCACCACGCGCAGTGGTGAGCTGGTGCGGGATTCTACGGCCAATAGGTTAGCCTCATTGGTGTGGTAACCACGCATACGACGATCAAAAGCTTGTAGCCCTTCGGCTAAGGGCTGGGCTAACCAATGGGGAAATAGCTGCCATAAATCAGCGGCTTCAATACCTGGTTTGTAGCTGGTGCTCGCCAACTGACCTGTGGCGCGACGATTAACAAAATCGCTTAAACGCATAGCTGGAGCGCGGTAGGGGCTGCTAGTCATGGCAAAAGCGCGTTGCTCTAACTCTCGTTGCAAGGCGATACCGCACAAAGGGTCGGCAGCTAGACCATGACGTACAATATCGTCAGGGGTAACTTGCACCACAATGCCAGAGTTTGCCAACTGCCCCGAACGTTTAGCATTACTCATGCCATTAATCGCCAATAGACCATGCTCGCTGGGCGAAGGCACAATCAAACCACCAGGGCACATACAAAAAGAGTACACCCCACGCTTGCCAAGGTGTTGATCCTGCGCTTGGTGGGTTAAAGCATATTCTGCCGCGCCCAAGCTGGGGTGTTCTGCCATCGCGCCATATTGAATACGGTTAATCAAGGCTTGCGGATGTTCAGCACGCACGCCAACGGCAAAAGATTTGGCTTCCATCACGATGCCTAAAGCTTGCATGCGCGCAAAAGTGTCTCGAGCGGAATGCCCTGTTGCCAAAATCACATGGTCAGCCAATAGACTTTCATCATTGGCGAGGCGAACACCATACGCCTGACCATCACGCAGTAAAATATCATCCACCCGTGCTTCAAAACGGTAATCGACACCGATAGCCAGCAAATGTTCACGCATGCGGCGCACCATGCGCACCAGCACATCCGTTCCTAGATGTGGGTGGGCATCGACCAAAATACGTTCGGCTGCACCAAAGCGGACAAAGGTATGCAGCACACGGCGCACATAAGGATGCTTGACGCGGGTGTATAGTTTACCATCGGTGTACGTACCTGCGCCGCCTTCACCAAAACAGATGTTACTTTCAGGGTTAAGTTCACCACGGGAGCGCAAGCGTCCAATATCGCGCATGCGTGTTTCCACAGGTTTGCCGCGTTCTAGCAGGGTGACTTTTAATCCCGCTTCAGCCAAAGCTAAGGCGGCAAATAAACCCGCAGGTCCTGCACCAACTACCACCACTGACGCTTGCTTGTTCGTTTGCGCCAACAGCGGTGCGGTGAGCGACTCGCGTTCATCATCAGCCAACCACCGCGCACCATCAGGCAAGCTTTTGATACTGGCAGATAATTGGCATTCGATGTTGCATATGAAATGAATAGCCGTTTTTTTGCGCGCATCCAAGGCGCGACGCACCACACGCCAATCAATCAAATCTGCCGCTGTAACACCCAGTATTTGGCACAGTTTCGTCGCGATTGCTGCGTCATCATCATCCAAATGAATCGCAACATTAGTGATGCGGCAGCGTTTGCAGGTGTGGGTCATAGGCTACGCTTGAATCTCTTCCCACGTAGCTGTGGCTGTACCCACTTTAGCAACGACGACACCAGCAGCTTGATTGGCTGTGATAGCTGCTTGCAGGGGCGAATCGCCGCGTGCGACACAGGCTGAAAATACGGCAATCACCGTATCACCCGCACCTGTTACATCATACACATCACGCGCAACGGTGGCGATGTGGTGACATTGTTCACCATCAAATAACGTCATACCGCATTCCGAACGGGTAATCAACACCCATTTCAAGCTCAGATCATGATGTAATTTTTCTGCCATTGCGGCAATATGTTGGTCGGTGTTCACCGCGGCCATGCCGCTCATGGCTGCCGCCTCTTGTAGGTTTGGCGTGATAAAACTTGCACCGTGGTAAGCAACAGTGTGTTCAGGTTTAGGATCTACACCAACCAAACAACCGTAAGCTTGCGCCTCAGCAATCAGATTTTCTATCATTGATGGTGTCAACACACCTTTGGCGTAATCGGATAAAATCAACACACTGGCATTCGCCATCATCAGCGAAGCGCGTTGTAGTATGTGTGCATGGGTAGCATTTGATAGTGGTGTTAGCCATTCGCGGTCAAAGCGTACAATTTGTTGATGGCGCGCCACGATACGGGTTTTAATCGCCGTCGGGCGACCGTTGTCTTTGGTTAATACTGCCGAATGATCGACCTTGAGTTCTGCCAAACGTTGATGCACCCATTGCCCCGGCTCATCATCGCCTACGACACCGAACATGGCGCAATGTTGCGCTAGAGCATGAAGGTTGCGAATGACATTCGCGGAACCACCCAAGCGTCGATCACTGCGTTCAACGTTCACCACAGGCACAGGAGCTTCGGGGGAAATGCGCGTGACATCACCCCAGATGAATTCATCTACAATAATGTCGCCAACCACTAAAATCATGGGCGGAAACGAGATTCTAGCGCTTGCACAAAGGCATCGGCTTGACGGAACTCCTGCCAATAACTGACAAGTTTTTCTACGCGCCGTTGTAGGTAGTCAGGGCGTAGATGGTAACTGATCGCATTGTAGCGGTGAATAGCATCACGAACGCGTTGTGCCTGACCAGCTTCAGGATGCACCATAGCGGGAACTTCGGGTAACTTGCGGAACAGCATCTGTAAATCAGGGTGTCCTGCATCAGTGAACACCTGTTCACAGCTATAACCACAACGTTGCGCCAGAAGGGTTAGGGTTTCAGGGCTAAAATTGTAGGTGTGGGCAAAATGGAACAGACGATTGAACGTAGCAAATGGACCGCTGACGTTGGGGCACTCGATGTAAAGCAAGCCGTCATCAGGCAAAAAGTCGCGGATATAGGTCAAGGCGCGTACAGGCGAAGTGAAATGTTCAATCACATGAATCAATAATACCACCGCTTGATCGCCATGCCCTGTGTAATCAAATAGATTACAATTTTCTACATCGGCACGCAAAATATTACGGGTGTATTGATTGAACTGCTCATTCGGCTCAATGCCATGCGCTGCAAAACCGCGTTCTGCTAAAGACTTCACCGTGCAACCAATACCTGCACCAATTTCAAACACCGTTGATTGTGCTGTGATATGTGGTTGCAACTGATCGGCAATGCGTTGACCATTACGCCAAGCGCGCATAATACGACGTGGCGAAGGAGCTGCCTCGCCGTGATAATCATGACGGTATTCATCGCGGTAATAGGCAGCTATATCCGCCTCATTGGGCATCGGCTGGTGGGCAATCAAACCGCATTGCAAGCACAAACCTGTATCCAAGGGTTTGCCGTGCCTATCGCGCCGACTGATAATTTCGACCGCTGTGCCACCACATAAATCACAGGGTGAAACTTGTTTTGTTATCGGCATAACTTTCCTATACTTATCCTTTCTTAGGCAACAGCACGGCGACTGCGCCGCACCATCGTTTCTGCTTTGAGCTGTCCACATGCCGCAGAAATATTATTACCACGCGAAGCACGCACCACAGCAACGAAGGAGGCATCACTCAACACCTGCCAAAACCGTTGTACGGCATCATCAGGTGAGCGGCGAAATGCCGTGCCACCATGCATATTTAGCGGTAATAGGTTCACGGTACAGGGTAAACCGTGTAACAGTTCAACCAATGCCTGTGCATCGGCTGGACTGTCATTTACCCCTTCCATTAACACATATTCAATCAACACCCGCTTGCGTGATGTGCCGGCAGCAGCAAAACGGCGCACGGCTGACAACAGACTTGCTAAGGGGTATTTACGATTCACTGGCATCAAACGATCGCGTACAGCATCGTTGCTGGCATTGAGTGACACCGCCAAATTACAAGGTAAGGCATCATCCGTCATTTGTTCAATAGCAGGCACTAAACCTGAGGTGGACAAGGTGACGCGCCGTGGTGACAAGGCGATGCCCGCAGGATCAGTCGCAATACGTACAAAGCGCGCCACAGCATCGTAATTGTGCAATGGCTCACCCATACCCATTAAGACGACGTTGCGCGGATAGCTCCCAAGCACAGTACGCGCTTGCATCAATTGCGCCACCATTTCGCTGGTCTGCAAATCGCGCTGTAAGCCAGCAGTCGCAGTCAGGCAAAAGGTGCACCCCATAGCACAACCAACTTGGCTGGAAATACATTGCGTGATGCGTCCTGCAGCAGGAATCAATACCGACTCAATTTCGCCCCCCAAGGGTAAACCAAGCAGCATTTTTTGCGTGCCGTCATCATCTTGTTGTAAACGATTTACGCGCAGCTCAGGCCAACTGACGTGTTCCCGCAGCCATTGCTGAAAGTGCTGTGGTAACTCGACCATGCGTGAAAAATCACGTTCGCCACGACGAAACACCCAAGCCCTTAAAACATCAGCATGATGCGTTTTTACACCAGCCTGCCGACACAATGTCAGCAAGTCATCGTGTGTCATTCCCGTAATCGCAGGGCGTGTAATCATTCACACCCTCCACTGATTTTTCTTCCCTCAGCGTTAAAAGTGCTCATTTACCAGAGCGTAAACTGCGCGCTTTCGCCTTGATGGCAAAAAAACAGAGGGGATGTGAATAATTACTAGGGTGTTGTTCTTGCATCACTAACGTCAAAAGCTAAACAGATTACAGACCGTATTTCGCCTTGTTCTGTGCAATTTCTTCTGCTGAAGGTGCTTCGTGTTCTTTGACTTCCGCCAATTCATAGCCATCACGGTTGGTATCACACTGTTCATTGAGTGCAATATCATCAGCGAATACGTCAGGCACATCTTCTTCGGGGTAAATTGCTTCCCAAGGACATTCTGGTTCACAAACAGCACAATCAATGCACTCATCTGGTGAAATCAGCAACATATTGGGTGTTCCTTCTGTGATTTCCGCTGGTTGATAAAAACAGTCCACAGGACATACCGCAACACACGCTGTATCCACACAATCTTTACACAACTGGGTTACAACAAAAGCCATAAATTACCTCACTTAATAACATAAACAAACGAACAGAAAAAACTATTCGTTTTGATTTTAGCGGCGCGCACGCTAAAAAAGCTGGCGCGGAATAGCAAACAGGCTATTCAAGATCCATTAAATCATCGTATTCATCATCATCGGCACTGCCACCTGTTTGCGCATCAATAATGGCTTGTAACAAGGATAACACCAACGTCTTGGAATCTTCTACTTTGCGTGGGTCGCAAGGTATAACCGTGGTGTCGCCAACGTTCAGCTCTTTCACCAGCACATCAATGGGCTTGGCATTTGGCTCATCGCGCTTGGTGGCACCAATAATAATCGGGTCGTCTGAGCGTTCGCGATAGTACTGGAACATGCTCTTGCCTTCATCAATGGCACGCTGACTGCTTGAGTCAATCAGGAAGATCGTTCCCAGCGCGCCCTTAGATAGAATGCGCCACATAAAGTTAAAGCGTGACTGCCCTGGTGTGCCAAATAGATGAACATCCAATGTCTCATCGACATGCAAAATACCGAAGTCTAGTCCCACGGTGGTCATCCCCTTGAACTGGGATAACACATCGGTCGCCTGCACATCTTTGCCTGATGATTGCTCATCACTGATGTGACGAATCAAGGTTGTTTTGCCAGCGTTAAAGGGACCGGTAATGAGAATTTTAGCAATTTCCTTCCTAGCCATGATTATAATCCTATTCCTTTAATGCGTTGGAAAATTCTGCCTGCAAGGCTCGACGCACTAGGACTTGCGGTTTTGCTTACCGTAGTCTGTGCGGTATTTTGTTTTTTTGCATTCATAAAGCCACAAACATAGGCTAAAACCATCACCTTAAGACGTCCAGTAAGCGTATGGTTGTTGGAAATGCCATCCAAAAACTGTTTGGGCGTAAAAACATCCGAGGCGACGGCTTGGCGGCACAACAGTCTGGCGCAAATTTCAAGGTGATAATCCTCAAACTGCACAGGCATCGCCTTCACCTCCACCACGGGAAGCTTACACAACATCTGTGACAAGGCGTGAGAAAACACTTCATTCCATTCTAAAGGTTCCAATAAACTACCCAAAACAACTGCTGCATCTTGGGCAGGTTCCGATTTCCCTGATTGATCTTCCCAATGTGATTGCTGCATCGCTTTGGTGAAAAAATGTTTGAGCTGTACTGAGTCAACGGCACTGGCTAATTGACCTTCGATAAAGGTGATGCGACCAGCAAAGCCCAACCGTGTAATATAGACTAACACCCCCGTTCGCTTCGTGGCTACAGCCCGACGAAACAAACTAAAATGCTTAAAACTTATAGCTTCTGCATCACTCATAATAATAACCGTCCAACACAGCCCCCTCAGACTTTAC